>DASZVY010000056.1:0-58304 GCA_035546855.1 Nitrobacter sp. | reverse complement strand
GCCGTCGATCTCGTCGAGGGCGGCGCGATAGGCGACCGCGCGGGCGTGTCCGACCTCGTCGGCCACAGGGTCATCTTCCGTTGGCTGCAACAGTGCGATCAGCGGGCGCAGCGTCAGGCCCTGGATCACCAGCGATCCCAGCACCACGGCGAAGGCGGTGAGCAGCATCAGGTCGCGATAGGGAAAGCCGTCCGGCAATGCGAACGCCGCGGCGAGCGTGACGATGCCGCGCATGCCGCACCAGGAAATGACAAGTCCGCCTTGAAGCGTGGGCGCGGCGACCGGACGGCGCGGGCGGAAGCCGTAGCGTGCGATCTTGATCCGCTGGGCCGTATTGTACGACATCACCCAAGCAATGCGCGCCAGGATGACGGCGGTCAGGACGGCGCCGGCGACGAGGCAGTAATGCGGCCGTAACGAGTCGTCCAGCCGTTGCCAGATCGGCCCGAGCTGCAGGCCGATCAGCACGAAGGCCAGCACGTTGAGCACGAAAACGGCGGTCTCCCACACCGCATAGGAGGGAACGCGGATACGCGCCGGCGTTCGCGCGGGTGCGGTGCGCGCAATGGTGATGGCGTAGGCGACGATGGTCAGGATGCCGGACAATCCAACGTGCTCGGCCAGGATCCAGACCAGAAATGTATTGGCGAACTGCAGGATGATCGCGCTTGGCACGTCGGTGACGCGCCGCGTCAGCATCATCATCAGTTTTGCCAACAGAAAGCCCGCGACCAGACTGCCAATCAGCGCGATCGTGATGGTCGGCGCGAAATCACTCCACCTGAAATGCGGAATCGCGGTTGCGCCGACTGCGACGCGATAGATCAGGAGCGCGCTGGCGTCGTTGAGCAGGCTTTCGCCTTCCAGAATTTTCAGCAGCCGATATGGAAGGTTGACCTGTCGAAGGATCGCGGTGGCGGCCGCGGCGTCGGGCGGCGCGACGATCGCGCCGAGCGCGATGGCCGCGGACCATGGCATGTCTGGCACCAGCCAACGCGTCACCAGCGCGACAGAGGCCGTCGTCACCGCGACGGCAACCACCACAAGGGTCGCCACCGGCAACCAGTTGTCGCGAAGGTCGCGAAGCGAGGTGTCATAGGCGGCGTCGAGCAGGACCGGCGCGACAAACAGCGCCAGCGCCAGATCCGGCTCAAGCGTCCACGACGGGCCCGCCGGCACGAAGGCGAGCAGCATTCCGCCGATGGCGAGAAATGTAGGATAGGGAATCCCCGCGCGTCGCGCCAGCGCCGACAGCAAGACCGCGCAGAGCAAGAGTCCGATGATCCATTCAAACGTAATCAAATCGTAGCGTATCCTGTCGATAAATCCGGCGCGCCGGATGACGGAAATGCCGAACGTCGCGCGGGTGTCCGCCGTCAGGCCAGCCCCTGCGAACAGACTTGGACGGCCGCACGTCCTGTCCACGCGAATGTCGCGGCGTGTCAGCCGTCGCCGGCATCAATCCATGATCAGTGGGAACGCGCGAGGCAGAAGGCCACGACCTGTTCCAGCGCGGTCTTCATGGGTGATGGCGGAAACAACGCCAGCGCATCGACGGCCATGGCGCCATAGTGCTGGGCACGGTTGAGCGTATCCTCCAGCGCCCGGTGCTTGGTCATCAGGCCGATGGCGTGATCGAGATCGCCGTCGCCGATCTCACCCTTTTCCAGCGCGCGCATCCAGAAGGCGCGCTCCACGTCGTTGCCGCGGCGGAACGCCAGCACCACCGGCAGCGTGATCTTGCCTTCGCGGAAATCGTCCCCGACGTTCTTGCCGAGCTTGGCGGACTTGCCGCCATAGTCGAGCACGTCGTCGACGAGTTGGAAGGCGATGCCGAGATTCATGCCGTAGCTTGCCGCGGCGGCCTCCTCGGCTTTTGGGCGGCTGGCGATGACCGGCCCGACCTCGCAGGCGGCGGCAAACAGTTCGGCGGTCTTGCCGCGGATCACGGCGAGATATTCGTCTTCGGTGGTCGCGGTATTCTTTGCGGCCGCGAGCTGCATCACCTCGCCCTCGGCGATGGTCGCAGCGGCGGCCGAAAGAATGTCGAGCGCGCGCAGCGAACCGACTTCGACCATCATGCGGAAGGCCTGACCGAGCAGGAAGTCGCCGACCAGGACGCTCGCCTCGTTGCCCCACAGCATGCGTGCCGACAGCTTGCCGCGCCGGAGTTCGCTTTCGTCCACCACGTCGTCATGCAGCAGCGTCGCCGTGTGCATGAATTCGACGGAGGCGGCGAGCTTGATGTGACCTTCGCCGGTGTAACCGGCGAGATGCGCCATCGCCAGCGTGAGCATGGGCCGCAGCCGCTTGCCGCCGGAGGAGATCAGATGGTTGGCCACCTCCGGGATCATGATGACTTCGGAACCTGTCCGGGACAGAATGGTGGCGTTGACACGCTCCATATCGAGGGTGACCAGTTCGACGAGCTGGTCGATCGAGGCCGGCGAATGGCTTTCGAAAGGGACTATGACGGCCAAGCAGAATCTCCAGATTTACGCCATTCGCGCCGCTTCCGGCCGTTCTACAATAGAAAGAGGCGGGTGAGGCGGCAAGAGCCGCCAGCGGTTGACATCCATGGCCGGACGGTGAAGGTGCGGATCTTCCGGGGAGGCTGATGTGCGGGAATTGGTGCGGACGAACGATATTGTGCTGGTGTCGGCGATCGGCGCGCTGCTCGACGGCGCCAATATCCATCATCTCGTGCTGGATCAGAACATGAGCGTGATCGAAGGCTCCCTCGGCGTCCTGCCGCGTCGTATCCTGGTTCATGAGGACGACAATCACGCAGCCCGTCGCCTGCTGACGGAGGCGGGACTGGCCCATGAGCTGCGTTCGGACGATTCCGGCCGGTGACGGTGTGAGCGCCGGCTTCAGCGATGACGCGTTCCTGGCCGGGAAGCTGCGATTGCGGCAGCCGCTGTCCGGTCACCGCGCCGGCCATGACGCGATCCTGTTGGCGGCGGCGACGCCGGTGCGGCCCGGTCTACGCGTGGCGGATTTCGGCGCGGGTGTGGGCGCCGCGGGATTGGCGGCTGCGCGCCGGTGTCCCGGCATCGACCTTGTGATGGTTGAGCGCGATCCTGAACTTGCTGACCTTGCCCGCGGCAACGCCAGCGCGAACGGGATAGCGGCGCGTGTCGCCACCCTCGATATCGGCGCGAAACCCGCGGCGTTCTCCGAGCAAGGTCTTGCGCCCGACAGCGTCGATGCCGTCCTGATGAATCCGCCGTTCAACGACCCGGCGCGTCATCGGGCGTCGCCGGACGCTGCGCGTCGTGCTGCGCATGTGGCGTCGCCGGAAACGCTCGCTGTCTGGACTCATGCGGCGCGCCGCGTGCTGAGGCCCGGTGGCGTGTTGACATTGATCTGGCGCAGCGATGGATTGGCGGAGGTTCTCGCCGCGCTTGATCGGGGGTTCGGCAGCGTGGCCCTTCTGCCGGTGCATCATGATATCGGGACGCCGGCGCTGCGAATCCTGATCCGTGCGATCAAGGGCGGGCGCGCGCCGCTTCAGGTGCTTGCGGGACTGATGCTCAATGACGAGTCTGGTCTGCCCAGCAAACAGGCAACGAACATTCTTGCGGGGGACGAAGGCCTTCCGTTGGCCGACGTCTAGTTCGCGACGGCGCGCGCTGACAGATGATGGTGCGAACTTCGGATTCGGGACACTGGCCGCAGATGCCGCCAAAGGGCGGTTAGCGAGACGGCGACTTGAAACGAGAGAACGGCCGGATCGATCCCTTTTGAGTCGTCGTGAGATGGATCGCAGTCCAAAGAGCGCCCATGATCGTGATCAGCAGATACATCTTCATGTCGATCTCCTTGCAGTCCAATGTCATGGCCTTACGTCTCGGCCTACAGGGCTATGCAAGAACCAGTCCATCGTCTGATGTGGTTTCATGGAATCATGATGCTAACGCGACAGAACCACGCTCGACGGTGTTTGGCTGTTGACGTTCGCGTGAAGTCCACCCTGGAGAAATGATGGCCGCATGCTAAGAAATCGTTACGCTTGGAAGGATTTGGCTCGCGCGGCGGTGGCAACCGCCGGAGGCGCTGAAACATGCTGAAATCAACGCTGATGAATTTGATCCCCGCACGGTGGCGTCGCGGTATGGCGGTGGTGCCGGTGGTGCGATTGTCGGGCGTGATCGGTGCGGTGACGCCGTTGCGTCCCGGGATGACGCTCGCCGGCGTGGCCAGGATGCTGGAACGCGCCTTCGCGACCAAGAATGCGAAGGCGGTGGCGCTGGTGATCAACTCGCCGGGCGGATCGCCGGTGCAGTCGCGGCAGATTTACCTGCGCATCCGGCAACTCGCGCAGGAGAAAAACCTGCCGGTGCTGGTGTTCGTCGAGGACGTCGCGGCGTCCGGCGGTTACATGATCGCCTGCGCCGGTGACGAGATTTTTTGTGATCCCTCCTCGATTCTCGGATCGATAGGGGTGATCGGCGGCAGCTTCGGCTTTGTCGATCTGATCCGGAAAATCGGCGTCGAGCGACGGCTCTATACGGCCGGGGAACACAAGGCGACCCTCGACCCGTTCCTGCCGGAAAACCCCGACGACGTGGCGCGGCTAAAGGCGCTGCAGCAAGAGATCCATGCAACCTTCATTGCGCTGGTCAAGCAAAGCCGCGGCGCCCGGCTCAAGGGCGAGGACGGCTATCTGTTTACCGGCGAATATTGGGCTGGGGAGCGGTCGGTCGCGCTCGGGCTTGCGGATGCGGTCGGCGACCTCCGGTCCACGCTCCGGACCCGGTTCGGCGACAAGGTGCGGACACCCGTGATCGCCCCGGCAACGGGCCTTCTCTCCAGCCTGCTGGGCCGCAAGTCGGGTGCTGGAACCGCGCTGAACGGTATCCCGGGATGGTCCGACGATCTGGTTTCCACGCTGGAGGCGAGGGCAATCTGGGCGAAATTCGGGCTCTAGGCTTGAATCCCCGCGCCATTTGGTCCTGCATTTGCGATTGCGGGAACGGATCGGTTGCGGGAGAATAATCAGATGGGGCCTGATGAGAACGAGGATGGACTGATGCCGCCGCTGATTGCACTTGCAGGCACCCTCGGTGGACTGGCCGCGATCCGCTGGGTCTATCGTACTGCCAAGCGTATCAACCACGAAATCGAGGAGGCGCGGATGGCCCGGGTCGCTGAGGCGGCGCGCGCCAACGAGATTCCGACATTGCGGCTTGATCCGCGGACCGGCGCCTACCGGCCAGGCTAACATAAAGCACTTGCGCCGGTTTAAGGATGGAGCATCGCCCGGAAACCGGCAGCAAGCCTGAAGGTTTTGCGCGAGGCTTCTTCGCCGGCGCGTTTCGAACGATAGCGGGAGTTTCCTAACGGCCGGCAAGCGCCGCCCTGGCATCGTCGGTTGCGGTTAGCAGCCGGGGTCCAAAATCCCTCGATTGCACCGGATTCCGGTAACGCTGCGCCCCACCTCGCCTTGATTTGGGGGGGCGGCGCCGATACGGTCCCGCGCGTTCAAGAAACCCCGCGAATCCCCGAAAAGACCCGATGGACTCCTTGCCCCCGCACATGCGCCCGGAACGCTCGTTCCAGGGCCTGATCCTGACCCTGCAGCGCTACTGGGCGGACTACGGCTGCGTCATCCTGCAGCCCTACGACATGGAGGTGGGCGCCGGCACGTTCCATCCGGCCACGACGTTGCGGGCGCTCGGGCCGAAACGCTGGAACGCGGCCTATGTGCAGCCGTCGCGGCGGCCGAAGGACGGCCGCTACGGCGAAAACCCCAATCGGTTGCAGCACTACTACCAGTTCCAGGTAATCCTGAAGCCGTCGCCGCCGGACATTCAGGAGCTCTATCTGAAATCGCTCGCCGCCATCGGGGTCGACAGCGCGCTGCACGACATCCGCTTCGTCGAGGACGACTGGGAAAGCCCGACGCTGGGCGCGTGGGGACTCGGCTGGGAGTGCTGGTGCGACGGCATGGAAGTCAGCCAGTTCACTTACTTCCAGCAGGTGGCGGGCGTCGAATGCGCGCCGGTCGCGGGCGAACTCACCTATGGGCTCGAGCGTCTCGCGATGTACGTGCAGGGCGTCGACCGTGTCTACGATCTCAATTTCAACGGCCGCGACGGCGCCGACAAGGTGACTTACGGCGATATTTTCCTGCAGGCCGAGCAGGAATATTCGCGGCACAATTTTGAGCACGCCGATACCGCGATGCTGTTCGAACAGTTCAGGATGGCCGAGAACGCCTGCAAGAGCTATCTCGATGCCGGCTGGCAGGAAAACTTGAAAGAGCCCGGCAAGAAGGCGCGCCACCTGATGGCGCTGCCGGCCTACGACCAGTGCATCAAGGCAAGCCACGTCTTCAACCTGCTCGACGCCCGCGGGGTGATCTCGGTCACCGAGCGACAGAGCTACATCCTACGCGTGCGCGAACTGGCGAAAGCCTGCGGCGAAGCCTGGGTGCATACCGAAGCGGGCGGAGCGGGATGAGCGGAGCGATGCCTGTGCCCCCCTCCCCCTTGCGGGGAGGGGTCGGGGGTGGGGGTCCACAGGTCCGGATCGGCATGCTTCAATCCGGAATGATGGATGACCGCCAGCGAGAGTTCGCGCGTCGGATGCGCGCGCAACCGACCGATGCCGAGCGCAAGCTGTGGCAGCGGCTTCGGCATGACGTCACGCTGAACGGTTCGCATTTCCGCCGTCAGGCCCTTGTCGGTCCGTTCATCGTTGATTTTGTCAGCCGCCGCGCGAAACTCGTCATCGAACTTGATGGAGGGCAGCACGATCTTCAGCGCGCGAAGGACGAATTGCGCACAGCCTGGATTGCCGCGAAGGGCTATCGCGTGTTGCGCTTCTGGAATCACGACGTGCTGAGAAACATCGACGGCGTTCTCGGTGAAATTCAACGTGCGATAACCCCCACCCTCGACCCTCCCCGCAAGGGGGAGGGGAGACGACAACCGCGGAAGCGCTTCACGCAAAGCGTTGGTCGCCGCTGGATGAAGTGTAATGCCCGATCTTCTGTTTGAACTGTTCTCCGAGGAAATTCCCGCGCGCATGCAGGCGAAGGCGGCCGATGACCTGCGCAGACTGGTCACTGACAGGCTGGTTGCCGAAGGCCTCGTCTATGAGGGCGCGAAAGCGTTTGCCACGCCGCGCCGCCTTGCGCTGACGGTGCATGGCGTTCCCGCGCGCCAGCCCGATCTGAAAGACGAACGCAAAGGCCCGAAGGTCGGTGCGCCCGATGCCGCCGTGCAAGGGTTTTTGAAAGCCGCCGGCCTGAAATCGTTGGACGAAGCCAAAATCCAGAAGGATCCGAAGAAGGGCGACTTCTACGTCGCGCTGATCGAGAAGCCGGGCCGGCCTGCGATCGACGTGCTGGCGGAAATCCTGCCGGTCATCGTGCGCACCTTTCCGTGGCCGAAATCGATGCGCTGGGGCGAGCGGTCGGCGAAGCCAGGTGCGCTGTCATGGGTGCGTCCGCTGCATTCGATCATTGCGACCTTCGGCCCCGAGACCGAGGAGCCGGATATCGTCCGCTTCGCCATCGACGGCATCACGGCGGGCCAGGTAACGCGCGGCCATCGCTTTATGGCGCCGGCAGAATTCAGCGTGCGCCGCTTCGACGATTACGAGTCAAAACTGTACGCCGCCAAGGTCGTGCTCGATCCCGAGCGCCGCCGCGAGATCATTCTGGCCGATGCGCGCACGCTGGCGCAGGCGCAGAATCTCGAGCTTGTCGAGGACCCCGGTCTGCTCGATGAGGTGGCCGGTCTCGTCGAATGGCCCGTGGTGCTGATGGGATCGTTCGACGACTCCTTCCTGTCGATCCCCGGCGAGGTGATCCGCGCCACCATCCGAAACAACCAGAAGTGCTTCGTCGTCAACGATCCGAAGACCGGCAAGCTCGCCAACCGCTTCATCCTCGTCGCCAACATCGAGGCGAACGACGGCGGCAAGGCCATCGTCGCCGGCAACGAGCGCGTCATTCGCGCGCGGCTGTCGGACGCGAAATTCTTCTACGAGACCGACCTCAAGACCAAGTTGGAAGACCGGCTGCCGAAGTTCGATCAGATCGTGTTTCACGAGAAGCTCGGCACGCAAGGAGAGCGCATCGCGCGCATCGAACGGCTGGCCGCCGAGATCGCGCCGCTGGTCGGCGCTGATGTGGCAAAGGCGAGGCAGGCTGCGCGTCTGGCGAAAGCGGACCTGTTGACCGAGGTCGTCGGCGAGTTCCCCGAGGTGCAGGGCCTGATGGGGAAATATTACGCGCTGGCCCAGGGCGAGGACGCCTCCGTCGCGGCCGCGATCGAGGAGCACTACAAGCCGCAGGGCCCGAACGATCGCGTGCCGAGCGATCCCGTCAGCATTGCCGTGGCGCTCGCCGACAAGATCGACACGCTGGTCGGCTTCTGGGCCATCGACGAGAAGCCGACGGGCAGCAAGGATCCCTATGCGTTGCGACGCGCGGCGCTAGGGGTGATCAGGCTAGTGCTCGAGGCCCAGCTCCGAATCGGTCTTGTCAAATTATTCGAGGTACAGGCTGATACGCTGACTCATTCTCTGAACAAGTTGAAGATTCATAGCGGTGCCAGTCTGCTCTCGGTCGCGAAGACGACAAAAGAGCGGCGCAATGGAGGAATTGCTTCAGACGCTCACGATCTTCTTTCTTTCTTCGCGGACCGTTTGAAGGTTCAGCTTCGCGAGCAGGGCGCGCGGCATGATCTGGTGGACGCGGTGTTCGCCGCGGGTGAACTCCCTCCCCCCTTGCGGGGGAGGGTTGGGGAGGGGGGGGCGCAAGCGACGGCCTCTCCGACACCCCCACCCCCGGCCCCTCCCCGCAAGGGGGAGGGGAGCATGGGCGCTTCCGCTGCATCCACGCAGGACGACCTCCTGATGGTCGTGCGCCGCGTCGAGGCGCTCGGCAAATTCCTCGAGACCGACGACGGCAGGAACCTGCTGGCGGGCACCAAGCGCGCGTCAAACATTCTCGCCATCGAGGAGAAGAAGGACAAGCGCACGTTCGACGGCGCGCCGGATCCGTCGCTCTATAAACTCGACGAGGAGAAGAATCTCGCGGCCGCCATAGATCAGGTGAAGGCGGAAGCGGGCGCTGCCGTCGCGAAGGAAGATTTCGCCGCCGCCATGACGGCCATGGCCAAACTGCGTCCGGCCGTCGATGCGTTCTTCGCCAAGGTGAAGGTCAACGACGACGATCCGAAGGTGCGCGAGAACCGCCTGAAGCTATTGAACGAAATTCGCAGCGCCACCCGCGCGGTCGCGGATTTTTCCAGGATTCAGGATTGAGCGGTGACATAAGAACTCGCGCTGCGCGCGAGCATCAGCGTCAACACCAAAACCCCGTCCCTGGAGGTTGCGGGACGGGGCTCTGGCCGCTTGCATGCACATCAGTGCAGGCCAGCGAAACCGACTTGCGTCACATCAGTCGAGCGCCTGGTCACATCAGTCGAGCACCTGCATGATGCGCCGCGTATGCGGCTCGACCAGCACCGTCTCGCCGTTCACCACGGTGTAGCGATACGGCGTTGCGCCGAATCGCTGCGGCACGTCGTAATACGTGACGCCTTCCTCGGGCAGCGTCGCGCCGACGATCACGCGTTCCGGCACGGTGTAGGTCGGCACCCGCTCGCGCACCACGTATTCGCGGAATGCCGGCCGCTGCGCGATGGCAATGCCGCCGTCAGCGTCGATTCCGACCGGCGCCGTGACGACGACCTCCGACGATGGCGCGACGCCGACCGTAACGCCCTGCGCGTGAGCGGCCAACGGCGTGCCGATCGCGGCCACAAGTGTGGCGATAGCCAACGTTCTGTTTCGCATGGTTCGTCTCCTTCGCGATGACAGCCATGCGCGATCAGGCGCACGCTGTTCAATGGGGCGCCCTGCCAATGCATCCGATGGCGCATCGTTCCAGCCTGCCAGGATGCAATTTGCGGCATGGCACAAAATCATGTGGAACTCTGGCAGGGTCATCCGCGTCTGCTATGGCGGAACCTGCGTGGGGGCTAGAGTCCCCGCCGATTCGTCAGATCGTTTTCCAGCGCATCAGCGGAGATTCTCAATGGTCATCACGACAGCTCACATCCAGCCCATCGTGGCCCTCATCGCCGGCATCCTCATTCTGCTGATGCCGCGCTTCCTCAATCTTGTGGTCGCGATCTATCTCATCTTCATCGGTCTTGCCGGTCTCGGCGTGCTGAAGATGTTTCATATATGAGTGCCGCGCGATGATGGACCGGCCGTCTTCACGGCCAAAACAGGTTCTTCGCTGCTTGCAAGGAACCTGCAAAACGTGGTGTAAGGCGCTCACTCTTCCCCTCATCCGGATTGTTGTCCCATCATGGCCAAAGCCGCCTCGAAGTCCAAAAAAGTCGTAGCGAAATCAAAGCCATCAACATCATCCCGCCCGAAGGCCAAGGTCTCCGCCAATGCGCGGAAATCGGTTGCAAAAGGCGCGGTGAAGAAGACAACAGCGAAAGCAGCGCCGAAACCGGCAAGGCCCGTGGCGGCAGTCAAGCCCGGTAAATGGGTCTATACGTTCGGAGACGGCAAGGCCGAAGGCAAGGCGGGCCTGAAGGAATTGCTCGGCGGCAAGGGCGCCAATCTTGCCGAGATGGCCAATCTCGGTCTGCCGGTGCCGCCCGGTTTCACCATTCCAACCACGGTCTGCACCTATTTCTACGCGCACGACAAATCCTATCCGAAGGAATTGAAGGCGCAGGTCGAAAAGGCGCTCGACTACGTCGGCGGGATCACCGGCAAGACGTTCGGCGATTCCAGGAATCCGCTGTTGGTGTCGGTGCGCTCCGGCGCACGGGCCTCGATGCCCGGCATGATGGATACGGTGCTCAATCTCGGCCTCAACGACAAGACGGTCGAGGCCCTCGCGGCGTTGTCTGGCGACCGCCGCTTCGCCTATGACAACTATCGCCGCTTCATCACCATGTATTCGGATGTGGTGCTGGGCTTCGAGCACCATCACTTCGAGGAAATTCTCGACACCTTCAAGGACAGCCGCGGCTATTCGCTCGATACCGATCTCGATGGCGACGATTGGGTTGAAGTTGTCGGCAAGTACAAGGACGCGGTCGCACGCGAGACCGGCCACGATTTCCCGCAGGATCCGCACGCGCAGTTGTGGGGCGCGATCGGCGCGGTGTTCTCGTCGTGGATGAATGCGCGCGCCGTGACGTATCGCAAGCTGCATGACATTCCGGAGTCGTGGGGCACCGCCGTCAACGTCCAGGCCATGGTGTTCGGCAACATGGGCGAGACCTCGGCGACCGGCGTGGCCTTCACGCGCAATCCCTCCACCGGCGAGGGCAAGCTTTACGGCGAATTCCTCATCAACGCGCAGGGCGAGGACGTGGTGGCGGGCATCCGCACGCCCCAGGACATCACCGAGGATGCGCGCAAGGAGTCCGGTTCGGATAAGCCGTCGATGGAAACGGCCATGCCCGCCGCTTTCAAGGAACTGACGCGCATCTATACGCTGCTGGAAAAGCACTATCGCGACATGCAGGACATGGAGTTTACCGTCGAGGACGGCAAGCTCTGGATGCTGCAGACCCGCAGCGGCAAGCGCACGGCGCGCGCCGCGCTTCGCATCGCCGTCGAACTCGCCAACGAGGGCCTTATCTCGAAGAAGGATGCGGTGACCCGCATCGATCCCGCGTCGCTCGATCAGTTGCTGCATCCGACCATCGACCCCAATGCCAAGCGCGACGTGGTCGCCACCGGCCTGCCGGCCTCGCCCGGCGCGGCGGCGGGCGAAATCGTGTTCTCCTCCGATGAAGCGACCAAGCTGCAGGCCGACGGCCGCAAGGTCATCCTGGTGCGGATCGAGACCAGTCCGGAAGACATCCACGGCATGCATGCCGCCGAAGGCATCCTGACTACGCGCGGCGGCATGACCTCGCATGCGGCGGTGGTCGCGCGCGGCATGGGCAAGCCCTGCGTCTCCGGCTGCGGCAGCATCCGCGTCGACTACGGCCGCGGCACCATGACCGTCGGCAACCGCACCTTCAAGGCCGGCGACGTCATCACCATCGACGGTTCGCTCGGCCAGGTGCTCGCCGGCCAGATGCCGATGATCGAGCCCGAGCTGTCGGGCGAGTTCGGCACGCTGATGGGCTGGGCCGACGAGGTGCGCAAGCTCGGCATCCGGGTCAACGGCGACACGCCGGCGGACGCGCGCACCGCCGTCCGCTTCGGCGCCGAGGGCATCGGCCTGTGCCGGACCGAGCACATGTTCTTCGAGGAGACCCGCATCCGCACGGTGCGGGAGATGATCCTCGCCGAGGACGAGCAGGCGCGCCGCGCGGCGCTGTCGAAGCTGCTGCCGATGCAGCGGGCCGACTTCGTCGAGCTGTTCGAGATCATGAAGGGGCTGCCCGTCACCATTCGGCTGCTCGATCCCCCGCTCCATGAGTTCCTGCCGCACACGCAGGCGGAGATCGAGGAAGTCGCGCGCGCGATGAATACCGATCCGCGCCGGCTGGCCGACCGCGCGCGGGAGCTTGCCGAATTCAATCCGATGCTCGGCTTCCGCGGCTGCCGCCTCGCCATCGCCTATCCCGAGATCGCGGAAATGCAGGCGCGGGCGATCTTCGAAGCCGCCGTCGAAGCCGGCAAACGCACCGGCAAGTCCGTGGCCGTCGAGGTGATGGTGCCGCTGATTGCAACCAAGGCGGAATTCGATCTGATCAAGGCGCGGATCGATGCCACCGCGCAGTCGGTGATGCGCGAGACCGGAGCCAAGCTGACCTATCAGGTCGGCACCATGATCGAATTGCCGCGCGCCTGCCTGCTCGCGGGCGAGATCGCGGAGACCGCGGAATTCTTCTCGTTCGGGACCAACGACCTGACGCAGACCACTTACGGCATCAGCCGTGACGACGCCTCGAGTTTCCTCGGCACCTATATCGCCAAGGGCATCCTCGAGGTCGATCCGTTCATTTCGGTCGATCGCACCGGCGTCGGCGAGCTCGTGAAGATCGGCGTCGCGCGCGGCCGCAAGACCCGCTCCAGTCTCAAGGTGGGCATCTGCGGCGAACACGGCGGCGATCCGGCGTCGGTGGCGTTCTGCCACGAGATCGGGCTGAACTACGTTTCGTGCTCGCCCTTCCGCGTGCCGATCGCGCGGCTCGCGGCGGCGCAGGCCGCGCTCGGCAAGGACGTTGCAAGCCAGGCCTGATCGCGCATCGTTTCATTTCAGGAAATCGTCGCGCCGCGTTTTCAGCGCGGCGCGATTTTCGTTTGCGCAAGACGCAACCGTTCATTGCAAATTACAGCGGCATTTCGTTGACGTGATGTTTACCACTTTGCTGGACGCGGCGTTTACCAACGTTTTCGATAGGCATTGGCGGTCCTTCGACAGCTCTTGCCTGTGGCGCGGACGCATCGCCGATTAACGGCCTCGCAACTTTAATTGGATATTACCGTGATTGATCGAAATGCACCGAATGTGCGGGTCGATTGCGTGTGTTGCGTTGCGTGAGCGTATCGATGTCTGTGTTGCGTAACGAGCCGAAGGGCGCGCGGTTTGCGCTCTTCGGCCTCGGTCTCTGCTTCTTCGCATTGATCCCGAACGAAACCGGTTATCAGGATATCGCGTCGCTGTTGGCGCGCCAGCCTGGTGTCACGGAGCGTTGGCAGCAGCGCGTCTTCGCCTCCGCCGTCAGTTCCATTCAACTCGCAACCTTCAGCTTCAGCCGTCCGGTCGGCACCTCGACGCCGGGCGCGGCGACGCTCCTGCTCGCCAGTTTCGACAATTCGGGTGGGCTGTCCGGGATCGCGCCGCGGAACCCTGCGTTGAACGTGCCGCCGCGTTATCAGGCATCCGATTTCCCCAAGGTGGATCGTACGCTGAAGGGTGATCGCTTGAGCATCGTGAAGCCGCCGGCTGCAGTTTCGCCGCCCGCAGCGGCCCGACCCGCGCCGGGCGAAGATCCGGCAACCTCGAATGCCTCCGTCATGGGCGAGAAGACCGCAGCGGCTGCTCCGGCTGCCGACACCGCGCCGCTCGATCCGGAACTCGCCGAGGCGCTGAAAGCGCCGCCATTGCCGCAATACGATGTGTCGCTCTCGCTCGAGGCGCGGCCGCTCGACGATCTCAAGAAGGATGCGCCGGTCAGCGATTTGGACATCGAGCCGCCGCCTTCCACCGAGGGCTTCTCGGTGAAGACCGCCAGCCTGTATTTTGGCGCGGGCTCGCTTGGCGTGCCCAGCGAAAGCCTTGAACGCTGGCAGCCCGGCGAGGAGCCGACGATCGTGACGCCCGGCGCGGCTGACCCGGATATGAAGGCCGCTTCCGGTTCTGCGGCTGAGTCCGCCAAGGCCGGTGAGAGCGTCGCCAGCAAGGGCGAGGTGAATGCCAGCGACAGGAAGGTGAAGACCCCGGCTGAGCGTCTTGGGTTGCTCGATCCGAAGAAACGCGCCAAGCAGGAAAAGTGCCTTGCCGAGGCGGTCTATTTCGAGGCGCGGGGCGAGGCGGTGCGCGGCCAGATCGCGGTGGCGCAGGTGGTGATGAACCGCGTGTTCTCGGGTTATTATCCGACCACGGTCTGCGGCGTGGTCTATCAAAACGCCGGCCGGCACCTCGCTTGCCAGTTCACCTTCGCGTGCGACGGCATCCCCGATGTCGTGACCGAGCCCGACATGTGGGACCGGGCGAAGAAGATCGCCAAGGCGACGCTCGACGGCCGGCTATGGCTTCCGGAAGTCGGAAAATCCACCCACTATCACGCGTATTGGGTGCATCCGTCCTGGGTGCATGAAATGAAGAAGATGTACCGTTTCGGCGTGCATACCTTCTACCGGCCGAAAGCGTGGGGCGATGGCAGCGACGCCCCGAGTTGGGGCAGCACCGCGCAGACCGCCGAGATTTCCGAAAAGCTGGCGGAGGCGGCGCACAGTTCCGCGGAGCTCGGCGTTACCGTGCGCCGCTGAGGCGGTTGCCTCGCGGTGGTTGGCGCTGCCGGTCTAATCCGCTAAACCTCCCTGCAATCCATCTGGTCAGGATATCAGGGAGCGCAGGCGTGGCGACATTCAAGGCGATCAGGATCGATAAGGCCGACAAGGGGACGACGGCGGCGCTGACGCAGTTCGACGAGGCCGACCTGATGGACGGCGACGTCACCGTCAACGTCGAATGGTCCACGCTGAATTATAAAGACGGCCTGGCGGTCACCGGCAAGGCGCCGGTGGTGCGCCGCTTTCCGATGATCGCAGGTATCGATTTCGCCGGCACGGTGGCGCAGTCGTCGCATCCGTCCTGGAAACCCGGCGACAAGGTGGTCTGCAACGGCTGGGGCATGGGCGAGACCCATCTCGGCGCCTACGCGGAAAAGGCCCGGGTCAAGGGCGACTGGCTGGTGGCGCTCCCGGACGGGATGTCGGCGCGCGACGCCATGGCGATCGGCACCGCGGGATATACGGCGATGTTGTCGGTGCTGGCGCTCGAGAAACATGGCCTGACGCCGAAGGACGGTCCTGTCGTTGTGACCGGGGCGGCGGGCGGCGTCGGCTCGGTCGCGATCGCGCTGCTCTCCCAGCTCGGCTATCACGTCATCGCCTCGACCGGGCGGGCGTCGGAAGCGGATTATCTGAAGGGTCTCGGCGCAGCCGAGATCATCGACCGCAACGAGCTGTCCGGTCCGGCCAAGCCGCTCGCAAAGGAGCGATGGGCCGGCGGCATCGACAGCGTCGGCTCCACGACGCTCGCCAATTTGCTGTCAATGACGAAATATCGCGGCGCCATCGCGGCTTGCGGCCTGGCCGCGGGCATGGACCTGCCGTCGTCGGTCGCGCCGTTCATTTTGCGCGGGGTGTGTCTCCTCGGCATCGATTCCGTGATGTGCCCGATCGAATTGCGGCGCACCGCCTGGACCCGATTGGCCGCCGACCTCGATCGTTCAAAACTGGCTGAAATCACTCATGAAATCGGCCTCGCCGACGTGATCGGCGCGGGGGGCGACATCCTCGCCGGCCGGGTCCGCGGCCGCATCGTGGTAAAAATAGTCTAAGGATGTTCAGACTTTACCAACCAAGCTGCTCCAATGTTGCCATGGTTGGTATGGTAAGCAGCGGGTAAAAGAAGCCATCCGTTGGCGATCTTCCGCGCTCAGTTGGTCGGAGTTGCAGCATGCTCGCGCGTATTGTGTCAGGAGCCCTGGTTGCCGGTTCACTCGTTGCGCCGGCCGTGGCCGGTCAGATGATGACGGCCGATGAAGCCAAGCGGTTCGTGGCGGGCAAGGTGTTTGCTTTTACATGCTTCGATGGGACCCGCGGCGCGGGCCGCGTGTTCGAGGATGGCGGCGCGGCTGGCGCGGTGCAGTTCAGCGGCACGGGTCCCGTCCGTCATATGCGCCTGCCTGGCAACACGCTTCAGGTGCACGGTCAATCCGTGTGTGCGTCCATCAAGGGACTTCCGTTCGAGCCGTGCTTCAATCTCGACAAGAAGGACGATCGCAGCTTCCGCGGATCGGTCTCGGGCATGGGCTTTGCCTATTGCGATTTCAACCATCAAGGCGGCCGGCAGATGCTGCTCGCCCGGGCCGTGGCGCGGCCGCATGCACATCATCGCCGGACCCGTTCCGCCGATGCGACGCCGCCCGAGGTGACGGCGCGCGTCGAGACCCCGCATGTCGAAAGCGCCGCGCTCGCCCCGGTCAAGCCGCAGGCGAAGCCGGATGCGGCCAAGGCCGAGGGTGCTCTCGAGCTTCGCCAATCCACCGAGTGATCTGACGCTGAAAATTGTTCGGGCCGTGCCGGCTGCGGTCGCGGACGTTTCCGCGAGCCATGAAATCGGCGCGCCCGTCGCCGCAGTCATGAGCATGGCTCGGCAGTCCCTGATATGTTGATCCCGCGCGATCTGCGGGGCATGATCGTCTCAACGAGCATTGCCTGCCAGAGCCGATTTGCCGTGCGTGCCTCTTCCTTGAAAAATCATCCTATGTCCGCTCCTACGAAAGACCCCCTGCTGGAATGGGGCATGAGGCCATGAGACGTCCGGTGGTGGGTGTCATCGGGAATTCCCACCGCATCGAGAACCGATTTGCGGTGCAGATGGTCGGCGAGCGAAACCTTCGCGCGGTGGCCGAGGTCGCCGGCGCCTTGCCGCTGATGTTTGCCGGCTGTCCCGAGATCACCGAGATCGGTGCGCTGCTCGATACCGTCGACGGAATCGTGTTGACGGGCGCGCGCGCCAACGTTCATCCGAGCCGCTTCAAGGCCGAGCCGAATCCGAAGCACGAGCCGTACGACGTCAGCCGCGACGACCTGGCCTTGTCGTTGACGGAAGCCTGCGTCGCCCGCGGCGTACCGATCTTCGGCATCTGCCGCGGTCTGCAGGAGATGAACGTAGCGTTCGGCGGCTCGCTGCATCCCGAAATCCGCGAACTGCCCGGACGCATGAACCATCGCATGCCGCGGCTCGAGAGCGGCGAGATTCACCCGGACCCCGCCGTGGTGTTCGCCGACCGCCACGACGTCAGTCTCGTTCCCGGCGGCGTCTTCGCGCGGCTGCTCGGCCGCGAGACCATTCGCGTCAATTCCCTGCATGGCCAGGGCATTCTCGATCCGGGTGCGCGGATCGTCGTGGAAGGCGTCGCGGAGGACGGCACCATCGAGGCGATCAGCATTGCCGATGCGCCCGGCTTCGCGCTCGGTGTGCAATGGCACGCGGAGTACGATCCGCAGCGCAATCCGATCAACCGCGCGCTGTTTCAGGCATTCGGCGAGGCTCTGCTGGCGCGGCAACGCCCGGCGTGATGTCCACGCGATGCGTCGTTGCAACTAAAGCATTACGACCATTGTCGATTCTCGCGTGTTCCTCGCGAACTCGTCATTCACTGCCCAAGAATCTTCAAAACTTTGTACGGTTTTGGTCACGATCGACTCGATAATTCCCGCATCCACCGCTGCAGCCGCGCGGCCTCCCCGGTCGACTGACTCCTGCACGATGTGACCACATCGATCCTGCAAAAATCACATGGAGCACCCCATGCGAGCGCTTTTCATCGCGCCCCTCGCTATTGCCGTTTGTCTGAGCGCACCCGCGGCGCGCGCGGCGGACTCGCACGATAATATCAAGGGCCTCTATCTGATGACCGATTATCCCGCGGTCACCGTCCGGCCCGGGACGACCTCCACGATTCCGTTGCGCCTGCAAAATTACGGCCTCGCGCCGGAGCGTTATGCGCTTTCCGTGACGGGCGTTCCGAGCGGCTGGACGGCAACCCTGCTGGGAGGCGGTCAGCCGGTGGCTGCCGCGATGCCGGGGCCGGACTCGAACGTCTCGCTTCAGCTCCGTCTGGACATTCCCAAGAACGCGGACATGAAGGCGGAGACCCTCACCGTAAAGGCGGAAGGGCAGGGTAATGCGGCCACGCTGCCGGTCGCGGTGGCGCTGGCGAAGGAATTGCCCGCGAAGCTGTCGGTCGAATCCAAGCTGCCGTCGTTGCGCGGCAGCCCAAAATCGAATTTCGAATACACGCTGACGATCAAGAACGACAGCGGGCGCAATCTGGTCGCGAGTTTCGCGGCGGACGCGCCGCCGAATTTCGAGACGTCCTTCACCGAGGCCTACGGCACCCAGGAGCTCTCCTCGATCCCGATCGCGGCCGGCCAGTCCAAGGACATCAAGCTCAAGGTGCGGCCGCCCAGCACCATCGATGCCGGTCACTTCCCCGTTGGCGTGACGGTGAAGGCCGAGGATGCGACGGCGAAAACCGAACTGGCGCTCGATATCGCCGGCCAGCCGGAGTTGCAGGTGTCCGGACGTGACGGTCTTCTGAGCGCGCGCGCGGTCGCGGCCGAACAGACCTCGATCCCGGTGGTGGTGACCAATACCGGCAGCGCGCCGGCCGAAAATGTCACCTTGTCCGCCAGTGCGCCCACGGGCTGGAAGGTGTCCTTCCAGCCGTCGACGATCGATCGTCTCGTGCCGGGCAAGGATGCCGAAGTGCAGGCGCTGCTGACGCCGAGCGGCAAGTCGCTGGCCGGAGATTACATGACGACGGTGACGGCGACCTCGCGCGGCAACGCCGCCTCCGGTCAGTTCCGCATCATGGTTGCGACATCGACCGTCTGGGGGATCGCCGGCGCCGGCGTCATCGGCGTGGCGCTGCTGTTGTTGCTGGGCGCGGTTGCAAGGTTTGGACGCCGATGACCGAAACCGCAGCAGACGACACCGTCATCACGGCCCGTGATCTCACCCGGCGTTACGGCGAGGTCAATGTGGTCGACCGGATCAACTTCGACATCTTGCGGGGCGAGGTATTCGGCCTGCTCGGCCCGAACGGCGCCGGCAAGACGACAACCATCTTGATGATGCTCGGCTTGACGGAGATTTCCGGCGGCACCGTGCGCGTGCTCGGTTACGACCCGGCGCGTTCACCGCTGCAGGTGAAGCGCCGGGTCGGCTATCTGCCGGATTCCGTCGGCTTCTACGATCACCTTACCGCGGTCGAAAACCTGGCTTATACCTCCAAGCTGATGGGGCTTCGACCCGCGGAACGAGCGCGGCGGATCACCGCCGCGCTCGCGCGGGTACGGCTGCTCGACGTTGCGGACAAGCGCGTCGCCACGTTTTCACGCGGCATGCGCCAGCGGCTGGGATTGGCCGAAATCATCGTCAAGCAGGCCGAGATCGCGATCCTCGACGAGCCGACCTCCGGACTCGACCCCCAGTCGACGATCGAGTTTCTCGGTCTGATCGGCGAACTGAAGGCCGAGGGTGTGACAGTGCTGTTGTCCTCGCACCTGCTCGATCAGGTGCAGCGCATCTGCAGCCGCGTCGCGCTGTTCCAATCGGGGCGCATCGTCTTGATGGGCCCGGTCACCGATCTTGCGAAGCAGGTTCTCGGGGCGGGATTCGTGGTCGAGGTCGAAGCCGACGGCAGCAACCTCGACCGGCGGCTGGCCGCGATTCCCGGCGTGTCCAATGTCGAGACGCTGGCGGCCGACCGATTCCGCATGACCGCGGATCGCGATGTCAGGCCGGACGCCGCCCGCGCCGTGGTCGCGGCCAACGGGGCGTTGCGGCGGCTGTCGGTGGACGAGCCGAGCCTCGGCGCGATCTATTCGCGTTATTTCCAGGGCGGCAGCGACAAGCCACGGGGAGAGCGGAATGCGGCGTGAAGGTTCTCCTTTTCAGGGCGTGGGTGCGGTTGTCGTCAAGGAACTTGCGGACAACCTGTCGAGCGCCCGGATGTTCGTGCTCGAATGGCTGGTGGTGCTGACGGCAATGGCCGCGCTCTACAGCGCGATCGACAAGCTGCGCGAGACCACGGCGCAGGATCCGTTCCTGCTGCTGCGGCTGTTCACGGTGGACCGGGCGCCGTTGCCTTCGTTCGTCGCCATTCTCGGATTCCTCATTCCGCTGATGGCGATCGGCCTTGGCTTCGATGCGATCAACGGCGAGCACAGCCGGCGCACGCTGTCGCGCATTCTGGCGCAGCCGATCTATCGCGATGCGCTCTTGATGGGGAAATTCCTGGCCGGCCTCATCACGCTCGCCATGTGTCTCGTTGCGCTGTGGCTTCTGGTGATCGGTCTCGGGCTGATCTTCCTCGGCGTTCCTCCGGGCGGCGAGGAGGTGGCGCGGTCGCTCGCTTTTCTCGTGATCGCGGTGTTCTATGCCGGTGTCTGGCTGGCGCTGGCGATGCTGTTGTCGATCGTATTCCGGTCGTCGGCGACGGCCGCGTTGGTCGCCCTCGGGATCTGGCTGTTCCTGACCATCCTGTGGCCGATGCTGGCGCCGGCGATCGCGCAGGTGATCGCACCGCCGGATCCGCGCTATGCGCTGCTCGGCCTGGAAACGCCCGCCACCGGGCTTTGGACTCAGGCCCTGCTGCGGATATCGCCGAACAATCTGTTCAGCGAAGCCATGCTTGCGGTGCTGTCGCCGACGACGCGCACGCTCGGCCCGGTCTTCCTGGAGCAGTTGCGCGGTGCGGTGATGGGTTCGCCCTTGCCGCTCAGCCAGAGCCTCATCATCGTCTGGCCGCAGACGGTCGGACTGATCGCTGGAACCATCGTGCTGTTCGTGGGCGGCTACGTCGTGTTTCAGCGTCAGGAGGTGAGGGCATAGAGGGGTTTGCACGAAAGTGAAAAAATACTCCGTTCGTCATTGCGGAGCTTGACCCGGCAATCCATCTTCAGGCGTCGCTTTCCGCCGGAACAGGATGCGCTGATATAGCCAGCCGATCGCCACCAGTACCAGGCCGAGACAAATGAACGACAGCGACCGGTAGATGCCGGTCAATGTCGACATGTCGATGACGAAGGCTTTCAGGATCGTCAGCGCGATCACCACGGCGGACGCCAGCCGCGCCCGCTGTGAATTCACCGCCACGCCGATACCGAGCAGCACGACGCCGAACAGCAGCCACGCGACCGAGTAGCTGTATTGTTCGGCGCCCGTGGTCTCGCCGTAGGTCAGCACCGGCCCGTGATAGAGCCGGCGAGTCTCGAGGCCGATATAGGAAAGCGCCAATGCGAGGGCGCCGGCCGCAATGGTGTTGGCGTAACCGGCCCGGCGGCGTCCCGCCGCCACGTAAGACAGCAGCCATGCCAGCGCCGCCGGCATCGCATAGGCGAGCAGCAGCAAGTTGAGGAAGCGTCCGCCGACGTCCTCGGGCCAGATCATCGGATTGTCGAGGAAGAAGAGCCCGCACAGGATGGCCAGCCCGGCGAACACGGTCAGCAGCACGGCGCTCACGTTGTGAACGATGCTGCCGCTGCGGATACGCAGCCGCTCGAGCCCGAGGGCCATGGCGAGCGCGACGCAGACCTGCAAGCCGACCTCGGCCAGACTTGCCGAATCCATATAGATATCGCCGCCATTCACGGCGTGACGGATTTCCGTAAACGCGAGCAGGACGGTGAAAAGGATCGCCGCGGCTTCGACCATGCGCAGCGGCGCATCGTCGCCACGCTGCCGCAGGAAGCGTGCGCCGATCCAGAACGACAGCGCAGGGATGCCGTAGCCGGCCAGCAGCCAGTTGAAGATCGGCGTGGTGCCGATGGCGTCGCCAGCAATGCGGGACTCGTATCCGACACGCGCCGCAACGACCGCCGCGAGGATCGCGGCGAGCCAGCGCAGGAACGGAATCGGCCGCTGCATCGCAATCCAGGCGGTACCGAGCGACATCAGCGCCAGCGCGATGGTGAGCCAGCCTTTTTCCAGCGCAAAGGTGAAGGCCAGCGCCAGCGCGCCAAGCGTCCCGGTCGCAAACAGCGCCGTTGAGATCGCGAGGCCGGGCCGCGCGTCGCGTCGTGTCAGGCTCTCGGTGAGCCCCGCCAGAATTGCGGCCAGCACCACGGCGAGGATTGCAAACGGAATCGAACGGTCGAGACGGGCAATCCGGGCGTAGAGCGCGATCAGAAGCGCGAGTGGGACGAACACGCCGGCGGCCGACCACACCACCGGCACGATGGCGCCGATGGAGCGCCCCTGAGCCAGAAAGCCGGCGGCGACGAAGCCAAGCGCGAAAATCGCCGCTGTCGTCAGGTGCAGAGACACGGAGCCGTCGGTGGCGTTGGGTGCGATGCCGGGGAGCGGCCCGCCCGGCAGCACCAGCATGTCGGCGTTTGCCCGCACCGCCCATTCGAGGAACACGATGCCAACGAAGACCGCCGCCGCAGCCACCGCGCCAACGGCGGCCTCGGCGCGCCATGCGATGGCCAGCGTGGCCGCGATCAGCAGCCCGAACGCGACCATGGCGGCATCGGCATGAACACTCGCCAGCACGAGCGCGGTCGCCGCCAGCAAATAGGCGCCGAGCGATCCCGAGGAGATCGGTTCGATCTTGCCCGCCTCCGCGGGAGGGCCGAGCAGGAGGCCGCAGACCACGAGCAGCGCCGCCAGCGCGAAACCGGCGATCACATGGAAGACGTGAGGCGCGACCATCGACGGCCCGCAGTTGAGGCAGGGCAGCGTCCAAAGCACCGCGAAGACAACGGCCGCGATCGCGAGCCAGCGCCACAGCCGCGCGCGGGCCAGCGCAAACGCGGCCGCGGTGACGATGGCGAGATAGATGTAGAGCGCCCAGTAATCCGGTTCGCCCGACGAGACCAGAACAGGGGTCACGAACGCGCCGACGACACCGAGGCCGGCCAGCGCAGGTCCGTGCAGCAACGCGGTGGCGAGCGTCCCCAGCGCCACGAGGCCGAGCAGAATGAAGGCGGTGCCGGGAACGAGAAAGTCGTACAGCGTATAGGCGGCGTAGATCGTGGCGAACGCCACCGCGGTTCCGGCCGCGGTGAGGATCGCCGGAATATTGGCGATCGGCAGCGGCGCAATCGCGGAGACGGCTTCCTTGCGCCGCGTCCATTCGCCGGCGGCGAGCAGCGCCAGCGCGAACAGCCCGCCGAGAAGAACCCGCACGCCGGGGCCGAGCAGGCCCTGCTCGATGGAGTAGCGCACCATGAAGAAGCCGCCGAGCGCGAGCGTCAGCCCGCCGACCCACACCACCCAGCGGGTGCCGATGCGTTCCTCGAAACCGGGGCCGGCTTCCGGAAGCGGCGGCGCAGTTGCGTCGGGCGGCAGCGGCGGTGGCGCGACGGCGACCTCGGGGGCGGGCGCAGGTTCCGCGATCGTCTCGTCGGCATGATCCGCCGGCGCGAGCGTCGGCTCGACGGCCGGCGGCGCGGAGATGACGCTTCGTGCCGCCGCTTCGAGCGCATCGATCCGCGTCCGCAGCGCGGCAGAGTCGTTCATGGCTTTTCGCGCGCTGACAAATGCGACGACGGCGATGGCGATGGCAAGAAAATCGAACGGAGAGTCGAACATCAAACCTCAAATCGACGGCAAGCGGCGCGGAGCATGGACCCTGCAGGACGCGTCGAGCGAATCGGCACGCACGCCGCCGCGCGCCCGGAGTCCGGTTTGTGCCAGTTTGAGCAAGTAAAGTTCAAAGGCAACGGCGGATTTCTCTCCTGTGGAGAGGGTCTGTGGTAGTTGTATTCTAAAGTGGTCCGCCGCTACTCCAGCTCGAGCCGGAACGGCCGGCCTTCGATCATCATGTTGCCTTGCCCGATGTCGTCGATCGCGCGCAGCATGCGTCCGCCGCGGCCGAGCGCCTTGTCCGCGAGCATGACGATTCTCCGGTTCGGCTGCGCGGTCGGCGAGGCTGCGCGCATTTGCCGTGCGATCGCGATTTCATCGCGATGCGGATTGAGCGCGCAGACCGCGGCAAAGGCGCTTGCGCTGGAGCGGCTGATGCCGGCGTAGCAATGCACCACGAGCGGCGCCCTGCGGTCCCAGCCGCGCACGAAATTCAGCACCTGCAGGATGTGGTCCTCATTCGGCGCAATGAACCCATCGGCAGGCTCATTGATGTCGTCCATCTGAACCCGAAGATGGTTCGCTTCGCGCACCGATTGCGGTCGCTGTACCTGCGCGACATTGGCCATCACCGTGAGGATGTGGCTGGCGCCGGTCGTCCTGACCGTGTCCGGCAGCGCGGCGAGCGAGCAAACGTGGATCATGGGAACGCCTTCTTTCGCGCCATTTTTCTTCGTCATTATAGCCGGCGACGCCGCGCGCTCACGCGTGCAGCGTCTTGAAGCGCGTCAAAAACCGTTTCTCGACCTTGCCCGCCGACCACGGCGTCAGATAGTCCTCGAGCGCTGCGGCAGGCAGGCGCGGATCGCGGCCGAACAGCCGCTTCGCCTCGGCTTGCGCAAATCCGGCAAGATGGGTGGCCTCGAGATACGCCGCGCCCATGTCGGCGGCCTTGATCTGCCGTTCGATCTCCGCCGGCAGAATGGCGGGCAGACCGAAGCGGATATGGATCGCCGCGAGCAGGCGGCGTTCGATAACCTTGTAGGAGCCGCCGATCACGGCCTTGAAGGGCGAGATCATGTCGCCGATCACGTATTCCGGCGCGTCATGCAACAGCGCGGCCAGCCGCACCCGCGCGTCGGCGCGTGGCGTGTGCTCGCGCATCACGGCTTCGACCAGCAGCGTATGCTGTGCGACCGAGAAGATATGCGCGCCATGGGTCTGGCCATTCCAGCGTGCGACACGGGCGAGACCATGGGCGATATCGGCAATCTCGATATCAAGCGGCGAAGGATCGAGCAGATCGAGACGCCGTCCCGACAGCATCCGCTGCCAAGCCCGCGCCGTGGACTTTGGCGCGGTCATTTGGATTTGAGGCGCGGCTTGCGCGTCAGGTGGCTGCAGGTGTCGTGACAGTGACAGGTGACGAGATGATCGTTGACCATGCCGGTGGCCTGCATGAAGGCGTAAACGATCGTGGGGCCGACGAATTTGAAGCCGCGCGAGGTCAGTTCCTTCGAGATCTTCACCGAGAGCGGCGTCGAGGCCGGCACGCTCGCGGTGGTCTTGAAGGTGTTGACCTTCGGCTTGCCGTCGAGGAAGCCCCACAGGAATGCGGAGAACCCCGGTCCGCTGTCCATGATCTCGAGGTAGGATTTCGCGCTGCTGATCGCGCCCTCGATCTTGGCGCGGTTGCGCACGATGCCGACGTCGTTCATCAGCGCGTGGATTTTCCTGTCAGTGTAGCGCGCGATCTTCGCGGGCTCGAAGTCATCGAAGGCGCGGCGGAAGTTCTCGCGTTTGCGCAGAATCGTGATCCAGGACAAGCCGGCCTGGAATCCGTCGAGGATCAGCTTCTCGTAAAGCGCACGGTCGTCGTATTCGGGCACGCCCCATTCGGTGTCGTGATAGGTGACATAGAGCGGATCGTCGCCGGGCCACGGGCAGCGCACAAGGCCATCGGAGTGGAGGCGCGCAGTGCGGCTCATGCGACGGTCTTCCTGGCCGGCAGCCTGACGTCATCGGTGTCCGCGAGACGGAGCGGGAGTCCGCCGGCTGAAAGCGCGGCGCCGCCATCGAGCGCGTCAGCAGCGCGATCCAGCCGCATCAGCGCGAGGCCACGGCCATCGGCGGACGAGCCCATGGTTCCCAGCGTCTTGTCGCCGGCGAGGATGGGCGTGCCGGCTTCCGGCGCGCCGCCGTCCAGCAGTACGCGCACCGTACGGGTCCGCGCGGTGCCGCGGTGCTCCATGCGCGAGACCACTTCCTGACCGACATAGCAGCCCTTGTCGAAGTCGACGCCGTGCAGGCGATCCATGTTGGTCTCGTGCGGGAAGGCATCGCCGTATATGAAATCCACGCCGCCGCGCGGCGCGCCGACCGCGATGCGATGCGTCTCATAGTCGGTGCTTTCGACCAGCTCGGCCTCGATGACATCGACGACGCGGCGCGCCAGTTCCTCGGGCGCGAGGATGCGCCAGCCGAGGTTCGGATCGCGAGGGTCCTGGAAGGTGAGGTCGGGGCGCAGGCGCGGCTCGCCGTCCCATGCGGCGATGACGCCGAGCGCGTCCGAGATGTTCTCGACTTTGACCTTGGCACGCAGCTTGTAGAAATTCAGCTTGTCCGCGAGGGATTGCGTCAGCGGCAACGGGCAATCCAGCAGGAAACCGCCGCCATAGCCCGGCGGGGCCTCGGTGATGAGAAAATCCACAATGATCTTGCCTTGCGGCGTGAGCAGCGCGCCAAACCGTCCGAGACCGGGCTCAATCAGGGTCACATCCGTGGTCACCAGCCCGTTGAGAAACGTGCGGGCGTCGTCGCCGCTGACTTTGATCACGCCCCGGTCGGGAAGAAACGCTGCTTTCATGGCACCTTCTCTGGAGCGGCCCGCCGCCAGTTTTTCGGGGAAATATCCGTGCCGGATATCGTTTGGCAACGTAAGCCGCTAAGGTGCGGTCAACAACCCCCGCACGGCGGCGTTGTGGATGGAAAAGGGCGTTTTGACACCGATGACCCGAACATTTGATGCGATTCTGAAGTCCGGCACCATCGTCAACCAGGACGGCGAAGGGATCGGCGATATCGCGATATCCGGCGGACGGATCGCCGCGCTCGGCGATCTTGGTCAGGCCAGCGCGGGTGAAGTCATCGACTGCAAGGGGCTGCATATCCTGCCCGGCGTGATGGACACCCAGGTCCATTTCCGCGAGCCCGGGCTGACCCACAAGGAAGACCTCGAGACCGGTTCGCGCAGTGCCGTCATGGGCGGCGTCACGGCGGTGTTCGAAATGCCCAACACCAATCCGCTGACGGTGACCGAGGAAACCTTCACCGCGAAGGTGAAGGCCGGGCGTCATCGGATGCACTGCGACTTCGCCTTCTTCATCGGCGGCACGCGCGAGAATGTGCAGGATCTGCCTGAGCTCGAGCGCGCGCCGGGTTGCGCCGGCGTCAAGGTGTTCATCGGCTCGTCCACCGGCGCGCTGCTGGTGGAGGACGACGACAGCCTGCGCAGGATCTTCAAGGTCATTCGCCGCCGCGCCGCCTTCCATGCCGAGGATGAATATCGCCTCAACGACCGCAAGGGGCTTCGCGTCGAGGGCGACCCCCGGTCGCATCCGGTGTGGCGCGACGAAACGGCGGCGCTGCTGGCCACGCAGCGGCTGGTCAATCTGGCGCGTGAAACCGGCAAGCGGATTCACGTGCTGCACATCTCGACCAGGGAAGAGATTTTGTATCTGCGTGATCACAAGGACGTCGCGTCCTGCGAGGCGACGCCGCATCACCTCACCATGGCTGCGCCGGAGTGCTACGAGCGGCTGGGCACGCTGGCGCAAATGAACCCGCCGGTGCGCGACGCCGCGCATCGCGCCGGTATCTGGTACGGCATCGAGCAAGGCATTATCGACGTGCTCGGCTCCGATCACGCGCCGCATACCCTGGAGGAAAAGCAGAAGGTTTATCCCGCGTCGCCGTCGGGCATGACGGGCGTGCAGACGCTGGTGCCGCTGATGCTGGACCACGTCAATGCGGGCCGGCTGTCGCTGGCGCGTTTCGTCGATCTCACCAGCGCCGGTCCCGCGCGGCTTTACAACATCGCGCTGAAAGGGCGCATCGCCGCCGGCTATGACGCCGACTTCACCGTCGTCGATCTCAAACGGCGCGAGACCATCACCAACAAATGGGTCGCGTCGCGCGCGGCATGGACGCCTTATGACGGAATGACGGTGACCGGCTGGCCGGTCGGCACCTTCGTGCGCGGGCGCCGCGTGATGTGGCAGGGCGAGCTGACGACGCCGGCGACCGGCGAGCCCGTGCGTTTTCTCGAGACGCTGAAAGTATAGCGACCAAGCGCAGCAATCCCGGACGTCATCATCCGCGAAAGCGGATGATCCAGTATTGCAGAGCGTTGATTAATACTGGATCGCCCGGCCAAGCCGGGCGACGACGGCAACGGATGAATAGTTACTGCTTCGCCAGCATGATCGAGAATTCGCCGTTGCGGACGCGGCCGGGCAGGCCCTCGACGAACTTCGCAACCGCATCCTCGCCATAGGTGCTGACGAGTTCAGCGAACGCGGCGAACAGGCTCGCCTGCGCCAGGCAGTCGCCGTCGACGCCCTCGTGGCGCGCCTCGGCCCACGCCTCGTTGAGATAGCTGAGGGCGGCCTGCTTTTGCTCATGATCGGGCAGCGGCTCGCGGGCAGGCTCGAAGTTGAATGGCAGGCTCATGAAATTCCCAACACGTCCGGCGGCGTTCGAAACGAAACGCTTTGACCCGACTGATGTAGCACGCGCCGCCGGCGGGACGACCGAGTTCTTTAGGAAAGGTTAACGAGGGTTTCCGCATTTGACGCGGAATTCCGGGGGGCGCCCACGGAGCGGAAGATATTGTCGTTATATCAGCCGGTTAGAGGGGCTGCGCGTCGCAGGATATGTCCCGGAATTTCTTCCGGAGTTGTGCACAGGCGCCGCGCGCCGCAATAGACCGTTCGCATCGCCGTCGCTCTCTGCGTCGCTGTCGCCAGCCTAGTTCGCGTATCGCGCCGTCAGGTCCCGCGAAATTTTCGAGCCTTCCGCAATGTAGCGGCGGATGGCGACGGTGGCAGCCGGCGTGCAGACCCGGTAGGTCTGCTGGAATCCGTTATAGCCGCGGTTGAAGGCCGCGATCATGCGGGTACGGCGCTCGCCGGACGGCGTTTCCGCGTCGATCAGGGCCTGCATCTCATTGCGCCATTTCGCCCCTTCGTTGGCGCCGCAGATACCGCGCAGGTAATGCAGCGCCCCGAGGATTTCGGCGAGCCGCTGCAGGTCGCCGTCGAACGGCGCCGCCGCGTCCTGCGCCCGTGCGAGACCGGCGCAGGCTGCAATCATCAGGCAGATGGCGAAAACAGACGTGCGCATGAAGGGGTCCAAATCTCGCGTGATATGCCCATTCCGCGTCGGAGACGCAAGGCAGCACATGGAACGGCCCATGATGCCGGTCGCGTGTCTAGGCGCCGATCAGGTGGCGGGCCGACTCGATAATGGCCTGCAAGCCGTCCGTGACCCTGATGTCGGGCGGCAGGTCGGGCGCGCGCCAGTCGAAGGCGTCGTGCTCATCGTTCAGGACGGGCTCGTTTGCAAGCCAGCGCGCCGCGAACGACATCACCACGTAATGCCCGTGGCCGGGCTTCGTCGGCACCACCTCGCGCCAGCCGGCGAGACCTTCGATCTCGATCCGAAGGCCGGTCTCCTCCGCGACCTCCCGATGCAACGCCTGAGCCAGGGTTTCACCGAACTCGACCCGGCCGCCCGGAAATGAAAAGAGCCCCTTACCGGGTCCACGGGCGCGTCGCACCAGCAGGATCTTGCCGTCACGGAAGATGGCGGCGCTGACAGCGAGCTGGGGGCGTGGCAGGGCAGGGGATGAATCCGCGAACATCAGTGGTTCATAATATAATCGACGTCGGTTTCGCCACCCCGGCCGTTGATGATGCCGCCAGCCAGCGTCACCAGCGGCTTGACCCATCCGGTCGCCTGTTCGGCCAAGGCCGCGCGGGTCTTGTCCTGCGAGGTTCCGCGCATCGCGTCGGCGACCGAGGTCAGGATCCCGGTCATGGTTCCCGTCAGATTGTCGAATTCGGCGCGGATCCGGGCATCGGCCCTGTCGTAAGCCGCGATGGCAAGATCCCGCGCCTTGAAATTGGAGGCCGTGAAATGCTCCTGATAGGTCAAGGGGCGCCAACTCAGGAAATCCTCGGCGCATTCGGGCATATCCGGGATCATTTCAAGCAGCATGATCGCTTCGTTGAAATGGTTCAGGTAGTCGGTGGCGAGTCCGGTTCGCGGATTGATGTTGGCGGCGACAAGCTGATCTTCCCACGCTGCGGAGGGGGCGTCGGATGAACTCGGAATCAGCTTTTCGAGGGATAGGTTTGGAGCCGGCGACGTCATTCGTCCACAGTGTGACGGCTCTGAGTTAAGACGGGCTGAATACCTCGGTCATTCTGGTGGCGAAATGTGCGGTCGTTATGTCATTCTTTCGCCTCCGGCGGCTCTGCGGGCGCTGTTCGGGTATCCGGAACAGCCAAATGCGCCGCCGCGGTACAACGTTGCTCCGACCCAGCCGGTGCCGGTCGTTCTCGTGGAGAATGGCGGACGTCATTTCCGTCTGATGCGCTGGGGGTTCCTTCCGGCGTGGGTGAAGGATCCGCGAACCTTCGCGCTGGTCATCAACGCCCGTGCGGAAACGGTTCAGGAGAAGCCCGCGTTCAAGGCCGCGATCCGGCGGCGGCGCTGTCTGCTTCCGGCGGACGGCTATTACGAGTGGCAACAGGGGGCATCGGGCAAGCAGCCCTATTTCATCGGACGGCGCGACGGCGGTCCGTTCGGATTTGCCGGCGTTGCCGAGACATGGCTCGGTCCCAACGGCGAAGAACTCGATACGGTTGCGATCGTCACCACCGCGGCGCCGCAGCCGCTGTCCAGGTTGCATCACCGTGTTCCCGTCATCATCGCGCCCGGGCAATATGATCTCTGGCTGGATTGCCGGAATGAGAACCCGCGCGAGGCCATGCAGCTTCTCGCCACGCCCAGGTCGGAGGAGTTCGTCTGGCACCGCGTCTCGCTGCGGGTGAACGCGGTTGCGCACGACGACGCGCAACTGATCGCGCCGATCACCGAGGAGCAGGCGGCGGCTGAAGCGGCGGCGAGGAAAGCTCCCGCGCGAAAACGCGCCTCGTCGCCGGCGGATCAGGGGCAGGGAAGTCTGTTCTGAAGCGGATTTGACAGAATCAATTTTCGTTATGCCGGGCATCCACGTCCTAAGGATTTCAACGAAGCAAGACGTGGACGGCCGGGACGAGCCCGGCCATGACGGATTAGCCTGTTTCTATTCGGCAGGAAGGTCGGCCGTCTGAACCGGACGTCAGCTACATCCATCGACAAGCACGAGTTTGCTGGTCGTGGTGCGGTGGCGCACGTTGAACAGATCCTGAATTTCAGGATCATTCAAAAATGCTTCTGCCTTGTCGCGCGCCGGAAATTCGATGATGACCATGCGGTCGGGCCTCCAATCGCCCTCGATCTGGGTCGGTTGAGCCCCCTGAACGATATATTTGCCGGAGTGCCTGGCGATAAAGGCCGGGATTTGAGCGATGTAGGGTTTGAAGCCACCGAAATCGTTCACCGTCAGGTCAAGCACCAAATAAGCCTTCATTCGATGTCCCTTTTATCGAAGGAATCGGTGCTCAGTCATGGCGTCGGGTCGCGGCCATCGAGCCACTTGGCGAAGACCACGCGCTCCTGCTCGAAAAAGCCGATCGACTCATAGAACGCGCGAACCTGCGTGTTGTCACCACGGACCATAAGCTGAAGCTTTTCGATGCCGCGCGCACGGAGCCATTCCTCCGCTGCCGTCATGATGGCGCGGCCGTGGCCTTTGAAACGGCGGTCGGGATCGACGGTCACGTAGTAGACCCAGCCGCGATGGCCGTCGTGGCCGACCAGCGCGGAGGCGACGAGCGCCCTGTTGCCATCGCGGCCGAGCAGGATCGTTGAATGGGCCCCTTTGCGAGCCAGCGCGATATCGGCGGCGGGATCGTTCCACGGCCGCGTCGATCCGCAACGCTGCCAGAGTCCGACCACGTCGGCGACGTCCGCGTCGGCGATTTCGGTGATGGTCAGCACGTCGCTCCCGGACGTCATGCCTGCAGCACCTTGCCCGGGTTCATGATGCCGAGCGGATCGAGCAGCGCCTTGATGCCGCGCATCAGCTCGATTGCGACCTTGTCCTTGACGTCGGGCAGTTCGTCGCGCTTCAGCACGCCGATGCCATGCTCGGCCGAGATCGAGCCGCCCATCCGCAGCACGATGGCGAACACGACGGCGTTGACCTCGTGCCAGCGGTCGAGGAAATCCTTGGTGGTCATGCCGCTTACCGGCTGGCTGACGTTGTAGTGGATGTTGCCGTCGCCGAGATGGCCGAACGGCACGGGCCGCGCGCCGGGTATCAGTTTGACGACGGCCGCGTTGGCTTCGGCGATGAAGGCAGGCACCGCGGCGACCGGCACCGAAATGTCGTGCTTGATCGAGCCGCCTTCGGGCTTCTGCGCCGGCGAGATCACTTCGCGCAGTTTCCAGAAGGCTGCGCGCTGCTGCAGGTTCGCAGCGATCACGGCATCGTCGACGATGCCGTTCTCCATGCCGCGCTCCAGGATGGCTTCCAGCGTCGTGCTGGCATCGTCGCGCGACGACGAGATTTCCATCAGCACGTACCAGGGATGGCGTTCCGCCAGCGGATCGCGGATGTCGGTGCCGTGCTTGACGCACATGTCGATGCAGATTTCGGCCAGCAGCTCGAAGCTGGTCAGGCTGCCCGCGGCTTCCGCCTGGGCGATGGCCAGCAGCTTCAGCGCAGCTTCCGGCGATTTGAGACCGACGAAGGCGGTCTCGACGGAGCGCGGTTTCGGAAACAGCTTCACCACCGCGGCGGTGATGATGCCGAGCGTGCCTTCCGCGCCGATGAAGAGGTTGCGCAGGTCGTAGCCGGTGTTGTCCTTCTTCAGCTTGGACAGCACGTTGAGCACGCGTCCGTCGGCCAGCACCACTTCGAGGCCGATGGCCATCTCACGGGCGACGCCGTACGCCAGCGCGCCGGTGCCGCCGGCATTGGTCGACAGGTTGCCGCCGATGGTGCAACTGCCCTCTGCGCCGAGCGAGAGCGGAAAGAAACGGTCGACTTCGCTGGCGCGCTGCTGGATGGTCTGTAACACGACGCCGGCTTCCACGGTCATGGTGTTGGAGGCGATATCGACTTCGCGAATCCTGTCGAGGCGCCGCAGCGAGACCACCACCTCGCCATTGTGCGGGGTCTGACCGCCGACGAGGCCGGTGTTGCCGCCCTGCGGCACCAGCGCGATTTTGTGCTCGCTGGCGAGCTTGCAGATGGCGGAAACCTCCGCGGTCGAACCGGGCCGCAACACCAGCGGCGAGTGGCCATGAAACAGGTTGCGCTCTTCGGTCACGTATTGCGTCAGCTCGGCGGGATCGGTCACCGCATATTTGTCGCCGACGATTGCCTTGAAGCGCGCGATCAGGTCCGGCGAGAGCGGCTGGACGGATGGCGGCGGCGGAACGATGTTCATGCTCGGTCTCTTGTTTTTGCCGTGGTCGGCGTGCGTAATGATCAGTGCTGCGGAACCGCGGCGCGGCGCAGCCGGTCGTTGATGGCTTCGCCGAGCCCTTGCTGCGGGATCGGCATGACGGCGATGGTGCGCGCGCCGCGCTCGTCCAGCGCGCGAAGGTAGCCGAAAAGGTTGGCGGCGGCTTCCGCGAGATCGCCACGCGGCGAAAGGTTCATCGCGGCCGAATGGGCGTCAACGCCGGGCAGGGTCGCCGGCCCAAACGCCAGCAGGGCCTCGCCGTGTGCGAGACGCGTGGCATTGAGCCGGACCGGGGTGCGTGGCGCGTAGTGCGACGCCAGCATGCCCGGCGCCAGCGGCTGGCTGTCGCCTGCGTCGGGATCGGCCGGCGGCCGCACCAGCGCGCGGCCGAGCACGCGTTCGATGGCCTCGCGCGGAACGCCGCCCGGCCGCAACAACATCGGGGCCTCGAAACATCCGACGATGGTGGACTCGACGCCGACATTGACCGGACCGCCGTCGACGATGAGGTCGATGCGGCCGGCGAGGTCGGCCTGCACGTGCGCGGCGGTGGTCGGCGACACATGGCCCGAGATGTTGGCGGACGGAGCGACGATCGCGCCGCCGAACTCCCGGAGGATGTCCCGGGCCACGGGATGCGCGGGGATGCGGACGGCGACCGTATCGAGGCCCGCGGTGGCGAGATCGGCCACCGGGCAGCGCGACGCCTTCGGCAGCACCAGCGTCAGCGGGCCCGGCCAGAATGCCTTGGCCAGGCTGAGGGCGGTGCTGTCGAAACGAGCGATCCGCTGCGCGGCCGCAAGATCGCCGACATGGGCGATCAGCGGATTGAAGGCAGGCCGCCCCTTGGCCTGATAGAGCCGCGCGATCGCCTTGGCGTCGGTCGCGTCGGCTCCGAGCCCATAGACGGTTTCCGTGGGAAATCCGATCAGCCCGCCGCTTGCCAGCGTATGTGCGGCGGCCGCGACGGCGGTCTCTCCGGCCGCCAGAATCTGCGTTTTCAGGCCTGCGATCACGGGAATTTCGATCCTCGATTCAGCATCTTGCGGTGCGCGAAACCGAACGCTATAAGCCGCGTCTTGTCGGAGTGTGGCTCAGCCCGGTAGAGCACTGCGTTCGGGACGCAGGGGTCGCAGGTTCGAATCCTGCCACTCCGACCAGATTTCCTTGGGGTTTTCTGTTCTTATTCTGATCCCCGGTCAAGTTGACCACCGTTTCGGCTCCCGAAATGTAGCGGCCTGTTTGCGTGATTGCGGCAGCCGCACCAGGTAATCGGGTGATGGTGGCCCACAGGTGTGTCCTGCCGGACCTCTGGCGACATGCCCGGGAACCCGACGGCTTTCCGGATCGGCAGGCCGTTGCCGTATGGCGCAACGCGCGCAGGGTGACCCGACGAGCGCCACCGCTGTTTTGAAGCCGTTCTTCACGATCCTGAAGGTCTTGGCCAGCCCGCCATCCCCAGGCAGCGAGAGCCATCCGCGTCGCGCAGCCCGCTCCCAGCCGGCAGATCGGAGACCTGGAAGCCGCCCTTGGCATTCCCTTGCTTGGGCGAAGCGCAAGGGCTTGAGCGAAACGCAAGGGCTGTTCGTCCGACTGCGGCGGGGCAACGGTTTTATGATGAGGCGGCATCGATTCTGCGCAGATACCGAGCGCTCTTGGGGCGCGTGCAATCCCCCGGCGGCGAAGTCGCCGGTTTGGTCAGTCTGGCCCGCATCCTTGTCGACAACCCTGGCCGTACGGCATGTGACGACTCAAGCCGTTTCGATGTGGATCGCCTGCTTCTGATAGGCTGCAAGATCGGTGGGACGCAGGCATCATGGTTTTGATCGCAACGATTTGAGAGAGCGCGCTGGTGATCACGGATAATTCGCAGCAGCAGAAGGCGCTCCGGCCGCTGCTCGCGCTGAACTTTTTCATGGCGGACATGCAGGCCGGGATCGGCCCGCTCCTTGGCGTGTTCGAAACAGCCTCACCCGCCGCAGGTCTTGCCTGATGTTTGGTAGCAACGCCGCGACCTGGGGCATCGCAGGTCTTGCCACTTTCGGGGTCATCGCGCGCCCGTGGAATCTGCCGCAATACATCTGGGCCGTCACCGGCGCCGTGCTGCTGGTCGCATTCGACCTGCTGCCGTGGCGGGACGCGATGATGGCCGCGGGAAAGGGCACCGACGTCTATTTCTTTCTGGTCGGCATGATGTTGCTCGCCGAGATTGCGCGGAAGGAGGGTTTGTTCGACTGGCTTGCACAACAGGCCGTCAAACATTCGCGCCACTCGGCGCCCCGGCTGTTCGCGATCGTCTACGCGGTCGGCACGCTCGTCACCATCTTCCTGTCGAACGACGCCACTGCGGTCGTCCTGACGCCCGCGGTCTATGCCGCAGCCCGCGCCGCCAAGGTCGAGCCGCTGCCATACCTGTTCGTCTGTGCGTTCATCGCCAACGCCGCCAGCTTCGTGCTTCCGATATCGAACCCGGCCAACCTGGTGCTGTTCGGCGAGCGGATGCCGCCTCTTCTGGAATGGCTCCGGTATTTCGCGCTACCTTCGGCGGCGGCAATCATGGCCACGTTCGTCGTGCTCCGCGTCAGCCAGCGGAACAGCCTTCGCGGCGACATCGACAGCGCGAGCGACCAAACCGTGGTTCTCACGCGGATGGCAGCGCTCGCCGCCGTCGGTATCGGCGCGACGGCGATCGTTCTGCTCGCCTCGTCGGCGCTCGGCATGGCTCTCGGGCTGCCGACATTCGTCTGCGGGGTCGTGGTTGCCGCAATCGTCCTTTTGGTGACACGTCAATCACCGGTTTCGGTCGTTCAGGATATCTCCTGGTCGGTCCTGCCCCTCGTCGCCGGGTTGTTTATCCTGGTGGAAGGTCTCAATCGCACGGGCGTACTTCCGGCTCTGGCCGAGGAATTGAAGCAGGCCGCCGCTCTTTCGCCGCACGCGACGGTCTGGGGAGCCGGCTTCATCACCGCATTCGCGTCGAACCTCATCAACAATCTGCCGATGGGGCTGATTGCAGCGACGACGACGCAAGCCGCGCAGTCATCGATTCATATCACCGGCGCTGTCCTGATCGGCGTCGACCTCGGACCGAACCTTTCGGTCACGGGCTCCCTCGCCACGATCCTGTGGCTGATCGCGCTGCGCCGGGAAGGCGAGCACGTCGGCGCGCTCCGCTTCCTCAAACTGGGCATTCTGGTGATGCCGCCCGCCCTGATCCTGTCGTTGTTCGTGCTCGCGTTGACGGCGCCATGACGTCGCCGGTTGTCGACGAAAAGGCGCTCCTTTCGGGCCGAAATCAGATTCCGGGGTCGACGAAGCTCGGGGTACGATTTTCCAGGTTGGCCCTGACCGCCTCGATCTGATTTGGAGACCCCAGCAGATTGCGCTGCTCCTCCGTTTCCATGGCGAGACCGGCGGCCGCGTCGCAGGTGACGGCCTCGTTGAGCAGCCGTTTAACGGCGCGGATCGCATCCGGGCTGCGGCCTGCGATCTCGCGTGCGGTTGCCATTGCCGCGGCCAGCGGATCGGTCTCCAGCCGCGTGGCGAAGCCGTAGGCCAGCGCCTCCTCGGCGGAAAATACCCGCGCGGTGTAGGTCAGCTCACGGACGATGTCCTCGCGCGCGAGATGACGCATGAGCTGCGTCCCGGCCATGTCCGGCACCAGCCCCCATTTCGCCTCGATAATGCTGAGCTTCGTTCCGGGCGCGACGTAACGCAGGTCAGCGCCGAGAGCGAGTTGGAAGCCGCCGCCGAAGGCGACACCATGCACGGCTGCGATCACCGGCACGGGCAACTCGCGCCACAGCCATATGATGTGCTGCGCGAAGTTGGCGAGGCCATGCGTGCGCTTCGTCAGATCGGCAAACGGCAGGATGCTGCGACCCTCGGTCGTGGCGATGATGCGTTCGACATCCAATCCGGCGCAAAAGGCGCGGCCTTCTCCGGACATGACAACGACGCGAACAGATGCGTCTTTCTTGAGCCTTGCGCCGGCTTCTGCGATGGCCTCGAACATCTCCGGATCGAGCGCGTTCATTTTATCCGCACGGTTGAAGCGGACATCGGCAACGCCATCCGCGATCGTCATGCAGACGCGATCGTTCATGTCGGGATCTCCTTCTGTCGCAACTGCAGGACCGCGGCCTCCTGCATGGCTCCGGGACACGCAACCCGTCTATGCGGCCAGCCGCGTTTCGTTTTGAATGATCCCGGCAAAACCCTGCCGCCACGAGCGATAACGCGGCGACCACCCGAGCTCACGCCTGGCCTTGGCGTTCGATCCCGCGCGCGCCTGCGTCATCATGACGACGATATGCTCTCCGGCGGCAAGGCGGCCGAGCCATGCCGGCACGCGAAATGGCGGTTTCGCGCCGAGCATGGCGGCAAGCGCGGGGAGCCAGTCATGAACAGGCGCCGGATCATCGTCGACGACATTGTAGATGCCGGACCCCCGCTCGATCGCGACGGCGGCCGCCTCCGCAGCATCGTCCACATGCAGGAACGACCACCACGCCGTGCCGCCGCCGATCAATGGCATGCGACGCCTGCGAACCTGCTCGATCATCGACGGATCGAAGACGCCGGTGCCCGGGCCATACAAGCCGCCATAGCGTAAGGCGACGCCCGCGATTCCCGGCGTTGTCGTAACAGCCTGCTCGAGATGGCGGATCGCATCGAGCGTCCCGCGGAGTTCCTGCGGCGGGTCCGGGTCGAGCGGATCGTTCTCGGTCTTTACATATCCGCCGTTCCGCGCATAAGGCCAGCCGCAGAAGCTCTGCGCGACGATCCGCTTCGCGCCGCAGTCGCGCGCGGCCGCAAGCAGATAGTCGGTTCCGGCGGTGCGCAGCCGATTGCTGCTCGCGAAGGCGCGATCGAACTGGCGCAGGTCCAAAGCGCCCTTCAAATCCGTCAGTTCGTGCACAATCACATCCGGGCGCGCGGCAGCGACCGCAGCGCGGATGGCTTTCTCATCGCGCGCGTCCGCGACGACGGGCTCGGCACCGAGTTCCCGCAGGAGGCCGGTCTTTTCCGGCGTTCGCGTCAATCCGGCCACGTGATGGCCCTTGTCGACCAGGAGCGGAACCAGACTGCGTCCGACGGCGCCTGTCGCGCCTGCAACGAAGATACGCATGGCATCACCTCGCGGCTTGATAACTTACTCAAAAGTAGGTTAGGGTCGATCCCGATGAATTCAAGGGGACGCAAGCGATTAAGTGCGGACGCACGACGGGCCGGGATTATCGAGGCAGCCGTGGCCGCCTTTGCGCGTGACGGCTATGACGCCACGCGCATGGACGACATCGCGATGCACGCGGGGATCACCAAGCCGGTGCTCTACGATCATTTTTCCTCGAAACAGGCGTTGTTCCTGGCGGTGCTTCAGACGATCCGCGACGGCCTGATCGCCCGAGGCAAGGCGATCGTGCGTGGCGACGATGACCCGGAGCGAAAATTTCGCCGTTCGGTCGATGCCTTTCTTGAGTTCGTCGAGCAGGCACCGGATGCAGCACGGGTGCTGCTGACGGTTCCGGCGGCAGACCCGGTTGCGGCGAAGGTCTCGCGCGAGGTCCAGGCCGGCGCGACTGCCGGCATCGCCGCGTTGCTCGCGGAGTTCCTGCCGGGCCGCACGCCGTGGCACCTGCAGGCGACCGCGGCATTTCTCAAAGAGGGGTTGCATGCGGTGGCGGTGTGGTGGCTTGATCATCCGGGACCGAGCCGCAAGGAAATCGTCGACCTCGTTCTGGATGTCGCATGGCTGGGATTGCGGCGACGGACACGCTGATCGAGCGCGATGGTGCTGCCGCGATGCTGTTCAAGCGGGCTATGCCGCCGCGCGGAGAGGGGCGACCCGGCACGGCGATGGATGATCGCGGCGTCGGTTGTCGTCTACGGTTGTGCGACAATCGGCAACGCTATCGCCAGCCGCGGTCGGCGCATTGGCCGGTGCCTGACGGGGCAGCCGTGACGCTTTCGCTCACGGGCCTGTAGAAACCAGCGGAGGCCAGGATGCAATTGCTCATCCGCACCCTCAAGACGACCATCATCGGCTTGATCGTCTTTTTCTGTCTCATCTTCGTTCCGGCCGGCACGTTGGCTTACTGGCAAGGATGGGCGTTCGTCGCAGTATTCATCGTGTCGACCACCCTGATCGGCCTCTATCTCGCACTGGCGAACCCCACGCTGCTTGAACGGCGCCTCAAGGTCGGACCGGCGGCGGAGACCAGACCGGTTCAGAAGATCATTATCACGGTCTCTTTTACGGTGTTCTGCCTGATGCTGGTCGTCTCCGTGCTCGACCACCGCTTCGGCTGGTCGCACGTTCCGACCTGGCTTTCGGTCGTCGGGAATGTACTCGTTGCGTTCGGACTGATGATGGATCTGCGCGTCTTTCGCGAGAACAGCTACGGCGCGTCGACCATCGAGAAGACGGAAGGGCAAAAGGTCATTGCCACCGGTCCTTATGCCGTCGTCCGTCATCCGATGTATCTCGGCGTGCTCATCATGGCGCTTGGAACGCCGCTGGCTCTCGGCTCCTGGTGGGGCATCGTTCTCGCCATCGCCACCGTTCCGATTCTGGTGTTGCGCATTCTCGACGAGGAAAGAATGCTGTGTGACGAACTGGAGGGCTACGAGGCTTATGCGCGAGATGTGCGCTATCGGCTGTTGCCGGGCCTCTGGTAAGGCGATCATCCCTCGAAAAGGGGGCGTTCGAAATGAGGGCGAAGCCATCTCTCGGTCTTTCCCCGAAAAGAGCGGAATTTTGCCCGTCCGAGCCCTCTCGTAGCCGGATCGGCCCGGCGGATAAACCGGCCCTCGGAAGCCCTGAATCGAGAAAATCGCTGACGGCGAGGCCGATACGCTGGAATCGGCCCGCGCTCCTCCTAGATAATTCAGATGTTGGTACCTCAGGAGGCGTATCATGGTCCTGAAAAGCAGTGCCGCGCTGGTTGTGTGCCTTGTAGGCATGGCTGGCAGCGGCGTATGCCATGCGGCCGGCTACCAGCCCGGACAGTTTTTCAACCTCGATATTGCGCATGCAGCGCTGTCGCCGAACCCGCTCGGGCCGCCGGCGCATTTCGAGCAGATTCCGGTTGAGGCCAATACGGCCCCGGACGACAGAACCGTGCCTGACGCGAAGGTAACGCAAGTGCGGCCGGTGCACATCCGTCCGCACAGCCGCGTGCAGGCCACCCGGCGAACGATTCCGCGCCGAACACTCGCGCGACGCTCCCGCCGCAATCCGCTCGATGCCCAAGCCGCCGATACCCGAATTCAGGTCTGGCCTTGCAGGTCTGGCGGGATCTGCAACTGGCAGCGGCCGGCGGGCCGGCGCTAACGGGATGCGAATACAGGAATCGACCACGCGCGTTCGGTTGACCGGATCGTGGGGAGCTAACTCGAACTTGACTTGTTTCCCGTGCGGCGTCGGGCTTACGCTGGTTCATTCTCTTCGCGTTCATCGCGCAACTATTCGGTCGCCGTCGTTCCACTCATGTTGTTGACGGTCCGCACCAACTCAGCAGGTCATCATGGATAGCATTCGCACCCAAGGCATCGATCTTCCGCGACTCGGTCTCGGCACCTACCGGATGCAGGGCGATGTCTGCCGGGCCGCCGTGGAGAGCGCGCTTGCGCTCGGCTACCGTCATATCGACACCGCCGAGATGTATGCCAACGAGGAGCCGATCGGCGCCGCCATCGCGGAGTCCGGCGTGGCGCGCAAGGATTTGCACGTCACGACCAAGGTCTGGCACGAGAATCTGGCGCCGGATGCGATCCGCAGGGCGTTCGACGCCAGCCTCCGCAAGCTGCGGCTCGATCACGTCGATCTCTATCTTGTGCACTGGCCATCGAAGGCGATGAACCTGCCTCATGTGTTCGAAACCCTCGAAAGGCTGCGCGCGGAGGGACGCACGCGCGCCATCGGTGTCTGCAACTTCAATCTCGCGCTGCTGCGACGGGTGGTCGAAGAGATCGGGGCGCCGATTGCCTGCAACCAGATCGAATATCACGTGATGCTCGATCAGACGCCGGTCCGTTCCTATCTGGCGAAAAAGAATATCCCGGTCGTCGCCTATGCGCCGCTGGCGCAGGGCCGGGCGGCTTCCGACGAGACGCTGAAGGCCATCGGCCGCAAGCATCATGCCGATGCGGCGCAGGTGGCGCTGCGCTGGCTGCTCGAACAGGATGGTGTCGCCGCGATCCCGAAGGCGTCGCGCCGCGAAAGTCAGCAAGCCAATCTGGATGCGATGACACTCAAGCTCGATGACGAGGACCGCAAGGCGATTGCCGCGTTGCCGAAGAACCAGCGTTTCGTCAATCCGGGATTCGCGCCGGCATGGGATTGACTGCTGCCAAATAGCGGATGTCAGCCCGCCGGCTTCGTCACGTTGCCGCTGCGCAAGGGAACGCCGAACTGCTCGCGGCAGACATCGGCGAGCCTGGCGATGCCTGCGCGAATGTCGTCATGGCTCGGGCTGGCGAAGCAGAGCCTGAGACGGCTTCCGGCATAGGGTTTATTGGTGGACCATTCCGGCCCCGGGTTGATCGATACGCCGGCCGCGAGCGCGGCCTGATAGAGCTTCATGGTGTCGACATTGTCCGGCAGCTTGATCCAGAGAAAGATGCCGCCTTTGGGCTCGGTGAATTCGGCCGATGTGCCGAACTGCTCGTTGAGCGCCTCCATCAACGTGTCGAGCTTGGCGCGCAGCCCCCGGGTGAGGGCCGGCACGTGGGTCGCGAAATGCGGAACGCAGTATTCCGCCAGCGCCATCTGCTCCAGCGCGCCGGAGCCCGCATCGGTTTTCAGCGCCAGCATCCGCGACATGACCTGCCACGGCGCGACGATGAATCCGACCCGCAAGGCCGGCGCGACCGATTTCGAGAACGATCCGATATGGATGACGCCGCCGTGGCGGCTCATGGCGTAGAGTGCGGGCGGCCGCCGGCCATCCCAGGTGAGGTCGGCGTAGCAATCGTCCTCGAAGATCGGCACGCCGTATTCCTGCGACAGCCGGAGCAGTTCGGTGCGCCGCGCCTCGTCCATGATCGTCGCCGTGGGGTTCTGCACCGTCGGAATGGTGTAGATGTATTTGGGGCTGATGCCGCGCGTTTTGAGTTCGGCCAGCGCGGCTGCCAGCACGTCCATTCGCATGCCGCCATCGTCGAGCGGAATGCCGACGGCATGGACACCGAGCCGCTCCAGCCGCGTCAGCGCGCCCTGATAGGTCTCCTGCTCGATGATGACGGTATCGCCGCGCGCAAGCAGCGTGTGGTTGACGAGGTCGAGCGCCTGCAGCGAGCCGGACACCAGCAGGATGTCGTCAGCGGTGCATGTGATTTCCGCATCGCGCTTGAGCTTGGTGACGAGAAAGTCGCGTAGCGGGCGGTGGCCTTGAGGCCCATGCGCCAGATTGTAGGTCGCCAGCGCCCGGCCGTCGCGCTTCAGCGCCGCAGTGACGGCTTCCGTCAACCCCTCGACGGGGACGCCGTCCGGATCGTTGTTGCCGCCGACGAAGCTGTATCTGGCGAGCCCGGTCCAGCGAGCGGCGGCGGGAGGCAGGCCGGCTGGCAGCAGCGGTGTAAAATCAAACGATGACATATGAGCGGTCTCCCGGTTTTCTTGTTATTGGTGCGCGGTCAGATGGAGCGATGCTGAAAACGCCTGTGACACATTGCCCATTTGAGGGCTAACCGCGTATCCTTAGGGTGCGCATCCACAAATTCCATGAGTTGGCCGGGGGGCATGCACGAGCTTATCCGCGATATCACGCTCTGTATCCTGTTCGCATGGGGGCTGGGACTCGCCGCTCATTTCTCCCGGCAGCCGCTGATCCTTGCCTATCTGCTGGCTGGCTTCCTCATCGGACCATTCGGCGCGGGATGGGTCAAGTCGCAGGAATCGATTCAGGTCATCTCCGAACTCGGCCTGATTTTCATGCTGTTCATGATCGGGCTCGAGATCGACCTGAAGAAGATCGTCCGCGCCGGGCGGGTCATCCTGTTCGCGGCCGGCGGGCAACTGATCGGCGGTTGCATCCTCGGGCTGATCTTCTTCATGGCGATCGGGTTGTCTCTGGGCCGCGGCAGCTTCGATGCGCTCTATCTGTGTGTCGCCTGCGCGCTGTCGAGCACGGTCATCATCGTCAAGGTGCTTTACGAGAAGCGCGAACTCGACACCTTGCCGGGGCGGATCACGCTCGGCATTCTGGTGCTGCAGGACATCTTCGCGATCCTGTTCCTGGCGGTGCAGCCGAGCCTCGACAACCTCCAGGTGTCCATCATCCTGATGTCGATCATGCGGGTGGGCGTCCTGGTCGCAACGGCCTGGGTGCTCAGCCGCTATGTCCTGCCGCCCCTGTTCCACCAGATCGCGCGGCGGCCCGAACTGGTGCTGCTCGGGGCGCTCGCCTGGTGCTTCCTGATCGGTGAGATTGCCGAGCGCCTGCAGTTGTCCCGCGAGATGGGCTCGCTGGTTGCGGGCGTGTCGCTCTCGACCTTCCCCTACGCGCTGGACGTGACCGCCAAGGTGACGACGTTGCGTGATTTCTTCATCACGCTGTTCTTCGTCGCGCTCGGCATGACCATCCCGATCCCCAACGGATCGGTCATCGGGTTGGCGCTGACCATCGCGGCGTTCACGGTGGTGAGCCGCATCGTCACGACGTTCGTGCCGCTTTACCTGATGCGGCAGGGGTTGCGCGCGAGCCTGCTGCCGGCGATCAATCTGGCGCAGATCAGCGAGTTTTCGCTGGTTGTGATCCAGACCGGCGTCGCGGCCGGACATATCAAGATGCAGACCGCCAACGCGGCCTCGTTTGCGTTCGTGGTGCTCGCGGTCCTAAGCACCTTCGCGATCGGACGCAGCGACCAGCTTTCACGGTTCGGGATCGCGGCGTTGAAGCGGCTGGGCTTTCGCGACCTCGATCACGAGGAGCACGGGGCCGGCGATGACGGGCATGGGGCGTCCCGGCGCATCATCATCCTCGGCTTCTTCCGTGCGGCCAGTGCGCTTCTCAGCGAGATCGAGCGCCGGAATCCGGCGATGCTGGAGCAGATCGGCGTCGTGGATTTCAATCCGGTGGTGTTCAAGACGCTGGCAAGCCGCAATCTCCGCGTGACCTATGGCGACATCAGCAACGTCGACACGCTGCTTCATGCCGGCGTCGGCCGCGCCGAGATCATCATCCTGAGCGTGCCGGATTCGCTGCTGAAGGGCGCCAACAACGAGAAGCTTGTCCGGCACGTCCGTTCGCTGAACCCGGCCGCGAAAATCATCTCCACGGCGGATTTGCTGATCGACGTGGAGGACCACTATGCGGCGGGCGCCGACTATGTGACGGTGACCCGCCTGACCGACGCACGCGAGTTGTTCGAGGCGATCGAGGCCGCGGATCAGGGATTGCTGGCCGAAAAGCGCGCCAAGATCGACGCGCGGCTCAGCGAGCGCCGGGAGGTGCTGCCGTAAGGCGGTCGCCTCCAATTCCGCCATGCGGATCATATATGGCCGATCGTATGACGGACGGTTGCGCCGCCGCCCGCTCTGCGCCATACGTCCGTCAAACGGGAAAGCGCATCTCATGCCCCATCCAATTCCGGAAGTCCTGCAGGCCTTCGCCAATGGCGAGATCGTCGTCGTGACCGACGACGACGACCGCGAGGGCGAGGGCGACCTGATCGTTGCCGCCTCGCTTTGCACCTCCGACAAGATGGCCTTCATCATCCGGCACACCTCGGGCATCGTCTGCGCCCCGATCACCACCGAGGACGCGCGGCGGCTCCGGCTCGACCCGATGGTCGCGCACAACGACTCCAACCATACGACGGCTTTCACCGTCTCGATCGATTACAAGCCGGATGGCGGCACCGGCATTTCCGCGGAGGAGCGGGCCTCCTGCTGCCGCGCGCTGGCCAACCCCAATGCCGGCGCCGCCGACTTCGCCCGCCCCGGACACGTCTTTCCCCTGATCGCGCGCAACGGCGGCGTGTTGCTGCGGTCCGGCCATACCGAGGCGGCGGTCGACCTCTGCAAGCTCTCGGGATTGCCGCCGGTCGGCGTCATCAGCGAACTGATGAACGACGACGGAACGGTGATGAAGGGCGAGCAGGTGGTGCGTTTCGCCGCCGCCCACAACCTCAAGCATGTCACCATCGCCGACATGATCGCCTACCGCCAGGCGCGCGAGAAGCTGATCGAGCGTGTCTCGACCTTTACCACGGACAGTCCGATCGGGCCGTTGCAGGGATACGCCTACTGCTCGCCGTTCGACCCGGTCTATCACGTGGCGTTCGTTTACAAGGGCATCGGCGACGGCAGGAACGTGCTGACGCGCTTTCACAAGCCGAACATCGTCAAGGACATCTTCTTCGGCAATCAGCGCATGCATGCCGTGCTGGAACATTTCAGGAAAGCCGGCAGCGGGGTGCTGATCTATCTGCGTGACGGCGCGGCTGGCGTGCCGGTATCGCCGATCGGCGAAACCAAATCGGCGGAAGCCGACCGCAACAAGCAGTGGCGCGAGGTCGGCGTCGGTGCGCAGATCCTGCGCGACCTCGGCGTCACGTCGATCCGGCACCTCACATCGTCGGCGCACGATTACAAGGGACTCTCGGGTTTCGGAATCGAGATCGTTTCCAACGAGTACCTTGAAGGCTGAATGTCAAAGTTTTAGTCTCAATTGGCACGGAAGCCGCGTGCCGCCGATCTGAAAGGGATTTGTCATGAGTGTTCGTCCGCAGGGCAAGGACAAGCCGGCCCCGGTCAGTTTCCAGTGGGATGATCCCTTCAATCTCGACGACCAGCTCACCGAGGACGAGCGCCTGATCCGCGATACCGCGCGCGCCTACGCGCAGGACAAGCTGCTGCCGCGCGTCGTCAAGGCATACCTCGAGGAAAAGACCGATCGCGAGATCTTCAACGAGATGGGCGAGCTCGGCCTGATCGGCGTGACGCTGCCCGAGGAATACGGCTGCGCCAACGCGAGCTACGTCGCCTACGGTCTGGTCGCGCGCGAGATCGAGCGCGTCGATAGCGGTTATCGGTCGATGAACTCGGTGCAATCATCGCTGGTGATGTACCCGATCTACGCCTATGGCGACGAGAACCAGCGCAAGAAATACCTGCCGAAGCTCGCGACAGGCGAATGGGTCGGCTGTTTCGGTCTCACCGAACCCGATGCCGGTTCCGATCCGGGCGGCATGAAAACCCGCGCCGAGAAAGTGGCGGACGGCTATCGCCTGACCGGTTCCAAGATGTGGATTTCCAATGCGCCGATCGCCGACGTGTTCGTGGTGTGGGCAAAGTCAGCCGCGCATGACAACCAGATCCGCGGCTTCATTCTCGAGAAGGGCATGAAGGGCCTGTCCGCGCCGAAGATCGGCGGCAAGCTGTCGCTGCGCGCGTCGGTCACCGGCGAGGTGGTGATGGACGGCGTCGTGGTGCCGGAGGAAAATCTGCTGCCGAACGTGTCGGGTCTGAAAGGTCCGTTCGGCTGCCTCAACCGCGCGCGCTACGGCATCTCCTGGGGCGCGATGGGTGCGGCGGAAGACTGCTTCCACCGTGCGCGGCAATACACGCTGGACCGCAAGCAGTTCGGCCGCCCGCTCGCAGCCACGCAGCTCGTGCAAAAGAAGCTCGCGGACATGATGACCGAGATTTCGCTCGGACTTCAGGGCAGCTTGCGCGTCGGCCGCCTGATGGACGAAGGCAAGATGCACCCGGACATGATTTCCATCGTCAAGCGCAACAATTGCGGCAAGGCGCTCGACATCGCCCGCATGTCGCGCGACATGCACGGCGGCAACGGCATTCAGATCGAATATCATGTGATGCGTCACACCGCGAATCTCGAGACGGTCAACACCTACGAAGGCGCGCACGACGTCCACGCGCTGATCCTCGGCCGCGCCATCACGGGAATCCAGGCGTTTTCGTAAGGCTCGTGTCCCGGACGCGATGCAGCGCTCTCGCGTTGCTTCGCAGAGCCGGGACCGCCGCAAGCGCTGACTTCGCAATGGTCCCGGATCAGCAGCGCACCGCTACGCGTTGCGTTGCATCCGGGACATGGATGGACTGAATTGAGCACCGCATGTCCGACAACGACGACATTCCCTTCAATCGCGATTTTCCGCTCAAGCCCGGCGTCGTGGAAGAGGTCGTGCCCAGCGTGCGGCGCGTGCTGTGCGACAACCCGTCGCCATTCACCTTCACCGGGACCGTCAGCTACATCGTCGGTCGCGGCAGGGTCGCGATCATCGATCCCGGCCCCGACGACGAGGCGCACGCGAAGGCGTTGCTTGATGCCGTGAAGGGCGAGACGGTGACGCACATCTTCGTCACGCACACGCACAAGGATCATTCGCCGAACACATCCCGCATCAAGGCCGCCACCGGCGCGCCGGTCTATGCGGAAGGACCGCATCGCGCTTCGCGCCCGCGCTTCGAGAGCGAAAAGCACAATCCGGAATCCGGCGCGGACCGCGATTTCAGGCCGGACATCGCGCTTCGCGACGGCGAGGTGGTGACGGGCGACGGCTGGGCGCTGCAAGCGGTGACCACGCCGGGGCACACCGCCAACCATACGGCTTTCGCGTGGACCGATCGCAAGATCCTGTTCGTCGGCGATCACGTGATGGGCTGGTCGACCTCGATCGTCGCGCCGCCGGACGGATCGATGATCGATTACATGACGTCGCTCGAAAAGCTGTCGCGGCGGGAGGAACAGCTCTATTTCTCCGGCCACGGTCCGGAAATTCCGGATGCGCCGCGGTTCGTGCGCTTCCTGATGCGCCATCGCAAGGCGCGGGAGGCCTCCATCCTGCACCGGCTCGCCAAGGGCGAGGCCGACATTCCGACCATGGTGCGCGCGATCTACATCGGCCTCGATCCGAGGCTTTCGAACGCCGCCGGCTATTCGGTGCTGGCGCATCTGGAAGATCTGGTGGCGCGCGGCGTCGTCCTGACCGACGGCGATCCGGTGATCGGCGGCACGTATCGTCTCGCAAAGGCGTCGTGACGCGGCTGGTCGCCCGATTCTAACATTTGCATCCCGTTCCAGCAGATGCCTGCGCAAATGTTAGAATCAAAGGATCGCCAACTTAGTGCTTGGTGCCGTTCTTGACCGGGAGCTTGACCGGCGCGCGCGGCTTCTTCACCGGCTTTTCGACGTTGTTGTCGGCCGCGGCGTTGATGTCGTCGATCAGGCTGCTGATGCGCGCGGCGTTGCTGCCGAGATCGCTCTCGAAGTAACGCGACGACGAGCGGATGTCGACCCGCGACCCGTCGCCGCCCGAGGCGACGCGGATCGCCACGTCCTCGCGAAAACCCATGATCGGCGTCCGCGCGACCGCCTCGATATGGCCGGGACGCGATTGCTGCGGCGGGCGCTCGTCGATCACCAGCCATTTGCGCCGCGTCACCAGGCGCCGGACGATCTCGAAGGCGCGGTCGGCTGGAATATCGAGGTCGACCGGCTCGATGTTGGGATAGGCCGCGCGTTGCTGCTCGGCGGAATAGAGGCCGGCATAAGCCGCGGGGTTGGTGTCGCCGCTGCTGCGGAGCCGCGCCAGCGCCTCGAACTGCGGCGGGTCGATTGGATCGGTGGTGATGTCGTGGATCGGCGGCAGGCTATAATATTGCAGCCCGAGATAGGCCGGGTAGGCCAGAATCACCACGTCCATCAGCAGCGCCACCAGGACACGCCCCATGCCGCGCGATCCGTTGTGCCAGATCGCGACGAAGGCCGCGAGGGCGACGAGGATCGACAGGCCCGCGCAGGCGAGCGCGCCGAACAACGTCATCAGCGCCGGCTTCATCTCGAGGAAGCCGAACCGGACCACGATGACGGACACGAGGCTTGCCACCGCGGAAAAGATCGCGATCCGCCGTGCCCAGGTGGCGAGCGCGGAGAACGGTTCGGATTGATAGGGCGCGGAAAACCTGCGGGCCATTCGCGGCAAGTCCATCATGGGTCAGCGCCGGCCGCAGGCTGCGCCGGTGATTTGACTGCAAATGACCTAACGCATTTTTCCGAGGGCTGTGAAGCGGCCCCGCGACAAATTTATTGCGTTTTGGACGATGGCCTCCGAGGGCCGGTCGGACGTCGCCTCGCACAGAAAAACCTCTCCCCGCGAAGCGCAGGGAGAGGCGGGATGTCGGCGAACGCGAACGGCTTACGCCGCGGCGTTCGGGAAGCTGTAGGTCTTGAACTGATCGCGCAACGCGGTTTTCAGAATCTTGCCGGTCGCGGTGTGTGGAATGCTGTCGACGAATACCACGTCGTCGGGCATCCACCATTTGGCGATCTTGCCGTCCATGTACTTGAGGACCTCGTCGCGGGTCAGGCTCTGCCCCTCCTTGACCTGAACGATCAGGAGCGGACGCTCATCCCATTTCGGATGGTGAACGCCGATGACCGCGGCTTCCGCGATCTTGGGATGGCCGACCGCAAGGTTCTCCAGATCAATCGACGAAATCCATTCGCCGCCCGACTTGATGACGTCCTTGGAGCGATCGGTGATCCGCATGTAGCCGTACTCGTCGAGGGTGGCGACGTCGCCGGTGTCGAAGTAGCCCTGCTCGTCGAGGATGTTGTCTTTGAGCCGGAAATAGGCGCCGGCAATCGCGGGGCCGCGCACCTTGAGCCGGCCGAAGGTCTTGCCGTCCCACGGCAGCTCCTTGCCGGCGTCGTCGGTGATCTTCATCTCGACCATGAACGGCGCATAGCCCTGCATCTGCAACACGTCGAGCTTGGCGTCGCCCTTGAGGTGGGCAAACTGACCCTGCAGCGCGCCGACGGTGCCGAGCGGCGACATCTCCGTCATGCCCCAGGCGTGGCGGACCTCGACGCCCATGTCGTCGAACGCCTTGATCATCGAGCGCGGCATCGCCGAGCCGCCGCAGATCACGACCTTGAGGTCGGGCAGCTTGAGGTTGTTCTTCTCCATGTGCTGCAGCAGCATCAGCCACACCGTGGGCACGCCGGCGGTGTAGGTGACCTTCTCGGTCGAGAGCAGCTCGTACACCGAGGCGCCGTCGAGCTTGGCGCCGGGCATCACCAGCTTTGTGCCCATCGCGGGCGCCGAGAACGCGATGCCCCAACTGTTGGCATGGAACAATGGCACCACCGGAAGCATTGTATCCTTCGACGTCGCACCGAGCGCGTCGCCGTTGTTCGCCATCATGGAATGCAAGACGTTGGAACGATGCGAATACAGCACGCCCTTGGGATCGCCGGTCGTGCCCGAGGTGTAGCACATGGCCGCCGCGGTGTTCTCGTCGAACATCTTCCATTCGAAGTTGCCGTCGACCTCGGCGATCCAGTCCTCGTAGGCGACCGCGTTCTTCAGCGTGGTCTGCGGCATGTGCGCCTTGTCGGTGAACACGATATAGCGTTCGACGCTGGGCAGCTTGTCCGCGATCTTTTCCAGGATCGGAACGAAGGTGAGGTCGGTCATCACGATGCGGTCTTCCGCATGGTTGATGATCCAGGCGATCTGGTCCGGGAAGAGGCGCGGATTCACGGTATGGCAGATCGCGCCGATGCCCATGATGCCGTACCACGCTTCCAGGTGGCGCCACGTATTCCAGGCGATGGTGGCGACGCGATCGCCGAGCTTGATGCCCTCGCGGTCGAGCCGTTGCGCCACCTTGAGCGCGCGAGCCCGGATTTCGGCATAGGTGGTGCGATGGATCGGACCTTCCACGGAACGCGTCACGACCTCGCGCTTGCCATGGACCCGTGCTGCATGATCGATAATCCGATGGCACAGCATGGGCCAATCTTGCATCAAACCGCGCATTCGAACGTTCCTCCTGATCGCATCTGTCGTTTGGGTGTCCCCGGCAAGCTCGGTGACGAAGCCTGGGTCTGGGACTTGCCATGAAATCTAGCGCGGGAAAAGTGCGCCGCAAATGGCCTTTTGGTCGACGGTTCTGCGACCAAAGGGCCATGGCGGTGACCGTCGCCACCGTGCTGGGCGCGTTGCCGGCCGCGCATGCGGACACTGCGATACCTTTGCCAAGGCCGCGTCCGGCCGAGGCTCCGGTCGCTCAGTCGGTAAATGCGCCTCCGGCGACGGTAGCGGCGCCCCCGGCGCCGTCCGCCTGCAGGCTGGCGCTGACCGACGCCGTCGCCATCGCGCCAAGCATCCCGCCGATCTCCGGACCCGGCGGATGCGGCGGCGACGACCTGGTGCGGCTCGAGGCTGTTGTGCTGCCGGATGGCAACCGTGTTTCGGTCAAGCCGGCGGCGATCCTGCGCTGTCCGATGGCGTCCACCGTGGCCGACTGGATTCGCACCGACATGGCCCCGCTCGCGCAGACCCTCGGCAGCCGCGTCAGCGAGCTCGACAATCTCGATTCCTACGACTGCCGCGGGCGCAACCGCGTTGCCGGAGCCAAACTTTCAGAGCATGGCCGGGCCAACGCGCTCGACGTCCGGGCGCTCAAGCTCGCCAATGGCCAGACGATCGGTCTGACCGATCGTTCGGTTTCGCATGAGTTGCGCCAGCAGGTGCTGGGTTCGGTCTGCGCCCGCTTCACAACGGTGCTGGGACCCGGATCGGACGGCTATCACGAAAGCCATATCCATCTCGATCTGATCCAGCGCCACAACGGCTACAGGATCTGCCATTGGGAGATCTACGATCCGCTCCCGGTTGCCGCGCCGGTCCTGCCGCTGCCACGGCCGGAGCAGGCAACGCCGGCGCAGGGCGCCGAGGTCGCCGCGAGCGCAGGAGGCTCCGCGGGACCCGCGTCGGGATCGGAGCCGCCGGCGAGCGGCGCTTCGGTAAAGCCCGCTCCCGCGCAATCTGCCGCACCGGCCGCGCCGGCGGCTCATGAGCAGGACCTTGCGCAAGCTGCGGCCACGCCGCCGCCGCTGCCGGCTGTGCGTCCGGACCCGGTGATGCTGCCCCGGCCGCGGCCGCCGGAGGCCGATCGCGTGGTCGCATCGGCACGCCCGAAACCGGCCAAGCGCAGAGCTCGCCGCCGGCATTCCGATTTGCCGCCGTTCCTTCGGCAGCTTTTCAATTGAAAGGGCCGTGCCCGACGCGCATTCAACGAAAAAGCGCCGGTCGAAGCCGGCGCTTTTCAGACTTGTTCGCGGCAGAGGAGGCTCAGTACGTGGTGCCGCCGGCCCCCTGCAGCGCAACCTTCGGATTGTACGGGGAGTCGCCATGGTGCGGTTCGAGCACCACCACCACCGTTCCGATCTTGACGCGATTGTAGAGATCGATGGCGTCCTCGTTGGTCATGCGGATGCAGCCCGACGAGATCGAGGCACCGATATATTCCGGCTGGTTGGTGCCGTGGATGCGGAACAGCGTGTCCTTGCCGTTCGCATAAAGATACATGGCGCGCGAGCCCATCGGATTGTCCGGTCCGGGCGGCACGAATTTCGGCACGCCGAGGCGCTGGATTTCACCCGGAGTCGGATGCCAGGCCGGCCATTCCGTCATGGCGCCAACCTTGGCGATGCCGGACCACGCCATGGCCTCTTCACCAACCGTGATGCCGTAGCGGATCGCTTTGCCGCCATCGAGGACGTAATACAGGTAGTGGTTGTCGGAATCGACCAGGATCGACCCCGGGGCTTCCTTGCGGTGATAATCCACAATGGCGCGCCGGAACGGTGCCGGAATGGGCACCTTCGCGTAGGACACCCTGGCGAGGTATTCCTTGTCGCGCGGCTTGAACTCATTCTGGTTCGTGGCCTCGAAATGCGTCGTGGTCTGCATGCAGCCGGACAGCAGCAGACCTGCGGCCAGGACCAAAAGTTTTACGCGAAGGGACGGCATGTTTGTTGTTCCAGTTCCGGGCCCGGTTTGAAATGGCGACCCGTTCAGGCGCCCGGAGAGCGACGATTCATCTGAGACACATTATCGTCGAAATCCATCCGAATTCCACTGCTTAGGGTGTTCCACCGCTCTGCAGCATGCCATCTGTGGTATTTTTGCCGCAAAAAATGGAGATCCGGCGCGGAGCGGTATCAAGATGGTATCGATCTGCATCGACCTGCATCGGCCCGTCGGGCCGGTCCTCCAAGGGGCTGTGCGCGGTGCCCGCGCTGGCTCGGCTGGTCTTGCCAAAACGAGCCGAATGGGCGCACTCCAGATTCCCGTTCCCGCCCCTGATTCCGTCGCAAGCCCCCGGAGTTGTCATGCTGTCGATCTTTGCTCCGACCGAGACCGGGTTGCGCAAAATCACGCCGGAGACCCTCGCGCAGCTTCCCGACAACGCGGTCTGGATCGATCTCGACAAGCCGACGCCGGATGAGGACCACGTGACCGAAAAGCTGGCCGGCATCGCGGTGCCGACGCGCGAGGACATGCAGGAGATCGAGATTTCGTCCCGCCTCTATGTCGAGAACGGCGCCCGCTACATGACGGCGACGCTGATGTGTCAATCGGAATCCCAGAGCCCGAGGATCACGCCCGTGACCTTCATCCTCGCCAATCACAAGCTCGTCACGGTGCGCTACGATGCGCCAAAGCCGTTCACCCTGGTCGAGAACAAGCTGGCGCGATCCGCGGCGACCGGAATCAACGGTGAAACCGTACTGCTTGAACTGCTGGACGCCGTCATCGATCGCTGCGCCGACATCCTGGAGCGGGCCGGCGCCGACGTCGACACCGTATCGTCGGAAATCTTCGAACCGTCCCCCGCGCGTGGCCACGCGCCGATCTATTCCCAGATTTTGCTGACGATCGGCAAGAAGGGCGATCTCACCTCAAAAGTCCGCGAGAGCCTGGTTTCGATCGGCCGCCTGGTATCGTTCGCGCTGGTGGAGAACGAAACCGCGCGCTGGAGCAAGGAGCAGAAGGCGCAACTGAAGACCATGCAGCGCGACGTCGCCTCGCTGACCGATCACGCGTCCTATCTCTCCAACAAGATCACCTTCGTGCTCGACGCGATGCTCGGCGTCGTCAATCTCGAGCAGAACAACATCATCAAGCTGTTCTCCGTGATGGCGGTGGTGCTGATGCCGCCGACGCTGATCGCATCCGTTTACGGCATGAACTTCAAGTTCATGCCGGAGCTCGAGCATCCGCTGGGCTACCCATTGGCGTTGATTGCGATGGTTGCGGCCGCGGTGCTGCCCTATCTGTTCTTCAAGTGGAAGAAGTGGCTGTAGCGGCAGAGTTCCGGCCGCCACAATTTTCCTCGTAAAATTTGAGTGGTCCGCTGAACGGTTGGGACAAGGGTTTCCTGCCATAACGCCTTCGTCAGACCGCGGGGGTCGCAATGGTTGAGAAAGTCATAATGCAGGATCGCAGCGTCATCGATTTTCGCCGCTATCAACAGGCGCGACAGCTTGCGGCCAAGACGGGTCTGAAAACAAAGGCTGGCCTCGAAGCGTCTCCGGCACCGCGTTGTTGCCGGCATTGTGGCGCTGCGCTGCTCGATGGCGAGAGCGACGACGACTGCTCGACGGCGGGATTGAACGTGCCGGTGCTGCGCGAGCCGCCGCGAAGATTTTATGCGGAATGACGTTGCGCTGACGTCATCCCAAGGAGCGGCCTTGGGCCGCGCCTCGAAGGATGTTGTTGGCGCCGATCGCGTCCTCCAGGGGCCGCTTGCGCGGGCTCCTGAGAGTCTGACCTGAACGTGAAGCGTCATCGTCCGCGAATGCGGACGATCCAGTAAGCGGGGCGAGCCCCATGGGGAAATCCGCCTCCGACACGGAATACTGGATACTCCGCTTTCGCGGAGTATGACGGTCATCATGCTGCATGCCCGAGGAAACGAATTCAACGAATTTCCGGCCGGACTCTCGGGATGACTACACGTGCTGGCCGCCGTTGATGTGGATCTCGGCGCCGTTCACGTAGGAGCTGGTTTCCGTGCACAGCACATAGATGATCTTCGCCACCTCGTCGGGCGTGCCGAGGCGGCGCATCGGAATCTGCTGCTCGACGATTTTCTCCGTGCCTGGCGACAGGATCGAGGTGTCGATCTCGCCCGGCGCGATCGCGTTGACGCGCACGCCCACGCGGCCGAAATCCGCCGCCATCTCGCGCGTCAGCGCCGCCAGCGCCGCCTTCGAGGTCGCATAGGCCGCGCCGGCGAACGGATGTACGCGGGAGCCTGCGATCGAGGTGACGTTCACGACCGAGCCCTTCGCCGCCTTCAGTTCCTCGATCAGTCCGCGCGCCAGCATGATCGGCGCCATGAAGTTGACGCGAAAGACTTTCTCCCAGGTGTCCATGTCGGTGTCGAGGGTGCCGAGCCGCGAGCCGCCGTCGCCCTTGGGGGAGATCGCGGCATTGTTGACGAGCGCGTGCAATGTGCCGCCATCCAGCCGCGACCGGATTTCCCGGATTGCGTCCATGGTATTGGCCGGGTCGGAGAGGTCGACCTGGATGTGGTCTTCGGGGCCGGCGTCCCACGGGCATTGCTCCGGGAACGGATGCCGCGAGCAGGTGATGACGCGCCAACCCGCCGAGGAAAAGCGGATCACGGTGGCATGGCCGATGCCGCGGCTCGCGCCGGTCAGCAGCAGCGTCCGTTTCGGGGCGTTATTGCCGTCCGCGGCCGGCTTGCGATCAGCGGTCATGGGTACAGCCTAGTCTTGATCCAGCTTGCGCCGGGCGCCTCGCGGCGGAACTCGATGCGATCGTGCAGGCGGAACGGACGGTCCTGCCAAAATTCGAAGCGCTGCGGTGCGACGCGCCAGCCGCTCCAGCCGGGCGGGCGCGGCACGCTGCCGATGATGTGCTTCGCGGCTTCCTTCGCGATCGCCTGCTCGAACGCAAAACGGCTTTCCAGCGGCTGTGACTGCTTGCTCGCCCAGGCGCCGATCTGGGCCTGTTTCGGCCGCGTGGCGAAATAGGCATCGGCCTCCTCCGGGGTCACCGGGGTCACCGGGCCGCGGATGCGGACCTGGCGGCGTAGCGACTTCCAGTGAAACAGCAACGCCGCCTTGGGGTTCGCGGCAAGCTCGCGGCCCTTCTGGCTGGCGATGTGGCTGTAGAACACGAAGCCATCGGTATCATAGCCCTTCATCAGCACCATGCGGACATCGGGCAAGCCGTCGCCATCGACGGTGGCGAGCGCCATGGCGTTCGGATCGTTGGGCTCGCTTGCCTGGGCCTCGGCAAACCACGCGGAAAACAGCGCGAGCGGTTCTGCGGCTTCCGTGAAATCACCGGACGTTAACTTGCTTGTGTCCTTGATGTCGGCGGTGTCGTTCATGCGTGGAGTCCAGGGTGCATCGGTCTGCGGTCGAAAGCCCGTCGCGGTCCTTATACAGGGCAACCCTATATAGGGCACGGCCGCGCGTTGGCCTATCCTGGATCGGCCCCCTCGGCACGGTCATGACAATGATTCTAATTGCGGTCACCGCCGGCGGATGCAGCATGATATCCGGCGGGCCGTTTGCCGAGATGGACAGTTCCGACGTGACCGGATCGATTCACCGGACGGCCGCAAGATCAGAGCCCACCGAGACCGATCTCGCCTTTGCCCGGACCGCCGCCTCGGATGTCCTGACCAGGGGAAACAAGGATTCGAGCCAGCCCTGGGAGAATCCGTCCACGGGAGCACGGGGCTCGGTGACGCCGCTGGCGTCCGCCTATTCGTCCGACGGTCGGACCTGCCGGGATTTCTTGGCGAGTTACGTTAACGGAGCCAGCGAAAGCTGGCTGCAGGGTGCGGCCTGCCGCTCCGACCGTGGCCGGTGGGAGGTCCAGTCGCTGAAACCCTGGCGAAAAAGCTGACTTGGCGACGAAGCCAAAAGGGCCGGAATGGCCTGCGGGCCCGTTGCAAAAATGCCACGGACATCCCAGATGGTGGACGTGGGTCTTTCCGGCCCAGAGAGCGAATTCCCTGAAGGAGACATGACGGATGCGCGACCCCTATGAGGTCTTGGGGGTGCAGCGGGGTGCCAGTGCAGCGACGATCAAGAGCGCGTTTCGCAAGCTCGCGAAGAAGCATCATCCCGATGCCAACAAGAACGATCCGAAAGCGGCCCAGCGCTTCGCGGAGGTGAATGCCGCCAACGAAATTCTTGGCGACGAAACCAAGCGCAAGCAGTTCGATCGCGGTGAGATCGACGCCGAAGGCAAGCCGCGCTTTCAGGGCTTTCCGGGCGGCGGCGGTCCGCGCGGTGCGTCGCCCGGCGGCGGCTTCCAGCAATACACCTTCCGCAGCGGCGGAGGTGGCCCGGAAGGTTTCGGCGGCGGCGGCTTCGAGGACATCCTCAACAGCATGTTCGGCGGCGCGGCGGCTGGCGCCGCGCGTGGCCGCCGCGCCGGTGGTTCGGCTTTCGATTTCGACACCGGCACGGTGACGGCGCCGGACCTCGACCTCAGCGTGGCGATGACGGTCACGCTGGAGGAGGCGGTCAAGGGCGGCGAGAAGCGCGTGCGGCTGCCGAACGGCAAGGAGCTCAACGTCAAGATTCCGGCCGGCGTCACCTCTGGCCAGCAGATCCGGCTGCGGGGGCAGGGCGACACCGCGCCGGGCCATCGTCCGGGCGACCTCCTGATCACGGTGACGGTCGCGCCGCATTCGTTTTTCAAGATTGACGGCAACGACCTGCGCGCCGATCTGCCGATCACGCTTTACGAGGCGGTGCTGGGCGGCAAGGTGCGCGCGCCGACGCTCAATGGCGCGGTCGAACTCTCGATTCCGAAGAACACTTCGAGCGGACGCACGTTCCGCCTCAAGGGCAAGGGGCTGGCGAAGAACGGCGCCAGCGGCGACCTGTTCGTCACCACCCGCATCATTCTGCCCGACGGCAACGACGCCGACCTCGAGGCGTTGATGCAGAAGTGGCGCGACGCGCATCCCTATAATCCGCGCAAGGATTTGGGTTAGCGTCTGTTCAATCAGATTGAAATGCCGCTTCCGTCATGACCGGGCTTGA
>DASZVY010000055.1:0-1657 GCA_035546855.1 Nitrobacter sp. | reverse complement strand
AACCGGGCAAGAAGGCGGCGGCCGGAACCCCGTAATCGACAACCGGCCGCGCCTGGGCTAGGTGCTTGGCGCGATGGCGGACGATCCCTTCCTGCGCGACCTCTGGTACATGGCGGCGCTCGCCTCGAGCGTGAAGCGCGGCGCGATGCGGCGCGTCATGCTGCTGGGCGAGCCCGTCGACATCGGCCGCATGAAGGACGGCACCGCCTTCGCGCTGCGCGACATCTGTCCGCACCGCGGCGTGCCGCTTTCGGCCGGCAAGGTGATGGACGACGGAAGCGTCCAGTGCCCCTATCACGGCTGGCAGTTCAAGGCCGATGGCGGGTGCGCGCTCATCCCCTCGCTCGTCGGCGGCGAGACGATCAGGGCGGAAAGCGTCCGTGTACGGAGCTATCCGGTGCGCGAGCAGGACGGCCTGATCTGGGTCTGGATGGCCGGCGAAGGCCGCGAGGCGCAGCCGCCGCGCACCGAACCGCCGAAGGTCGGCCTCCCGAACGCCCGCCCGCGCTGGAGCGAGAGCCAGACCTTCCACTGCGCCATCGACCACGCGGTGATCGGCCTCATGGATCCCGCGCACGCGCCCTATGTCCACGGCCGCTGGTGGTGGCGCGTGACGCCGCGCGTGAAGGAGAAGCATTACGCGCCGCTCCCCACGGGCTTCGTGATGACGCGCCACGCGCCGAGCAAACAGGCCTACAGGCTCCTCGGCGGCGATGTCTCCACCGAGATCACCTTCGAGCTTCCGGCGACGCGCTTCGAGAACATCGCGGGCACGGTTTTCGGACGGCGCATCGATGTCGTCGGCCTCACCACCTGCACGCCGGTCGACGCGGCGACCACGCAGGTGACGCAGACCTTCTACTGGCCCGCCTGGCTCGGCTTCATCCGGCCGTTCTTTCAGGCCCTCGGCCCCACCTTCCTCGGCGACGACCGGCGGATGGTGGAGCTGCAGCGCGAGGGGCTGAAATTCGACCCGCGCCTGATGCTCATCCAGGACGCCGATATGCCGGCGATGTGGTACCACCGGCTGAAGAAGGCCTGGGCCGAATCCACCGCGACGGGCGCGCCCTTCGTCAACCCGCTGAAGGAAGCGACCCTGCGCTGGCGGAGCTGAAGCCGCGGCAACACTGCCCGGTCATCCGGCCTGCACCGGAGGTCCGCAAGTTCCGCACAGAACCGCGAAGAGTGTTGTGCCATTTTCGCAATTCGAATAGCCAGCGCGCCGCCTAACCATTTGAACCGCCGAAATATTCGCCCTCCTTCGCTGCACCGCAGCATTTCTGGCGTTTTGCCGGACTCTTCCTCTTCCAAACCTCGACTTGGAGCATTGCACATTCCGAACAAAAAGGGAACAATTATTTTCTTGCAAAGGTTGAACCTTTTGAGACACGCGCGCGGTGGACCTCGCCACAACCCGGTTGCCCTCGGCCCTCACATGCCTAACTTGCGAAAGGCGGCGCGACTCGCGCACGCCAAAATCAGGGGCGACGACTTGCAGCTCAGTGACGCAGAAAGAGAAGAGATCAAGCGGCTCGTCGACGCGGGCGAACCCCTGCCGGACAAATACCGCTTCCTCCTTTTCAGGGAGCCGCGCGAGGCGGAGCTGATCTGGCCGGGCAAGACGCACGAGGTGACGAACGTCGTTCTGCCCTTCCAG
>DASZVY010000054.1:0-90957 GCA_035546855.1 Nitrobacter sp. | reverse complement strand
GATGATGGCGTCGAGTTCGCCCGCGCTGAAGGCGTCGTCCCAGACCAGGAAGGCATTCTTCATGGGCGGCGAAAATAGGCGCAGGCCTGCGAAAGGCGCAAGCCTGGGTGCTGACGGGCCATGGTATAAGGCCACGAAGGGGACGCATCTTGCCGGCAAGAACCGTTTTCGGTCGCCACTACGCCCTGGCCGTGGTGGGCATCATCTTCACCGCGCTGCTGGCGGCGGCGGGCCTGCGCTCGACGCCTGGGGTGCTGATGGTGCCCTGGGGCGCCGCCTTCCACTGGTCGCGCGGCACGATCAGCTTCGCGGCGGCGACCGGCATCTTCCTGTTCGGCCTGACCGGGCCCTTCGCGGCGGCGGCGATGCAGCGCTTCGGCGTGCGCGCCACGGTGATGACGGCGCTGGCGATGATGAGCCTGTCGTCGGTGGCCAGCCTGTTCATGAAAGAGCCCTGGCACCTGGTCGCCACCTGGGGCGTGGTATCGGGCATCGGCTCGGGCTGCGTCACCAATGTGCTGTCGGCCACCATCGTCAACCGCTGGTTTGTGAAGCGGCGCGGCCTGGTGATGGGGCTGTTCGCGGCTTCGACCTCCACCGGCACGCTGGTCTTCATTCCCGGCCTGTCGGCCATTGCGCAATCGGACGGCTGGAAGCCGGTGGTGGAATGCGTGGCGGTGGCGCTTGCCGCGCTGGTGCCGCTGGTCTGGTTCCTGCTGCCGGAATGGCCCGCCGATATCGGCGCCGTGCCCTATGGCGCCGATCCCAGCCATCCGCCCGAAAGCCGTATGGCGGGCAATCCGCTGAAGGCCGCCTTCTCCGCCCTGGGCGAGGGTTTGCACAGCCGCGATTTCTGGTTCCTGTCGCTGACCTTTTTCGTCTGCGGCTTCACCACCAATGGGCTGGTGGGCACCCATATGATCGCCTTGTGCCACGATCATGGGCTGGACGCGGTGGCGGCGGGCGGCCTCCTGGCCATCATGGGACTGTTCGACCTGGTGGGCACCACGGCGTCGGGCTGGCTCACCGACCGCTTCGATCCGCGCAAGCTGCTGTTCGCCTATTATGGATTGCGCGGGCTGTCGCTGATCTATCTGCCCTTCGCCAACTTCACGTTTTTCGGCCTGTCGCTGTTCGCGGTCTTCTATGGCCTGGACTGGATCGCCACCGTGCCGCCCACCGTCGCCATCGCCAACCGGGTGTTCGGGTTGAAGAAGGCGCCCATCCTGTTCGGCTGGATCTCGGCCAGCCACCAGGTCGGCGCCGCCACGGCCGCCTTCTTCGCGGGCGCCTCGCGCACCGCCACCGGCAGCTATCTGGAGTCCTTCGTGGTGGCCGGGTTTGTGGCGGTGGCGGCGGCGCTGCTGTGCCTTGGGATGCGGGCGCCAAAGCCTGCCGTCCAGGTCATTTAGGCCCGGCAAAGCTTGCCGAGGGCCTTGGGGCAGCACACCGAACACTGTTCAACGTATTGATTGTGCAGGGATATTCTGCGGACCGGTCCGGCACGGAATTGGCAAGGACACGCGCGAACACAAAGGCAGAAGCCGAATGCGCCGCGCACCTTATTATCTTCGTCTTGCCGCCCTGATCCTGGGAGCCGCCCTGACGGCCGCGCCCGCGCCGGTGCTCGCCTTCTCCCGGGTGAAGGACCTGGTCGAGGTCCAGGGCATCCGCGACAATATGCTGGTCGGCTATGGCCTGGTGGTGGGCCTGAACGGCACCGGCGACAGCCTGAAGAACGCGCCCTTCACCCAGCAGAGCATCCAGACCATGCTGGAACGGCTGGGCGTCAACAGCCGCGGCCAGGTGATGCAGACCAAGGATGTCGCCGCCGTGATGGTGACGGCCAGCCTGCCCGCCTTCGCCGCCCCCGGCACCAAGATCGACGTGTCGGTCTCGGCGATGGGCGACGCCAAGAACCTGCAGGGCGGCACGCTGCTCGTCACCCCCCTGCTCGGCGCCGACGGCAACGTCTACGCGGTGGCGCAGGGCTCGCTCGCGATCTCCGGCTTCGAGGCCGAGGGCGCCGCCGCGAAAATCGTGCGCGGCGTGCCGACCGTAGGCCGCATCGCCAACGGTGCCATTATCGAGCGCGAGATCGAGTTCGCGCTGAACCGCCTGCCCAATGTGCGGCTGGCGCTGCGCAACGCCGACTTCACCACCGCCAAGCGCATCGCCGCCGCCATCAACGACTACCTCGGCACCAAAACGGCCGAGCCGATCGACCCCTCCACCGTTCAGTTGTCGATTCCCGCCGAATTCAAGGGCAACGTCGTCGCGCTCCTGACCGACATCGAGCAGTTGCAGGTCGAGCCCGACAACGCCGCCAAGATCGTCATCGACGAACGATCCGGCATCATCGTGATGGGCCGCGACGTCCGCGTCGCGACTGTTGCGGTGGCGCAGGGCAATCTCACCGTGACGATTTCGGAAAGTCCGCAGGTGAGCCAACCCAACCCGCTGTCGCGCGGCCGCACCGTGGTGACCCCCCGCACGGCCGTCGGCGTCAGCGAGGACGGCAAGAAGCTCGCCCTTGTCAAGAACGGCGTCTCGCTGCAGCAACTCGTGGACGGCCTCAATGGCCTCGGCATCGGGCCGCGCGATCTGATCGGCATTCTGCAGGCGATCAAGGCGGCCGGCGCCATCGAAGCCGACATCGAGGTGATGTGATGCAGGTCCAGACCGCCAGCAGCCTGATCGGCAACGCCTATGCCGCCAGCATGCCGCGCAAGACGATGATGCCGATGCTCAACGGCCGTCCCGACCCGCAACTCGAAGCCGCGCTGCAGAAGGTCTCGCCCGAAACAGCGGCCAGGGACAAGCAGACCGCGACCAACTTCGAGGCGATGTTCCTGAATTCGATGTTTTCGCAGATGACCAGCGGCCTCAAGGGCGAAGGGCCGTTCGGCGACACGCCCGGCACCGGCGTGTGGCGCTCCATGCTCACCGAACAGTATTCGAAATCGTTCGCGCAGGCGGGTGGCGTCGGCGTCTCCGACGCGGTGTTCCGCACGCTGATCATGCAGCAGGCAGGCCAGACCGCGCCAACCACCCAGACAAAGGCGACGCAACAATGACAATGCCATCGCAAGCCCGGCCGGTTCCCGCGCCTCTTCCGCCCGCGTCAACCCCGGCGGAGGCACGCAAGCTCGCCGACGGCATGATGGAGACGATGAACGCGTTGCTCGCCGTCATCGAACTTGAAACCGAACTGGTTCGCGCCGGCAAGATCCGCGACGGCATGGCGCTCGAACCAAAGAAGACCGAGTTGTCGCGCCGCTACGTCAGCGCCATCACGCATTTCAAGGCCAGCCAGGCATACATGACGCAGGCGGCGCCTGAACTGCTCGCGGCCCTGCATCGGCATCATGATGCGTTTCGCGCCATGCTTCAGGTCAACCTGACTGTGCTCGCCACGGCGCACACCGTCTCCGAAGGCATCATTCGCGGCGTGAATGCCGAAGTGCAGCGGCGTAACATGCCCCAAGCCTATACGGCCTCCGGCCAACGCGCGGCGCCCGCACGCCAGCACATGACGCCGATCGCGGTGAGCCGCTCGCTCTGATCGAGACCAATCGAAGCGTCGTTTAACCCGATGCGCTCTCGCGCATTCGAAATCATCATTCGCGAAGCGGGATTCTCGACCGGCGCGCGTCCTTCGCGCGGCCGGTTTTGCGCGTGCATTTGCGGCGACGATCCACGCGGGCGCGGCGCGCATTCAAATCAAATTGCGGCATTTATCTCAACACAGGATTGAATACGTTTTCTAACGCAACGTTGAGGCGCCTGCGCCATGCTTGCCGATCGGAGGTGGTTGGGATTTGACTCGAAGGGAGCCTGGAGGCGACCATGAGTACGGATTTCAGCGTCAAACCGGTGGGAGCGCCGGTGGCGGCTTCTGTCGTTCAGACGGCGAGCGGCGCCGCGAACGACGCCGTCCCGACTCAACTTCCACCGGAGCAGAGCGTAACGGCAACCGACACGGACGTGCGCGTCCGCAACGATGCACCCGGCACCGGCGACACGCTCTCCCATCAGGTCTTCGTCGACCGCGATGCCGGCTCGATTGTCTACCAGGTCGTAGACAACCGCACGAGTCTTGTGCTGCGGCAGTTTCCCGACGAGGCCGCGCTGCGCCGCCGCGCCTATTTCCGCGCGCTCGACGCCGCGCAGAATGCGCGGATACGTCCGCCCGTCACGGACCGTCGTGCATAACGCCGGGTAATCCGATTCAGCGAGTCGATCACGTCCGATGGACGTACGCGGTCTCGAGTGACTGCGAGCCGGTGGCCGGATCGGTCATGATGGTCTTCATTTGCGCGGTGCCATTACCCGCCAGCGTGAACTTCGAATCGCCGACCCGGAACGCATTGTTCTTGATCAGGACTTCCTGATACTTGATTGTCGATCCGTACTGATATTTGGCCTTGGCGCGAAATCCCTTCACGTTCGAGATCGTCACCGAGAACGGCTTGTTGTTGGCGTATTTCCCGCTCCACGTGCCTTCGAAGTCATCGGGATCGACGTTGACGTACTTGCCGGTGTTCAGACTCACGTTCTGCCCCACTGTCGTGTAGTGGGATTGCAGGATGCTCATGATGTCCGACATTTTCGGCGCGCCTCGTCGCTGGATGTCGTCAGCCGCGGCCGGACAAACCCGCCGCGATATTGCAATTGATGTCGATCAGCGCATTCAGCTTGGCCGGATCCGGGTTCATCTGCATGTCCACCGTCTGCTTCATGACGAAGATTCCGATGTTCGCGATGTTCTGACGGACCTCGAGCGGTTGCGGATTGTCCTCGCTCTGCGCCGCGCTCATGAAGATCGACCACAGGCGGCGATTGAACAGCAATGCCGCATGCATGCCTTTATCGGGGCCGGCCCAGTTCGCCTGGATTTCCTGAAGCTGTCGCGCGGCTTTCAGCAGGGCCTGCGCTTCGATCTCGCGTGGGGGCGACGACGATTGCGAGGTTCGGGCGTAGGCTTGAGCAGCATGCGACATTCATGACCTCAGGGGATTGCCGCGGCGGCGACGGCACCGCGTGTGGCTATTTTATAGGACATTTGCCTTTAAAATAAGGTTACCTGAGGCTTTCAAATACCGTCGAGAATCCGCCCCCCGTCAAACGGAAGGACCAGTCCCGCTCTCCGATGTCTCACTCCTCATGCGTATCAGCGGAGCAACTGGAGCACGCTCTGCTGCGACTGGTTGGCCAGCGCCAGCGCGGACACCGCGATCGACTGGCGGGTCGACAGCGCCTGGCTGTTCGCCGCTTCCTCGTTGGTATCGGCCAGCGTCAGGTTGGACGAGCCGGTCTGCAACACGTTGATCAGGTTCTTGGAGAAGTCCTGACGAATCTCCACGATCGACAGATTGGCGCCGAGCGTGGAGGCGGCCGTGCGCAACTGGCTCGACGCGTTGTTGAGTGCGGTGAGGATCTTGTTCGCGGAATCGCTGTCCACGAAATCCGTCCCCTCCGTCAACATCCCCAGGCCAAGGCCGGCCGCGTCGGTGACGGTGCCGTTGATGTTGAGCACCGACTTGCCGGTTTCGTTGAAGATCAGCTTCAGCGTATCCCCGTTGAGCAGGTTGATGCCATTGAAAGACGCGTCCTGCGCGGTCGAATTGATATTGGCGATGATGTTGTTGTACTGGGCGACGAGACCCGCGCGCGCCTGCTGCGAGGTGGGATCGGCGACCGGCGCTCCGCCGGCCAACCCGGCGAAGACGCTTCCGGTCGCAGCGGCGGAACCGCCGATCGCCCCCATCGTCGCGGAGGCTGCGTCGTTCGTGGTCGAGATGGTGATCGCGCCCGATGGATCGATTGAGGCTTGCAGATTGTTCGCCAACAGCGCCGCATTGAGCTGGTTGAGCGTCGAGATCTGCCCCTGCCCCGTCCCGAAGGTGATGTTGGTGGCGATGCCCCCCGCGGTGGACGCGATCGTCAGCGTCTGGCCGGATATGCCGCCGTTTCCGGCCGCGCCGGTGCCGGTGCCGCCGCTGCCGATGCCGGTGGTGTCGGTTGCGCCGCCGGCCGTCGTCACGGCGCTGACGAGGACCGAGGAGGCCGTGCCCGTCGTGGTTGACGCGAACGTCAGCTTGCCGCCGGCAAACGAGGCCACGTTGGCGCCGGCCTGATAGTTGACCAGCTTGGCGATGTCGTTGCCGCTGAGCGCGGATGCGGGATCGGTGATCTGGCTGGAACTGTTCGCCGGGGCGGCGTTGTAGGCGGCAAGAGCGGCCGCATCGATGGTGATCGATTTCGCCGTGCCGCCGTCGACGGTCACATCGAACGACAGCGAGCTGGCCGCGGTGCCTGCGGCCGCGGTGCCGTCCGCGAGAGTCGACGTGCCGCCCAGCGTACCGGTTTCGGTGTAGCCGGAGATGACGACCTGAGCCCCCGCAGTCCCCGACGTCAGGTCGATCTTGCCGCCGTTGTCGGCGGCATAGGCGACGCCGGTGGTGCCGAAGGCCGCGTTGATCTTGGTATTCAGCGCATCGATCACGTTCGTTTCGGTCGCGGTCGCCGGCGTGCCGCCCGCCGCGGTGATCGCAGCAGAATCGATCGTGATCGGCTGGGTGGTTGTTCCGCCATCGAACGACAGGTTGAAGGTGATCGTGTTCGTGCCGGACAGATTCAGACTGGAAAAAGTGCCGGTGCCGGCCAGGGTCGATCTGGTGCCCGTTCCCGACACGTCGACGGTCGAGAACGTGCCGGCTGTGAATGAGCCCGCCGTTGCGCCTGTTGCCGTGCCGAGAAGATTCTGGGGCGTCGCGCCGGGAATCGCGAGCGCCGTCACCGACGACCGCGTGGAGTAACCCGTGGTGGATTGCAGCACCTGGTTGGCGACGGACTTGGCGCTGTCGACGAGCTTTTGCAGCGCCGTCAGGCCGGTGTTGGCCGCCTGCAAAACCTGGACGCCGTTCCCGATGCCGTCGAGCAGGTTGTTGATGTCGCCGGCGCGATTGTCGAGGGCTTGGGCGGTGAAATAGTTGGTGGGGTTGTCGAGCGCGGAATTGACTTTCTTGCCGGTGGAAAGCCGCTCCTGCGTGGTCGCAAGGAGGTCGGCGGTCGATTGCAACGAAAGCAAATTCTGCCGGACCGAGGCCGAAAGCACGATATCGGACATTGCTGCACCTCCGCATATTCGGAAGGCCGTCGCCCGGAATCGCGCCTCCCCCCGTTGCGGAACAGATGAACGAAACGTTTTAATTTATGGTTAACAGCTCATTAACCGGCAGACATCTGCAGACACACGAAAACTACGTCGTCCCCCGGCAGACGCGGCCCGCTCAATCGACCCTGAAATCAACGTCTTGCGGGAATAGATTCAGTTCGCCACGGAACAAATGCCCATATCGCGATTGCCTGAGATCCCAGAAGAGGATCAGTCGATTGCAGCCGTGCGTTCGCAATTTGCTGGCGCTTGCTCTCAAACGCAAAAACGGCGGGGTTTCCCCCGCCGCTTCTGGAGACCAGGTGTGTTCGCAATCAGCGGAGCAACTGGAGCACGCTCTGCTGCGACTGGTTGGCCAGCGACAGCGCGGACACCGCGATCGACTGGCGGGTCGACAGCGCCTGGCTGTTCGCCGCTTCCTCGTTGGTGTCGGCCAGCGTCAGGTTGGACGAGCCGGTCTGCAGCACGTTGATCAGGTTCTTGTTGAAGTCCTGACGGATCTGCACGATCGACAGATTCGAACCCAGGGTCGAAGCCTGCGAGCGCAGGGTCGAGCTGGCGTTGTTCAGCGCCGTGAGGATCTTGTTGGTGCCGTTGTTGTCGAGGAAGTCGGTGCCGGCGGTCAGCGACGCCAGGCCGAGACCGGCCGGATCGTCGGTCACGCCGGCGATGTTCAGGGTCGACTTGCCGGTTTCGTTGAACACCAACTGCAACTGGTCGCCGTTGAGCAGGTTGACGCCGTTGAAGGAGGCATCCTGCGCCGTCGTTTTGATCTGGTCGATCACGGTGTTGTACTGTGCGACCAGGCTGGCGCGGGTGTTCTGCGCGTCCGTGTCCTTCACCGGAGCGGAACCCGCACCGGCCGTGAACAACCCCGCACCCGTGGCCGTACCGCTGAGCGCGCCGATGGTCGACGACGCGTAGTCGTTGGCGGTCGTGATCGTGATCTTGCCGGTCGAATCGATCGATGCCGTCAGGTTGCTGGCGGAGAGCGCGGTGTTCAGTTCGTCGAGCGTCGAGACCTGGCCGGCGCCGGTGCCGAAGTTGATGGTGACCCCAGGGAGCGCACCGTCAGACGACGCCGCGATGGTCAGGCTCGTCCCCGACAGACCGCCGGTGGTGCCGGCGTCAGTACCGGCCGTCACGGTGGGAGTGGCGCCGAACACCGCAGCAACGTCCGTGCCGCCAAGCGTAATGCTGTCGGTTGAACCCGGGGTGCCGGTGCTGGTGACAACCAGATGGCCGCTGCCATCATCAGTCGCGTGAACGCCAATGCCGGACGTACCGTTGATCGCGGCTTCGATGTCGGAGAGCGTATAGTGGCCGGTGCCGGGAGTACCACCGGTGCCGCCGTTTGTGGCCAGAGTCACGGTCTTGCCGTTGATCGTGAAGCTCTTGGCACCGCCGGAAGCATCAATTCCGCCGCTCAGATCGACGGTACCCGTGGTCTTGGCATTGGTCGCCGCAGTCGCCGTGCCGCCGAGCAGGTTGCTCGCGGTCGCGCCGGTGATGGTGGCGCTGGCCTGGGATTTCGTGGAATAGCCCGAGGTCGCCTGCAGCGCCTGGTTGGCGATCGACTTCGCGGTGTCGACGAGTTGCTGCAGCGAGGTGATGCCGGTGTTGGCCGCCTGCAGGACCTGCACGCCGTTGCCGATCGAGTCGAGGAGGTTGTTGATGTCGCCGGCGCGGTTGTCGAGGGACTGCGCGGTGAAATAATTGGTCGGGTTGTCGAGCGCCGAATTGACCTTCAAGCCGGTGGCCAGACGGTTCTGGGTGGTGGCAAGCAGGTTGGCGGTGGACTGGAGGGACAGCAGGTTCTGGCGAACCGATGCCGAGAGGACGATATCAGACATTTTCATACCTTTCTGGTGTGAACGTACAGATGTGCGCGTTACGCCGAACGTTTCTTCGGACGATGCGTCACCTTGGGATCAAGACTCTAAGAAACGATGAACCGGATTGCTTCGGATCGTTTCAAAGGCGAGTGCGGAGCGCGCCGACGAAGCACGGCCTGCGCGCAAGAGACGCCCTACGCCGCTGGCAAAGCTGCATTTTCGCGTCCGCGCAATTTCATCGCGCAAATCCGCGTTTACCCGCCGTTAACCATATTCGGAAAGGATTACGGGGGGCGTGGATCAAAACCGCAGCCGCGCGATCAGCCTCGCGCGTCAAAAAAGCCGGCCGCGACGGGTACGACCCAACATCGCCACCCCGGCGGCAACAGAGGACAGGCATCATGGCCTTGAAGGTCGAACTCAAGCCGCACGAGCGCATCATTATCGGCTCCTGCGTCGTCACCAATACCGACCAGCGCGCCCGGCTTCTCATCGACGGCGACATGATTCCCATCCTGCGCGAAAAGGACATCATGACGCCCGAGACCGCGGATACGCCGGCCAAGCTCGTCTATCTGGCGGTTCAGTTGATGTACCTGTCGCCGGAGCCGCAGGTGAATCACGGCACCTATTTCAGTCTGCTGCGCGACATCATCACGACGATGCCGACCGCGTGGCCCATCATCGAAGGCATCAACAACAACATCCTGAACGGCGATCTTTACAAGGCGCTGAAGGAAGCAAGGCAATTGATCGCGTTCGAAAAGACGCTGATCGAGAGCGGCAAAAAGGCGATTGCCGACAAAGCCGGACAGGCAACGGCGCAACGAACGGCCTGAACCTGCCTTCCCGAGTCTCGCCCGGCCGGAATAAAACATTTGCCGCCCGTCATGGCCGGATTTGCTCCAGCCATCCACGCCCTTGGATTTGCGGCGATCCAGGACGTGGATGCCGGGCATGAAGCCGGGCACGACAACATACGCAAGTGCGGCGCACTCCAATCGAGCGCATCACGAATAGAGATCAGGCGGCGACGATCTGTCCGGCCGCTTGCTCGCCGCCGGCGCTCCGCAACTCGCGGGCGCCAAACGTCAGCACCGCATCGATCAGTCTGTCGATATCGCACATATCGGTGCGATGATTGACGATCGCGGCGCGGATCGCGAGTTGTCCGTTCAACGTGGTCGTGGACGGCGCGGCCCGACCCGATTCATGGACCGCCGCGACGATGTTCGCGTTCACCCGGTCGGCATCCGCGGCGCGATAGCGGAAGCAGACAATGTTGAGCTGAACCGGCGCAAGCAGTTCAAGCCTCGGCTCGGCCGCGATCCGCGCTTCGAGATAACCCGCGAGCGCACAGGTGCGCGCGATCATCGCGCCGAGCTTGTCCGTGCCGTAGGTCTTCAGCGTGAACCATGTCTTCAACGCCCGGAAACCGCGCGACAGATCCGGGCCGAAATCGCAGGGCCAGTGCGGGCCTGCCGCCAGTCCGCGCGTCTCGCGGCGCAGATAGGCCGCGGGCGAGGCGAAGGCGTCGCGATGCCGCTCGCCGTCGCGCACAATGAGAAAGCCGGCGTCGTAGGGCACCTGCCCCCATTTGTGAAAATCAAATCCGACGGAGTCCGCGCGCTCGATGCCGGCAAGTTGCGGCGCGATTTCCGGCGCGAGCATTCCGAGCGCGCCATACGCGCCGTCGACATGAAACCAGAGCTTTTCATCGGCGCACACCGTGCTCAGCGAACGCAGATCGTCGATCGCGCCGATATCAACCGTCCCTGCCGAGCCCACCACGAGAAACGGCTCCAACCCGCCCAAGCGATCACGCGCGATCTGCTCGCGCAGCGCATCGACGTCGATCCGGTGCGACCGATCGACCGGAATGCATCGCAACGCATCGCGACCGAACCCCGCAAGATCCATCGCCTGCGCAATGCATCCGTGCGCGGCTTTCGAGGTGTATGCGGTCAACAGCGCGCCCCGCGCCCCGATCCCGCTCTGGCGAACCTCCTGTCCGAGGCGCGTTGTCCGCGCGACCAGAACCGCCATCAGGTTCGCCATCGACGTTCCCGTGACGAAGAGGCCGCTTGCCGTCTCCGGAAAGCCGAACAACCGGCGGACCCACTCGAGAACCTGCCGCTCGACTTCAATCGGCATGTGATCGCGGCCGCCGAGATTGGCGTTCAATCCGGCCGCCAGCATTTCCGCCAGCATGCCGACCGCGGTGCCGCCGCCATGCACCCATCCCATGAAGCCGGGATGGATGTTGCCGGCCGCATACGGCGCGACGTAGTCGGAGAATTCGCGATACACGTCGTCCAGCTTCGACGGCGCGCGCGGCAGGCCGGCGCGGAAGCGGCTTCGCACCTCCTGCGGAATCGGCTGCCAGACCGGATGCTCGCGGACATGGGCGAGATGATCGAACATATCGTCGAGCATGCGGTGACCCAGTGCCCGGACGCCATCCCAATTGTCGGGATCGAGCGTCTCGGTATTGTTCGCGAGCGGCGGAGACTGCTGCCACGCGACGGTCATGCGGCGCGTTCCTCTGCGCTGCGCGCGTGACGCGACAACATGCGCGCGAACGCATCGAAGACCATCCGCATCTGCGGCGCCTTGTAGGGATACACCTCCGGCGAATCCATGTTGTGGACCACCGCAGTGTTGTCGGCCTCGAAGATCAGCAGTTCGCCATTCCGGTTTTCCGCGCAGTCGATCGTGAAATAATCCAGGCCGACACGCTCTGCGACGGCGGCGAGCGCGGCGCGATGCTTCGCCGCAAAGTCCGCCTCGAAGCCGCGCATGAAGTTTTCTTCCTCGCGCCGCTTGTCTGCGCTGAACGACATGCCGGCGTTGAGATACCAGATGTCCCATCGGCCGGCGATCGCCATGTGCACCGCGTACGGCTTGTGGTCGACGAACGCGACCCGGTATTTGCGGAACTGACCGTCGGCGCCGGCATAATCGACGAACGGCGACGCGAAGAATTCTGCTTGAGAATGCTCAGCGAGATAGCGATCCAGCGCGGCGGCATCGTCGATCTTCGCCAGCCCCCTGCCCGCATGCGAGCCGCGCGGCCGCACGATGAACGGGAAGCTTGCATGTCGGTCATCGAACAGCGCCTCGCCGCGCGCGACGTCCGCAAGTTGCGCGCGCGTCCTGACGGCGGTCACCGGAATTTCGAGACCCGCGATGCCGTCCAACAAGCCATATAGCTTGTCGCGATCGAGGTTGGCCACGAAATGCGGCGCGTTGAGCAGCGGCCTCGGCCATCGCGGCGCGAGACGCGCCATCTCCGCGAGCGCCTCGCGGCACTCTTCGGAATCCGACGCGATGACAATCGCGACGTCATGCTCCGGCAACGGGGCAAGCGGCGTGCCCGGCACGACATAGAGCGTCGTCAGCTCGATATCGGTTTCCTCAAGCAGGAATTCGATCGGCGTGTTGCCGCCGATATCCATCGCGGCCGCGAGCGCCAGCACGCGAAGCCGGGGCGTTTCCGTCGCGCATGGCGAGCGGAACAGGCGCTGGAACGACAGCACCTCGGACTGGATCTCGAGGCCGGCTTCCTTTTCGCCGACGAGTTGCGCCAGAACCGAGAGATCGAAGGTCTCGCCGACACTCACGTCGCCCTGGGCGAGCCGCGCGAGCAGGCGATGGAGCGCCGGGCGAAGATCCATGCCGTCGAACGCGAGCTTCGTCAGTTTGGCGTAGCCGATGCGGTCGGCGCAAAGCGCTTCGGCGCCTTTGGTGATTTCAAGCGGCTTCTGGTTCATCTGCCCCTCCCGCATGTCCTGCACGCGACGCGCCGCCTTCAGGCAGCATCGGCGTCACTGACCGGAACGGAGAATTGCGACGAGATATCGCCGCGGAAAACCGACGGGCCGACATGATCGAGCCGGCTGCGGAGATCGGCCCAGATCTCGCCGCCGATATCCGTCCACCGCTTGCAGAAGGCAAAGTCCTCGCTGAGATAGGTCCCCGTCGCCGGATCGATCATGCATTCGAACAGCGCGAAACGGTTCGAGCTTCCCGCCAGCGCATCGAGCGAATGCTCGCGGAAGAACTGCAGCGAGGCGTAAGCCGGATGCCGGCACATTTTCTCCAGCACGTGCCGCCGGATCATCAGGAAGCCGGTGCCGGCATAGCGAACGCGGGTAAAACCGTCGCGAATGGCGATATCCGCGCCGTCGTCGATCTCGAGCACGTAGTCAAGCGACGATGACGGCACGTTCGCCGCGCCTGTCGCCATCGCCTGCCGCGCCTTGTCCCAGTTCACCCGCTTGATCGGATAAAGACCGGCGGCAACGTCGGCGCCGGAGTCGATCAGGCGGAACACCTGGTCGGGGCTGAAGCCAATATCGGCGTCGATGAACAGGAGATGCGTGGCGGCGGGATCTTCGAGGAACAGCGTCACCAGGTTGGCGCGGGCCCGCGTGATCAGCGCGTCGCCGTCGCGCATCTCGACCTTGAGCTCCATGTTCGGGCGCGCCCGGATGACCCGCTGCAGATTGAAGATCGACCCGACATAGATCGTCGACACCTGCCCTCCAAAACAAGGCGTGGCGACGACGAGGCGAACGCGGTCGGTCATATCGGGGGCTCCGGCGACAAAAAGGCGGCTTGAATTCCTCACCAAACCGTAAACAGGCATGGTTAACGAAATCCTAAGTCCCTGCCCGGCGAGCTACCCGACCGGCAGGAATTTCACCAGGCTGAGCTGCGACAGCATCGACGTGGTCTGGTACGAGGCCTGCAGGTTGGTCTGCAGGGCCAGCAACTGGCTCGCCACCTGGTCGGTCGACACATTCTCGGCCTGATCGACCACATCCTGCAGCGTCGCCTGGGTCAGCGTCTGCCGCGATGTCGCGTCCTTCATGACGGTCTGCGCGTTGGCGAGGTCGGTCTGGATGTCCTGAATGGTCTGCTGGCCCGGTTGCGCGGTCAGGTTCTGCGCCACGCGATCGTTGAGCGCCGAGATCTGTCCCGCCGAATTGGTGCCGGTCGCGGGCGCCGAGAACGCCGCCATGACGGCAACCGCCTTCAATTGCGTGACGATGGCCTGCTCGTTGGCCTGCATGCCGTATTGCACGGTGATCGACTGATCGACGCGTGCGGTGGAGCTTGCGCGGGCCGACGTCGTGCTGGTGTTGCCGGTATACCATGCGACCGTGTTCGCCGTGCCGTCGGTCTGCGACGTCGCGGTCGCCAGCGTCGCCGGCGGCGTGACGTTCACCCGGAGCGGCGGCGAGCCGAAGAAATCGTTGGTGGCCTGCACCGCCGAGGCCGCGACCAGCGAGGTGTTGGCCAGCGTGCCGATCGACGAACTCAGCGCGGTCTGAAGATTGGCGGCGGTGGCAGCCGGCGTCGCGCCGATCGCGAATGAACCCGCCGGCGTCGGCGTCGCGCTCGAGGCCGTCAACTGGATCGCCTCCGTCGTGCCGTCCGGCATGCTGAACGAAAAGCTCACGGTATCGCCGTCTTGCGGATTGGTGGTGCCGAGATCGATCGAGGTCTGGGCCGGCGTCACCGTCACGCCCGACATGCTGGAACTGACGCCGGTCAACTGCGCGCCGAACTGCCCCGTGGCGCCTTCGGCGCTGGCCAGGGCCGCATTCAGGTTCGCGGCCGTATCGGCCGCCGTCGTGCCGATCGCGAATGAACCCGCCGGCGGCGGCACGGTCGTGGTTGCCGTCAATGTGACGGTCTTGCTGGTGCCGTCGGATTGCTGGAAGGTGACGTCGAAGGTTTGACCATTGGTGGCATTGGCCGGAAGGTTGATGGTCGCCGGCGTCGTGGTGAGGCTCGCGCCCGTCAGGGACGACGAGACCGATTGCAGCTTCATGCCGAACACCGAGGGCGAGGCATCTTCCGCCACCGACACCGAGGTCGACGACGGCTGAGTGATCGCGATCCGCCCCAGTCCATCGCTGCCGAGATCGGCCTGATTGCGCTCGGAGATCACCTGCTTCAGCCCGGCGATTCCCTGCGAGGGGTTGCCGTTGAGCAGCGTGTCCTGGGACACGACCGCGGGCGTGTTGAGCGCGCTGCCCGAGAAGATGTAGCGGTCGCCGGACTGCGTGTTGAGGATGTCGAGCATCGATCCGAGTTCGGCCACCGCCGTCTGCTGCCCCGCGGTCTGGCCGACGCTGTTCAACGCCTGCGTCCCGCTCGTCGCCGCCGTCTGAAGCTGCGTGCCGATGTCGACCAGCGCCTGAAGCGCGGTATTTTCAACGCCGATCGTGGTGTTCACCTTGGCCATGGTGTCGGTGAAGCCGGCGATGTTCGACAACTGCGACCTCGCGGCGATCGCGAAACCCTCGTTCGCGCCCATACCCGAATAGGTCGTGGACGCCTTGCCGCTGGTGAGCTGGTTCTGCAGATCGGCGAGCTGATTCTTGAGGCTCTGGATGGAGCCGCCGAGAACGCCCGAGCCGAAGCTGATGCCGTTGATCGCCATCTCTACACCTTTACGCTTCCATGCCTTTTACACATGCCTTTTTACACCTGGGCCTGCAGCAGGGTCTGCATCATGCTCTGGACGACCGACATGACGTGCGCGTTCGCCGCGTAGCTGTTCTGCAGCGAAATCAGGTTGGTCATCTCGCTGTCGATATTGACGCCAGCCTTGGCATTGAATTTTTGCTGCAGCGTATTGACGACGACGTCCTGCCCCTGCGCCACCTGCTGCGCCGTGGTCGCGGCGCTGCTCTGGGCACTGATGAATTGCTGAAGGTACGACGGCAACGTGCCCGTGAACGGCGACGACGTTGAGCCGAGGCCGGTCTGCGGCGAATAGCTGTAGGTCGCCGTCGTGAGCTGATTGTAGATGAAGTCGGACCGCGTGGTGTCGCCGGCCGCCGTTGCCGGCGACGTGCTGTAGGTGGTGAGCTTCGAGGGATCGGCGAGCAGCGCGGCATTGACCTGAATGCGCCCGGCGAGCCCCGTGATCTGCGATCCCGTGCCGGTGATCGCGCCGGTGTAGAGCGAGTTGCGATCGGTGAAGAGCGGCAGTTGCGGATCGCCCGATGTCAGCGACTGCACCGTCGTCGTCGTCGAGGTATCGTTCACGGTGGCCGCATTCGTGCTCGTGACCGTCAGCGAGGAGCCCGATGCCGAAAACGTCAGGTTGGAACCGAGCGCCGCGCTGAGTTGCGCCGCGACCGAGGCGGCGCCCCCGGAGAAATCGACGCCGATCACCTGATCGTTGGGATTGGAGGCGGTGTTCGGGATCGGCCGCGCGCTCGCGTCGTCGACCCGCACGACCGTGATGGTGTGCTGGGTGTTGGTCGCGGTGTCCGTGTAGGTCAGGTTGAACGAATTGCCCGGAAGCACGTTCGAGAGGTCGGACGTGGAGCTTGTCGGCGGCCCTGCCGACGCCGTCCCGTCGGTCGTGATGTTGGACAGCGAACTGGCCAGCGTCGCGGCCATCTGGTCGACCTGCGCCTGCGCCTGCACCAGCGTCTTGTCGCGAAGCTGGATGTCGGCGGCGATCTGCCCGGAGTTGATCGACTGCGTCGCGATCATGTCGACCTTGGCGCCGTTGGGCAACTGGCACATGATGGTGCCGACGCTCGATTTGCTCGGATCGGCATTCCACTGCGAGCTCGCGGTCAGCGAGGACTGCGCGTTGAATGTCAGCGTCGACGCTTGCACGCCACCGACGAGCTGAATGCCCGCCGTCGTGAACACCGACGTCTGGTTCGAGCTGTCGGTGACGGCGCGGATGTCCATCAGCTTCGACAGTTGATCGACGGCGGAATCGCGCTGATCCATCAGCGTCGCGGCCGCCGGATCGGTGGAATCCATCGACTGCAGACGCTGGTTGATCTGTGCGATCTGCTGCATCGCGGCGTTGGCCTGGCTGACCGACACCGAGAGGTCCTGCTCGGCATTGGAGCGCAGCGTCTGGATGCCCTGCGTGGTCGCGTTGAGCTGCTGGGCCAGGGCCTGCGCCGCATTCAACACCGAGGACTGCGCGGCGGAATTGCCCGAGCTCGCCGACAGCGCCTGCAACGACGAGGTGAAATCGTTGAGCGCGTTTTCCAGCGTACCGTCATTGCCCGGCGTGCCGTAGACGTTCTGCAACTGGCCGAGCACCGTTGACATCTGGTCGGCATAGGCGCCGCCGGCGTTTTCGGTGCGCAGTTGCGCCTGCACATAGGTATCGAGCTGACGGCTGACGCCGGTGACGCGAACGCCGGCGCCGGTCGAGCCGGTGATCGTTTCGCTCTGGTTGAGCGATTGCGTGACGTAGCCGGCCGTATTGGCGTTGGCGACGTTCGAAGAGACGATCGACAGCGCCGCCTGGTTTGCCCGCAGGCCCGATATCGCGATGGAGAGGGCCGAACTCAAACTCATCTTTTTGCCCGCCTCAAATCAGGTCAATCGGAAACGCGATCACCGCAGCACGTTCAGGAGATCCTGGACCATGCTGTTCGCCGTCGTGATGACCTTGGTGTTCGCCGAATAGGCCTGCTGGGTCACGATCAGCTTGGTGAACTCATCCGCGATGTCGGTGTTCGAGCCCTCGAGCGACGAGCCGCTGATGTGTCCCGACGCGCCGGCAATCGCCGGACCCGACTGGTCGGTGACCGCATAGGCGCCGCCATCGAGCGCCTTCAGATAGTTCGTGCCGTTGAAATGCGACAGCGACACCTGGGCGAGATCGAGGTTCTGGCCGTTCGAGAACGTGCCGACCACGATGCCGTCGTTGTTGACCGCGACGGACTGAAGCTGGCCCGCGGCGTAGCCGTTCTGATTGATCGCGTTGACGGTGGCGTTGCCGCCGCTGCTCGCATATTGCGTGAGGCCGCCGGTGCCGATGTTGAAGGTCAGATTTCCCAGCGACTGGGTTCCAACGGTGACGTTGGGAATGATGATCGACGAGCCGACCGGACTCGACAACTGGCCGTTGGTGCCGAAGGTGAAGTTGGTGCCCACGTTGACCCAGGCTGCCTGCGTTCCCGTCGCGTTGGGATCGGCCTGATAGAACAAGTTCCAGGTGTCGGAATGGCCCGCGCCGAGCGAGGCGCTATCGGTCTTGGCCCAGCGCAGTTGCAGGTTCACCGCGGTGCCGGTCGAGTCGTAGACCGTCACGGCGCCGCCGCTGATCGATTCCTGCTGGAAGATGGTCTGGTCGTTGGCGATCACCGTACCGGCGCCCGGCGTGCCACCGCCGGCACGCGCAAGGTTGGTGGTCGTGCCGAAGCCCATTGAAGTCCAGCCAGCGGATGAACTCGCGACCGAGAGATCCTGCGCGGTGCCGGTGTGCAACGTGATCGCACCGGTACTGGAATCGATCGTCGGCGTAACCCCTGTGATCGCGCCTATCTTGCCTAGCAAGTCGCCGACCGTGTCGTCGATCCGCACATGGGTCGCGTCCTGCGCACCGGTACCCGCTGTTGTGAAGGTGATCGTGGTGCCATCCACTGTGAGAGTGTCACCGACTGCAAAACCGTTGGGCAGCGAATCGCTCGGCGCCGTGCCCGATAGCAACGTGGCGCTTGTGATTGCCACCGGGGGGGTCTGCTGGTTTGTCGCCGCCGATCCGCTGATTGTGTTGTCGGTGTAGGCCGGCGCCGGCGTACCGACAACCAGCGGGTTGAAGCCGCTGGTGAAGTCGGACGGATTGAGGCCACCCGCCGCAGTAATCGTTCCGGTTGTCGCCGTCGAGCTCGATTGCGTGGTCGGTGTCGCGGGCAGGTTGGCAGCGTATTGCAGCGTCGTCGTGGCCTGCGCCGGAATGAAGTTGTTCTGAAATTGCAGCACCTGCGGCACATTGCCGAGCGGGTTGCCGGTCTTTGGGTCAACCGGCACGCCCATCAAATAATAGCCGGCGCTGTTGACGAGGTTGCCATTGGCATTGACCTGGAAATCACCGCGCCGCGTGTAGTAGGTGACGCCGGAAAACACCGGCTGATTGTCCACCGTGCCGGTGGGCGACTGCACATTGAAGAAGCCGTCGCCGGTGATCGCCATGTAGGTGCCGACCGTCGAGGCCGACACCGTGCCCTGAGTGGTAATGGTCTGCTGCGCGTAGGCGGTGACGCCGCCGGCAACCTGGCGGTTCGGGTTGGTGGAGTCCGGGATCAGGTCGTCGAAGCTGGTGTCGATGCCCTTGTAGCCGGTGGTCGAGGCGTTCGCGATGTTGCCGGAAATGTTCTGAAGCGCGAAGGACTGCGCCTGCAAGCCGCCGACTGACGTGTTCAATGCGTCGAAAATACCCATAACACCTTCTCCAACTCGATCCGGGCGGCCCGCCGGATGTCAGCCAAGCCAAAGCCGCAGTCGGAAACGGCGTCGCAACTCCCGTGCCAATTGGAATAATTGAGGTATTTCAGGGCATTGAAAAGAAAACCCCGGCTCTGGGGCCGGGGCACTCTTGCCTAGCAGGGCAACTCTTGCCGGGCGAACGCGACGGCCGCGAACGGTTCTTCGTCTCGCAGCCGCTGTCCCAAATCTCCTCAAACAACGCTCCTGTAACGTCCCCTCCGCGGAAAAACAGGCGGCGCCATGAGCACCTCTTCCGAAAAAACCTACGTCACCCCGTTTTATTAAGTTTGCGGGCTCGCCGCAGGTCGGCATTCATCTGTGTCTGCCAGCCGCGGCCTAGCGCGCGATACGACGCGACGATATCGGCATCGAGGCGCACCGTTACCGGCTGCTTGGCGTTATCGCCGAGCGCGGGCCTTCCGCGCCGGATCAGTTTGCCGCCCTCGCGAATCTCCGCGCGATCGAAAAAATCGTCGGGTAGTTCCGGGGCGTCGTCGTATTCGTGCGGCGCGATGGTATGCCGGTCAACCCGGCTCAAATCGCTCTTTAAATTTTGCTTGTTCGCGGGCATTGCACTTTCTCATGCTGATGACATGGCGACCCGCGCCCCGCCAGGAAACCGATGGTCTGATAGCGCCGCTCCGGATAGGCGAAACGGCGATCTTCCAGCGTGTAGGTGCGGCCGCCGAACACGATAGCGGCATCCTGAAAATCAAGGCCGCGATCGGCGAGCGTGGCGGCGCGCTTGTCAGGATTGAAAGTGATCGTCACCGCAATTAATGTACATACACTTATTTGCGCCGTCAATATAAACGTATGCACAGAAAATATAACTGCGAGACGCTCGGCCCCGCATAAAAAACCTACGTCGCCGAGGGCGTCGCCGGATGGAAGGTCAGCGCCAGCCCGTCCATGCAATAGCGCAGGCCGGTGGGTTTTGGGCCGTCGTCGAAGACATGGCCGAGATGGCCGCCGCAACGGCGACAGTGAACCTCGGTCCGGACCATGCCGAACGTCGTGTCCCTGGTTTCACCCACCGCATTGTCGAGCGGCTTCCAGAAGCTCGGCCAACCGGTGCCGCTCTCGAATTTCGTCTCCGACGAATACAGCGGCAGGTCGCAGCCGGCGCAGGCGAAGATGCCCTTGCGGTGCTCCTTGAGCAGCGGGCTCGTCCATGGCGGCTCGGTGCCTTCCTGCCGCAGGATGCGGTATTGCTGCGGCGTCAGTTGCGCGCGCCATTCGGCGTCGGTCTTTTCGATCTCGAATTTTTCCGCTGCCTTCTTTTCGGCGGCTTCGGCCGGACCGGGACGCAACCAGCGAAATGCGGTCAGCGCGCCGACGCCGGCGACGGATGCAAACAGGACACGGCGGTCAATCATGGCTTTCTCCACGCGAACGAACGACCATCGGGCGTTCCGACGACAGATACGGACCAGAACGGCCTCAGGTTACACCGGACCTGGGCGGCCCCGCTCACTTTCCCGAGAGGCGATCTTGTTCAAGCCGACTCCCTGCCCTCCGCCGTCTCCCGCGATTGCGATGCCGGTTCCTCCTGGAGGGCGGACGGACCCGTCCATGCCTGCCGGTTGGCGGCGGCGAGCCGCACTTCCCGCGCCGTCTCGCGAGCCAGGGCCCGCTCCCGATAGCGCGCCAGCGTTCCGGCGGCGGCCGAGCCGAACCGCGTCCCCAGGCCGATCGCGTGGCCGGCGACGCGACCCGTGGTGCCGCCGGCCCAGACCAGTTCGAACGGAGCGAACAACCGCCAGCGGTCGTCCCGCGACATGATTCCGCTGGCGATGATCTCGCCGGCCACGGCCGAGGTGTTCATGCCCTGCCGTCCGAAACCGCTCGCCACCCAGAGGCCGGGGCGCAACTGGCCGATCTGCGGCATGCCGTGAATGGTCTGACCGGTGGCACCGGCAAAGGTCTCGGCGATCTCCACCTTGCCGAGCGCCGGAAAGATGGTGCGGATACGGCGGCGGATCGCACCGGCAAAACGCTGCGGCCGCGCGGCCCACGTGGTCTCCGGGCTCGCCCACATCAGCCGGTTGCCGTCGACGATGCGGAAATGATCGATGCCGGCGGCATCGAGCACCGACCCCTGAAAGTTGACGATCTCGGCAAGGCGCTCGCCCAGCGGCGCGGTGATTGCGGCATAGCGCCAGACCGGCAAGAGCGTTTCGGACAGCCGCCGCGACGCTTCGCCGAGATGGACGTTGCCCGCCAGCACGACATGCGATGCCCGCAAGCGCGCCTGCGGCGTCACGATGCGCTTCCTGATGCCCGCTGCATCGATGTCGACCGCCGGCGTGTCCTCATAAATGCGCGCGCCCGCGGCATGGGCCAATGCCGCGAGCCCGCGCAGATAGGCGCGGCCGTCGAGTTGGAATGCGTTGGGATAATGAACCGCATGGAAATAGCGGCGCGTCCGCAGCGTGTCCCGCACGCGCTCGACCTGCCAGCCTTCCACGTCGGTGCCGAAATCTTCGCTCAGCATCTGCAGGCGGCTGATGAGCTGATCGCCGGTATCGACATTGGACACCTCGAGCACGCCGTCCTTCAATGCGATGCCATCCATTGCGCGCGCGGTGACCCGCACAGCTTCCACGCCCTGCTGCGACAGCGTCCAGAGTTCCCGCGCGTCCTCGAAACCGACGCGCGCAATCAGATCGCCGAGCGGAAGCGCGTAGCCCGGCATCACCGTGCCGAGTTGATGTCCCGAGGCATTCCAGCCGACGCGGCGCCCCTCGAGCACCGCGACGCTGGCGCCGCGCTGCGCCGCGGCCAGCGCCACCGTCAGACCGGCCAGCCCGGCGCCGACCACGCAAACGTCGGCATCGAGATCGAAAGTCAGCCGGACAGGTTCCGTTTCGGCCGCGGATGGACCGGCGGGCTCATTGGTCGCAGTCGGTGTCTCCGACATCATGGCATTGTCTTAGGGGCCCGCGCGCCGCTTGTCACCCTGGCCAGGCGGGCTGTCGACGAATCCGCCGGTTTGGTGTCAATGCGACATCGGGTTAGGGTGGTTGCAAGATTGCTCGTACAAAGAACCAAGAGTCGCATCCCATTCGCCCCGCGCGCAACGCAATATGAGAACGGGTCACGGTTGTGACGCGAATCGAAGAGTCCGTCATGCACCGTTTGATGCTGCTTCGCCATGCCAAGACCGAAAGCGACGCGCCGAGCGGCCTGGACCGGGATCGCCGGCTCGATGCGCGCGGCCGCAAGGACGCTGTCATGGTCGGCGAATGGCTGGCCGGACAGGCGGCGCTGCGGCCCGACCTCGTGCTGGTCTCGACGGCGGTGCGCGCACGCGAAACCTGGGACCTCGTGCGGCGGAGCATGACCGGCACGCCCGAACCGCCCGCGGCATTCCTGCCTGATATCTATGGCGCCGAGCCGGCGCACCTGCTGGCTATCATACGCGCGGCCGCGACCGAAAATCCCGAACGATTGATGATCGTCGGTCATAATCCCGGCCTCCACGAAATCGCGCTGGCTCTGATCGGCAGCGGCGGCGACGAGGCCGGACGCCGCGCGCTCGACGACAACTTCCCGACATCCGGCCTTGCCGTCATCGACTTCGCGTCCGGCGGCTGGAATGACGTCTCATTCCGCCGCGGACGGCTCGAACGCTTCGTCAGCCCGCGGTTGCTGAACGAGGCTTGAGCGATGCCGCCGGCTTCGAAATCCGGCAGCCGGTTACATCGCCAGCGCCGTGTTTTGTGATACAGTCGTCATGACAGGGAGGCGCGCATGTTCAAATCCATTCTCGTCCCGATCGATCTGGCCGATACCGATCTCGCCAAGCCGGCGATCGCGAATGCGGCAGCGCTGGCGCAATCCTCTGATGGCACGGTGCGGCTGCTCAACGTGCAGCAGATGACGCCGGTGATGCTGGCCGAGTATGTGCCGGCGGATTTCGACGCCCAGCAGCGCCAGTCGTCCGAGGAGGCGCTCGAGATCGTCGCCCGCGAATCCGGCATCGATCCCGCGCGCGTTTCCACCGTTGTGCGGCAGGGCGGCATCTACCACGAGATTTTGGAAGAGGCCGCCGCGATCAAGGCCGACCTCATTGTCATGACCTCGCACCGGCCTGCGATGAAGACCTACTTCCTCGGCTCCAACGCCGGCCACGTGGTGCGCTACGCCAAATGCTCGGTGCTGGTGGTGCGGCACTGAGCCCCGACTTCGGAGTCTGACCGGAAATGAGGCGTCATCGTCCGCCGCCGGCTGCAACGGGATTCGTCATCGGTCCGGCCACGCCGCAATAAAGCCTTTCGCCTTATAGGGCTCGATCTTGGCCCATTCGGCCAGGACCCGGGCCCGGAACACCGGATGCGTGTGCCAGAGTTCGCGTGGCAGACCGAAGCCGTCGACGGTGACCAGCATCTTGTCCACCGCCGGCCAATGCCGGTGCAGCGTCATTGGATAGCGGCGGCCGGTCCACGTGTTGCCGAGACAGATGACGCTGCGAACGGCAGCGAGACCTAGCCGCGCGTCAATGACCGGCAGCGCGAAAATGACGTTTTCGCCGGTGTTGGTCGCCCGGTGTTCCTCGAGGATGCGGTCGGCCGGAATACCCTGTTCGACCATGGCAGCCTTGATGATCGCGCATTCGGATAGCGGCGACCCCGGCGTTACGCCGCCGCTCACGATCGCCCATCGGAAAAACGCGCCGCGCCATAAGCGGCCGGCTTCGGCGACCCGCAGCGCGACATCCTCGCGGGTGCCGAACACGAACAGGAGATCGGCGGGCGCGAGTGGCGTCACGGCAAGGTGCGTTGTGTTGATCCTGGCGATGACATCGTCCGTCAGCGCTCGCGTGCCATCCTCCGCCATGACCCATCCCGACCGTCGCCCGGGGCCAGATTGGCAGCCGTGCCGAAGATCGCGAAGTCACATTTGGTATCGCCCGGTTGCAATGTCGCAGATCCGGCAGGCCGCCTACGGCAGCAGATCCCCGGGCACCGCATCGAACGTGTAGGCGCGCGGCCGGTTGCGCCACATGAAGTTGCCGATCTGCCAGCCGAACAGCGCAGCGAAGCCGACCACGAACAATGCCCCTGCCCATTCGCCGACAACCAGCGCACGCACCAGCAGACCGGCCATCGCGGCGGCGACCAGCGCGATGAGACCGGCGCCGGGCCAATAGAGCATCGGCTTGAGGCCCCCGGCCAGGCTCGTCCGCGCGCCGTGCTGCGCGAGGCGCCGGTGCAGGTCGACGATGAAGGTGCGATAGCCGGTATCCTGCGGGGCCATCAGCGTTGCCGTCTGCCATGTCGTCGACAGCACCGAGAGCCGGCTGCCGTTCCAGTGGCGAAGATCGGCGCGGAAGCGTCGCGACTGCATCGAGATCGGCCGGTAGGACAGCCGGAGGTCCGCGATATCACTGTAGCGCCAGACGCCGGAACGGCTGCCGATCTGCCACGAGAGACCGTCGTCGGTGAGCGAGAAGGCATGGGCCGATCCGATCAGCGATGCCCTGAACGCATACTGCGGCGCCTCGCCCGGCGGTTGCGTCACGTCTCTCTGTCCCCCGCATCGCGGCGCGCGAACTTGCGCGCCCGTGGTCTTGTATCCTACAAATCGCCATGGCCGACACGACATATTTTCCGCGTCACCTGATCCTTGCAGGTGCCATGGTGACGGGCGTGCTCATCGCCCTCGCCGTCCACATGCTCGGCGCGCGTTACGGCCTCGATCTCGGCGGCCTGTGGCGTTCGGATGGCCCCGACCTCATGCCGGCCGGCGCCGCCATCGCGTGGTGGCTGATTGCCGCCGCCGGATTCTGCGGCGGGTATTTCACGGCGACGCTGATGCATAGCGCGGCGTCCGGCCGGATCCCGCGGCGGATGCGGCAATTCCTGATCGCGGTCGGCGTGCTGGTGCTGGCCGGCGTCGGTCAGGCGGCGTCCGCGCCGAGCGCGGTCCCGACGATTTCAGGCGTGCTGGCCGGTGTGGCCGCGCTCTGCCTCGGCGCGCTGATGGCGTTTTGCGGCGCGCATTTCGCGTTGCGGGGATAACTGCGGCGAAGCCGTCCGCAACCGCACGTCAGCCCGAAGCCTGCATGACCATGACAATGTCGCGAGCGTTGAAGGATGGACGCCGTCCTTCAGGGCCATGCTTCGCATGACCGTCTCGGAATGACGGCCTTGAACTGTCTGCGCTGGAGGACGGCAGAATCGGGATGCGAACGGCAAGGAGAGCGCCTATATGTAAGCTACGGCCCAGACAGCCCGGCGCGGCCCGTGGCTATTTTGTGGTGATATGAAGGCGTTGTGACGTATGTTCGGCCAGGGGTCAAAAGCCGGAGCCGACGCTGTCAAGGACTGCCCAAGGATCCGTTTTTGTCTTATGACCTTTTCGCGTATGAGTGACTGGACAGTCGTTTGCCGTCGATTGCCTCAATTGGCTCTGAACGTGTTGCCGATCCGGTGTGTTTCTGACATTCGCGGGCAGACTCGCTGAAACGGGATGCGAATGTTAGAAAAGGACCATTAGCCGGGAGGACGAATGCATCGACTGCTGACCGCGATCCAGCGCGGTTTCAAGGAATGGATCGGCTGGAAGCGGCTGGGGATCGTCGCGAGCCTTCTTATCATCGCGTTCGCCATCAGTACCCTCGTTCGCACCCTCAAGGGCGTCGATACCGGCGTCGTGCTGATCGCGCTGACCGAGAAGTCGCCGCATCAGATCGCGCTCGCCGCGCTCTGCGTGGTCGGCGCGTTCTGCACGCTCACGTTCTATGACTTCTTCGCGCTGCGCACGATCGGCAAGGACTATGTGCCCTACCGGATCGCGGCGCTGTCGGCCTTCACCAGCTACACGATCGGCCACAACATCGGCGCGACCGTCTTCACCGGCGGGGCGATCCGGTTTCGGATCTATTCGGATTACGGCCTGAGCGCCATCGACGTCGCGAAAATCTGCTTTATCTCCGGGCTGACATTCTGGCTCGGCAACCTGTTTGTGCTTGGCATCGGAATGACCTGGCACCCGTGGGCCGCGAGCGCGATGGATCTGCTGCCGCCGCCAATCAACCGGCTGATCGCGCTCGGCTGCCTCGCCGGCATCGGGATCTATCTGGCGTGGATCATCACCGGCCGCAACCGGCGCGAACTCGGCCAGAACGGCTGGAAAGTGGTGCTGCCCTCGGCCCGGCTGACCTTCGTGCAGATCCTGATCGGGGTGGTGGATCTCGGCTTCTGCTCGCTCGCGATGTACCTTTTGATGCCGGCCCATCCGGCGATCGATTTCGTCTCCGTGGCGGTTGTCTTCATTCTGGCGACCCTGCTCGGCTTCGCGAGCCACGCGCCCGGCAGCCTTGGCGTGTTCGATGCGGCCATGCTGGTGGCGCTGCCCCAGTTCAGCAAGGAGCAGATGCTGGCGACGCTGCTGTGCTTCCGCGTCCTCTACTTCATGATCCCGTTCGCGATCGCCATCACAATCATGGGAACACGCGAGCTGTGGTTGAACGTCGTGCTGCCCTGGAAGGAGCGCCGCAAGTCGAACGGCGACACCATTCAGACGGCGACGGCCCACAAGACGGCGGCGCCGCGGCCCCGCGCCGTCAAGGCCCGGGTGCCACAAAACTGATCCAAACCTGCATTAGGCGGATTTGCCGGCTCGCTCCCTCTTATTTCCGCCCCATCTGTCACGTCAAACGCATCATGATCCGAACTCACGCTTTCTCCCGGCTGGTCCTCGCCGTCCTGCTGCTGGCCACGCTCGCTGCCGTCGTTCCATCACCGTCCGCCGCGCAGGACGCGTCCGATCCATCGGCCGTCGACGCCCCAAGCGGGGGAATGCAGATTTCATGGGAAGTGCGCAATCGCTTCCGGCTGTTCCGGGAGTCGCGGGATTTCCAGATCCACGTCGAAACCGAGCGCAACCAGAGCATCCTCGCCTCCGAGGACGCCCTGGAACTGCAGAGCGACGGACGAGGTTGGGCGCGCAATGCGGTGAACCGCCTCTGCATTGATCTGAACGGACGCATCAGCGAGCCCTGCATCCGGGACAACGTCAAGGAAAGCTATCTGACACCGGCCGATCATCCCGTGACTGTCCAACTCACGGGCGCCGTCCCTGTCGGCGCAACCTGTGCCTGGTCGTTCGACGACGGCGACGGCCCGCGCACCACGACGAAGGATTGCGCCGAGCCGATCAACTTCCGGGCGCGCTATGGCCGCGCCACCAATGCTGCGGTCGACGTCACGAGCGGCGGCGGCACGCAGCATGTCACCACCCAGATCAATGTGCGCGATATCCTGATCGCCGGCCTCGGCGACTCCATCGCGTCCGGCGAAGGCAATCCCGATCGCGCCATCGCGCTGTCCGATGAGGGGTTCTGCTTCCGCTCCTACCTCGGCGGCGCGGCGGATGAGTATTACCGGCCGAGCCGCGCGGGCTTCAAGGGCGGCCGCGCCTGCGGCACGTCGGGTTCGCTGCAAGGCTGGCAACAGCACAGCGCGCTCTGGTTCAACGCCGCCTGCCATCGGTCGCTCTACAGCTACCAGACGCGCACGGCGCTGGCCCTGGCGGTGCAGTATCCGCACATCGCCGTCACCTATCTGCCGCTGGCCTGCACCGGCGCCACCATTCCCGACGGCCTGCTCGGACCGCAGCGCGCCCGCGAATGCCTGAAGACGAAATGCCAGGGGACCGTGAGCGGCCAGATTGCCGAACTGCGCGAGGCCATGGCCGCGGCGAGACGACGGCAGCCCGACCGCAAGCTCGACCTCGTGCTGCTGACCATCGGCGCCAACGACATCGACTTCTCGGGACTGGTCGCCGACGTCATCGTCGACGGCTCGACCGAACGTGCCCTGTTCAAGCGCGGCGGCCTGATCGCATCGGTCGCCGATTCCCGCGCAAGCCTCACCACCGATCTGCCGCAGGCGTTCGGCCGGCTGCGCGCGGCGTTGAGGCCGCTGGTCGACGGCGACATGTCCCGCGTCGTGTTCGTCTCCTACGCGAACCCGGCGCTGGCGAACGGTGCGCCCTGCGCCGGCGGACGCGCCGGCTTCGACGTCCATCCTGCCTTCAACGCCGACCCGCAGCGGCTGGCCCAGGTGACGGGCTATGTGCAGAACGAATTCCTGCCGCGCCTGAAAGCCGTCGCGCTATGCCAGTCCGGTGTGTTGTGCCGCAATCCCGATGCCGACCGCATGACATACGTCGACGGGCATCAGGCGGCGTTCGCCGCGCATGGCTTCTGCGCACGCGCCGACAGCGATCCCGAATTCGACCGCCAGTGCTTTTCCGCCAAGGGTGACAGCTTCGTCAGCGATATCGTGGCGGCCCCGCAGCAGCCGTTGACCTGCGGCCGGGGCGCCAGCGAGTTTCGGGCCTATCTGCCGCGCGCGCGCTGGATCCGTGATGCCGACGACAGCTACTTCACCGCGATGACCTATCCGCAGGCCCTGCCCACGGCGATGCAGCCGTCCGATATCCATGACGCCACGTGGGGAATGCTGTCGGCTGTGTATGGCGGCGCGATCCATCCGACCGCCGAGGGACACGCCGCCATGGCGGACGCAGCCTTGCCCGCCGCCGCCACCGTGCTGCACCTCAATGCGGCCGACGCCGGCGACGTGACGCAGGAACCGCTGGCGCCGCCCTCGCCGACGGCGGCGCCAGCCCAACTGACCCCGGCTCCCTCGGCCATCCAACCTTCGGCTCCGCCGCCGGCCGGACCTCAGCCGCCGATGCCGCCGGCGGCGATCCCCTCCGCTCCGCAGCAGTAGAGACGGCGTGACGCCGAAGCCGTTGCGCCATGCCTGCTTGCCACGCGACGACGGACATCCCTGTCGATCCAACATGAGCGCGGGCCGCTCCCCGGCGGGAGAGATCAGGATCGATTGACCAGACTTCACCCAATCGTGGCGTCGCTGATGACTGAACCGCCGATGATGCGACCTCGCCTTCGCCTAAAGTCGATGTTGCGCGCGCCGAGGTTATTTTACCGATGGACCAAGCGGGTCTAGACTTCGGCCGGTCCCGCCTTCGAGGCAGGGGCGCACTGAAGCAAAACAAGAACGGTCTGGGAGAAGATGATGACGAAGCATACCATCGCGTTATGGCGCGGCGCCATGCCGCTTGCGCTCGGTCTCGCAGCGGCGATGACCACCGCGCCGGCGCTGGCGCAATCGAAGCCGCCGATCAAGATCGGCGTGATCGCCGAGGTGCAGGCGATCGCCGGCCAATCCACCGGCGGCGGCGCCCAGATCGCGGCCGACGAGATCAACGCCAAGGGCGGCATCGACGGCCGCAAGATCGAGATCGTGGTCTATGATGACAAGAGTTCGTCGGCCGACGCGGTCCGCGCCTTCCAGCGCGCGGTGAGCGACGACAAGGTCTCCGCGGTGATTTCGAGCTACATCAGCGAGGTGGTGCTGGCGCTCGAGCCGTGGGCGGCGCGGCTGAAGATGCCGTTCATCACGCCGGGCGCGGCTTCGAACGAGATCACGGCCGCGATCCATAAGGACTACGCCAAGAACAAATACACCTTCCACGGCTATCTGACCTCGGCGGCGCAGGCGCAACTCGTCTGCGATGCGGCCAAGGACCTGCTGGTCGACGGACTGAAGATGAAGTCCGTTGCCGTCATGAGCGAGGACGCGGCGTGGACCAAGCCGCTCGACGAGGGCTACCTCGCCTGTCTGCCGAAGGCCGGGCTGAAGGTCACCGACCACATCCGCTTCTCGCCCGACACCACCGACTTCACGCCGATCTTCAACAAGATCGAGGCCAACAAGCCCGACGCGATCGTGACGGGCATTTCTCACGTCGGCGTGCAGCCGACGGTGCAGTGGAAGAACCAGCAGGTGCCGGTCGCGATGTTCGGCATCAGCGCGCAGGCGCTGAGCCCGACCTTCTGGAACGACACCAACGGTGCGGCGGAAGGCATTCCCTCGCTCGCGGTCGCGACCGCCGATGTCGCGGTGACGCCGAAGACCAAGCCGTTCGCCGCCGCCTACAAGAAGAAGTACGGCAGCGACCCGGCCTACACCGGCTACACCGCCTATGACGATGTCTACATCATTGCCGAGGCGATCAAGCGCGCTGGCTCGACCGATCCCGACAAGATGGTCGCGGAGATGGAGAAGACCAACTACGAGGGCACCATCGGCCACATCGCCTTCTACGGCAAGGACGACCAGTTCACCCACGGCATCAAGTCCGGCCCCGGCTTCGTCACCGGCCTCGTCTTCCAGTGGCAGGACAAGAAGCAAGTCGTAGTCTGGCCGAAGAAGATCGCCGAGGGCAAGCTGAAGTATCCGAGCTTCGTGAAGATCGCGAAGTAAGGACGACGATGCGCAACGGCGCGACCATCCGATCTTCCCTCGGGAAGGCGTTGGCCGCGCCGTTCACCTTGACGCGGGTTCGATACAGCGAGTCGCTCGCGCGCCGCTGATCGGAAAGCCGCCGGGACGCCGCTCGCGGTTTCGCCGCACCAAAACTTCGGTCCGATGATCGCTGCCTCAGGTTTGCCGCAACGTGGCGCGGCCCCTCAGCCCGCTCGCCTCGTCAGTTCACCCCGAGCTTCTTCTGCAGACTCGACGACGAGGTGGTGTACTGGAACACCAGCCGCTTGTCCGGATAGACGTAGCGGTGCGCCTTCTGCGCCATCAGCGCGCCCTCGTGGAAGCCGGAGAGAATCAGCTTCAGCTTGCCGGGATAGGTGTTGATGTCGCCGATCGCGAAGATGCCGGGCACGTTGGTTTCGAACGACGCCGTCTCCACCGGGATGAGATTGTTCTCGAGCTGCAGGCCCCAGTTCGCGACCGGGCCGAGTTTCATCGTCAAACCGAAGAACGGAAGCATGGTATCGCAACTGACCTTCGACATCGCGTTGTCGCTGCCCTTCACATGCGCGCCCGAGAGCTGGCCGCTGCTGCCCTCCAGTTCCGTGACCTGACCGATCTTCAGGTCCATCCTGCCATCGGCGACGAGCTTGCGCATCTGCTCGACGCTATGGGGCGCCGCGCGGAAATCGTCGCGCCGGTGCAAGAGCGTGATGCGCTTCGCCAGCGGATGCAGGTTGAGCGTCCAGTCGAGCGCAGAATCGCCGCCGCCGACAATCAGGATCTCCTTGTCGCGGAAATGCTCCATCTTGCGCACGGCGTAGAACACCGAGGTGTTTTCATACGCCTCGATGCCCGGCACCGGCGGACGCTTGGGCTGGAACGAGCCGCCGCCGGCGGACACCACGACGACCTTGCACTCGAACACCTTGCCGGCGTCGGTGGTGACGCGGAATCCGGGATCGCCGATCTTCTCGATGCTCTCCACCATCTCGTTGAGATGGAAGGTCGGGCTGAACGGCTTGATCTGCTCCATCAGCGCGTCGGTGAGGCCCTGGCCGGTGACGAGCGGGATGCCGGGAATGTCGTAGATCGGCTTTTCCGGATAGAGCTCGGCGCACTGGCCGCCGATCTTGTCGAGAATGTCGACAAGATGCACCTTCATGTCGAGCAGACCCAGTTCGAACACGGCAAACAGTCCGCAAGGGCCCGCACCGATAATCAGCACATCCGTCTTGATCGCTTCGCTCATGTCAGCTTCTTTTCCGTTGCAACCATCGCGGCAGAGCGGGCAATGCCCGCCGCAGCCTGTTGTCTAGCCAACCATGCGGTTTGAGGGAAGGCGTAATATGCCTGCCATTCCGCGTGCCCTCTTGCGAGAGTTGGTCAAAAAGGCTGTAAAAGCGGGCTATTTGGAGTTCTTGCCTGTGAATGCACCTGCCCGTGCCGTGCCGCGCCTCGACGACTATCCTTATCGCCTGACCGACAACGTGCGGTTCGGCGATCTCGATCCCAACCAGCACGTCAACAACGCGAGCTACGCGGTCTACTTCGAAACCGGCCGTGTCACACTGGTGAAGGACAGGAGCATGGGCCTGATGCCGCCGGGACTCGGCTGGGTGATGGTTCGCCTCGACATGCATTTTCGCGGCGAGTTGCACTGGCCCGGCACCATCGAACTCGGGCTTGGCGTCGTGCGGTTCGGACGCACCTCGGTGACGTTCGATCAGGTGGTGTTTTCGGACGGACGTTGCGTGGCGTCGGCGCAGGCGACGACCGTGCTGATCGACGAGGTCACGCGGCGGCCGACGCCGCTCACGGACGAAATCCTGCGCAACTTCGAGCGCTGGCGGATGCGGACGGCCGCGAGCGCATGATGCGCGATACCGACGAGGCGTGACGAGGATGGGCGGCGTTTACGCCTGACGTTCCGGCGTCGTCACCACGAGGCCGTTCAGTTCGTCGGTGACCTTGATCTGACATGACAGCCGCGAGTTCGGCCGTACGTCGAATCCGAAATCCAGCATGTCCTCCTCCATCGGCGTCGGCTTGCCGACCTTGTCGGTCCATGCTTCGTCGACATAGACGTGACACGTGGCGCAGGCGCAGGCGCCGCCGCACTCGGCCTCGATGCCGGGAACGGCATTGCGGATCGCCGCCTCCATCACTGTCGCGCCGTTCTCGACGTCAACTGTGCGGGTTTCGCCGGAATGGTCGACAAAATTGATCTTGGTCATGGGTTCTCGTGCTGCCGGATGTCAATCAGGGAAGGTCCCGCTGTCCTATAACGGGTCGATCCGGCCAGCGCCAGCACTCGTGGCCCCAGAAGCAAGCGCCTCGTCGGGAATATCCTCGTTCCCCGGTTCAGGAGCGATTCAACCGCGCGCCGATGGCCTCGCAAGCCTCGCGGAGCGTCTCCTTTAACGCCGCAAGGGCAACGGCGGCGCCGTCCGTCCTCGCCGCGGTCTCGAGATCGGAGGCCGCCTCAGCAACACGAAACGCGCCGACCGCGCGGGCCGAGCCCTTGAGTTTGTGGGCAAGCGCGGCCGTGTCGGCCGGAAGTGCGGCCAGCGCAGCCCCCAGTTCGGCCGCCTGGGCCGCGAACATCGCCAGAACCTCGCGCTCAAGGCGAGCGTCGCCCAGAGTCATGGTCCGAAGGTGCGCAAAGTCGATCGGACCGTCGTCCGGCACAAGGGGAGGAGACGGCATCCAGGCAACCTGCTCGATGTGAAACGGCATGGCGATGACCCAAACGGCCGCTACGGGCGTTTTGCCCACGGCGGACCCGGTCCAGCCAATCACGGCGCTGGTTAACGGAACGTTTCGCGTACAGAACCGGGTTCCATCGAGCTTTCGCCCGATTCGGCGGGTCATCCGATAATTTGGAGCAACTGGAGGCGGTTACCAGCGTTTGCCGTTAACGATGATTAAGATTGTATTAATCGCGACCATTTCATTCGAGACGCCAAGCCAATAGGATGTTTGCGGAAGTGGCAGACAAGGCTGGCAGCTTGGTCGGCCTCGCTTGCGGTTGGCCAGGGGCTCAGGGCCGGTGCGCGAGATTGCCGCTGCGATCGCGAATCCGGTTGCGTAACACGAGAGCGTGGACTGCACATGGCGAACAATCCCAAGAAGGTCAAAGATCCCACCGAAGTCGCTCTTTCTGCCATTCAGGAAGCGCTCAACATCGGTGAAGCGCCTGCGACCGATCTCGATCAGGCTGCAGCCCGCCATGATGCGGCTCCGCCGATTCCGTCACCCGCAGATGGCTATGGCGAGAAATTCGAGACTCATTCCACGACCGAACGGCCCTCATTCGATGCGATCGAAGAGCCGCATTTCAGCCGCCGCCCTGCCAACGACGACCGTGAGACGATCGGCCAGATTCTGCAGGCCATCCAGAAGGGCCGCCCCGCCCGCAACATCTACACGCTCGCCACGCTTTTTGCCGTTGTCTGGCTTGCTGGCGCCGGCCTGCTGACGATCGGTTTCCTGCCGTCCCTGAAGGCCGTGATCGGCCAGGGCAGCGGCGGCACGCTTGCTCTCGCCGGTCTGATCGCGTTGTTCTTCGCCCCCGTCCTGCTGTTCTATTTCCTCGCCAGCCTCGTCTGGCGCGGGCAGGAACTGCGCATGATCGCGCAGTCCATGGCCCAGGTCGCGATCCGCTTCTCCGAGCCCGAGGGCACCGCCAGCGACTCGATGGTGACGGTCGGACAGGCGATCCGCCGCGAGGTCGCCGCCATGGGCGACGGCGTGGAACGTGCGATCGCCCGCGCCGGCGAACTCGAAGCGCTCGTCGCGAACGAGGTTGCAGCGCTGGAGCGCGCCTATTCCGACAACGAGGTGCGCATCCGCGCCCTGCTCCAGGACATCGCCCATCAACGCGACAACCTCGTCGGCCAGGCCGAGCAGGTCCGCAGCGCGATTTCCGGCGTGCAGATCGACCTGCGCCACGACATCGCCCTGATCAGCGATGCGATCGCATCGCGCGTCGACGAAGTCGCCAAGAGCATCACCGGCGCTCTCGAAGAGCGCGGCGCGCACATCACGACGGCGCTCAGCAACGCGGGCGACAACATGATCCTCGCGCTTGGCGAGCGCGGCGGCGATCTTCTCGACCGTCTCGAGGAAGCCAGCGCCGAAACGACCCGCGCGGTGCTCGATGCCAGCGAGCGGCTGACGAGCAGCCTCAATTTCAAGACCGGCCACGTTCACGACGAATTCGTCGATCTCGCCGATCGCGTTCACGAGATGCTCAATGAGCGCATCGACCGCATCACCGGCGAATTCGAACAGAAATCGGCGTCGATCGTCGACGGCATTTCCGACCGCACCGAACAGGTTCACGACTCGCTGAAGAACTCCAGCGATTCCCTGCTGCTCGAACTGGAACTGCGAAGCAACGATCTCGTCAACAAGATCGACGAAGCCGGCAATCGCCTGGCAACGGGCATTCTGGCAAGCAGCGACAAGGCCAGCGACGCCCTCGACACGACCGTCAACACGCTGGTGGCCAAGGTCATCAATCAGACCGAAAGCGCCCACGATACGCTCAGCCTGCAGATGAGCGCGTTCGACGAACTCGTCAGGCAGCAAGGCGCGGAACTCGCCGAAAAGTTCGCGCGGGACAGCGGTACGCTGGGCGCCCTGATCACGCGCCACATCTCGGAATTCGACCGCACCGTCAAAACGTACGGCAGCGAAGTGGTCGAGCGGCTCGGCCAGCGGACCCAGGATATCTCCGAGAGCCTCAAAACCTACGTCGATACGTTCGATACGCGCGTGACGTCGAACGGCGGCGAGATCGTTGCCGCGCTGGATCAGCGTCTCGGCCTGTTCGAGACCTCGCTGCAGTCCCGGATCGCGAACCTCGACAGTTCGCTCGACACGAAGATCAAATCGTTCGACGAAAGCGTGAACGGCCGTCTGGGAATGCTCGAGCAGACTTTCGACGCGCGCGCGAAATCCGTCACGATGACCATCGAGAACCATCTCGGCGCCCTCTCGTCGTCGCTGTCGGACGGCGCCGCGCATGCGATCAGTTCGATCGACGGCCGCCTCACCTATCTCGCCTCCTCGCTCACGGACGGCGCGACCCAGGCCATCGCGGCGATCGACCGCCGGATCGCCAACGTGACCGAGGCGATCGACAGCCGGAGCGAACACCTGGCCAACACCGTCACGGCCCGGTTCCAGGACATTCATCAGGGCCTCGATCAGCGTGCGGGCGCGGTAGCGGCCGAGATCGAGACGCGCGTCGCCCAATTCGAGGACTTGCTGGGATCGCGCGTCGAAGCCGTGGTCGGCCGCTTCGAATCGGGCGGCCGCCAGGCCAGCGATGCGCTGATGGCGCGCGCCGAGGAACTGTCGCTCGGCATCAGGTCGCATGTCGAGGACGCGGAACGCTCGTTGACGAACCTCGTCATCAACACCAGCGAAACCATCCAGACCGGCGTGCGCGCCGCGCAGCAATCTCTCGTCTCGGTTTCCAGCGATGTTGGCGCTCAATTGCAGTTGACGTCGAGCGAAATGGAGCGTGCCCTGACCGCCGTCGGAAGCAGCGCCGCAGCCTCTCTCGTGAACAATGCCCGCGAGGCGCAGACGACGCTGCTGACTGTCTCGACCGACACCACAAACCAGATCAAGGCGCTGTCCGCCGACATCGAACGGACCTTGTCGGCAGCGGGGACCAACACCGCGGATTCGGTGCTCGCCGGAGCGCGGGCTGCGCAGACGGCGCTGATCGCCGCGTCCACCGAAGCATCCAACCAGGTCAAGTCGCTCGCCGGCGACATCGAGCGCACGCTGTCGGCCGCGGGCGCCAACACGACGGACACGGTCCTGGCCGGCGCGCGGGCCGCCCAAACCACTCTCGTCGCCGCCTCCGCGGAAGCCGCGTCCCAGGTCAAGTCGCTGGCAAGCGACGTCGAGCGAACGTTGTCGGCCGCAGGCGCCGATACCGCTGCCTCGATCCTGTCGAGCGCCCGCGAAGCTCAGACCACGCTGGTTTCGGCTTCGACGGAAGCCGCATCGCACCTCAAGTCGCTCGCCGGCGACGTCGAACGCACGCTATCGACTGCAGGCGCCGACACCGCTTCCGTGATCCTGTCGAGCGCCCGCGAAGCTCAGACCACGCTGGCCGCAACCTCGACGGAGGCCGCCACGCAGATCCGGTCGATCTCCGCTGAGATCGAGCACTCACTGGGTGCCGCAACGACAAATTCAGCGGAAACCATCCAATCCAGCGCACAGAACGCGCATAACATGCTGGTGACTGCCTCGAACGAGGCCAGCGCAAAGGTCAAGTCGACCTCCGCCGACATCGAGCGTTCGATCCTGACCGCCAGCACCAGCTTCGGCTCGGCGATGACCGGCAAGACCGACGACATCGTCAGCCACATCCAGCAGCAGACCGATCGCCTCTCGCAGATGATCGACGGCAAGCGCGGCACACTGGTCGAAGCGCTGGGCGTGAAGACCAATCAGCTCACCACCGATATCGATCGCGCCACGGCCGATGCGCTGAAGGCGATCGAGCTTCGCGGGAACTCGTTCTCGCAATCGATCCTTGCCAACAGTTCCGACGTGGCACGCTCGATCACCAGCGCCGGCGAGCTTGCGACCGGCGCGGTCAGCAAGTCGCTCAAGGAGCTCGAGCAGACCTCGCGTTCCGCAATCGAACAGTCGCGTCAGGTCTCGATCGCCGCCGTTTCGGAAATGCAGGAGACCAGCAAGATCCTGCGGACCGACACCGTGGCGCTCTTCGAACGCCTGCGCGAAGGCAATATCCTGTTGCAGGAGGTTCTCACCGGCGCCCACGACAACCTCAACTCGCTGGAGCGCGCACTCGTCACCCGCGTGGCGGATTTCGTCTCGACAATGAACGAAGTCACCTCGCGCAACGGCATCGCGACCCAGGCGCTCGAGGATCAGTTGACGGCCTTCACGACCAAGACCGCCAAGACGCTCGAAAACCTCGGCGCGCTGTCGCACCAGTTCGAGTCGCACGGGTCGGCGTTGGCCGAGGCGGCCGCCCTGGTCGAACAAAGCAACCGCGCCACGACGACCTCGGTCGCCGAACGCAAGTCCACGCTTGAATCGCTGATTACGACGATCGATCTGCGCACAGCCGATCTCGATCAGCGGCTCACCCGGTTTACCGGTTTGCTCGACGAGTCGCTCGCGGCGGCGGAGGAGCGTGCACGGGATATCGCGCGCGTGGTCGCGGAGACGGCCGGCGCCGGCTCGTCCGCGATCAGCCATCAGTTTGAAGCCGTCCGCACGGTGGCTGCGGAAGAGCGCCGCCTGACGTCGGAAACCATGACCGAGATCTATCGGCAGGCGACCCAGGAGGCCGACGCCATGCTGAAGCAGTCGACCGACAAGTTCGCCGCGCTCGTGCAGGGCATGAAGCAGATGACTCTGGAGATGCACAACGAGCTCGAAGCGACGCGGAACGAACTGCGCCGCGGCGTGCTCGAGATGCCGCAGGAGGCTGCGGAGAACACCGCCCAGATGCGGAAAGTCATCGTCGACCAGATCGAAGCACTTGCCGAATTGAACCGGATCGTGGCCCGCCACGGACATGGGTTCGACGTGGTCACCAACCGTACGCGGCGCGAGGAAGAGCCGGCGATGGTGGCGGCGTCCGGTAGCGGTGCCCGCGCCGAGACCGTGACGCGGCCCGCGCCCCGTGCGCGCGACACCGGCAGCGCCTCCAATCTGCCGCCGCCCGATCTCGGCACCCCCTCGACCCGCCGCACCGAAGCGCCGCCGGTGAGCCCGGCCAGCACCGATCAGGGACGCGACGGCTGGCTGTCCGACTTGCTAAGTCGGGCCGATACCGGCCACGATCGCGAGCCGCCGCGAGGCCGTTCCGTGCCACCGCCCGCACCGACCGATCCGCTGGAGTCGCTGTCGCTCGACATCGGCCGGCTGATGGACGGCAATCTCGCCGCCGAAATGTGGGACCGCTACCAGCGCGGCGAACGCAAGGCCTTCACCAAGCGGCTTTACACGCCGGCCGGACAGAAGGCCTTTGACGAAGTCGCCCGGAAATATCGTTCCGACCGCAACTTCAAGCAGACCGTCGACCGCTACATCGTCGAATTCGAACGCCTGCTCGACGACGTCGCGCGTAACGAACGGGGACCGGACGAACTCCGCAGCCATCTGACATCGGAGACAGGCCTGGTCTACACCCTGCTGGCTCATGCCGCCGGACGGCTAGGCTAAGCCATCATCCCATCGAGGACTTGGAAGCGGAGGTCTACGCCTCCGTTCCTGTTTGCCCGGCAATCATTGGATTCGTTCGGCCCGCAAAACGCGACCGGCGGCGCTTGTCGCTCAGCGTCTCCGCGGCGGAGCCGAACTGGCCGGAGGCGGAGCCGGCGTGCTGCTGCTGCTCGCGCCAAACAGCAGACGCGTCGGGTTGCGATCCAGATTGTTCACCGCGCGGCTGATGTCGCCGAGCGTGCGGCGGCCATCCGCCATCAGTGCGCCCGACCGCTTGTTGAAATCCTCGGCCAGTTCGCGGATCGACTTCACGGTGTCAAACAGCTCGCCACCCTTCTTGCCGCCGGCTATGGCATTGAGCCCGGTCATCAGGTCGTCGGTCTTGGTCATCACGCCGTCTGCCTTGACGACGACGTCATTGAACTTCTGCACCACGTCGTCGATCTTTTCGGAATTGCGCGCGAGCGATGCCGTGAACGTCTCGACGTTCCGCAGCGAATTCTTCACCGCCTCCTGGTTGTCGGCGACGACGCGATTGACGTTCTGCAGCGTCGCCCGGATCGCCTCGGTAACATCCTGCAATGCATTCGGATCGGCGGTCAGCCTCGGAATGCCGTCCGCATCGAGCGGAACCGGCCCGGCATCGACGGCGCCGCCCTTCAACGACACCGCGGCCACGCCCGTCAGCCCCTGAAATTCGAGACCCACCACGGTATCCTTGCGGATCGGCGCGCTGTTCTCGACCATCGCCAATGCGACGACGCGCCGCGGATCGTCAAGCTTCACCGACACCACCTCGCCGACGCGGATGCCGTTGAAGTTCACGCTGCCGCCGTTGCGCAGGCCCGCCGCCGAACCTTCGAACACGATCCGCAGGGGGCTTCGCGCCTTGGTGGTATGAAGGCTCTGGAACCACAGCACGAAACCGAATGCGGCCGCGATCACGGCAAGCGTGAACGTTCCGATCAAGACGTAGTTCGCCCGCGTTTCCATCAGGTCTGCTCCGGTACCGACTCGAACTGACTAGCCCACGACGGCGCGGGCGCGCTTGCCGTGAAAGTAAGCCCTCAACCAGGGGTGCTGCGAGGCCAGCATGTCGGCCATCGTTCCTGCCGCAATGATCTTACCGTTCCCTAAAACGGCGATACGGTCGCAAGCCGTATGAAGGCTGTCGAGATCGTGAGTTACCATGAAAACGGTCAGCCCCAAAGTACGCTGCAGCGTCCGCACCAATTCGTCGAAATCGCCCGCGCCGATCGGATCGAGGCCGGATGTCGGCTCGTCCAGAAATACCAGTTCGGGATCGAGTGCGAGCGCCCGCGCCAGCGCCACGCGCTTGATCATGCCGCCCGACAGTTCCGATGGAAAACGCTCGGCGACTTCCGGCCCGAGCCCGACCATGCCGAGTTTGGCGATGGCGATCTCATCGAGCAAACGCTGCGACAGATTGAGATATTCGCGCACCGGAAACTGGATGTTCTGGCGGACGTTCAGCGACGAGAACAGCGCGCCCTGTTGAAACAGGATGCCCCAACGGCGTTCGACGGCGCGCCGCGCCGCCACGCCGGCAGCATCGAGATCGACCCCGAACACCTCGATGTTGCCTGAGACCTTCGGCACGAGCCCGATGATCGTGCGAGTCAGCACCGACTTGCCGGCGCCCGATGGACCGACGAACCCGAGAATCTCGCCGCGTTTCACATCGAGGCTGAGCTGATCGAGCACCTTGGTCGCGCCGAACTGCACCGACACATCGCGAACGCGGATGATGGCATCGGACGATTGATCGGCCATGACTACATCCCGATCGACGCAAAGAAGATCGCGAAGACGCCGTCCATCACGATCACGAAGAATATTCCCTTCACGACGGATGACGTGGTGCGCTGCCCGAGCGACTCCGCGCTGCCCTGGACCGCCAGGCCCTCGACGCAGGCGACAATTCCGATCACCGCCGCCATCACCGGCGCCTTGACGATCCCGACGATGAAGTGGTCGATCGAGATCGCATCCCGCAGCCGGATCAGGAAGGCTTCCGGCTGCACGCCGCCATAGAGCCACGCCACGAGGCCGCCGCCATAGAGCGCGGCCATCGCGCCGAGGAAGGCCAGGATCGGCAGCGCGATGATCAGCGCGAGCATGCGCGGCAGGATCAGCACTTCGACCGGGTCAAAGCCCATGGTGCGTAGCGCGTCGATCTCCTCGCGCATCATCATCGACCCGAGTTCGGCCGTATAGGCGCTGCCGGAGCGGCCCGCCACCATGATGGCCACCAGCAGCACTCCGATTTCGCGCAGCACCAGTACGCCGAGCATGTCGACAACGAAAATATCCGCCCCGAACTTGCGGAAATGGAAGATGCCCTGCTGGGCAATGATGCAGCCGATCAGAAACGTGATCAGGACGATGATCGGCACCGCGCGCCAGCAAACCTGCTCGAGATGATGCACCGTGGAGGTCAGGCGGAACGAACGCGGATGCAACAGCACCCGGCCGCTCGCCGCCAGCACCGCGCCCAGCATGCCGACCAGCGCGGCAATCGTCGAACCGAACCCGACGACGCTGCGCCCGATGTCTTCCACGATCCCGACCAACGTCATGGACCCCGGTGCCGGCGGCGCGACAGTCTTGACCCGCTGGACCTCGTTGACGAGGCCGGCGTAGCTCGCCGGCAGACCGGCGATCTCCGCCTCGATATCGCCGTGCGTCAGGCTTCGCCGCAGGCGCTCGATCAGCCAGGCGCCGAACGTATCGAGCTTCGAGACCTGCGACACATCGATGAAGATGTTGGGGCGGCTGCCGCCGAGCCGCTCCGCGTCAGCCACCATCCGCTCCAGCGCCGGCGCAAAGCGCGCGGTCCACGCGCCGGCGGCGCAAAGCGCGAGTCCGTCGCCTTGTGCGATTCGTTCCAGTGTAGGGCCGCCGTCCAATGTCAACCTCGCCGATTCCGGCATTCCGCGCCGAAACCCTATCATGCCGCCAGCGGTTTGTGCGATGTTGCGAACCAGCCCTCGTTCATGACCCCGGCGACATCGCATGCCGCACGTCCACGGCCAAGCCTGCCCCAACCCGACATGACGCCCGCCATGTTTCCAAGGCTCATCGCCCGCATCGAACACTGGCCGATCGCCGGCACCTTCACCATCAGCCGCGGCGCCAAAGCCGAAGCGGCCGTGGTCGTGGTGGAAGTCACGCACGGCGCCCATATCGGACGCGGCGAATGCGTCCCCTATGCGCGCTACGGCGAAACGCCGGAACGGACGCTTGAGGCCATCACGGCCATGGAACCGGCATTGGCCGCGGGACTCGATCGTCAGTCCCTGCAGGCGGCGATGCCGCCCGGCGCGGCCCGCAATGCGCTGGATTGCGCGCTGCTGGATCTCGAAGCCAAGGCGCGGCACCAGCGCATCTGGGATCTGCTCGAACGTCCCACCCCGCATCCCTGCACGACCGCCTATACGATTTCTCTCGGATCAGCCGAGACAATGGCGGCAGACACCGCCAAGGCAGCCCATCGGCCCCTGCTGAAGATCAAGCTCGGCGGCGATGATGTCGAAGACCGGATCATGGCGGTGCGGCGGGCCGCGCCGGAATCCGAACTCATTGTCGACGCCAACGAGGCCTGGACGCCGGACAACCTCGAACGAAATCTTGCCGTCTGCGAGGCCGCGGGCGTCACGCTGGTCGAGCAGCCGCTTCCCGCCGGCAAGGACGAGGCCCTCGCCCGAATACGCCGGTCCGTCGCCGTTTGCGCCGACGAGAGCGTGCACGACCGGGCGTCGCTCGAGGGGCTGCGGGCCCGCTACGATGCCGTCAACATCAAGCTCGACAAGACCGGGGGCCTCACCGAAGCGCTCGCCATGGCCGACGCCGCACAGGCGCTCGGTTTCGAGATCATGGTGGGCTGCATGGTTGCGACCTCGCTCGCGATGGCGCCGGCGATGCTGATCGCGCAGCAGGCACGCTTCGTCGACCTCGACGGGCCGTTGCTGCTGGCCCGGGATCGCGAGGACGGCCTTCGCTACGAAGGCAGCACGATCTATCCACCCGACGCCTTGCTTTGGGGTTGATCGATCGGTGGCGCTTCCAGACGTCCGCGCGCGACCCGGATCACGAGTCCGCCGGCCGCGGCCATCACCGCCATGACCGCGTAGACCCCCTGCCCATAGCGCGCATAGACCATGCCTGACAGGATGGAAGCGCAGCCCGACACCATGCCGGAACAGGCGGCGAGATAGCCTTGCGCGCTCGCCGCGACGGGATTGGGAACGTGGCGCGCCAGAAGGCCCATGGTGCCCAGCACCGTTAATCCGAACGTCAGCCCGTGCATCGCCTGAACCGCTGCCAAAGCCGCGAGCGGCGGCTCCAGCGCCGTGACGATCCATCGCGCCACGGCGCTCGCGGCGCCGAGCATCACCAATGTCGCTGCAGACACCGCAAAGCGCGGCGACAAGGCAAACAGGACAATCTCGGCGAGAACGCCCACGGCCCATAATGCAGCGATGGTCAGCCCGCCGAGTCCCTGGGACTGCCAGGTGATGGAGGCGAACGCGTAATAGGCCGCATGGCTGCCCTGGATCAGCGCGGACGCCACGATGATCGCGAGGAAACCGGGATCGCGCAGCAATCCGGTCGCGCGCGGCCGATCGGCCGGGCTCACGACTGCTGCCTGTAGCGGTTGCAGTCCAAAGCTCGCCACAGCTCCCGATGCGGCAACCGCCACGATCACCCAGATCAGGTGCCGCGCCGTGATGACATCGACAAGCCAGCCGCAGACCAGCGCGCCGGCCACGAAGGCCGCCGATCCCCATAACCGCAGCGGACCGTAGTCGAGACCGAAGCGGGCGATGCCTTTCAGCGCATAGCCATCGGTGAGCGGAACCATCGGCGTCCACAAACAAGCTGTCAGCACATAAGCGATGAACACCGCCGCGGCCGCTTGCGTCAGTCCCACGACCGCAAACCCGATGGCGGTCAGACATGCGGTGGCGATCATGGCGCCGCGCACCGATCCGCGCCGCTCGGCGAGGCCGGTGACCAGGGGCAGTGTCGTGAAGCGCGTCGCCGCGGGGACCGCGACGATCAGCCCGATCCATGAGGCATCGAGCCCGATCGCCTTCAGCCAGACCGGAAAAAACGGCAGGTGCGTCCCGACCAGACCGAACACCGTGCCGTAAAACAGCGCGAGCCGCCGTGCGAATCGCCGGCTGTCCGGTTGCGTGGCAATGGGGATTTCCAAGTCGGGTGGCATCAATTCAATTGCGATTCGCGGCAGATCATGGTGATCGTTACATGAACGCACAGTGATTTGCGCGACGAGTTTGTCATGGCCGATGAAGCTTTTGCCCTGTCGCCGATTTCCGCCCGCGCCGCGATGCCCGGCGAAGCGGATTACGAAGCGATTCGCGATGCCTTCATGGAGACCTCGCGCGGCCGATGGTTTCTCAACGAATACGCCAAACGCAACCGCAACGCCGACACCACCATGGTATTGGAGGCGGTCGCCCGCATCGAGCAATCGATGGCGGCGCAAAAGCAGACGGTGGCCGACGCGGGGTTGGCCGACGCGATTGCCGCCATCCGGCAAGCGCTCGACGCCGCGCGGGCCGGCGCCGCGGCCGCGTTCGATATGGCGGCCCGGGACGAGGTGCTGGTCCCGATCCACAAGGGCGTGCGCATCGTCCGCGAGATTTCATGGCGCTGGCGGGAAATCGGCGGCGACGGCCGGATTTGCGATCTCCTGGATTCGCAGGCCAGCGCCATCGAAGCCGCTTCCATGCAGATCGCGGCCAGGGACGATGCCGCGGCGTTGCGTGCCGCATTTGGCTTGATCGAAACCACGCTCGACGAGTTGTCCGGTGCGGAGGCGTCGGCACCATCTCAGACGGCTGCAGCGCCCCCGCCGGGCGCGACGGTTGATGAGACGCCGACGGTTATGCCGGAGGAGACCGCCTCGGCACAGTGGGCACAGAATGCCGCTGACGCCGTGGCGCCCGGGCCGGGGCTTCCGATGACCGAAGAAGCGGAAGTCCCTTCCGAAACTCCCGGCGACATGAGCGTTGAGGCACGCGCCGATCCCGCGTCAGCCGAAGCAGCCGGAGGCGACGACGTTCCTTACGACGACGATTTGCTCGATGCGATCGCGCTGGAAATGGGCGCGCCGGATATCGACGAGCCCGAAGCAGATACGATCGCTCCCTTCGCGCCCGCGATTGCGGAACCTGAACCGGTCGCTGCTCCCGAAGTCATTGCGGAGACGCCTGACACCAGCCTCTTCCTCGAGCCGGATACCGCGCCCGACGAACCATCGGAGGCTTCGCTTGGCGCATCGCTGCTGGCGAGCGGCATCGTGGAACGGCCGCGCCTTCCAGGCATCGATCCGCTGGCGCCGATCCGTCGCATGACCCAGGCCGAGAAGATCGCGTTCTTTTCCTGACGCGCTCAGACGATCAGCTTCGCGAACAGATCCGCGTCGACGTTTCCGCCAGACATCACGATCGCAATCGTCTTGCCGTGCGCTTCGATGCGGCCGGCCAGAAGGGCCGCAAGCGCAACGGCCCCGCCCGGTTCGACCACGAGTTTCAGGTCGCGGAATGCGAACGCCATCGCCGCCGCGACCTCGGCGTCCGATGCGGTCACGCCTTGCGTCAGCAGCCGCCCGTTGATCGCAAACGTGATCTCGCCCGGAATAAGCGCCATCAAGGCATCGCAGATCGTGCGCCCCGATGCCTCATGCGCCTTACGATGCCCGGCGCGCAACGAGCGCGCATGATCGTCAAAGCCGTCCGGCTCGGCGCACATCACCGCGGCCTGCGGAAACCGCGCCTTGACGGCGGTCGCGATTCCCGCGATCAGGCCGCCGCCGGATGCCGGCGCGATCACGATGTCCGGCGCAAGACCGAGAGCGGAGAGATCTTCGGCGATCTCTCGTCCCACGGTGCCCTGCCCCGCAATGATTTTGGGATCATCATATGGCGGCACCAGCGTCGCGCCGCGCCTTGTCGCGATCTCCCGCGCGATCGCCTCGCGATCCTCGCGATCGCGGTCATAGAGCACGACCTCCGCGCCGTAACCCTTGGTGCGCTCGCGCTTCGACAGCGGCGCGTCGGACGGCATCACGATCGTGGCCTGCATGTCGAGCAGTTGCGCGGCCGCGGCAACGCCCTGGGCATGATTGCCGGATGAGAACGCCACGACGCCGCCGGCGCGCGCGGAGGCCGGAACCGACGAAAGCTTGTTGAACGCGCCGCGAAACTTGAACGACCCGGTTCGCTGCAGCATTTCCGGCTTCACGAAAACCCGCGCGCCGGTCCGCGCGTCAAGCGCGGGCGAAGTCAGCAGCGGCGTCCGCACTGCGACGGGCGCCAGCACCAGCGCGGCCGCGTCGATATCGGCAGGGCGCACCGGAAAATCTTGAGACATGCTTGTCATGACCGCGTTTTATCGCGCACGGTGACCGGCCTGCAAGGCTCGCGTCAGTCAGGCGACGAAACGCGGCGGGGCATCCGGCGCGGCACGCGGCTCGGCCTGCCGGGCGCGAGCCTGACGAATATTGTTCAGAAACGCCTGGGTCGAATTGGCCCAGGTCTGTGTTGCGGCAAACTGAAGGCAGGCTTCCTGCGAGATACCCAGGGCTTCGAGGCAGGCCGATCGGAGATCGTGGCTCAGGACGCCGACCGGTGCGTGGCCAATGACGTCGCGCGGCCCCGTCACCGGAAAGGCTGCGACGGGCAATCCGCTCGCCAGCGCCTCAAGCAGTACCAGCCCGAAGGTATCGGTCCGGCTCGGGAACACGAACACATCCGCGGCGGCATAGATCTCGGCGAGTTGTTTGCCCGTCCGCGCACCGAGAAAGCGCACGTCCGGATATGCCCGCTCAAGCGCAGCGCGCGCCGGTCCCTCGCCAACGACCACCTTGGTCCCGGGCAGATCGAGAGCGAGAAAGGCTTCGAGATTCTTCTCGACCGCCACCCGTCCCACCGAAAGAAACACCGGACGCGGCAGCCCGAGATCGGCCGGGCGCGGATGAAACAGATGGCCGTCAACCCCGCGCGGCCACAACACGACCCTCTGGAAGCGCCGCTCGCGCAACTCGGCGGCAAGCGCCGGCGTCGCCGCCATGACCGCGCTGCTCGCCCCATGGAAGCGACGCAGCAAGGCCCATATCCAGGATTCAGGAACGGGCAGCCGCGCCGCGACGTAGTCCGGAAACCGGGTGTGGAAACTCGTCGTGAATGTCAGCCCGCGTTTCAGGCAATAGCGGCGGGCCAGCACTCCGATCGGTCCCTCCGTCGCGATATGGATGCTGTCGGGATTGGCATCCGCGATCAGCGCCGCGACCTTGGCCGGGCGCGGCAGCGCGATGCGCAGGCCGGGATAGCCCGGCATCGACACCGTGCGAAACGATTTCGGGGTCAGAAAGTGAATCTCGGCGCCAAGCGACGTCGCCGCCTCCGCGGTCATCGTCAGCGTTCGCACCACGCCGTTGATCTGCGGATGCCAGGCATCGGTCGCGATCAGAATGCGCATCAGGCTGCACGCGCCGTCATCTGCTTGACCGGCGCCGAACGCCGCAGCGGGTCGGTCCACGTGATGATTTCAAACCGGCCGTCCTCGTGCTCCGCCAGCGCCGTGCAGCTTTCGACCCAGTCGCCGCAATTCATATAGCGGATGCCGTGCTCGTCGCGGATCGTCGCATGGTGGATGTGCCCGCAGATCACGCCGTCGGCGCCGTGACGCCGCGCCTCCGCGGCCAGCGCCTGCTCGAAGGCGCCGATATAGTTGACGGCGTTCTTCACCTTGAGCTTCGCCCATTTCGACAGCGACCAGTAGGGAAAGCCGAACCAGCGACGAAATGCATTGACCAGACGATTCATCCGGATCGCGAAATCGTAGGCCTTGTCGCCGAGCAGCGCGAGCCAGCGCGCGTTCTGCACCACGAGATCGAAGATATCGCCGTGGATGACGAGGTAGCGCCGCCCGTCGGCCCCGTCGTGGATGGCGTTTTCGGCCACCTCGACACCGCCGAAATGCGTTCCGTAGTAGGCGCGCAGGAACTCGTCGTGGTTTCCGGGAATGTAGACGACTTTCGCGCCCTTGCGGACCTTGCGCAGCATCTTCTGGACGAAATCGTTATGCGATTGCGGCCAATGCCAGTTGGATTTCAGCGCCCAGCCGTCGACGATATCGCCGACGAGATAGATCGTCTCCGCGTCGTGCGACTTCAGGAAGTCCAGCAAAAGGTCGGCCTGCGAGCCGCGGGCTCCGAGGTGAATGTCGGAGATAAACAGGGTGCGAAAGCGTCGGTCGGGGCAGCTTTCACTCATCGCGTGATGTCCCATGCCGTTGCACTAACCGATCCGGATGACAGGGCGATGACAGGTCACGCCGCCGCCGACGCGGTTCGCTCGAAGCAAACCAGCGTGTAGAGGCCGAACGGTGAGACCTTGCGCCGCTCCACCAGAATCGCGCCCTCGTTGGCCTGCGCCCAGGCCTGCAGCCGGGTGAACGGAAATTCCGGCCGCAGCCCCAATCCGCGCGTCTTCCGCGCAGCCCATCGTTCGACGGCCGCCGCCGCGCCGACCTCCGAATAGAGATGGTTGACCAGAATGATGCGCCCGCCCGGTTTGACCACGCGGTGACATTCGGACAGCACCCGCTCGGGATTGGCGACCAGCGTAATGACGAACTGCGCGACCACGCAATCGAAGCTGGCGTCGGCGAAGGTCATGTCGTGGGCGTCCATCAGAAACACGTCCCTGACGTGCGGATAGCGGCCGCTGGCGATCCTGGCGCGAGCTTTTTCCAGCATCGGCGCGCTCAGATCGATGCCGGTGATCTCAGTCGTCTCGTCGTAGTCGTCGAACGACAGGCCAGTGCCGACCCCGACTTCGAGAATCCGGCCGCCGACCGCGCGCGCGGCTGCCGCCGCGGCGCGCCGGCCCCGCACCATGACAGGCCCGCACACCACATCGTAGATCGGCGCCCATCGGGCGTAAGCGGTCCTGACAAGCGACGTATCGAGGTCCGGCGAGGCCATGCATCATCCCATTTCGGGCCGCGCGAATCCGATCTGCGCGGTGTGGCGATGCGGGTAGCAGCGGCGTACGACAGCGGTGCGACAAAAGAGCCGCGCCGGCTGCCGCGATCAATACCAGCGATGGAAATGATGGATCGGTCCGTGACCGTGGCCGACGTTCAGCCGGTCGGCCGAGGCGATTGCGGCAGTCATGAACGCCTTGGCGCCACGCACCGCGGTCTCCAGGCTTTCATTCTTCGCGAGTCCGGCTGTTATCGCCGACGACAGCGAGCAGCCGGTCCCGTGGGTGTTCCGCGTCGCGATTCGTGGCGCCGGCAGCGTGAGCATCCGGTCAGGCGTCACCAGATAGTCGATGCTTTCCGCGCCCTGCCCATGGCCGCCTTTGATCAGAACGGCGGCGCAACCGAGCGCCAGCAGTCGCTGGCCTTGTGCCGCGATCTCGGCTTCGCTGCCTGCCATCGTCATGTCGAGCAACGCGGCCGCTTCGGGAAGGTTCGGCGTCAACAGATCGGCGCGCGGGAGGAGTGTTGTCCGCAAAGCGTCGACCGCGTCCGGCGCCAGCAGGCGATCGCCCGATGTCGCCACCATCACGGGATCGACCACCACATGACGCGGCGACCAGCGCGCGAGGCCGGTGGCAATCGCCTCGATCACCTCGCGCTCCGCCACCATTCCGATCTTGACGGCTCTGACATCGAGGTCGTCGAACACCGCGTCAATCTGCGCCGTCACGAAATCGGCGGGCACCTGATGGATGCCGGTCACGCCTCGCGTGTTCTGAGCCGTCAGCGCGGTGATCACGGACGCGCCGTAGACGCCGAGCGCCGCAAACGTCTTCAGATCGGCCTGAATGCCGGCGCCGCCGCCCGAGTCGGAGCCGGCAATCGTGACTGCAACCGGAATGGTCATGAGTTCTGACGGTCCCTTTTGGCCATGACCCGTTCTAGACCATTCGGACCTGGTTTTGAACGCGGCCCGCCGCCGCGACGGGATGGCCGACAGCCGCGAACGACCGCCCGCGCTTGCGCCCGCCCACGGTTTCCGGCTTTATGAGCGCAATTCGACGCCGTTCCGGAGACACGCGATGGTTCCTTTCTTTGTCCAGTTCAAGTGCAAGCTCGGCCAGTCCTATGCCGTCGCCAACGCCATCGCGGAGGCGGAAATCGCCTCGGAAATCTATTCGACGGCGGGCGATTACGACCTGCTGGTGAAGTTCTACGTCGACAACGACACCGATATCGGCCACTTCATCAACGAGAAGGTGCAGGTCATTCCCGGTATCCAGGACACTCACACCATCATCACCTTCAAGGCTTTCGGATCGAAGTGAGGCTCCCTCGCGAGCCTTTCGTCGTTACGACCCCTTCGCGGCCGCCTTCTTCGGTTTCGGCGGCCCCTCGACCGGCGGCAGCGACTTGATATAGGCCGCGATCGCAGCACGATCCTCAGGGCTCAGTTGCGAGGTGTTCTTGATCACGGACGCCATCGAGCCGCCGACGCTGTCGCCGTCTGACATCATGCCGGTCTCGAGAAAATAGGCGATATCCTTCTCGCTCCAGTCGGCAAGCCCCTTCTGCGTGATGTTCGGCACCCAGCCGTGACCTTCGGGATCAGGTCCGCCGGCAAAGCGCTGGGACGCGACGATGCCGCCGAGAAAATTGCGCGGGCTGTGACATTCCGCGCAATGGCCGAGCGCATTGACCAGATACGCGCCGCGATTCCATTGCGGCGACTTCGCCGCATCCGCGACGAAAGGCCTGCCGTCCATGAACAGCAGCTTCCAGATCCCGATATCGCGGCGGATGTCGAAGGGGAATCGCACGTCGTGCGCGCGCACCTTGCCGGAGACGCGCGGCAGCGTCTTCAGATAGGCGAAGAGATCGCGAATGTCGGAGATTTTCGCATGCTGGTAGGACGTGTAGGGAAAGGCCGGAAAGTAATGGGTGCCTTCGGGCGACGTGCCCCTTGTCAGCGCCGTGACAAAATCCGCTTCGCTCCAGCGGCCGATGCCGTCGACCGGATCGGGCGAAATATTCGGCACGTAGAACGTTCCGAAGGGCGAGGCGATCGCGAGACCGCCGCCGAGCTTCGTGCGATCGGGCTGCTTGGGCACGGCATGACAGGACGAACATCCGCCCGCATTGAAAACAACAAGTCCGTTGGCGAGATTCGGCGTGTAGGTCGGCAGCGCACTGGCCGGCACGACGGCGGGAATGGTCAGCCACCAGAACATGCCCGCGGCGACCACGATGATACAACCAATCGCAATAAGGAGTCGCCGAAGCATCTGCGGACCTGCTGTTGCGCGCGACGCATTCGCTTCGTGAACGCGCAGCCTGCGAAATCTCATTCAGCAATGGAAAAGGGGTGGAGATCGATCCACCCCTCCCCGTCGCCATTCGACCCTGGTGTGGTGGTTCAGAAGTTCGCTTCATTTTCCCGGCGTGGCCTTCACGCGAGCTTCTGGACCTAAACCACGCCAGAATCAAAGATCTTCTGGTGTCCTTTCGAATCCGAAGCTTGCTGCAAGGACGCTGGATAGCGAGGCGAACTTCGGATTCGGGACACTAGCTGTTCTTGACTCGGAAGGTCTGGTGGCAATCGCCGCAGGCTTTGCCGATGGGGCCGACCGAAGCCTTCAGGGTATCAATATCCTTGATCTTGCCCTTCGCGTCGGCGACAGCCTTGGCGAGCGCCGCGATATGGGCGTCGAAATCCGCCTTGTTCTCCCAGATCTTCGGCGACGGGCTGTAGTCGCCCTCGGCTTTCTGACCCTTCAGGCTGTCCGGAAACAAGGTCGGCAGCTTTTTGGCGGTTTCCTCGAGCACCGCGAGCGAGGCATCGACGGTCGCCTGATCGTAGGGCTTCTGGCCCTTCACCATGGCAACGAGCGCGCCGGTATTCTTGCCGGTGGCTTTCATAACGGTCTTCGCGGTCTTGTCAGCATCCTGCTGCGCCGATACGGCGCCGAGCCCGAGCAGCAATATCCCCGCGACAATAGCCGATCGCATCATCCGCTGATCTCCTGTTTGCAAATTTGAGGGAAACTTCCGATGACCCCGAGCCCGTCAACCCCGGACAGGAGGCAATATTCCGTGCCCGCTAAATCCGATGTTGACGTTGCCGCTCGCGGATCGCCATCCAGACCCGCTCGGGGGTCGCGGGCATGTCGATGTGGTCGATCTGGTACTCCCGCCACAGGCCGTCCACGATGGCATTGACCACCGCGGGGCATGACCCGATCGCGCCCGCCTCGCCCGCGCCCTTGACGCCGAGCGGATTGGTGACGCAGGGAATGTTGTGGGTCTCGAAGGTGATCGACGTGCCGTCGGCCGCGCGCGGCATGGCATAGTCCATGAACGTTCCGGTCACGAGTTGGCCGTCCCCGGGATCATAGACCGCCTGCTCCATCAGCGCCTGGCCGATGCCTTGCATCGTTCCGCCGTGGACCTGGCCGGCCAGCAGCAGCGGATTGAGCGTGACGCCGAAATCGTCGACGATGACATAGTTGACCAGCCGGATCTTGCCGGTCGCGGGATCGATCTCGACTTCGACCACGTGCGTTCCGTTCGGGTAGGTCCCGTCCGCGCTGCTGAAGCTCTCGTTCGCCGTCAGCTTCGAGGGGTCGTCTCCCGCCCGCTTGGCGAGATCGGCAAAGGTGATCGATCGGTCGGTGCCGGCGACGCGTACGGTGCCGGCGTCGATCTCGAGATCGGCCGCGCCGGTTTCCAGCGCCTCGGCCGCAAGATCGCGCAGCTTCGCGCCAAGCTTGCGGGTGGCGCGCTCGACGCTGACGCCGCCGGAGGGAATCGAGCTCGATCCGCCGGTGCCCAGACCCGACACCACCACATCGGTATCGCCCTGGATCATGTGAACCCGTTCGGGCGGAATGCCGAACTGATCCGCGACGATCTGCGCATAGGCGGTGGCGTGGCCCTGCCCGCTCGACTGCGTCCCGATCAGGACGGTCACGTCGCCGTTCGGATCGAGCCGCACGTCGGCGCGCTCCTCGCCCATGGTGCCGCACACCTCGACATAGCTTGCAAGCCCGATGCCGCGCACGAGGCCCTCTTTCTTCGCCGCCTTGGCGCGTTTCGGAAACTCCTTCCAGTTGGCGATCTCCATGGCGCGTTTCAGGTGCGCCGCGAAATCGCCGGAGTCGTAGACCTTGCCGGTCGCGGTCGTGTACGGCATCGCCTTCGGCGGAATGAAGTTCTTGCGGCGGATCGCGTCGGGCGCCATGCCGAGCTTGCGGGCGGCCGCATCGACCAGCCGCTCCACGACATACGCCGCCTCGGGGCGACCGGCGCCGCGATAGGCGTCGACCGGCACCGTGTTGGTGAAGACGGTGCGGACACGGCAATGGAACGCCTGAATGTCGTAAAGGCCGGGCAGCATGCCGGCGCCGCCGTGCGGGATATACGGCCCGAAGGTCGAGAGATAGCCGCCCATGTCGCCGATCAGGTCGACGTCCATGCCGAGAAACCTGCCGTCTTCCGCGAGCGCCATCCGCGCCGTGGTGACGTTGTCGCGCCCCTGGGAGTCGCCGACGAAATGATCGGAGCGTTCGGCGGTCCACTTCACGGTCTTGCGCAGTTTCTTCGATGCGACCGCGATCAGCGCATATTCGCGATAGGGAAACAGCTTGGTGCCGAAGCCGCCGCCGACATCGGGACAGATCACCCGCATATTCTCCATCGGCATCTTCAGGACGTGCTGGCAGAGAATCTCGCGCAGGCGATGGCTGCCCTGACTGCCGATCGTCAGCGTCAGGTGGTCGCGTTTGGCGTCGTATTCGCAGACCGCCGCGCGCGTTTCCATGTAATTGGTGACGATGCGCGGATTGACGATGGAAATCTCGGCGACCGCATGCGCCTTGGCGAACGCGGCCTCGGCGGCTTTCCTGTCGCCGATGGAGACATCGAACAGCACGTTGCCGGGATGATCGGGCCAGACCTGCGGCGCGCCCGGCTTCACCGCATTGGCGGCGCCGATGACGGCAGGGAGCGGCGTCCATTCGACCTCGATGGCCTCGATGGCGTCGCGCGCGTGTTCGACCGTATCGGCCACCACGAACGCCACGGCATCGCCGACATGGCGCACCTCGTCGCGGGCCAGGATCGGATAGGGCGGCCCGGTAAAGGGATCGTCCGGCAGATTGAACAGGCAAGGCAGCCCGCCGAGATCGGCGACATCGGCCGCGGTGAGAATCAGGCTGACGCCGGGCAAGCCCCGCGCCCTGGAGGCGTCGATGCGGTATTTCGCATGGGCATGCGGCGAGCGCAGCACCAGCGCATGCAACGCGGCCGGCGGCGCGTGATCGTCGGTGTAGCGGCCCTTGCCACGGATGAGCGCGTCGTCCTCCTTGCGCAGGACGCTTTGACCGACACCGAACTTGACGGGAGCTGCCATGAGGTCTCCGAATTGCACTTTGGATTTGTTCTATATTGCAGCGGTTCAGCGCCAAGCGCAAATGGCGATCCGCGGCCGAAATGGCAACGCGGCCCGGCTAACGAACCAGTGATCGCAGCCAGCGCGGACCGAACAGCAGCAGGATCGCGCCCGCATAGATGAGCGCGCCAACGAGAACGAGCACGCCCAGCACGGCTTCGTCCCGGAAAGTTCGCATCTGCGCGAACTGCGCGGTCGCGACATGCGCGGCGCCCCATAGAACCGCCGCCACCACGACGCCGGTGACGAGAAACTTGGCGAGCGAAGTCAGGAACGTCCGGTCCGGCTCCAGATATCCGGCGCGCACCGCAAAGCCGATCACCAGCAGAAGATTGATCCAGGCGCCGGTCGCGGTGGCGAGCGCAAGACCGACCTGCGCCAGCGAACCGACCAGCGCGATCTTGAGCAGCACATTGACCGCCACGCCGGTCAGCGCGGCTTTGACGGGCGTCGCCGTATCCTTGCGCGCGTAGAACGTGGCCACCGCGCTGCGGATCAGGACGAACGGGATGAGACCCACCGCGTAGGCGGCCAGCGTCGCACCGCCGGCGGCGGCGTCCGCCTTGGTGAAGGCGCCGCGCGCGAACATCGCCCGCATGATCACGTCGGGGACCGTCAGGAACGCAGCCACGAACGGCACCGAAAACAGCAGCGTGAAATCGAACGCGCGGCGCTGCGACGCCATGGCGCCGGCGTGATCACCCGACGTCAGCTTGCGGGACATTTCGGGCAACAGCACCGTGCCGATGGCGATCCCGATCACCCCGATCGGCAACTGGTTGAGCCGGTCCGCATAATACAGCGCCGACAACGCGCCCGCGGGAAGGAAAGTCGCGATGATGGTATCGGCGAACAGCGCGACCTGCGTGCCCATCGAGCCGAGCGTGGCGGGCCCCAGCGCACGGAAGAACGACTTCACGTCATCATCAAGCCCGAGCGACGTGAAACGCGGCAACCCGCCATGACGACCGAGATCGCCCGCGAGCAGGAAGACCTGCAGGAAACCCGAGATCAGGACGCCCCACGCCGCGGCGTGGCCGGCGCTTGGAAAGAACGCGGCCAACGCCAGCGTCATCATCATCGTCAGATTGAGGAAAATCGGCGCAGCCGCGGCACTGGCGAAGCGGTGCATGACGTTCAGCATGCCGCCGTAGAGCGTCACCAGGGTAATCAACAGCAGGTAGGGAAACGTGATCCGCGTCAGTTCGATCGCGAGACGCCGCTGCTCGGCGTCGTCGGAGAAGCCCGGCGCGAGCAGGCTCATCGCCTGCGGCATGAACACCCAGGCGACGACGAGCAGGACGACCTGCGACGCGAACAGAAACGTGAAGATGCGGTTCGCAAACAGTCGCGCCGCCCCCTCACCCTCCTCGCCATGGACATGGGCGTAGGCGGGAACGAATGCCGCGTTGAAAGCCCCTTCGGCGAAGATCGCCCGGAAATGGTTGGGCAGCCGCAACGCGACGAAGAAGGCGTCCGCAACGGGGCCGGCGCCGAGAATGGCGGCCAGCATGATGTCGCGCGCGAATCCCGTCAGCCGCGAGAGGAGCGTGTAGCCGCCGACGGTGAAGATGCGCTTGAGCATCCGGCGTTTCTACAGGATCGGTTCCCGGCGCAAAATGGCGAAATCAGCTCGGAAGCGCGGCACGCACAGCCTTGATGACCCGATCCTGCATCGGCTCGTCGAGATAGGCGTGCATCGGGAGACTGATGACCTCCTGCGACAGCTTTTCGCTCACCGGCAGGCCGCCTTCGGCCACAGGATAGTGCCTGTAGGCGGTCTGCTGATGCATCGATTTCACGTAATAGATTGCGGTGGGAATGCCTTCCGCCTTCAGCGCGGCCGCGAAGGCGTCCCGATCCGTGCCCTGGGGCAACCGAATGGTGTATTGCGCCCAGACCGAGGTGCAGCCGCTGGCAAGACGCGGCACGGTCACGACGTTGCCGAGACCCCGGGCATAACGCTCCGCGACCTTGTTGCGCGCCACGATCTCGTCTTCGAAGATCGCAAGCTTTTCGAGCAGGACTGCGGCCTGCATCGTGTCGAGGCGGCCGGTCAATCCGAGCCGCACGTTGTCATATTTGTCCGTTCCCTGCCCGTGGACCCGGACGCTGCGCAAGGCGTCGGCCAAGCCGGCATCGTCAGTGAAAATCGCACCGCCGTCGCCATAGCATCCCAGCGGCTTTGCCGGAAAAAAGCTCGTCGCCGTGGCGAGACCGAACGCACCAAGACGCCGTCCCTTGTAGCTCGCGCCAAAGCCCTGCGCCGCGTCGTCCAACACGAACAGGCCCTCAGCCGCAGCGACTGTCGCAATCGCGTCATGATCGGCGCTTTGTCCGAACAGATCGACGGGAATCACGGCTTTCGGCGCAAGGCCCGATTTGCGCGCCGCTTCGATGCCCCGTTTCAGCGAGGTCACGTCCATGTTGAAGGTGGCCTCATCGACATCGACGAACACCGGCGATGCGCCGGTCAACGCCACCGCCTCGCCCGTCGCGCAAAACGTAAAGGACGGGCAGATCACCGCGTCCCCAGGGCCGACGCCCTTGGCCATCAGCACCATCAGCAGAGCGTCCGTGCCGCTGGCACAGCTCACGACGTACTTTGCGCCGCTGAAGGCCGCCAGTGCAGCTTCGAGTTGGGTGACTTCAGGACCATTGACGAACTGGCAATGGCCGAGAACGCGCCCCACCGCGGCATCGATGGACGGCCCCAGGCGGCGACGCTGCGCGCCGATATCGATGAAGGGAACGGGTTCAGAGCGCAGATGCTGGTTCATGGGCCTTGCACGGGTTGAAGGTCATCGGTCCTTGCCGCGATCGGATCAACCGGCGGCGCGACGCGGTTGCTTGTGTTTCGACGTGACGGCGTCCGCCCTGGTCTCCAGACACTGGATCGCGATTTCAAGACTGGCCACGCCCTCGTCGCCGCTGACCGCGGGAACGCCGCCGGACCGCACCGCATTGACGAATGCAACGAGCTCGGCGCGCAGCGGCTCGTCGTGGCCGACCGGAAGGTGACGCATCGAATAACTGCCGTCGGGCTGGAAGCCGAAACATTCGGTCACCTGACGGGTGAGCAGATCGCCCATCACGTATTTGCCACGAGTCGCGACGGTGACGTTGCGCGCCTTGAACGGCGTCAGCCAATTGGTGTTGATATGCGCCAGCACCCCGGATTCCGTCCGGAACTGCAGCAAGGCGATGTCCTCGCGCTCGGCGACCGCGCTGGAGAGCTGCGGCTGCACCTCGACGATGTCAGACTCCGTGAACCAGCGGATCAAATCGATGTCGTGAACGGCGAGATCGATGACCACGCCGACATTCGACATGCGCGGCGGAAACGGCCCGACCCGGGTGATCGCAATCGACAGAATATCCTCGCCCTCGATCGCCTGCTTGATGGCGGCGACCGCGGGATTGAACCGCTCGACGTGCCCGACCATCAAGGTCACGCCCTTGCGCTGAGCGGCGGCGACGATCTCGCGCCCTTCCTCCACCGTCGAGGCGACCGGCTTCTCAACCAGCACGTGAATGCCGCGCGCGATGCAGATCAGCGCGATCTCGTGATGAAGATGCGTCGGCGCTGCGACGGTCACGGCATCGACGCCGGCCGCGAACAGCTCCTCGACGTCAGTGAAAGTCGCGCATCCGATCATCTCCGTCGCGCGGTCGCGATGTGCCGGCAAGGGATCAACGATTCCGATCAGCGATACGCCGGGCAAACCGGCGAGGACCCGGCCGTGATTGGTGCCCATCACGCCTGCGCCGATGACGCCGACGCGAAGCGGCGACGCGCTCCTCGTTTCCGATTGAGATTTCCTCGAACCCATAAAAACCCCGAAAACCAGACCGGCTCGCAGCGCCCCCACGCCAAGCCGTGCGCGCTCTCCTAGCACGTCGCCCAGGATGTGGCGAATAGAGCCGCCGCCCGTCCAAACACGTTTTGATTCAAAGAATTACACGGCCCCGTGAACCACCGGCGAGATTGGAACCGGTCCAATGGCGCGTCCCGCGCCCCGAGTGATTCCCGCGGCGGGCTCCACGAATCAGTTTCGCCGGTAATCATCCTCGAGACGAACGATATCGTCCTCGCCGAGGTAGCTGCCGGTCTGCACCTCGATCAACTCGAGCAGGATCTTTCCGGGATTTTCCAACCGGTGAACGGCGCCGATCGGGATATAGATCGATTCGTTTTCGTGAACCATCTTGACTATGTCGTTCACCGTGACCCTGGCCGTTCCGTGAACCACGATCCAGTGCTCCGAGCGATGGTGATGCTTTTGCAGCGAAAGGCGGCTTCCCGGCTTGACCGTGATCCGCTTGACCTGATGGCGTTCGCCGGAATCGATGGCCTGATACGCGCCCCAGGGGCGATGCACCCGAATGTGCTCTTCCGTCAGTTGCGGAGCGACGGCCCGAAGCCGCGTCACAAGTCGCTTCAACCCGTTCGCGTCCTTCTGGCGTGAAACCAGCACCGCGTCCTGCGTCGCCACCACAACGAGATCATCGACGCCCTCCAGCGCCACCAGCGCCTTGTCCGTCGACACATTGCAATTGCGGGAGTCCTCGAACACGGCCATGCCCTGGGCCGCGTTGCCCTCCGCGTCCTTGCCGGACAATTCCCACACCGCGCGCCATGATCCGATATCGGACCAGCCGCAACTGACCGGCACAACGGCTGCATGCGACGTTTTTTCCATGACGGCGTAATCGATCGAGATCGGCTTGGCGTTCGCGAAAGCATCATGCGCCAGCGTCACAAATCCAAGATCGTGCCCCGCGCCGGCGACGGCATCCTCGATGGTCTGCACGCTGTCGGAATCAACGGCGCGATACTCGTCGAGCAGGGTCGCGGCTCCGAACATGAAATTGCCGCTGTTCCAGAGATAGCCCGCCGCGATGTATTCGGCGGCTTTCGCCGCATTCGGCTTTTCGACAAAGGCCGTCACCGCACGAACCTCGCCCGCGATCACGGCTCCCGGATTGACGTAGCCATACTCCGTCGCCGGCCGCTCCGGGCGCACGCCGAACGTGACGATGTGTCCGTCCTCAGCCGCCACCAGTCCTTCGCGGCAGGCTCCGACGAAAGCCGCGACGTCGCGCACGACATGGTCGGCCGCCAGCGCCAGAACGATCGCATCGGCATCGCGCGTTCGCGCGAACGCCGCACCCGCGGCGATCGCGGGGCCGGAATCACGACGCATCGGCTCAAGCAGAATGTCGGCTTCAAGGCCGATCCCGTCCAACTGTTCCTGCACCATGAATCGATGCGCGGCGTTGGTGACGACGATCGGCCGCAGGAAAACAGCAGGATCGGACACCCGCAACAACGTCTCCTGGAACGTCGATCGCGGACCGAACAGCGGAAGGAATTGTTTCGGACGCACCTCTCGGGATGCGGGCCACAACCGCGTTCCTGCACCGCCACACATCACAAGTGGAATGATTCGCTTATTCATGAATTCCGAATATCCTGTTCTAGATGCAATAGTGTTCCCGGTACCATGCGACAAAACGCTGGATACCGTCTTCGATCGGGGTATCGGGCCTGAATCCGACGTCGCGCATCAAGTCGCTGACATCGGCAAACGTCTCCGGCACGTCCCCAGGCTGCATCGGCAGCATTTCCGTCGCCGCGGAGCGGCCCAACGCCTGCTCAAGCAACGCCACGACGCGCCTGAGATTCTCGGGCCGGTGATTGCCGATGTTGTAAATCCGCGCCGGAGCCGTCAGCGCGCCCTCGCCGGTCGGAACGTGATCGATCAAACGCTGCATGATGCTGACGACATCGTCGATATAGGTGAAGTCCCGCCGCATGTCGCCGCCGTTGAAAAGCCGAATCGCCCGTCCTTCCAGGATCGCCTTTGTGAAAAGAAATATGGCCATGTCGGGACGGCCCCACGGGCCGTAAATGGTGAAGAACCGAAGGCCGGTGGTCGGAACCCGATAGAGATGGCTATATGAATGCGCCATAAGCTCGTTGGATTTCTTGGTCGCGGCATAGAGGCTGATCGGATGATCGGTGTTGTCATGGACCGAAAACGGCAGCTTGCTGTTGGCACCATAAACCGAAGATGACGAGGCGTAGATCAGATGACGGCATCCGTTGTGACGGCATCCTTCGAGCACGTTCAAAAACCCTTCGAGATTGGCATCGGCATAGGCATGCGGCTGATCGATCGAATAGCGAACGCCGGCCTGAGCCGCCAGGTGAATCACAACGGGAAATCGCGATTTCGAAAACAGGTCGGCCATGGCCCGCCGATCGGCGAGATCGGCTTGGACAAATTCGAAACGCGACCTCCCGCGCAACAGACTTAAGCGCGCCTGTTTCAGGGCAGGATCGTAATAGTCGTTCAAATTGTCCAGGCCGACCACTGTGCGGCCCTCGGCGAGGAGCTGCCGCGCAACGTGAAATCCGATGAAACCTGCTGCGCCGGTGACCAATATCGCCTGATCCGCCATCTCTTGCCTCGCTGTCCCGCCGCCGGCCGCGACATCTCTTAGCCGCCGCATCGCCGGGCCGGCAATAGTCCCGTCGCCGGGCCTTGCCAGATGAACCTCAAAACCATACCAAGGCACGGAAAATCGGCACTTTGCCTTCATATCCGGCCCGCGCGCCGCGCGGCCGCCAACATGTCGAGCGCTTCCGAAAATGCGCAGGATCGCCGCATCCACCCTCAAAATAGCTATTTCGGCGGGACTGCTCTATCTGGCGCTGAGGAAAGCCAATTTTTCCGACCTCGTCGCCCACCTGGATGCCGGCAGCGCCGGCTGGATCACGCTCGCGACCGCGATCACGTTTCTGCAGGTCTTTGTCAGCGCCTTGCGCTGGCGTGAAATCAGCACGGATTGCGACGCCCCGCTGACGATCGCGCAGGCCAACCGTTTCAGCCTGATCGGCTCGTTCTTCAACCAGGTGCTTCCGTCCGCAATCGGTGGCGATGCGATGCGGGTGTGGCTGGTCGGCCGGCTGCATGGATGGCGCGCCGCAGGCTATTCGGTTTTTGTCGATCGTGCCATCGGTCTGATTGCACTCGCGATCTTGATCCTCGCAACCCTGCCCTGGAGCTACCACCTGATCAGCGACACGCGCGGCTGGGCCGCGCTGGTCGTTCTGGACGCCGTCGCGATGACAGCCGGCGCGGGATATCTGCTGCTCGGCAAGCTGCCCTGGCGGTGGATCAGAAGCTGGTGGGGTACGCAGCATTTCGCGGCCTGCGCGAAAATCACCAACCATGCCCTGTTCAACCGGCGACGCGGCCCCTGGATCGCGATCCTTTCGATGCTGATCCATGTTCTCGCTGTCGTGATTGCCTGGTGCCTGGCGCGTGCGATCGCGGCGCCCCTGCCGTTCGGGGCCGCCCTGCAACTCGTGCCGCCCGTGTGGCTGATCGTCATGCTGCCGGTTTCCATCGCCGGTTGGGGCGTGCGCGAAACGTCGATGGGATTGGCATTCAGCTACGCCGGCCTGCCGGCGAGCGACGGCGTCAATACCGCCCTGCTGATCGGCGCGGTCTATTTCATCGTCGGCATCTTCGGCGGCGTGGTGTGGATCTTCAGTGCCGAGAAAGCAGCCAGGGCGGCGACGCCGCTTGCCGTTCCGGACTAGACGACGGCGCAACGATGCCCGCATCCGATTTTCTCCCGATGATAACAATCGTTGCCGCATCTGCGGTCCTGTCCGCGGGCTTGACGTGTGCCATCCATCCGCTTCTTGTGCGCTACGCGCTGGCGCGCCCCAACGCGCGATCCTCGCACACGATCCCGACGCCGCAGGGCGCCGGGATCACCGTCGTTCTCGCAGCGCTCGCGGTCGCCACGGTCGCCGCCGCGCTGATATCGCCCGCCAGCCTCGGAACCGTCGCGACAACCGCAGCCATCGCAATCCTGCTCGGCCTCATCGGCGCGATCGACGACCTGCGGCCGATCGCGGTGACGCCCCGGCTGACATTCCAGACCCTTGCCGTCGCAGCCCTGGTCCTGGCCGCGCCCTACGATCTGCGCATCGTTCCGGCCGTGCCGATCTGGATCGAACGCACGCTGCTCGTGATTGCGGGCGTCTGGTTCGTCAATCTCGTCAACTTCATGGACGGGCTGGACTGGATGACCGTGGCGGAAGTCGTTCCGATCACGTCTGCGATCGTCCTGCTCGGCCTGCTCAACCGGCAGACCATCCCCGCGAACCTGATCGCGGCCGCGCTCGGGGGTGCCCTGATCGGCTTCGCCCCTTTCAATCGCCCGGTCGCGAAGGTCTTTCTCGGGGATGTCGGAAGCCTTCCGATCGGACTTCTGCTCGGCTGGTGTCTGCTTCAACTCACCTATCAGCACCACGCCGCGGCTGCGATTCTGCTGCCGCTCTACTATCTGGCCGACAGCACCATCACGCTTCTTCGACGGATGGTCGGTGGCGAGGCGTTCTGGCAGGCGCACCGCCAGCACTATTATCAACGGGCGACCGACAACGGCTGGACCGTGACGGCCGTGGTCGCGCGCGTGTTCTCATTGAACATCGGGCTGGCGGCTCTGGCTCTCCTCTCGGCATGGCTGACATCAGCCGTCGCCGATTTCATCCTGATCGCCGTGGGCGCGGGCGCCGTCATGCGCGTGCTCATGGCATTTTCAACGCCGCGCAAATGACTACTCGGCGGCGGCGGTGAACTCGGGGATCGCATCCCTCAAAAGGCGGAATGCCACGTCGTATTGCTCGGAGGCGATAGCGTTCTGCAGGATATCGAGCCACTGGCGGAGCGTCTCCACCGGCAACTCGCTGGGCCGCGCGGCAACGATGCCGGACATGCCGATGTCGACCGTGAGCTCCTCACGGGCGAACAGAATCTCGTTCAACCGCTCGCCAGGCCGCACGCCGGTGAAAACCACATCGATATCGTAGCCCGGTTGAAGCCCCGACAGGCGGATCATTCGCTCGGCGAGGTCGACGATCCTGACCGGCTGCCCCATGCTCAGCACGTAGACGGAGACGTCGGGCCGTTCCGGACTGAGAGCGTGCGTCGCCGCCGTGATGACGAGATCACACGCTTCGCGAATGGTCATGAAGTAGCGAACCATATCGGGATGGGTCACAGTGACCGGACCGCCCGCCTCGATCTGCGCCTTGAACTTCGGGACTACCGATCCATTGGAGGCCAGGACATTGCCGAAGCGGACCGAGATCATCCGCATCGGCCGGCGCGATGTCTCGGCAGCCGTCAACCCGCGGTCGAGGGCCTGGCAATACATCTCGGCGAAGCGCTTGGTGAGACCGAGCATGGATACCGGCTCGATGGCCTTGTCGGTCGAGATCATGACCATGGCTTCCGCACCCGAAGCGACCGCGGCATCGGCGACGTTCACCGAGCCGAAGATGTTGGTCTTGATGCCCTCGCTCCAATCGCGCTCCAGGATCGGAACATGCTTGAGGGCGGCGGCATGAAAGACAATATCGGGCCGGAATTCGCTCATCAGTTGCATGATGCGCTCGCGATCGCGGATGTCCGCAATCCGTCCGTCGACCTTGCTGCCTGCGACGTTCGGTGACAGGGCTTCCATCGCGGCATGCAGCGCAGGTTCCGAATTCTCGAGAATCAGAAGCCGCGCGGCACCGAAGGTCACCACACGGCTGCAAATCTCGAATCCGATCGATCCGCCGCCGCCGGTGACGGCCACGGATTTGCCCGCGACGAACGCCTCGAGCCGCGCGTAGTCGATCTTGACGCTTGGGCGCAGCAGCAGATCTTCAACCGCGACCGGCGCGAGTTGCGGCGTCTGGCGGCTCTCCTCGAGCGACGGCAACCGGCTCACCGGCAGGCCGAGCTTGCGCGCCCGGATCAGGATCGACTCGGGTTGGGAATCAGGCTCGAAGGCCGATGGCATCATGACGACGCGACCGATCGGCTTGCCTCTGTTGCTGAAATCTTCCGCCACATTGGGCAGATCGTCGATCCCGCCCAGCACCGGGATGCCGCGGATGGTCTGCCCGCGATCGGACATCGACGGCGACAGGATTCCCACCGGCCACTGCCGCTTGACGGCTCCGCTTTCGATCCCGCGCAGGAACACCTCGGCGTCGGCCGCCCGCCCGATCAGCAGGATCGGCGTCGTGTCCATGGCGCGCGCCTGATTGCGCGTGCGCGTGTAACGGAAATAGCGATAGGCCAGACGCGATCCGCTAAGGAAGAAAACCTCCAGGAACCAGTAGATGATGATGGTCGTCTTTCCGAGAAAGAACGTGCCGTAAACATTGGGCGCAAGGAAAACATAGTCGAGCACCAGCAATGCGACCGTCAACACGCTGGCCGCGCGAACGATATTCAGAAGATCGGGGAGTGAAATGAACCGCCACTTGGTGGTGGTGAGCTGAAAGACATAGCAGACGAAGAAGCTGAAGATAACGAAGTACGGCAGGACTTTCAAAAGGAGCGGCAACCGCTCCATCAAATTCTCGCCGTCGAAGCGCAGCAAGAAACTCGCGATCACCGCCAACGCCGTGACACCCGCGTCGTGGATCGCGATCAGCCAGTTACGCCATGTGAAGCGCGAGATTCGTGTCATGCACCATCCAGTAACGACGACCCGTCGGGCCTCGCGAGGTCTATCCGTCCTGCGCCGGAATGCCCTTGGCCCGGCCCGGGACATCCGCTTCTGCCTTCGACGTCCCGCTTCCTCGCAGCACGATCCCGCCAGCTATACCGACGCCCAGGACATACATCCATCCCTCGTTGAAATCGGCCAGATGGGAATTGAACAGCGAACTGACGACGTTCTGGACCACCACCAGCAGCCCGACCCAGACGGGGAGGCCGTGGCCGCCGCGAAACAGCAGCAGGTGAGCGATCCACATGGCATAAAGGATAACGACTCCGACAATTCCCCACTGCACCGCGACATTCAGCGTCTGGTTATGGGGATTGTTGATGATCTCGGCGGATGCTCCGGTCTGCCCTTTCGCAGAGCGGGCGAACATCGTCCGGATGGAGCCGGTTCCGTGTCCGAGAACAGGCTCCTCAGCCAGGAACCTCAACGATTTTCGCCAAAACTCAAGCCTCAGGCCGACCGACGAAGCCGCATTGGCATCGTGATACTGCTGGTATTCGGAAATGGCGGCCTGCGTGCGCATCCGTAAATTCGGCGCGACGAACCAGAGCGCGCCGACGGCCAGCGCCAAAACCACGACCGCCGTGACGGTGCCACGGCGCCTGAGATGGAAGGCGGCGAAAGCAACCAGCATGACCGGCATCGCCACGAGCGTCGTGCGCGATACCGTCACGTACATCATATTGACGAGGAAGGCCGCCGCAAGAACCACATACGCAACGGCCGGGCCGTAATGCCTTGTCCGGATGGTCTTCAGGATCGGCCACGCCAAAGCGACGGCGCAAAGCGCGAATTCCTGGCTCTGGTCGATGTAATTCTTGACGGGAACGCCATACTCCGCGTCCTTCTTCAACGCCCAGCGGGGGTCGAAAGCGACGAGCCACGACATGCACATCAGGATCGTGCACGACGCGAGGAACGCGGCAAAAATCCACATGCCGCGGGCCGAGCGCTGGAAATGATAGATCAGGAGCGGGATGGCGAGAAGCTTGGCCATCGGGCCGATTCCATACAGCCTGTCATGCCATGGCGCTTCCGACCAAAGCAGGCCGAGAACGGCGAGAACGAAAAATACCACCGGCAACAGACAGGCGGGCCGCCGGAAGAGATCCATAAAATCGTGGACCTTGATGGTGGGCGCCAGGGCGATCAGCCAGGCGACGACAAAGACCGCAACGAGCGTCGTCGACCACGGCAAGGCGGCGGCGATCAGAATGGCGGCTGTATCCGCCGCTTTCATCCAGGTGACGACAGCATCTGGTGGTGGAAGAATCCCGCGACCGGAGGAGTTCGACATCACCGCTGTCATGACTTGTTGATCCGCGCCTGCTCGACCAACGATGTTGTGCTGAAGCCCTGGAGGATGTCGACCAGCAACACTTCGCCGCCATCCGATTCGACGATCTCATGCCCGACCACCTGCTCGCGCGTGTAGTCACCCCCCTTGACGAGGACGCCGGGCCGGATGCGCGCGATCAAATCCCGAGGGGTGTCGTCCTCGAAAATCACGACGAGATCCACCGCCTCGAGCGCCGCCAGAACCTCGGCCCTCGCCTGCTCGCTCTGCACAGGCCGCCCCTCGCCTTTGAGACGCCGTACCGACGCATCGCTGTTGAGGCCGACAATCAGGCGGTCGCACGCGCCGCGCGCGCTGGTCAGAACCTTGACATGGCCGGGGTGCAGGATATCGAAGCAGCCGTTGGTGAAACCGATGCGCAGCCCCTGATCGCGCCAAACCGACAAACGCCGGTCGAGATCGGCGGTCGATACGATCTTCTCCTCCGCCGCAAGAAACGCATGCGGCAAAATCTTGCGCCGCAGCTCGGCGAGGGTGACGATGGCGGTTCCGCTTTTGCCGACCGCCACGGCCGCCGCCGCGCTCGCGCATCTCAACACCGCCTCCCAGTCCAGCCCCGCCACCAGCGCAACCGCCAGAACGGCGGCCACCGTATCCCCCGCGCCCGTGACATCGCGAACCTTGACCGGATACGCCGGGACATGAACCGCATCCCCTTCGCGCGGCACCAGCGTCATGCCGTTTTCGCTCCGCGTCACCAGCAGAGCCTCGCAATCCGCCAGCAACATCGCCTCCCGCGCGGCCGCGGAAATCGCTACCTCGCTGTCGGCCGCGCTCCGGGTCGCTTCCATGAATTCCTTGCGGTTGGGGGTCAGGACCGTCGCTCCGCGATAAATCGCAAAGTTGGCGCTCTTGGGATCGACGATGACCTTTTTGCCGATCTTGCGCGCGGCATCGATCACGTTGCGGACCACGCGCGCGGTTAGAGTTCCCTTCGCATAGTCGGACAGCAGCACGATGTCCGCGCGCGGCAACTGCGCGAGAATCGTATCGATCAACGACTGCTCGATCGACGACGCGGCCGGGGCGGTTGATTCCCAATCCGCACGCAGCATGTGGGTCGAGAAATGCTCCGAAACGAAACGCACCTTCCGCGTGGTCGGCCGCGCGGGGTCCGCGATCAGCAGCGGCTCGATCAGCGATTCGGCGGCCAGCGCCGCTTGGAGGCTTTTGCCGACATCGTCATCGCCCACGAGTCCGACGAAGATGCAATGTGCGCCGAGCGCCGCGATATTGCGCGCAACGTTCCCCGCGCCGCCGACCTGAGTTTCGCTGCGCTGAACCGCAATCACGGGCGCGGGCGCTTCCGGCGAAATGCGCGAGATTTCGCCGTAGACGAATTCGTCGAGCATGGGGTCGCCGACGCAGAGCACCGTCCGGACCGGAAATTCATGCAACAGCGCATCAAAATCGAACATTCAAACCTTCACCTGTTACGCCGTCAGCGGAAGCGGTCGGCGCGATCGAGAAAACCGCTGACGTAGGCGTGGACCGCGTCCTCAAGCGGCGTAAAGCCAGCGTTGTAGCCGGCGTCACGCAGTCGCTCGCTCTCGCTCTGCGTGAAATATTGATAGCTACCGCGAATTTGCTCGGGCATGTCGACGTATTCGATGTTCGGCGGCGCGCCAAGCGCGGAATAGGCCGCGAGCATCAGATCGCGGAAGCTGCGCGCCCGGCCCGTTCCCACATTGAAAATGCCGCTCACCGAGGGCGTCTTGAGCAGCCACACCATGACGCGCACGACATCGTCGACATAGATGAAGTCACGGCGCTGATCGCCGTCGGCGATCCCCTCCCGATGCGACTTGAACAATTGCACGCGGCGCCCGGCCTTCACATCGTCGAAGCGGCGCGCCAGCACGCTCATCATCGGGCCCTTGTGATATTCGTTCGGACCGAACACATTGAAAAACTTCAGGCCCGCCCATTGCGGCGGCAGTTTCTCGCCGCGCGCCGCACGCTCGGCGACGACCATGTCGAACAGATGCTTGCTCCAGCCATAGAGGTTCATCGGCCTCAGCGTCTTCAGCGCCGCCACGCTGTCGTCGTCGCGAAACCCCTGCGCTCCGTCGCCATAGGTGGCCGCGGACGAGGCGTAGATGAAAGGCGTGGAATGGGCGGTGCACCAGTCGAGCAGGCGCAGGGACAGGCGGAAGTTGGTCTCGATCACCAGGTCGCCATCGGTCGCCGTGGTTTCCGAAATCGCGCCGAGATGCACGACGGCGTCCAGCTTCCGACCCTGCAGCCAGTCAGAGAGGCCGGACGGGGGAACCACATCCGCCAACTGCCGCTTGGCAAGATTTCGCCACTTGCCGTCGTGACCGAGGAGGTCGCAGACGGCCACGTCGGTGCGCCCGCCCTCATTGAGCGCGGCCACGAGATTCGATCCAATGAAGCCGGCGCCCCCGGTGACCAGCAGCATGACGTCCCATCCAGGATTGTGCAGCGCCAGCTTTGCCTTACTCCGGCCTATCAGGCAACTTGGCCGGTTCTGGAGACGACCGGCGCGCGGCGAAAGAGTATCGTGACGAGGCTTTACCTGCTTGGGGCGACCGGCTAACCGACAAGAGATCAATCGAAGGCAGTCGCCGGCCGGGAAATATATGAATCAAGATTCGCGAGAACTGGCGGCTGTTCCGGCCGACCCGGACGATACCCGCCCGATCCTGATCGTCCCCTACATGTGGATCGGTGATTTCGTCCGCGGCCAGACCGTCGTCCGCGTTCTGAGGGAGCGCTGGCCCAACCGCCCGGTCGACATCCTCGTTACTTCGCTGTGCGCTCCCCTGGTGGACTACATGCCCGGCGTACGAACCGGCATCGTGTGGGACATGCCGCGCGGCCGTCTAGCGCTGGCCCGCCAGTGGGCTCTGGCACAACAATTCCGCGCGCGGGGTTATGGAACCGCGCTGGTCATGCCGCGGACCTGGAAATCCGCGCTCGCGCCCGCCCTGGCGGGCATTCCCGAGCGCGTGGGGTTCGTGGGCGAGATGCGGTTCGGCCTGCTGAACCGCTGGCGCTGGGGCGAGAAGAAGCTGCCGCGGATGATCGACCAGAAGGCCTCCCTCGCCCTGCCGGAAGGGACGACACGAGACGCCGAATGGCCGGAACCACAACTCCGGGTGCCCGCCGGGGACGTCCGCGCCTGGCGCCAGACCAATGGGTTGGCGCCCGGGCCGGTTGTCGCGCTGGCCCCGGGGTCGGTCGGCTCGGGCAAGCGCTGGCCCTATTATGGGGACGCGGCCCGAATGCTGGGCGAGCGCGGCATCGCCACATGGGTGGTGGGCGGTCCCGGCGAAAAGAGTCTCGCGGCGGACATCGTCGCGGCGGGAGGACCCCTCGTCCGGGACCTGACCGGCAACGATCTGCGCAACGGCATTCTGGCCATGGCCGCCGCCAGCGTCGCCATCTCCAACGATTCCGGGCTGATGCACGTCGCCGCTGCCCTGGGCACCCCGACCATGGGCATTTTCGGCCCCACCAGTCCCTACCACTGGGCTCCCCTGAACCCGCTCGCGGCCACGATCCAGACCAGGACCTTCGTGGCCTGCCAGCCCTGCCACCGCCCGGTCTGCACCATGAACGACCATCGCTGCATGCGCGACATTCCCGCCTCCGAGGTCGCCGCCATTGCCGAGCGCGTGCTGGCGGAGATTGGCGCGGCATGAGCGGATCGACTCAACCCAGACCGGCCGCGTTTCTCGACAGGGACGGCGTCATCAATCATGACGACGGTTACATGGGAACCCGAGAGCGAATCCGCTGGATGCCGAATGCGGCGCAGGCCATCCGGCGGCTGAACGACGTCGGGTATCTCGTCTTCATCTTCACCAACCAGTCCGGCGTTGCGCGCGGACTGTTCAGCGAAGATCAGCTTCACGCGCTGCACGACTGGATGCTGGCCCATCTCTCCGCGCAAGGTGCCCGCATCGACGACATCAGGTATTGTCCGCATCATCCCGACGGGACCGTCGCGGGATATCTGGAAGATCATCCCTGGCGGAAACCGAAGCCCGGCATGATCCTCGACCTGATGCGGCACTGGCCGGTCGAGCCCAGAGGCAGCTTCGTCATCGGCGATCGCGAGACCGACATCGAGGCCGCGCGCGGGGCCGGCTTGCCCGGCTTTCTGTTCGCGGGCGGCGATCTCGATGCGTTTGTCGCGGATTGTCTCGCGCGTCAAAGCAGCGATCGATAGACCGCCGCGATCCCTTGCGCCTCCGCATCCAGACTATGGTTCGCGACGACTGACTCTCTCGCGCGCGCGCCCATTGCCGCCGCTGCAGCAGGATCGCGCATCAGCGGCTCCAGCGCGGCCACCAGCGCCTCGACATCGCCCGGCGGCACCAGCAGGCCGGTATGGCCATCCCTGACGACGAGTTCGGCCGCACCCGCGCGTGATGCCACGAGGGCCGCGCCGACCGACATCGCCTCGATGAGGGTGACGCCGAACCCTTCGTTGCGCGAGGTGAATGCGAAAATCGTGAGCCGCTGATACCAGCGCCGGACCTCCGCGACCGGCAACTCGCCGGTAATGCGAATGCGCGACTGCAGACCGGCAGCAGCAATCTTCGTTTTCAGCCCCTGCGCAAACGCCATCTGGTCCGGCGTGATGGCCCCGACGACAACCGCGCTGAAATTAGGATAATGCGGCAACAGCCGGCACATCGCGTCGACGAACACGTCGGTGCCCTTCTGTGCGCGCACGCGGCCGAAGCAGCCGATCGCGTAACGGCCGGGCAATCCCGATTCCGCGAATGCCGCCGCGCGATCCTGCGGCGGCACGTAACAATCGGTATCGACGCCGTGATGAACCACCGTCGCCGCGCGTTTGAGGAAAGATGCGGACACATCGCTGGTCGCGATGACAGCATCCATGCGGCGGATCAGCCAGCGCGTGATCCATGTATGATGGCGCTGCGCCGCGGACGTGAACAGCAGCTTCAGCGGCCACCCCAACGCCTTCAATGCGACGCCGACAAGCATGTCGTTGTTGCGTCGCGCGTGCCAGACCAGTGGGGTGCGACGGCGCCAGAGTTTCAGGAGATCGCCGCAGCCGATGCGCGCGACGTCGTCGGGTGCATCGGGACCTAGCCATGCGGTGTGGAACATCCTGGCCAGCAGCGGCGTGACCATCCGGCTGGTCGCGGTGACCCCTGAATAACGCCAGTGCAGATTGGCCACGATCAGTTGCAGATCGCGCGCGGACTTGCTGTCGAGTGCCACCCCGGAACGCTCCGTTTTCGCGCACGTCCTATACGCAACATTAAGCATAGTGGCCAGTTGCCATCGTCCGAAACCCCCTTTTCACCCTGGGCCGGATAGCGTCCTCCCCGCAATTGAGCGGAAGGACGAACCCATGACCGTGCTCGTCACCGGCGGCGCCGGTTACATCGGCAGTCATATGGTGCTCGCGCTGGCGGAAGCCGGCGAGAGTGTCGTGGTCATCGACAACCTGTCCACCGGTTTCTCGTCGGCGCTTCCCGACGGCGTTCCGTTGTTCATCGGCGACGCCGGCGACGAGAATCTCGTCGACGGCGTGATCGCGGCGCATGGCGTGGACAGCATCATTCACTTCGCCGGCTCGGTCGTGGTGCCGGACTCGATGCGCGATCCGCTTGGCTACTACCGCAACAACACCATGACCACGCGGAGCCTCCTCAACGCCGCGGTGCGATCCGGCGTCAGCCGCTTCATCTTCTCATCGACCGCCGCCGTGTATGGCAATCCCGAACGGATGCCGGTGTCGGAAGACGCGCCGACGCGTCCGCTGTCGCCTTATGGCTCGTCGAAGCTGATGACCGAAATCATGCTGCACGATGTCGCGACCGCTCACGGTCTGAACTACGTCGTGCTGCGCTACTTCAACGTCGCAGGCGCCGACCCGCAGGCCCGCATCGGACTGTCGACCGCGGGCGCGACCCACCTGTTGAAGATCGCGGTCGAAGCCGCGACCGGACAGCGCGCCAAGATGGATGTCTTCGGAACCGACTATCCGACGCCGGACGGCAGTTGCATCCGCGACTTCATCCATGTCAGCGACCTCGCGGAAGCGCATCGCGCCGCGCTGTCCTATCTTCGCGGCGGCGGCGCCTCGACCACGCTGAATTGCGGCTACGGCCGGGGCTACTCGGTGCTGGAAACCATCGAAGCCGTCCGCCGCATGTCCGGCCGCAACTTCGCGGTCCGGTATTCCGAACGCAGGCCGGGTGACATCATGACCATGATCGCCGACACCGGCCGCATTCGCGCGACTCTCGACTGGACGCCGCGCTATGATGATCTCTCGACCATCGCGGCCCATGCGCTGGCCTGGGAAGAGAAGCTTGCACGGAAACGCCGCACCGCCGAGAGATACGCGGCCACAGCCTGAAATTCCCTGTATGCTTTTCTATGGGCTTGAAAAGCCAGCTCAATCGGGGCATTGAGGCGGAAGCTTTCGCAACGGCCTGACGCGCGGGCGGAACCCTGCCTTGCGGCGTCAATGGAACGCGGATGACCGAGCTTCCGAAGAAAATCACCGACGATCCCTATGGCGCGTGGGCGCTGATCAAGCGCCTGATCATGGAACAGGGCGCGGCCTACTGGCGGCGCTATCTGGCCGCGTTCACGCTGATGGGCATATCGGCCGCGACCACGGCCGGCTCCGCCTATCTGCTCGGGCAGGTCATCAACCAGGCTTACGTCAACCGCGACGTCCGCGGCATCATGATCCTGTCGCTCGTGGTCATCGCCATTTTCATCATCAAGGGTGCCGCGACCTACGGCCATTCCGTGATCCTGTCGCAGATCAGCAACGCCATCCTCGCCAACAACCAGCGGCGCCTGTTCTCGAAGCTGATGAGCGAGAACATCGCCTTCTTCTCGGAACGGCATTCGTCGGAATTTCTGGCGCGGCTCACCGCGGGTGCCACCTCCGTCACGCAAGTGCTCAATCTCCTCATCAATGCCGTCGGGCGCGACGTGCTGTCGCTGATCGGCCTCGTCACCGTCATGGTGGTCCAGGATCCCTGGATGGCGCTGTTCGGCTTTCTGGTCGCTCCGCCGGCAATGCTGGTGTTGCGCAAGCTGGTGAAGCGCATCAAGGGGCTCGCCCACAACCAGTTCAGCGGCACCACAGACATCATGGAAACGATGCAGGAATCGCTGCAGGGCATCCGCACCGTGAAGGCATTCACCCTGGAAGAGACCATGCGCGAGCGGATCGATGCCAGCATCGCCGCCGTCGAGCGCACCAACAACAAGATGGCGCGGGTGTCGAACCGCTCCAGCCCGCTGATGGAAACGCTGGGTGGTTTCGCGATCGCGGGCGGCCTGATGTATGGCGGCTATCGCGTCGTCGCCATGGGCGCGACGCCCGGACAGTTTTTTTCGTTTCTCACCGCGTTCCTGCTGGCCTATGAGCCGGCGAAGCGTCTGGCCCGCCTCAACATCGATCTCAACTCGAGCCTGATCGGTGCGCGCAAGCTGCTGGAGATCGTCGACAGTCCCGCGAGCGAGCCCGACGACAGCACCAAGCCGGCGCTGAAACTCACCGACGCGCGTGTCGAACTGCGCGACGTCTCGTTCGCGTACCGGCCGGGCGAACCGGTGCTGAACCACATGAGTTTCATTGCCGAGCCCGGCAAGACGACCGCGCTGGTCGGTCCGTCCGGCGGGGGAAAATCCACCGTGCTGGCGCTGTTGCTGCGCCTTTATGAAGTCACCGACGGCGACATCCTGATCGACGGGCAATCCATCGCCGGCGTCTCGCGCATGTCGCTGCGCCGGCAAACCGCCTATGTCGGCCAGGACGTCTACCTGTTCCGCGCCACCATCCGCGACAACATCGCCTTCGGCCGGGAGGGTGCCACCGAGGCCGAGATCCTCGCTGCGGCCAAAGCGGCCTGCGCGCACGAGTTCATCATGAGTTTTCCGCTCGGTTACGACACGCCCGTCGGCGAGCACGGCGCGCAGCTCTCCGGCGGCCAGCGCCAGCGCATCGCCGTCGCCCGCGCTTTGATCCGAAATGCACCAATCGTGCTGTTGGATGAAGCAACCGCTGCGCTCGACTCGGAATCCGAGAAACAGGTGCAGGAAGCCATCGAGCATCTCTGCCGGAGCCGCACCACCATCGTGATCGCGCACCGCCTGCACACCATCATGCATGCCGACGCCATTCTTGTCGTCGAGAACGGCGAGATCGTCGAGCACGGACGCCACGACGACCTGCTGCGGCGCGGTGGGCGTTACGCGTCATTTTTCCGGTTACAGCACCGTGGTGCCGGCCCGCTGACGCTGGCTCCCGTCAGCGCGACGGCGTAAGGTGCCGCCGTCAAAATCCTTTCCGCCGTGTCTCCCACGGCGACATCCTTCCATCGCCGCGCGCAACCTGCCGGGAGTATTCCATGAGCGCTACGTCCTATGTCATTCCACCGCCCCCCCAGCCGGCGATCCCGGTCGCGGGCGAAGGCAAGTCCTTTCCCGTCCGCCGCATCTGGTGTGTCGGCCGCAACTATCTCGAGCACATCCGCGAGATGGGCAATGACGAACGCGCGCCGCCGTTCTTCTTCGCCAAGCATGCCGACATGATCGTGCAGGACGGCGCCACGATCCCCTACCCGCCGCTGACCAAGGATTTTCATCACGAGGTCGAACTCGTCGTCGCGATGAAGTCGGGCGGGCTGAACATCCCCGCCGACAAGGCGCTCGATCACGTCTACGGCTATGCGGTTGGCATCGACCTCACCCGCCGCGACCTGCAGATCGCCTCGCGCAAGAAGGAACGGCCCTGGGAGGTCGGCAAGTCGTTCGACAATTCCGCGCCCTGCAGCGTGATGCAGCCGGCCGCCAAGATCGGCCATCCCGCCAGGGGCCGCATCTGGCTCAAGGTCAACGGCAAGGAGACCCAGGCCGGCGATCTCGACCAGATGATCTGGAACGTGCCGGAAATCATCTGGCAGTTGTCGCAGCAGGTCGAATTGCAGGCCGGCGACATCATCATGACCGGCACCCCCGCCGGCGTCTCGCAACTGCAGCCCGGCGACAAGATCGAATGCGGCTGCGACGGCGTCGGGACGCTGACCGTGACCATCGGCAAGCCGGCCTGACGACAATGCCCGCGTCGGCTTCACCGCTTGCCGCCATCACCCGGCTTGTCCCGGTGATGGCGATCTGGCCGGAAGGCAACGCATGATTCCGCGCAAAAAAAGCCCCGTCATTGCTGACGAGGCTCCCTGAACGTCCGTTTCAGTACATCCGTGAAACGAGGCGTAAAACCTGGAGTCGCGCGGAAGCGCGTCTCCATGATTTTGATTAATGCGTCTTCTTCCCGCGAACCGGCCATGGCCGATCGAAGCCGGCTATGGCCGGTATCCACTTCGCTCGAAAACGCGCTGAAAGCGCCCCCGGTTCATCCGCGGTGACGGCGCTTCGAATTCCAGCATGATGCGCCGCCATCATCACAGGCGGATGACAGCCGGCGCGATCATGAATTGTTTCAAGCGAGCGAGAGGCTCTCGGCACTGACCTTGCCGCGCATCTTGTCGGTCTTGAGCTCGAAGTTGACCTTCTGGCCCTCGGCGAGGCCGGAGAGGCCCGCGCGCTCGACCGCGCTGATGTGCACGAACACGTCGTTGCCGCCGTCGTTCGGCTGAATGAAACCAAAACCCTTCTGGCCGTTAAACCACTTCACTGTACCTGTCGTCATCGTCGTCGTCCTTGTTCCAAAGCGCGCACATGCGCGTTCCCGCGCAGGATTGCGCGAACCATCCAATCTCAGCGGTGTCTTTGGAAAGGAGCCTTGTCCTCGAAGAAGATTTCCTCGACGGACATTCCTTGAAGGACGTTGCCCTTGAAGGAGACGTGCGGCGCTCAACAAAACCAATGCCGGCAATCGAATGCGCTGCTTATAGCAGCTTGGCGCGGAATTAGCAAATCCCGAGCCGACTCTGGTATCTTAGCCAATCGTGCCTATATTAAGGCCATGACAAAGCCCCCGCCGAGCCCGTCGCAACTCGCCCGCAACGCGCGCATGAAAACGGCCGCGATCGAGGGCGCCAAGGCGCGCGCCGACATCGAGGCCCACGATATCGCCGTGCGCAAGAATATGGAGCGGCTGCGCGCGCTGCGCCTTGCCAAGGAAGCCGAGGACGCATTGCTGCCGAAGCCGGCGAAAGCGGTTCGCGGCAAGAAGGCGAAAGCAACGGCAAAGCCCGCCGCCACGCTGTCGGATTTTCTCAACAGCCAGAAAACCAGCGGCCGGACCACGTGATGGCGAGGGCCCTCGATGGCCGATCGCACGTCAGCGACGCAACTTGAAAACAAAAGCCCCGGACCAATGAACCGTCCAACCTTGTTGGGTCAGTTCACACGCCGGGGCTTTTGTTTCTTCCGTACCGTCATGCGCGGACTTGATCCGCGCACCCATCATTCTTTGAAGATGGATCACCGGGTCGCGCCCGGTGATGACTAATGGTGGCGCATCAATAGCGGTAGTGATCGCTCTTGAACGGGCCCTCGACCTTGACGCCGATGTAGTCGGCCTGGTCCTTGCGCAGTTCGGTGAGCTTGACGCCAATCTTGGCGAGGTGCAGCCGCGCCACCTTCTCGTCCAGCGATTTCGGCAGCACGTAAACTTCCTTCTTGTACTTGCCGTCCTTGTTGTTGGCGAACAGCTCGATCTGCGCCAGCGTCTGGTTGGTGAACGACGCCGACATCACGAAGCTCGGATGCCCCATGGCGTTGCCGAGGTTCACAAGGCGGCCTTCCGACAGCAGGATGATGCGCTTGCCGTCCGGGAACGTGATCTCGTCGACCTGCGGCTTGATGTTGTCCCACTTCAGGTTTTTCAGCGCACCGACCTGAATTTCATTATCGAAATGGCCGATGTTGCAGACGATGGCGCGATCCTTCATCGCGCGCATGTGGTCGAGGGTGATGATGTCCTTGTTGCCGGTGGCGGTGACGAAGATGTCGGCCCGTGGCGCGGCGTCTTCCATGGTCACGACCTCGTAGCCTTCCATCGCCGCCTGCAACGCGCAGATCGGATCGATCTCGGACACCATGACGCGGCAGCCGGCCTGACGCAAGCTCGCGGCCGAACCCTTGCCGACGTCGCCGAAGCCCGCGACCATGGCGATCTTTCCGGACATCATCACGTCGGTGCCACGGCGGATGCCGTCGACGAGCGATTCACGGCAGCCATAGAGGTTGTCGAACTTCGACTTGGTGACCGAGTCATTGACGTTGATCGCGGGCCACAGCAGCGTGCCGGCCTTCTGCATCTCGTAGAGACGATGCACGCCGGTGGTGGTCTCTTCCGAGACGCCCTTGATCGACTTCGCGACCTCGCCGAACCAGCCCTTCGGCTTCTCCTTCAGCAGCCGCTTGATGAGGGCGAACAACACCTCCTCTTCCTCGGCGCCGGGCTTGTCGAGAAACGCGGTGTCGCCCTTCTCGGCGCGTACGCCGAGGTGGATCAGGAGCGTCGCGTCGCCGCCGTCGTCGAGGATCATGTTGGGATGGCCGCCGCCGTGCCAGTCGAACAACTTCGCGGTGTAGTCCCAGTATTCGGTCAGCGTCTCGCCCTTGACCGCGAACACCGGAATGCCGGCGGCGGCAATCGCGGCGGCCGCGTGATCCTGGGTCGAATAGATGTTGCAGGAGACCCAGCGGATATCGGCGCCCAATGCCTTCAGGGTCTCGATCAGCACGCCGGTCTGGATCGTCATGTGCAGCGAGCCGGCGATGCGCGCGCCTTTCAACGGCTGCTTCGGACCGTACTCCTCGCGCGTCGCCATCAGGCCGGGCATCTCGGTTTCGGCGAGGGAGAGCTCCTTGCGGCCGAAATCGGCGAGCGAGATGTCCTTGACGATATAGTCGGTGAAGCCTGCGGGAGCTTTGGCGGTCGCGGGGGTCATGGTGATCCTATCCTTCGTGTTGCGGCCGGCTCCTGCCTGCGGCGGGAGCAAAGGAGCGGCGTCATCTTTCTCTCGTCATGGCCGGGCTCGTCCCGGCCATCCACGTCGTGCTGATGGAAGAAAAGACGTGGATGCCCGGCACAAGGCCGGGCATGACGTCTTGCTCGTAAGTTACACCGCGCTCTTCAGCTTCGGCGCGAGGTCGGTCTTCTCCCAGGAGAAGCCGCCCTCATTGTCGGGCTGGCGGCCGAAATGGCCGTAGGAGGAAGTGCGCGCGTAGATCGGCTTGTTGAGGTCGAGGTGCTTGCGGATGCCCCGCGGGGTCAAGTCCATCGCTTCCGCGACGATGCGCTCCAGTGTGTCCTCCGGCACCTTTCCGGTGCCGTGGGTGTCGATGTAGATCGACAGCGGCCGCGCCACGCCGATGGCGTAAGCGAGCTGCAGCGTGCAGCGATCGGCAAGGCCCGCCGCGACGATGTTCTTGGCGAGGTAACGCGCGGCATACGCGGCCGAGCGGTCCACCTTGGTCGGATCCTTGCCGGAGAACGCGCCGCCGCCATGCGGCGCCGCGCCGCCGTAGGTGTCGACGATGATCTTGCGGCCGGTGAGGCCGCTATCGCCATCGGGGCCGCCGATGAAGAACTTTCCGGTCGGGTTGATGTGCCAGATGGTCTTGTCGGTGATCCATTCCTTCGGCAGCGCCGCGCGCACATAGGGCTCGACGCGCTCGCGCACCTGGTTGGAGCTCATGTCCTCGACGAGGTGCTGGTGCGACACCACGATCTCGCGCACGCCGACCGGCTTGCCGTTCTCGTACTGCACCGTGACCTGGCTCTTGGAATCCGGACCCAGCACCTTTTCCTTGCCGGAATGTCGGGCTTCCGAAATCAGCCGCAGGATCTTGTGGGCGTAGAAGATCGGCGCCGGCATCAGCTCAGGCGTTTCGTTGCAGGCATAGCCGAACATGATGCCCTGATCGCCCGCGCCCTCTTCCCTGTTGGTGCCGGGCTGCAGCGCGTCGACGCCCTGCGCGATGTCGGCCGACTGCGGATGCAGCAGGATCTCGATGTCGGCGGTCTTCCAGTGGAAGCCGTCCTGCTCGTAGCCGATGTCCTTGATCGCCTCGCGCGCGACATGCTCGACATGATCCTTCGTCACCGACGTCGGCCCGCGGGTTTCGCCGGCGATGACGACCTTGTTGGTGGTGGCAAGCGTTTCGCAAGCGGCGCGGATCGCCCAGGGATCGATGCCGGCTTTCGGGCCCTCGCGGAAGAACAGGTCGACGATCTCGTCCGAAATGCGATCGCACACCTTGTCGGGGTGCCCTTCCGAAACCGATTCACTGGTGAACAAATAAGATCCGCGCATCAATCGACCCTTCATCCGCCGGACCCGGCGGTCCTTTCGTGCTGTTGTCCTAGTGTGGTGGTTCTGACATTCGCTTCATCAGTATTGCCGCGAGTCCTACAAGCGAACGTCAGAACCAAAACCACACTAGAATTATATTTGCCAGTGTTCCTGAGGTTCTAACAGTCGCATAAGAACTCGCCGCGAAGTGATGCGGATGTTAGAACCGGAACACCAGATGTCAGTCCCGGCGACGCGAGATGACGTAGGATTCGTCGTAAAACCAGAGCCCGTTATGCCTGCGCAGAACATCCCTGGTGGCATCGAGATAACGGCCGCTTTGCGTCATTTCCGTCAACCGGTCGTCTTCGATTTGGGCGACGTAAACCGCCGCGTTCCATGCCGCAAAAGCCGTCGAGGTCCCGATCGACCCCGTGACCTCGTTGGGCAAGGCTTCCATATCATAGCGAAAGATCGAGCGATGATCCGCATAGGCGTTAAAGTTAAGATCGCGCCCCGCCGACCCGAGCTCGTACCTCACTGCGCGCAATAGCTCATGACGGCTGACGGCGAAAGGGTTTTCTCCGGGCCATACCGCCTGAATGATCTCCAGCCCGGGGTCCTGTCCGTGAGAATGGATTCCTATCAAACGGCCTCCGGTCCGCAACGCCCGCGCCAGGGGGGCGATTATTCTCCTGGCCCGGAAATTCACCGAGGATTTCGCCCGGTAGGGCTGCGAGGCGATGACCAGGTCGAAATTCGCCTCGGCCCGCCCGGCCCTCGGAATCATCGAATCGAGCAGGAACCGGTGATCCTCCCGGTAGATCACCAGCGCCACCGGCCGCTCGTAGATCGGCATGCCCGTGACCGGGCTGACGCTGGCCCGCCAATTCTCCTCCAGGAACGGCTGGAAGCCGGCGATCTGCGCCTCGAACTCCCCGGCGGAATTCCCCCGCAGCGCCACCTCATGCCAGATCATGCTGGCGGCGGCCGCCGGCGCCCGCGGCGTGAGCCAGGGGGCCTCGGCGTAATACATGTTGGTCAGCACGAACACCGTGGACGGATGTTCGAACAGCCGGTCCGGCAGCTTGTCGAGGGTCAACCGGACGTCCTCGAGGCTGAGCTCCTTGCCGGCGATGTAGAACGGCATATGCGGAAAACGTCCGTGCATCGCACGCAGCACGCGCGCCAGCACGGTCCCGTCCCCCATCCCGGCATCGAACACGCGCAACGCCGGCGGACGCGGGTGGATGCTGCCGAGTTCCAGCACGACACGGTCGGCAATCATCCGCTTCTCGCTGCAGGTGTGGACGAACAGCAGGTATTTCTGCCGGTTCTCGAAGAAGCGGAAATTGGCGCGGGGGTCGCGGCGCTCGATCGGCTCCGGCGGGCGCACCGGCGCGGCGCCGTCGGGAGAGCCAGCGGCGATGAAAGCCTCGATCCGGTCGAGGGTGTCGACGGTGATCCGCTTGCCCTCGCGCAGCCGGTGCACGAGCTTGCCGTCATTGACCGCACGCCGGCCGAACGTCGATTCCGCCATCCCGGCGCGGCGGCAGTAGTCGGCAATCTGGCTGAGCAGTTCGTCGTTCTTCATGGGCCGGACAGGTGGGCAAGGAGATCGCGTCCCCCCTCCTAGCATCATCCGCCCACCGTTCAAATCCGGCCCGATCGTGTCGCTGCCATCCGTCCCTTGGTTTTCTTCAAGCTTTTATGACAGCAGCTTCCGTCTCGTCAGCCCACGCGCCTTCTGGTAAGACGCGCGCACATCCTTCGCCTTCGAGGCCGTTCACCAGCCGACAGGTTTTGCTCGATGCGTATTGCCATGATTGGCACAGGCTATGTGGGACTGGTGTCCGGGGCCTGCTTTGCCGACTTCGGACATCAGGTCACTTGCGTCGACCAGGATGCCACGAAGATTGCGGCGCTGCACCGCGGTGACATCCCGATTTTCGAACCGGGCCTGGACGCGCTGGTCGCCGCCAACGTCAAGGCCGGACGGCTCGCCTTCACCACCGACCTCGCGGGGCCGGTGGCCGAGGCGGACGCGGTGTTCATCGCGGTCGGTACGCCATCGCGCCGTGGCGATGGCCACGCCGACCTGAGTTACGTCCATGCCGCGGCACGTGAAATCGGCGCAGCGCTGAAGGGCTTTACGGTCGTCGTGACCAAATCGACCGTGCCGGTCGGCACCGGCGACGAAGTCGAGCGCCTGATCCGCGAGGTCAACCCGCAGGCCGACGTGGTCGTCGCGTCGAACCCGGAATTCTTGCGCGAGGGCGCGGCGATCCGCGACTTCAAATTCCCCGACCGCATCGTGGTCGGCACCTCGGACGCGCGCGCGCGCAAAGTGCTCGGCGAGATCTACCGGCCGCTGTCGCTCAATCAGGCGCCGCTGATGTTCACCGCGCGACGCACGGCTGAACTGATCAAATACGCCGCCAACGCGTTTCTCGCCACCAAGATCACCTTCATCAACGAGATCGCCGACCTCTCCGAAAAGGTCGGCGCGGACATTCAGGAAGTCGCGCGCGGCATCGGCCTCGACAACCGCATCGGCACCAAATTCCTGCATGCCGGTCCCGGCTACGGCGGCTCGTGCTTCCCGAAGGACACCCGCGCGCTGGTCAAGATCGCGGAAGATCACGACGTGCATTTGCGCATCGTCGAATCCGTCGTGACCGTCAACGACAACCGCAAGCGCGCCATGGCAAGGCGGGTCGCTGGCGTGCTCGGTGGAAACCTGCGCGGCAAAACCATCGCGGTGCTCGGCCTCGCCTTCAAGCCCGACACCGACGACATGCGCGAGGCGCCGTCGATCCCGCTCATCACCGCGCTCCGCGACATGGGGGCGACGGTGCGCGCCTTCGACCCGGCCAGCATGGCCGAGGCGCGCCGCGAACTGCCCGATATCACCTATTGCGGCGACGCCTATGCCTGCGCCGAGGGCGCCGATGCGCTGGTGATCGTCACCGAATGGGTCCAGTTCCGCGCGCTCGACCTGCCGCGCTTGAAACAGATCATGACGCAGCCGGTCGTCATCGACCTGCGCAATGTCTATCGTCCCGAGGAGATGAAAGACCTCGGCTTCCGCTACGAGAGCATCGGGCGGCGCAAGGCCCCGACCGCGTAGGCGACGGTCTCTCAAGGCGCTGAATTGCGTGGCGCGATCACGGTCAGTCGCGCGGACCCGGCTGCGACAAATAGGCGAGCAGCTTCATCTCGCGCCGCCCGCGCGTGACGGTGTCGAGCACGAGGCCCGACGAGACCGACAGCATCGCCAGGATCGTCAACCCCATCGACAGTACGGCCGTCGGCAGCCGCGGCACGATGCCTTGCTCGAGATAGGTGACGATCACGGGGATCGCGAGAACGATCGAGGTCACCATCAGGCAGAAGCCGATGATCGAGAAGAAGCGCAGCGGCTTTTCGGTGCGATAAAGCTTCAGCATCATGTTCAGGATGCGAAAGCCGTCGCGCCAGGTATTGAGCTTGCTGAACGACCCCTGCGGCCGTTCGTAATACGGCGTCTCGATCTCCGCGACTGGCATCGCGAGCTCCAGCGCGTGAACGCTGAGCTCGGTTTCGATCTCAAAACCGTCGGACAGGACCGGGAAGGATTTGACGAAGCGGCGGGAGAACACCCGATAGCCGGACAAGACATCCTTGAAGGCCTGACCGAAGACCATGGCCAGGAATCCGGTCAGCAGCCTGTTGCCGGTGCGGTGTCCCGGACGATAGGCCGCCTCGGCCTGATCCACACGGAAACCCACCACCATGTCGAGATGGTCGCGCGTCAGCGTCTCGATCATGCGCGGCGCGCTGGCGGCGTCGTAGGTCGCGTCGCCGTCGACCAGCACATACACGTCGGCGTCGACGTCCGCGAACATGCGGCGCACGACGTGCCCCTTGCCCTGCCGCCGCTCGCGGCGAACCTCGGCGCCGGCCTCTCGTGCGATCGCCGCGGTGCGGTCCGAGGAATTGTTGTCATAAACGTAGACGTCGGCGCCGGGGAGCGCCTCACGGAAATCCGCGACCACTTGCGCAACCGCGGCTTCCTCGTTGAAGCACGGCACGAGGACGGCGATGCGCGGCCGGGCCGCCTCGGCTCGGGGAAATTCGCGCTCGGCAAACTCGTGCAGCGCCTGCGCCATGCTGGCGAGATCGCCGCGCTGGCCCGCTGGGCGCTTCAGATCCGGCACCGCCGACATCGAACATCCTTAAGGGATCGTTAGGGTTCTGCCGCCCGATCATAAGGACGGTTCGCTAACGATCTCTAACAGGACATCCGAAAAGTCTCTCGTCGTCATTCCCGAAGACCGCATCAGCGGCTCTCGGGAACGACCGAAGACGCCTGTTCAGCGCCCCCACACCTCGTCGGCGATCTCGACCGCAAGCCGCAGCTTGGCCCACTGCTCGTCCTCGCTCAGGACATTGCCCTCTTCCGTCGAGGCAAAGCCGCATTGCGGAGAGATCGCGAGCTGGTCCAGCGGCGCGAACTGCGCCGCCTCGTCCAGACGCCGCTTGATGTGGTCCTTCTTCTCCAGTTCGCCGAATTTGGAAGTGATGACGCCGACCACAACGATCTTGTTGCCCTTGGGCAGGAAACGCAGCGGCTCGAAGCCGCCGGCGCGGTCGGAATCGTATTCGAGGAAATAGCCGTCGTAGTTGATCTTGCCGAGCAGTGTCTCGGCCACCGGCTCGTAGCCGCCCGACGAAATCCAGGTCGAGCGGAAGTTGCCGCGGCAGACGTGCGTCGTGATGACCATGTCCGCTGGCCGTTCCGCGATGGCATAGTTGATGACGCGGGCGTAGATCTCCTGCAGGACGTCGGGGTTGTCGCCGCGCTCGCGCGATTTCTGCAGTTCCTCCTGCGAGCAGAGATAGGCCCAGACAGTGTCGTCGAACTGCAGGTAGCGACAGCCGGCGTCATAGAACGCCTTGACCGCCTTGCGATAGGTCTTGCCGAGATCCTCGAAGAACGGCTCGAGATCGGGATAGACCTGCTTCGAAATCAGGTTGCGCCCGCCGCGGAAGTGCAGCACGGCCGGCGACGGGATCGTCATCTTGGCGACGACGCCGGCGGCGTCCGCGTGCGTCTTGAGGAAGCGGAAATGGTCGAGCATCGGATGGGACTCGGGGAAGTCGATCTTCCCGATCACGCGCACGGCGTCATGACGGGTCTGCACGCCCGCGAACTGGATGCCGAGTTCGGGATGAAACAGCTCGCAGCCGGTCAGACTTTTGAGAAAGTCGAAGTGCCACCACGAGCGGCGAAACTCGCCGTCGGTCGCAAGCTTGAGGCCGATCGAGGCCTGCTTGTGAACGACCTTCTCGATTTCCATGTCCTCGACCTTGCGCAGGTCGGCCGCGGAAATCTCGCCCTTCTCGAGCGCAGCGCGCGCGTCCTTGATTTTCGGAGGCCGCAGCAGGCTGCCGACTTCATCGGCGCGGAATGGCGGTTTCGTTCTTTGCATTTCTTCCTCGCAGTATTTTAGCTGTCAACCGTCATTGCGAACCAACGGGTCGGTGCAACGCGCGGTCCGATGACAGGCTACACGACGCAATCCAGAGGCGACAAGGACGAACTGGATTGCGTCGTCGCGGAGTCCGTGCCCGGACAAGCACCGATCCGGATCCTTCTCGCAATGACGTCTCAGACAGGCTTTCAAGCCTTCCCTCCGACGCCGAGGAACCGTTCCAACACTGTCGGATCGGCCTTCAGGGCCGCACTCGCCGCATCGTGCGCAATGGCGCCGCGTTCCAATATCACAACCCGATCGGCAAGGCCGAGAATCTTCTGCGCGTTCTGCTCCACGATGATCGAACAGATGCCCCCGGCGCGGGTGATCGTACCCAGCGCCGCCAGCAGTTCCTCGACGATGATGGGCGCCAGCCCCTCGGTCGGCTCGTCGAGCAGCAACACCTTGGGATTGAGCGTCAGCGCGCGGCCGATGGCCAGCATCTGCTGCTCGCCGCCGGACAACTGGTTGCCGAAATTGCCACGCCGCTCCTTGAGCCGCGGGAACATCTCGTAAACCCGCTCGACGGTCCACGGCCCCGGCTGCGCCACCGCGGTCATGTTCTCCTCGACCGTCAGCGAGCGGAAGATGTTGCGCTCCTGCGGCACCCAGCCGATGCCCGCCCGCGCGCGCTGATCGGACCGCAGCGCGGTGATGTCCCGCCCGCCGAGCCTGATGCTGCCGCTGAAGCGGCGGGTGGCGCCCACGATGGAATTGATCAGCGTGGTCTTGCCGGTGCCGTTGCGGCCGAGCAGCGCCAACACCTGCCCTTCGGCCAGCCGCAGCGACAGGTTGGGCAACACCACCGCCTGACCGTAACCGGCGCGCAACCCATCGATGGCGAGAAGGTCAGGCATCGGCACCCTCCCCGAGATAGACGGCCTTGACCTGGGGATCGCGCGCCACCTCGTCGGGCGTTCCCTCGACCAGCAACGCCCCCGCCACCAGCACCGAAATGCGATCCGCAAAGGAAAACACGAGGTCCATGTCATGCTCGATCAGGAGCACGGTCACATCGCGCGGCAGCGCACCGACCGCGGCAAGAATGTCGTGGCGTTCGCTTTCGGGAACGCCGGCGGCGGGTTCATCGAGCAGCAGCACGCGCGGTTTGGTCGCGATCGCGACCGCAATCTCGAGCAGGCGCTGCTTGCCGTAAGGCAGCGTCGCGGTCTTCTCGTTCATGACGTCGATCAGGTGAAACCGCGCGAGGTTGTCGGCGATCTCGTCATTGACGGCGGGGCGCGTTCCCATGCGCCGCCACCAGTCGCCGCCGTGCCCGAGCCGCTCGGACACCGCGAGGCCCACGGTCTCGAGCGGCGTCAGGTCGGGATAGAGCTGATTGATCTGGAACGTGCGCGACAGGCCGCGCAGCACGCGGGTATGCACCGGCAGCGCCGTGATATCGTTGCCTTCGAGCAGGATGCGGCCACCGTTCGGCTTCAGCACGCCGGTCAGAAGATTGATGACCGTAGTCTTGCCGGCGCCGTTGGGGCCGATCAGCGCATGGCGCGCACCGGCCGCGACCCGCAGCGACAGATCGCGGGTCACGGCGAGGCCGCCGAAATGCTTGTTCAAGCCGATGGTTTCGAGCGCAACGGTCATGGCGCATCACCGCTCGGAATCGAAGCGACGCCCTTGCGCTTGCCGAAGTGCTGCATGGCCTGCTTCGGCAGCCACAAGACCCAGCGATGCAGCCGCTCTCGCCCGATCAGGACGACCACGACGAACACGAGGCCGATCCAGAACTGCCAGTACTGCGGCGTGATCGACGAGAACACGTCCTGCAGCACCTTGAAGATGACCGCGCCGATCAGCCCCCCATAGAGATAACCCGTGCCGCCGAGCACCAGCACCAGCATCAGGTCGGCGGAGCGCTCGAACGAGAACACGTCGAGGGAGGCCAGCGCCGTGGTCTGCGTGAACAGCGCGCCGGCGACGCCGCCATAGAACGCAGCCAGCGTGTAGATCGCCACCAGCCGCCGGTTCACGGGAATGCCGATCGCCGCCGCCCGCAGCGGATTGTTGCGGATCGCCCGCAGCGACAGGCCGAAAGGCGAGTGGACGATGATGCGCGCCAGCAGGAATAGCACGAACAGCACCGCGAGCGCATAGAAGAAGCCGACCTTGCCGTAGATGTCGAACGCGAAAAGCCCAAGGACCGGCTGGATGACGATGCCTTGCAGGCCGTCGGTGCCGCCGGTGATGTCGGAGAACTTTTCCGCCAGTGCCTCCAGCAGCAACGCGATGCCGAGCGTGACCATCAGGCGGGTCAGGTCGACGCCGCGGATGACCAGGAAACTGGTGAAGAAACCGACCACCGCGGCAATCAACCCGGCCGCGATCAGCGCCAGCACCGGCTCCGGGAGATAGCCGTTCAAAGCCAACAGCCCGGCGGAATAGGCGCCGATGCCGAAAAAGGCGGCATGCCCGAGCGAGACGATGCCGGCGTAACCCAAAATCAGATCGAGCGAGAGCGCGAACAATCCAAGCCGCAGGATCTCGGTCATGATCAGATAGCGCGATGGAAACAGGAAGCCGCACGCCAGGAGCCCGATCCAGAACACGATCTCGGCCGGCCGCCAGCGCGCCGCATGCTCGGACATATCGGGGACCGCGACCATGTCAGCGCGCCGCGGTGCGGCCGAACAGGCCGTTCGGACGCCAGAGCAGGATCGCGATCATGATGGCATAGATGATGAACGGCCCGAGCTTCGGCACGTAGTACTTGCCGGCAACATCGCCGATGCCGAGCAGCAGCGAGGCGAGGAATGGCCCCGTGATACTCGACGAGCCGCCGACCGTGACGACGATCAGGAAGTAGATCATGAATTTGAGCGGAAAATACGGATCAAGCCCGAGGATCTCAGCGCTCAATGCGCCGCCAAGGCCCGCAAGACCGCAGCCGAACGCGAAGGTCAGGGCAAAGACCTGCGGCACATTGATGCCGAGGCCGCTGGCCGCGCGTGGATCGTCCACCGCCGCGCGCAACCGGCTGCCGAACCGCGTGCGCGACAAGATCAACTGCAGCGCCACGGTCAGAAGTCCGCAGATCACGATGATCATCAGCCGGTAGCGGCCGATGCCGACGCCGAACACATCCATCTGGCCGTCGAGCATCGCTGGCAGTTTGATGAAGACGCGCGACGATCCCATGACGTAGTCGACCGCCGCCACCGCCATGAACACGAGACCGATGCTGAACAGCACCTGATCGAGGTGACTGCGGGTGTAGAGATGACGATAAAGGCTGCGCTCGAGCACGAGGCCGATGAGCGCACTGACAACGAAGGCCACCGGCAGCGCCAGGAAAAACGGCCAGCCGGACTGGTTGACCAGAACCGCGCAGACATAGCCGCCCGCCACCGCGAAGGCGCCATGCGCGAGGTTGACGAAGTTCATCAGGCCGAGCGTCACCGCCAGTCCGCACGCCAGCACGAACAGCAGCATGCCGTAGGCAACGCCATCGAACAGGATGGTGAAAAGCGAGGTCATGTTGACTGGCTCACGGCGATAGCCGTCGTCCTGAGGTGGCCGCATCCTCGCGGCCCTCGAAGGGCGACAGCGCGATGCAATCGCCGCCATCCTTCGAGGCTCGCAGCAATAGCGGCTCGCACCTCAGGATGACGGCCAGCGTGTTGAACGATCACTTCTTCGTCTTGCCGGGATCCTTCACGTCCTTGAAAGTTTCGAACTCCATGTTCCAGAGTTCGCCGTCCTTCTTTTCGACCTTGCGGATATAGACGTTCTGGATGATGTCGCGGGTGTCGGGATCAATCGAGATCGGCCCACGGGGGCTTTCCCACTTCATGCCCTTCATCGCCGCGACCAGGGAGTCGCCATCGGCCTTGCCGCCGGTCTTCTGCAGCGCGGCGTAGATCAGGTGAATGCCGTCATAGCCGCCGACGGCCATGAAGCCGGGGCGCTGGTTGAAGGCTTTCTTGTAGGCCGCGACAAAGTCCTTGTTCGCCTGCGAAGGATGCGCCGCCGAATAGATATGCGCGGTCACCACGCCGAGCGCGGCGTCGCCCATGTTGTTAAGGAGATCGTCATCCATGACGTCGCCCGGGCCGATGACCTTGATGCCGCTCTTGTCGAGCCCGCGCTCGGCATACTGCTTCATGAAGTTGCCGCCCTGTCCGGCCGGCACGAACACGAACATGGCGTCGGGCTTCGAATCCTTCATGCGCTGCAGGAACGGCGCGAAATCCGGATTGGCCAAGGGCACCTTGACCTCCTCGACGATCTGGCCGCCGCCGGCCGTGAAATGCGCCTTGAAGAATTTCAGCGCGTCATTGCCGGGCGCATAGTCGGAGGTCAGCGTCGCGACCTTCTTGATGCCGTTCTTGACGGCCCAGTCGCCGATGATGGTCGAGGATTGCCCCAGCGTGAAGCTCGTGCGCACGATATAAGGCGACTTTTCGGTGATGATCGAGGTGCCTGCCGCCATGACGATTTCAGGAATCTTGGCCTGGGTTGCGAGCGGTGCGGCCGCAAACGCCGAGGGCGTGATGCCGAAGCCGGCGATGATGCTGACCTTGTCGTTGACGATCAATTCCTGCGTCAGCCGCTTGGTGTTGTCCGGCACGGCCGCGTCATCCCTCAGAATGACCTCCACCTTCTTGCCGGCGACGGTGTCGCCATGCTGCTGCATGTAGAGCTTCACCGCGTTGTCGATCTGCTTGCCGGTGGACGCCTGACCGCCGGTCATCGGCAGGATGAGGCCGATCTTGACGGTATCCTCGGCATGCGCCGCGGTCAGGGCGGACGCACTCATCAAAGCGGCCGCGGCTGCGGCTCCGCACACAAATTTCGCGATGGACATTGACCCTCCCCTGATCGGTTTCATGTATTGAACTGTGCAGACTTTTCTTGTGCGCACTTTAGCCGAAATTCCTGTCCCTGCCATGGCCATCAGGATGTTGCGCTTGTCAACTCGACTATGGACTCGTTCACGCCCTGAAACGTATGCTCGAGAGAAATGAATGCTCATGGTGCGCGATCAACAAAATCCCGCATTGGGCCACGCCGTAAAACCGACAAATCGGCGACAGAAGCTGGCCTCCGTATATCCGCGACGGATTTCCCGAATTGATATAGTTGGCCACCGATGCAGCATCCTCGATATATCTTGATCATCGTTCTCGGTTTGGGATTGTTGTCCGCCGGCCTTGGCGGCTGCGCCTCAATCAATTCGCACCTCGCCGCTGCGATGGACGATCACCTGCCCCAGTGGGCTGGCGGTCTCCCGCCGGATGCACCGCCACGTCCCGGTACGGCGGCTTATGACCAGGAGATGAAGCGCCGGCAGGCGCAGGAGCAGAACATGACCGCCAAGCCGGCCACCGGAGCCTCGAGTGACGCCGTCCGTTGAATGGCGCCGGCCGGACCGCGCCGCGACAACCGTCTTGAAACGACCATTTGGTGATCCGCACGCCGCCGACGTGACGAAGTGACGCGCAGGACCTCATTCCATGACTGATCTGGTGATCGGCGCATCCGGTCTCGTCGGCGGCCATATCGTCGAGCGTCTCGCACGCCATCAACGCCCTCTTGCGTTGTCGCGGGCGGCGCGGGCCGCCGGCCATATCGAATGGCGTCAGGGCGATCTGCTGCATCCGGAAGCACTGCAGCTCCCTGCCTTCGACACGCTGTATTGCACGGCCGACGCGTCCCTGCTCGCGGCAGCACTGCCGGTATTGCTGCGAACCCCGTTTAAGCGCCTTGTCGCCTTCACCTCCACCAGCATCCTGACCAAACTCGACAGCGAGATCGAGTCCGAGCGCACGTTCCTGCAGAGCCTCGAGCGGGCCGAGCGAACGATCGCAGAGACATGTGAACGCGCCGGCGTGGCCTGGACCATCCTGCGTCCGACGATCATCTATTCGGAAGGCCGGGACCGGAATCTCACGTCGCTGGC
>DASZVY010000053.1:0-12837 GCA_035546855.1 Nitrobacter sp. | reverse complement strand
GGAGGCAACCGGCCAATCCTTGTTGGTGAAGAATTCCAGCCACAAGGTCTGGCCGATCATCAGGGAGTCGGAGCCCGCGAGCAGATCCGGAATCACGAATTCACCGACGATCGGAATGAAGCACAGCAGTACGCCGGCGGCGATACCGGGCAGCGACAGCGGCAATGTCACCAGCCAGAACACCTGACGCGGCGAGGAGCCGAGATCGGCCGCGGCTTCCTCGAGCGCCGGCTCCATTTTGGCGAGCGTCGCGTAGAGCGGCAGGATCATGAACGGCAGGTAGGAATAGACGATGCCGATATACATCGCGGTATCGGTCGAAAGCCAGGCGAGCGGAGCCGAAACCAGATGTAGCGTCAGCAAGATCTGGTTGAGCAGACCGTCATGCTGCAGGATGTTGATCCAGGCATAGATGCGGATCAGGAACGAGGTCCAGAACGGCACGATCACCAGCATCATCGCGACGCCCTGCCATCGCGACGGCAAGCGCGACATGCCATAGGCGATGGGATAGCCGATCGCGAGCAGGATCGCCGTCGACACCACGGCGACAGTGAGGCTTCGTCCATAGGACGTGATGTAGAGCGGATCGGAGAACAGCAGCCGGAAATTGTCGAACGACAACACGGCCAGCGCCGCCCGGAAGGCGGCAAGACCCTGCGTCAGATCGAAGGCCGGAAGATAAGGCGGCTGCGCGATCGCCGTCTGCGACAGGCTGATCTTCAGCACGAAGCCGAACGGCAGCAGGAAGAACAGCAGCAGCCAGAGATAGGGCGCGATCGCCGCCCTGCGGGCCGGTCGCGCAAAGAGCCGGCGCGGCGTCATCGATCGAGCACCATGCAGTCGTCGGGCGTGAACCACGCCACCACGCGCTGCGTCACGTTATAAGCATCGACATCGAGCCGCGCGGTGTTGGCGACCGAGGCCCGCAACGTGGCGCCGCTATCGAGCCTGATCCGGTAGGTCGTCAGCCCGCCGAGATAGTCGACATCCATGACGGTGCCTTCAAGCCGATTGATGCTTCCGTCATCGGATGCCGGCGCCCGCCGTGACAGCCTGACTTTTTCCGGCCGGACCGCGACGCAGACGGCCGTTTCCGTCAGCTCCTGCCGCGGCTCGGCCGCGACGATCGTGCCGGCGTCCGTCGCGATGCTCACGCGCGGCGTGGCGCGCGATTCGATCTGCCCTTCGAGGACGTTGATGTCGCCGACGAACTCCGCCACCCAGCGCGATGTCGGCGCCTCATAGAGCTGGCGCGGCATCGCCACCTGCGCGAGACGGCCGCGATCCATGACGCCGATGCGATCGGCCAGCGACATCGCCTCCTCCTGGTCATGGGTCACGATGATGAATGTCATGCCCAGCCGGCGCTGCAGGCCGGTCAGCTCGCGTTGCGTGCTGGCGCGCAGCTTCTTGTCGAGGGCCGCGAGCGGTTCGTCGAGCAGCAGCACCTGCGGGCGCCGCGCCAGCGCGCGCGCCAGCGCCACGCGCTGCCGCTGGCCGCCGGACAACTGGTCGGGCTTGCGCTTCTCCATGCCGTCGAGCCGGACCAGCGCGATCATCTCGGCGACACGCGCGGCAATCTCCGCGCGCGGCAGTCCCGCTCGCTTGAGGCCGAAGGCGATGTTGTCGCGCACGTCGAGATGCGGAAACAGCGCATAATTCTGGAACATCATGTTGACGGGACGCTGATGCGGCAAAACCGGGGCAATGTCCCTGCCGTCGAGCAGGATGCGTCCGCTGTCCGGCGTCTCGAATCCCGCCAGCATCCGCAGCAACGTCGTCTTGCCGCAGCCGCTCGGCCCGAGCAGCGCGAAGAATTCGCCGGCCCGGATATCGAGCGACAGCCGGTCGACCGCGGTGAAGCCGCCGAACGTCTTCACCACGGAGTCGATGCGCAACAGCGGCATGCCCGCCTGATTGTCACCGGCGTTATGTGTCTCGTCGTCAGCCATGATCCCCATCGGCGCGCGTGCGGTCCCTCGTCGGCACGGATCCGGGGCACTAGGCTAATGACTGCGGGTGATGCGCTCAACCCGAACGGATCGCGCAGCCACAACTTATCGGCGTGCGAAGATCAGCCGGCCTTGCGGACGGACTGATGGGCCGGCTGGCCGGGCCGCCCGACGACGACGGCATATTGCGCAATCGGCGCCGGCTTGCCGATGAGATAACCCTGCACCACGTCGCAACCTTCTTCGGCCAGAAAACCCAGTTGCTCCGGCGTTTCGACACCTTCCGCGACGATCGAAACGTCGAGACCGTGACCGAGCCCGATCACGGCGCGGACGATCGCCGCCGATTGCGGGTTGAGGCCGAGATTGACGACAAAGGCGCGGTCGATCTTGATCTTGTCGAACGGGAACGCCTGCAGATAGGTCAGCGACGAATAGCCGCTGCCGAAATCGTCCATGGAAATCCTGACGCCGAGCGCCTTCAGCCGGCGCAGCAGGGCCACGCCACGCTCGAAATCCTCGATCAGCACGCCTTCGGTGATTTCCAGTTCGAGACGGCCCGGCGTCAGCCCGGTTTCGAGCAGGATCGAATGGACAAGACCCACGAGATCGCCGTGGATGAACTGCGCCGGCGAGAGGTTGACCGCGATCTGCCTGGGCTCCGGCCAGGATGCGGCTTCACGGCACGCCTCCCGCAGAATCCATTCGCCCATGCTGACGATCAGGCCGCTTTCCTCGGCGAGCGGAATGAAATCCGCCGGCGACACGAATCCCCGCGTCGGGTGAATCCATCGCGCAAGGGCCTCGAAGCCGACGATATCACAATCGGCGAGGTTCCGCGCGGTTCGCGCCAGCGGCTGGAAGTGGAGCGAGAGTTCGCCATTCCTGATCGCGCTCGAAAGATCGCGATGCAGAACGCGACGATCGCGGATCTGCTGATCCATCTCGGGCTCGAAAATGCTGATGGTGCCGCGCGACCTCACCTTGGCGCGGAACAACGCCGCGCCGGCATTGGCCAGCAGCGACGCAGGATCGGTGCCGTCGCGCGGGAACAGCGAGATGCCCGTGGTGATCCCGGCGCGCACGGCCTTGCCGTCGACAACGAATTCGGTGGCCAGCTCCTGCGCGACCTTTTCGGCCAGCGCCCGCCCTGTCTCCGGTTGCGGGCCGTCGATGATTAGGCCGAACTCGTCGCCGCCGAGCCGGGCCACCACGCCGCCCTGCGCCGCCGCTTGAATGCGCTGCGCGACTTCGATCAGCAGCTTGTCGCCGACAGCGTGGCCGAACACGTCGTTGACTTCCTTGAGGCCGTCGAGGTCGACGGACAGCACCGCGAATTGCTCGTCGGTTCCGCCGCAGGCCTCGATCATCTGCGAGAGGGCTTGCAGGAACGCGGTGCGATTCGGCAGGTCGGTCAGACCGTCGTGATACGCCATGTGCGCCATGCGCGACTCGGTCTGGCGACGATCGGTGACGTCCTCGTGGGTCTTGATCAGATATTGCGGTTTGCCGTCGTCTCCGAGCACCGTCATGCGGCGCGTCAGGAACAGGCGCAGCCCGTCCTTGGTGCTGATGGGGTGCTCCTCGGTCAGCAGCCCCCGTTTCCGGATGGCGGCCTCGTCCCGCGCCACGATCAGCTTCGCTTCCCGCGGCTCGAAGATGTCGGTGGCCGTCAGGCCGGTCGCATCTTCGCGGCGACGATTGAGAATGGTCTCGGCGCTGCGGTTGGCGAGCAGATAGTGACCGTCGCTGGCGCGCTGCACGGTCAGCGACACCGGAATGTTGTCCACGACGACCTCGAGGAATTTCTTGGTCGCTTCGAGTTCCTGCGACAACGATTTGCGCGCGGTCACGTCCTCGAACAATGCGATCAGGAACTGGGGTTGACCGTTCGCGTCGCGCGCGATCACCCGGTTGCTGGCGAGCGTGCGCTCCTTGGAGCCGCGCTCGACCACAAGCTCGCTGTAATGCTCGCCCGCCGGCGATTTGAGCGCGACCTGGTCCGCCGCGATGATGTTGGCGGCCGTCTGCGGCTTGAATATCTCGTCGGCGCGCTTGCCGAGGATGGATTGGCGTGAAAGGCGGGAGAACCGCTCGAACGCCCGGTTAGCCAGAATGTACCGGCCATCCTCGATATTCTTCGCCGCGATGCAGACCGGAACGTTGTCGATGACGGATTCGAGGAATTGCTTGGTATTGGCCAGTTGCCGGGCGAGCCGGTGTTGCTCGGTGCAATCCTCGTGCGTCGAGATGGTGCCGCCATCGGGCAGCGTCCTGCGGCGGATCGCCACCCAGCGGCCGTCCTCCAGATTGGCCAGGAAGCCATCCTCCGTCATGACGGATCGATGAAACTCTTCATCGGTGACGGGGGATGCAGTTCGCGTCTGCCGCAATGCCGATAGTTCGGGCCCTGTCATGCCAGGCAGGATGTCCGAGCGCGTCAGCCCGTAAAGTTCGAGATAGCGATCGTTGCAGAACACGACGCGTTTGTGATGATCGGTCATCACCACGCCCTGGCTCAATTGGTTGAGCGCCGAATTGATGAAGGCGTGACGGCCGAGATGCGAGCGTTTGGCTTTCCGCAGCGCAGACGTGATCCAGAGAGCGACCGCCGCCAGAAACGACGTAGCGACGAAACCGCCGATCAGGATTTCCCAGATCGTGGCCGGATCGGCCGACGCGAGATAATTGTCGGGTGTGAAGCCACTTGCGGCATGCGCGCCGGCAGGGCATAGCAAGACGGTCGCGCAACTCATCATTGCCCGCGCAAGACAGCTATTCTTGCCGCCTGCCTGCCAATTCTTGTCAGCCATCGCACACCCGAATTTTCGACCGGAGTGTCTGGCTTGACCGGTTTGAATCGGGTAAATGCCTACCTGCCCTTCCGGCTAACGTGAGCCGATTCCCGGCATTTGACCGCGCATGGCTAACATTTTGCTAACGGAAACCTGCGTCGCCTCGCGCATGTGCCGGGCCTTGGCGGCGGCTATCGCCCGGATCGACCCGGAACGGCGCGCCGACGGACTTGCGCCGGTATTCATGCCCCGGGGTCAGACCGCATCAGAAAGACCTGACGATGGACCGAGTTGAGTGCGTGGTGATCGGCGCGGGTGTGGTCGGGCTCGCGATCGCGCGACGGCTGGCTCAGGCAAACCGTGAAGTGATCGTCCTCGAAGCCGCGGAGGGCATCGGGACTGGAACCTCGTCGCGCAACAGCGAAGTGATCCATGCCGGCATCTATTATCCGGCCGGAAGCCTGATGGCGAAATTCTGCGTCAGCGGCCGGGCGGCACTCTATGACTACTGCCGCGAGCGCGGCATCCCGCACCGCAATTGCGGCAAGCTGATCGTCGCCACCACGCCGGAGGAAACCGGCAAGCTGCAATCCATCAAGGCCCACGCCGAAGCAAACGGCGTCAGCGACATGCGGATGCTGAGCGGCGATGCCGCGCGCGCCCTCGAACCCGCGCTTGCCTGCGATGCCGCGCTGCTGTCGCCGTCGACCGGCATTCTGGACAGCCACGCCTACATGCTGTCGCTGCAGGGCGAGGCCGAAAGCGCAGGCGCGGCTTTTGCCTTTCATGCGCCGTTGTTGCACGGACGCGTGACGCCGCAGGGATTCGAGATAGAGGTCGGCGGCGCGGCGCCGACGACGCTGGCGTGCAGCCTGCTGGTCAACGCCGCCGGTCTCGGCGCGTCCGCCGTTGCGCGCAGCATCGACGGCGTGCCGCTCGAGCGGATTCCGCCGGCCTATCTGGCGAAGGGAAACTATTTCAGTTGCAGCGTGCGCGCGCCATTCTCGCGCCTGATCTATCCGGTGCCCGAGGCCGGCGGTCTTGGCGTGCATCTCACGCTCGACCTTGCGGGTCAGGCGCGTTTCGGTCCCGATGTCGAATGGGTGGATACGCTCGACTACGCTGTCGATCCCGCGCGCGGGGCACGCTTTTACCCCGCGATCCGGCGCTACTGGCCCGGCCTGCCTGACAATGCGCTGATCCCGGCCTATTCCGGCATCCGCCCGAAGATCGTGCCGCCGGCCATTGCCAAGCAGGATTTTCTGATCGAAGGGCCGCGCGCGCATGGCGTCGCGGGGCTCATCAACCTGTTCGGCATCGAGTCGCCCGGATTGACGTCGTCGCTTGCGATCGCCGAGCACGTTGCCGCGCTCGCGCAGACTTAATCTCCCGGCTTTCGGCCGTCATGGTTTCGCGACGGTTAAGAGACCGTTTGAAAAGTCGTTCAGGCACCCACTCGCTCGTTCCCCGGATGCGGCGCAGCGCCGAAAGCGCGTTCACGCGCGTCTTCGACCCGCCATGGCGATGCGCTGCCGATCCGGGGTCTTTGCGATGTTGACCGCAACGATCTCGGGTCTGCGCTGCGTGCCGCAACGCGCCCGGGACACCCCAAAAGCAAACTTTTCAAATAGTCTCTAAGGCCTCGCGACCGTCGAAGGCCGACGCAAGACGGAAATCGCCTTGCGTCGGGACCTTGTCATCAATTCGGGAGGACGCGTGGATAGCTAAAGAGCTAATGCACGGTTTCGCTGCTCGACAACCTCAGTCTTTCGATTTCGTCCTTGACCATCAGTTTCCGGCGCTTCAACTCGACGATCCTCAGATCGTCCGTGGAAAGATGCATCAGAGCATCGTGCAATTCGTTTTCGAGGATCCGGTGTTTCCGTTCCAGTTCAACGAGATGCGCCTGAATTGCCATACGAAACCTCCTCGGTCAGAGAAAACCTCACGCTCGTCAGGACAATCGATTGTACATGAGTGCGGGCGGCTGTCGATGGGGCAGTCGAACGCACCCCTTCATATTTGTGCGATGTCTGAATTGATAGGCGAGCATGGAACCCAATGGCTTGCGCGGTGAACGGCGAGGAGCGATAATTCCGCACAGTGAACCTCAACTGTCGCAACTCTTCGCGATTGAAGTCAGCGCGTTACCATGACCGACGAAGAAGAGCGCGAACTCGGAGTTGAGCTCGCCCGGCTGCAACAGGAACACCGTGATCTCGATGCCGCGATCGATGCGCTGCATCATTCGCCCGCGCCCGACCTGCTGCGATTGCAGCGGCTGAAAAAGCGCAAGCTGCAACTGCGCGACCGCATCGCGTTCATCGAAGACCAGATCACGCCCGACATCATCGCCTGAGCGTCCGGCCGGTTGCGCGCCGGACATGGCACGAATGATTGCCCATGCCATTCTCATGGCGACGCAGCCTCCGATCTTCCGGAATGACACCATCGATGTGGACAAGGATGGATGTCTCTTGACTTGGATAGAACAAAAAGAGAACATCAGGCATCCCAGATCGCCGAAATCCTTGCCGGAGACACGCCATGTCCGACTCGAATCCGCTTGCCGACAACCGCCGCTACGAACAGGCCTGCGATCAGGCCATCGCCATGTGCGACGGCAACCTGCGCAGCACCATCAAGGCGCTGATCATGGCGAACGAATATCTCGAAGAGGAGTCGCGGGATTTGCAAGCCGCGCTGTCGGAAGCGCTGGAGCGGTTGTCGCGGCGCAAGGGCCACGCGGCCTAAAAGCATGCTGAAGTTAGGTTGAACCAACCGGCGCTGTCATTGCAAGCCAACGGGTCGGCGCCGCAAGCGCGTTCACGCGCGTCTTCGACGCGCCATGACGCCGCCCGATGACAGGCTCCGCCAAGCAATCCAGAGCCGCAAGGAAAGACCGGGATTGCTTCGTTGCTCCGGGACAACGCTGCGCCTTATCCCTTGGGCTCCTCGCAATGACGGTGATTCAACCTCATGTCATCCCGCTTTAGCGCCCCCGATCCAAGGTCGCATGCGCTCGTCGCAATCTTTGAAGCGAACCCCTGAACCACCACGACGCCAGAGCGGGTTTCATTCAGCCATGAATCCGGCAACTCGTCATGGCCGGTTCGTCCCGGCCATCCCCGTCTTTTAATCCTGCATATTTTTATGACGTGGTGGCCCGTTGGCTGTTCCCGCCAAAACGCAAATCGCTCTGGCCTCCTGAACGCTCAGCCGCCGCGGCGTTGCGCCTTGCGCACATACATGGCGCTGTCGGCGGCTTCCAGAACCCTGCTCGCGTCCGCGTGCGGCGTGAGAACCGCAACGCCGGCCGATGCGCCCGTCGTCACGGCATGGCCGCGAAAGCGGAAGGCGAGCTGATCGATCGCGTCCTCGAGCGCGGCGGCTTTTGCCGCGGCATCAGTTTCGCTCATGTTCCACAGCAGCAGCGCGAATTCGTCGCCGCCGAGCCGCCCGATCACATCCGACGCGCGGATCTGTTGCGACAGCGTCGCCGCCACGGCTTTCAGAACCTCGTCGCCGGCGGCATGGCCGTAGGCGTCGTTGATCGGCTTGAGGCGGTCGACGTCGAGCATGATCAGCGCGCCGCTGGCGCCATAGCGCCGGATATAGGCCACCGAGCGATCGAGTTCGCGCATGAACCCGCGCCGATTGAAAATGCCGAGCAGGAAATCGGTCTCCGCCGAGGCTTCCAGATCCGCGATCCTGGCGTGGGCTGCGGCGAGTTGCATGCGCAGGCGCCGGATCACCGCCTTGCTGTCGGCGGCCGCGGATGCCGCAGCAGCAGCCTGCTTCGGGGCGGCCGTCGCCGCCAGGGCCGTCCGTTGCCGCTTGCGCGGAACGGAGGGACCCGCAGACCGCTTCGCCGGGCGGGACGGCGGGACTTTCGATCGCTTTTTCATCGCCGCGGGCTTCCGGTGTTCACCAAGACAGGATAGTCCATTGCGGAAACCTTGCCACACCAAAGCGCACTCCTATAATCCGGGCTATGTTTCTGGATTCCCGAAAGAATTGCTAGTGACACCGGAATGACCGCCCCCGTCGCCATCATCATGGGCAGCCAGTCGGACTGGGATACCATGCGCCACGCCGCTGAAACGCTGGCCGCGCTGGGCGTCCCCGCCGACACGCACATCGTATCCGCGCACCGGACACCGGAGCGCTTGTTTGCCTTTGCCAAGGGCGCAAGGACCGCAGGATTCAAGATCATCATCGCCGGCGCCGGCGGCGCGGCGCATCTGCCCGGCATGACCGCGTCGCTGACGGAATTGCCCGTACTCGGAGTCCCCATCGAATCGAAGGCGCTTTCGGGAGTCGATTCGCTCTATTCCATCGTTCAGATGCCGGCCGGCGTTCCGGTGGGCACGCTGGCGATCGGCAAGCCGGGCGCCATCAATGCCGCGCTGCTCGCGGCCAGCATGCTGGCGCTGACCGACGCAGCGCTTGCCGGCCGGCTCGCGGCCTGGCGCAAGCAGCAAACCGACGCCGTGAAGGAGCGTCCGGAGGATCCTGCGTGACAACCTCATCTCGGGTGACGCTCAAGCCGGGCGACACCATCGGAATTCTCGGTGGCGGACAACTGGGCCGCATGCTGGCGCTGGCCGCGGCGCGTCTCGGGCTGCGTTGCCAGGTGTTCTCGCCGGATCCCGATTCGCCGGCGTTCGACGTGGTGCAGCACGCGACCTGCGCGGAATATGCCGACGTCGAGGCGCTGGAATTGTTTGCCGCCGATGTCGACGTCGTCACCTACGAATTCGAGAACGTGCCGGCGGCCACCGCGATGATCCTCGCGGCGCGCCGCCCGGTGCTGCCCGATCATCATATCCTGGAGACCATTCAGGACCGGCTCGCCGAGAAGGATTTCGTCACCGGCCTCGGCATCGCCACCGCGCGCTATGCCGACGTTTCATCGGCGGCGGCGCTCCGCGCAGGCGTCGAGCGGATCGGCCTGCCGGCCGTCATCAAGACCCGCCGCTTCGGCTACGACGGCAAGGGTCAGGCCATCATCCGCGCGGGCGGCGATCTCGACGCGGTCTGGGACGACCTCGGCACCAAGTCGGCGATCCTCGAAGCATTCGTGCCGTTCGAGCGTGAAATTTCGGTGGTCGCCGCGCGTGGCGCGGACGGCGACGTGGAGTGCTTCGACGTCACCGAGAACGAGCACAGCAACCACATCCTGAAGTATTCGCGGGTGCCGGCCTCGATACCCGACGCGCTGGCGGAGCAGGCGCGCGAGATAGCCAAGAAAATCGCCGTGGCGCTGAACTACGTCGGCGTGCTCGCGGTCGAGATGTTCGTGGTGCCGGGTTCGGACGGCCCGACGCTATTGGTGAACGAGATCGCGCCGCGCGTGCACAATTCCGGGCACTGGACTTTGGACGGCGCGTCGATCTCCCAGTTCGAGCAGCACATCCGCGCGGTCGCGGGATGGCCGCTCGGCAAGCCGGTCCGTCATGGCGACGTCGTCATGACCAACCTGATCGGCGACGACGTTCTGGATTACGGCCGCTGGCTCACCGTGCCCGGCGCCACCGTGCATCTCTACGGCAAGGGCGCGCCGCGCCCCGGCCGCAAGATGGGTCATGTCACCGAGGTGACGTCGCCGAGGTGACGTCGCCGAAGTGAAGGGCCGCGAACGAACGCAGCCCACGCGTTGGAGCGGATGCAGTCGGCCTGATCCGTCATGCCCGGCTTCATGCCGGGCATCCACGTTTTGAAAGCATTGTCCACTTACAAATGAATGTGGATGGCCGGAACAGGTCCGGCCATGACGGAAGACGTCAGTTTCCCGCCACGACACCCTTCGGCTCATCGCTGAGCCAGCGGTAAACCACGCCGCCGATGATGCCGCCGATCAGCGGCGCCACCCAGAACATCCAGAGCTGCTGCAGCGCCCATCCGCCGACGAACAGCGCCGGGCCGGTGCTGCGGGCCGGATTGACGGAGGTGTTGGTGACGGGAATGGTGACGAGGTGGATCATCACCAGCGTGAAGCCGATCGCGATCGGCGCGAAGCCGGCCGGCGCCTTGCCATGGGTCGCGCCCATGATGATGAACAGGAACATCGCCGTCATCGCCACCTCGGTGATGAAGCCGGCCATGAGGCCGTAGTGCCCCGGGGAGTGCTCGCCATAGCCGTCGGCGGCGAAGCCCTTGGCCAGGTCGAACCCCGCCGCGCCGCTCGCGATCACGTAGAGCAGCGCCGAGGCTGCGACCGCGCCGATCACCTGGGCGATGACATAGGGCACGACCTGCCCCGCCGGGAATCGCCCGCCCGCCGTCAGGCCGACGGTGATCGCCGGATTGAGATGGCAGCCGGAGATGTGTCCGATCGCGTAGGCCATGGTGACGACGCTGAGGCCGAAGGTGAAGGCGACACCGAGCAAGCCGATGCCGACCTGCGGGAACGTCGCAGCGAGAACCGCGCTGCCGCATCCCATAAAGGTCAGCCAGAATGTGCCGATGGCCTCGGCAACGTATTTCCTGACGTCCATGGTCTACCTCCATTTGATTGCGGGAATCGCCCGCCCCGACCCGCAACCATAGAAACCGCCCGTGATCCATTTCTGAACCCCTTTCGGAGGGTCAAAATCGTCAAATCCCCTGGAATTTATGGTACCAATGGTGGCCGGAAGGAGCCTGACTCCGGTGGACATTCCCGTTTTGATCTGATAAATGGGCCCCCTTGACGCTGAGGGCATGGCCTTAGTCGGCCTTCCGCTGTCTGACGAATTCCAATCCGCTCAATTGAAAGAGGATGCCGCGTGCAGGTTCTCGTTCGCGATAACAACGTCGATCAAGCCCTCAAGGCGCTGAAGAAGAAGATGCAGCGCGAGGGGATTTTCCGCGAGATGAAGCTCCGCGGTCACTACGAAAAGCCCTCCGAGAAGAAGGCTCGCGAAAAGGCCGAAGCCGTGCGCCGCGCACGCAAGCTGGCGCGCAAGAAGCTGCAGCGCGAAGGTCTGCTGCCGATGAAGCCGAAGCCCGCTTTCGGCGCCGGTCCGGGCGCTGACCGTGGCGCAGGAGGTCGTGGCGGTCCGGGCGCTGGCCCGCGCGCTCCTCGCTAAAGACCAGTCCTGATCTGAATACAAAACGCGGGCTTTTGGCTCGCGTTTTTCGTTTGTGCGATGAGAACTGCGGCGGCCTATTGCGGCAGGACCGCCTGAAACACCGACTTGGCGGCCGACAGCATGTCGTTCGCAACCGTCGTCACGCTGCGCTCCCGACTTGGCGGCGGCGCCGCGTTGGCTTCGAGGTCCAGCGGCTGCGACACAGGGATATCCGCCGGCGGAACAATATCCAGCCGGCGGTCTTCCCTGAGCTTTGACTTGAGATCGGGTGCTGGCGCCGAAGGTGCCGGCGTCGAAATCATCACCGGCGGCGGCAACGGCGGAACCGGGGTCGGCGCCACCTGAGCTTGCGGTTGCGGCGTCATGGCCACCGCCTCTTGAACGACGGCATGCGGCCCCTCGTGCCCATGCGGCGCATTGGCCTGCCTGACCGTCTTGGCATCGCCAGGCTCACGCAGACGCTCCATCACGGTCCGCGCGAGATCGTTGGCATCGCGGCGGTCATTCGAAATGGCCGCCGTTTCCTCGGGAGCCGATCGCGCGGCCTTGTCGTGAGTCGCGCGCTTTGTCTCCGGCAGCGCGCTGGCGGACGAGGCCGTCCTGTCCTTGGTTCCGATGACCTTCTCGACCGGGGTCTTCTCGATGGCTTTTTCCGAAATGCCCTTCGCCCGGACACCCGCTTCCGGCATGTTGGCGACGTTCACGCCATCTGCCGCCTTCGCCGCCGCCTTGAGGTCGGCATGGGTCCCCGGCCCCTTCGAGTCGACCGTCGCCACCGCGGCCGCCGGCGCATCGGCGGGCTTGCTGGCGACGTAGTGGTTGACGATATAAGCGCCCGCGACCGTCGCGACGACGGACGGCATGATCTTCTCAAAAAAGAACCTCGACACGTATTTCAGCATGACCGGCCTCTCCCCGCGCTACCTGATGGGGGAACTTTTGGGCCGATTAAGGGATCAATCGCGACGGATCGATGGCAAGGACCGGTCCGCCGTGACCTTTCGTGTCTAG
>DASZVY010000052.1:0-24608 GCA_035546855.1 Nitrobacter sp. | reverse complement strand
TTCCTCGACCTGATCCAGGAAGGCAACATCGGCCTGATGAAGGCGGTCGACAAGTTCGAGTATCGCCGCGGCTACAAGTTCTCGACCTACGCCACATGGTGGATCCGGCAGGCGATCACGCGAAGCATCGCCGACCAGGCGCGCACCATCCGCATCCCCGTGCACATGATCGAGACCATCAACAAGATCGTGCGCACCTCGCGCCAGATGCTGAACGAGATCGGCCGCGAGCCGACGCCGGAGGAGCTCGCCGAGAAGCTCGGCATGCCGCTCGAGAAGGTGCGCAAGGTGCTCAAGATCGCCAAGGAGCCGCTGTCGCTGGAGACGCCGGTGGGCGACGAGGAGGATTCACACCTCGGCGATTTCATCGAGGACAAGAACGCGGTGCTGCCGATCGACGCCGCGATCCAGTCCAACCTGCGCGAGACCACGACGCGCGTGCTGGCCTCGCTGACCCCGCGCGAGGAGCGCGTGCTGCGCATGCGCTTCGGCATCGGCATGAACACCGACCACACGCTGGAGGAAGTCGGCCAGCAGTTCTCGGTGACGCGCGAACGCATCCGCCAGATCGAGGCCAAGGCGCTGCGGAAACTGAAGCATCCGTCGAGGAGCAGGAAGCTGCGGAGCTTTTTGGATAATTGACGGAAATCGCGATGCCGACGATCGCATATTTCTACGGCATCGCCATCCGTATGTTCTTCAACGATCATCCGCCGCCGCATGTCTTCGCGAGCTATGGCGGCCATGAAGCCAATGTGGCGATCGCGACCGGCGAGGTGATCGAGGGGCATTTGCCGGCCAATGCGGCGCGGCTGGTCAAGGAATGGACGCTGGCGCATCGGCGCGAACTGGAAGATAATTGGCAGCGGGCCCGAGCGCGCGAACCTCTGATCCGGGTGGCGGGGTTGGACGAATGATCAAGATCGCAAAAGTGGAATGGTGCGGAGGCTATCGGCTGCGGGTGTCGTTCAGCGACGGCACCGCGGGCGAGCACGATTTTGCGAGCCTGCGCGGCGAGCGAGGCCCGATGGTCGAGCCGCTCCACGATCCGGCTTTCTTCGGGAAGGTTTTTGTCGAGGATGGCGCGCTGGTCTGGCCGAACGGTTTCGACGCCGCGCCGGGCTGGCTTTATCGCGAGATGAAGGCGAAGAGCGAACTGCGCGCTTCCGCCGTGGCGTGATCGTCAGATGGAGTCAGTTCGTAGCTCGTAGCCCGTAGGGCGAATTAGCGAAGCGTAATCCCCCACCTCTTTCCGATACGCGCGCGGCGAGTTCCGCCTTCGGCTAACCCGCCCTACGGTTCTACGGCTATGGCTCTTGACAATATTCCTATAGGATAATATACCTAATTCATCCCGTCCCACTGAGGGGCGGCTCGCGATCGTCACGATGCGCGGGGCGGGATGCGGTGGACGCGGCAGCGTCAGGCGCTTGAGGCGTGCGGTTGGGGGTGTCCCACCACGGCAACGGCATAAGTCCGTTATCCGGGGCGCTTATGGAGCCGCATGTCCTGGGGCGCGGACGACGACGCTGCGCGGTGCGGGCCGGGGCGGAGATGCGCCCCACTTGCATCGCCTTTGCGCGCCGGCCCAAGTCGTGTGGTCCTGACGCCCGTCGCTGGCGTCAAGGGACGGAGCGCCCGCGCCGCCGACCGGCGCACGGGAAACAACCGGTTCAGACCAAAAGTCTTCCGAACAGCTCAGTCCCGACGGTGACGAACCAGGCGTATCAATCGCCGCCGGGGAGAGCACGAAGCAAGCCGCAAAAACCACCGCGTGCGGAACGCCGGATGTGTCCGGTGCTTTCGCGGTGACGAACTCGTGCGCTTGTTTTCATTGCGCATGAGGCTGCGGACGCACCGCGCGTCCGGCGTTCCGCGCGCCCTCTCTTTTGAGAGCGCGAATGAGGACCACCTCAAGCGCGCAGGCGCTGGAGGGCGTGATGCACGCGCGGGCTGTTGCCCGTTCGTGCGAGATTAAGGGTCACGGCGTCCCCGCGCCGCAAACAACAGGGGTGATGACGCATGTCTGAAGGCCGGCGCGAGTTGTTTTCTGGCGCGAATGGCGCAAGCGCCACGCGAGAATTTATTTTGGCGCGAACGAGGCAAGCCTCGCACGCGCTGCCGCAAACAACGGGGCGATATCGTGTGTCTGACTCCCACGCATCGTCATTCCGGGGCGCAACGTCGGCCGGCAATTGCTGGCCGACGCTGCGAGCCCGGAATCCATACTCCCCGAGGAAATGTTTCGAACAAAAGCAAATACAGGGGTTATGGATTCCGGACTTGCGCGAAGGGCGCGCAATCCGGAATGACAGGATAGCCTTCGGAAAGCCTTGATTGTGCGGGAGTTCTCGGCATCCTCATTCGGCATGTCATCGTCTCCCGTCCCAACACTTTTAGCGGATTTCACACCAATGATTGCACGCCCGCTGGTACTCGCCGTCTCGGCCCTCGTGTCGCTGTTCCTCGTAAAGCCCGCGGTCGCCGCGCAGTGCGGCGGCGATTTCCACACCTTCGTCGCGTCGATGGAGCGCGAGGCCGTGGCCGGCGGCATTTCCCAGAGCGTGGCCGACGCCGCGCTCGGCGGCGTGCAGCAGGACATGGCGGTGCTGAATTTCGACCGCCGCCAGCACGCCACCTTCCGCAAGAGTTTTGAGCAGTATGTCGCGACCCGCGTCGGCGCCGGCCGCATCAGGGGCGGGCGGGCGATGCTGCAGCGGCACGCGGCGCTGTTGTCGCGGATCGAGCGGCAGTTCGGCGTGCCGCCGCAGATCCTGGTCGCGATCTGGGGCCTCGAGACCGATTTCGGCCGCGGCGACATGGGGAAGCTGCCGACTTTCCGCGTGCTCGCCACCATGGCGCATGATTGCCGGCGCACCGACCTGTTCCAGCGCGAACTGCTGGCGGCTTTGAAGATCGTGCAGCGCGGCGACCTGCGCTTGAACGACATGATCGGCGCCTACGCGGGCGAGATCGGGCAGACGCAGTTTCTGCCGTCGTCCTATATCAAGTACGGCGTCGATTACGACGGCAACGGCCATGTCGACCTGCGCCATTCGGTGCCGGACGTGCTGGCCTCGACGGCGAATTTGCTCAGGGTCAACGGCTGGAAGGCCGGCGGCGACTATCACCAGGGCTCGGCGAATTTCGACGCCATGCGCGAGTGGAATCATTCCGAGATCTATCGCCGCACCATCGCCTATTTCGCCGACAAGCTGGTCGGGCGGTGAGGGGGCTGCAATGACCGCGGCCTTTCTGCTGACATCGCTGATCGTGGTCGCCGCGCCCGGCACCGGCGTGCTCTACACGCTCGCGGCGGCGTTGACGCGCGGGCCACGGGCGAGCGTGGCCGCGGCCTTGGGCTGCACTCTCGGCATCGTCCCGCATATGACGGCGGCGCTGCTCGGGCTGGCGGCCGTTCTGCACGCGAGCGCGGTGGCCTTTGCCGCGCTGAAATGGCTCGGCGTCGGATACCTGCTGTTCATGGCGTGGCAGACACTGCGCGAGACGGGCGCGCTGCAGGTCGATCAGCGCGTCGATGCCCGCTCGTCGCTGCGGGTCGTCGTCACCGGCGTCCTGGTCAATGTCCTCAATCCCAAGTTGTCGATGTTCTTCATGGCGTTCCTGCCGCAGTTCATCGGCGCGCACGACGTCCATCCGCTCGGCCGGATGCTGGAATTGAGTATCGCCTTCATGGTGATGACGTTCATGGTGTTCGTGATTTACGGCCTGTTCGCCGCCGCGGTGCGCGACCGTATCGTGACCCGGCCGCGCGCGATGGCGTGGCTGCGGCGTCTGTTCGCCGGAGGGTTTGCGACCCTCGGTCTCAAGCTGGCGCTGGCGGACCGCTGAGTTGCTGTCGGACGTAGGGAAGGCGGTCCTGAAAACGAAAAACGAGCCCAAGACTTGGAACTCAGGTTCGGAGCTCAAGGCTCAATGCTCGCTGTTTCGATCTCTCCGACGGACGCGCGGCACGGACGGACATTGTCAGGCTCGGGCGAAGGGGCGCCTCACCCGAGCCTTTGGAAACTACTTCTTTTTCTTGGCGGCCTTCTTGGCCTTCTTCGCCGTCTTCTTCTTCGCCTTCTTAGCCATAACATCCTCTTAGGGTTTAATGGTTGAAAACGCGACTTCGAGGCGTGCTCAGTTGGAGGGCCAAATCTGCAACAGCCTCGAATGCCGATCCGAACAGATTCGCGCGGTTCTGTCGTTGCAATGTCACGGGGCGGTCATCCCGTTATCCACAGTTGTCGCGCGGCGCGACCGCGTTTGCCCCCGCGGCGCCGTTGCTGGCGGCACCGCGGCTTCGCTCCGTCACGGTTAACGTCCGGCAAACGCCGTGGCTGCGATGGCCTGATTTGAGACACGCGGGAGGCGCGGCCTGCCGGTTCCGCTCTTCATGATTTCAAAACCACGGCGGGGATTGTTCGATCGCGGTGAGGGTTCGTTAAGCGCCTTGGCTGCACCTTGGAAGCCAACGGGGAAGGCCTTTGGGGGCCGAAGATCGGGGAGGTGGAGCGGCCGACGCTCCTGACTTGCGATGCTGAGCGTTCCGACGCTGTGGGTTGTGTTTCTGGTCGACTTCCTGGCGATGGGTCTGTTGTGGACCTACGTCATGCGGAGCTATCCGAACTTCGAAGCGGCGCGCTACTGGACGGCGGCCGCGTTCACGGCGGCTTTCGGCGCCGCGCTCGCCATGTGCCGCGGGCTGCTCGTGCCGATCGTCCCGCTGGTCTTCGGCGGCGCCAGCCTGATCCTCGCCTATTGCCTCTGCACGATGGGTATCCGGAAGTTCTATGGGCAGCCGGTGACGTGGCTTGTCACGGCGCTGGTCACGGCCGCGGCCTTCGCCGGCCTGTCGTTCTTCCTGTTCGTTCAGGACAGCATGGCGATGCGGGTCGTGGTCTATTCGGCCTGCGTGTCGGTGCCGGTCGCGATGACCCTGCCGTTTGCGTTTTCCCGCGACAGCGGACGTCCCAACCCGGGCGCGCGGCTCACCGGCATCATGGCGCTCGGCATCCTCGCGCTGAACGCGATCCGCGCCGCGGCCGTGGGGCTGCATGTCGGCGGCGGCATGTCGTTCATGCAGTTCAATCCGTTACAGACCTGGCTGATCCTGATCCTGGTGTTCCTGTCAGTGGCCTGGAATTTCGGCTTCCTGCTGATGGCGATCGACCGGCTGCGGAACGAGGTCGCCGACCTCGCCCTGATGGACGATCTCACCGGCGTTGCGAACCGCCGCCAGTTGCTGCGACGGCTTCACGAGGCCTGCGAAATCTCACAGCGCAGCAGCGAGCCGTTCACGCTCCTCGTCGTCGATCTGGATGGCTTCAAGCTGATCAACGATACCTACGGACACGCCGCCGGCGACGCCTGTCTGCAGCATTTTGCATTGATGGTGCAGATGCAGTTGCGTCCGGGGGACCTGCTTGCACGCACCGGCGGCGACGAGTTCTGCATCGTGCTGCCGGCGACGACGCTGCGTGAAGGCGGGATCATTGCGCGCCGCGTGCTGATAGCCTGCCAGCAGGATGCCGCGGGATGCACGGGGGCGGATATTCCCGTCGCGGCCTCGGTCGGCGTTGCGCAGTGGACGCCGGAGATCGGTCCTCATGGAGACCGGCTGCTCGCGGCCGCCGATCATGCCCTCTATGCCGCGAAGGCCGAAGGCAAGAACCGTTACGCATTCTACGACCCGGCGCCGTCGCTGGCCCCGGGCGTTTCCTCAGAGGGCGTCACGCTGCACCAGAGCGCGTAGACCACCGGCGTGGCTCCGCAAGCGTGGTCGTCGGTCGTTTTCCGGGCAAGCAAAAAGCCGGCGTCTCCGCCGGCTTTCCTGATTCAGGAGACCTCGTCGTGAGATCAGTGCGCGGCCTCCAGTGCCGTCTGCTCCTGTCGCGCGATCGTACTCTTCACGGCGGACTGCACTTTCTCGAATGCACGCACCTCGATCTGCCGCACGCGTTCGCGCGAGACGTTGAATTCGGCGGCGAGATCCTCCAGCGTCATCGGCTCATCCGCGAGGCGGCGCGCCTCGAAGATGCGCTTCTCGCGCGGGTTGAGGACGCTCATCGCGCCGTTCAATGCCTGGCGGCGGTGATCGTATTCCTCGTGCTCCGCCATGACGGCTTCCTGATTGGGCGAATTGTCGACCAGCCAGTCCTGCCATTCGCCGGCTTCGCCATCGTCGCGGATCGGTGCATTGAGCGACGCATCGCCGCCGAGGCGGCGGTTCATGTCGACCACGTCCTGATCCGTCACGCCGAGGCGCCTGGCGATCAGCTTGACCTGATCCGGATGCAGATCGCCCTCGTCGAGCGCGGAAATCTTGCTCTTCGCCTTGCGCAGGTTGAAGAACAGCTTCTTCTGGTTCGCGGTGGTGCCCATTTTCACGAGCGACCACGAACGCAGGATGTATTCTTGAATCGACGCCTTGATCCACCACATAGCGTAGGTGGCAAGACGGAAGCCCTTTTCTGGCTCGAACCGCTTCACCGCCTGCATCAGGCCGACGTTGCCTTCCGAGACGACTTCGGAGATCGGCAGGCCGTAGCCGCGGTAGCCCATGGCGATCTTGGCCACGAGCCGAAGATGGCTGGTGACGAGCTTATGCGCCGCATCGCGGTCGCCGTGCTCACGCCAGCGCTTGGCGAGCATGTATTCCTGCTGGGGTTCCAGCATGGGAAACTTGCGAATTTCGGCGAGGTAGTGGGAAAGGCCAGATTCTCCGTTGAGAACCGGCAAAGTAGCTGCGCGGGCCATGTGTAGCGCCCTCCAGTGGTTCAGGCTCCCGATAGCGGCGAGCCCGGCAGACGGTCCCTTCGTTAAAGCCGACCGCGCTGCGATGTTCCGCGTTGGATATTCAACGCAGGCGCAACATACACCGATCAGCCCTGAAAAGGGAAGAACAAAAAGGGGTCACGATCCCGTGACGCTGGTATAACCTATTGGCATAACGCGCATTTTCCTTGTGCCTGCGTCATTCAGCCGCCCCGCAGCGCAGCCTCCAGGAGAAGCAAATCCTCCGGCAGGGGAGACTCCCAGCGCAGAATTTCTCCCGTGGTCGGGTGCTCCAGAACCAGGAGATAGGCATGGAGCGCCTGCCGGCCAAGGCCGGCGAGGGCCGCCTGGCCAAGGGCGCCAAGCTGGCTGGCCTTGGTCCTGAAGTGCGGCCCATAGACCGCGTCCCCCATCAGGGGGTGGCCGATGTGGGCAAGGTGCACCCGGATCTGATGGGTCCGCCCGGTTTCGAGCTGGCAGGCGAGCAGGGCCGCGACGGGCTGGCCGTCCCGCCCGTTGAAAGTCTCGCGGACGTCCCAATGGGTAATGGCGCCGCGTCCGCCCTGGCGCACGGCCATCTTCTCCCGCGCATGAGGGTGACGGTCGATCGGCGCATCGACGGTGCCGTGCGCGCGGTTGGGCGCGCCCCAGGCGAAGGCCATGTAGCCCCGCCGCAGTGCGCCGGTCCGGCCGTGATCGGCGAATTGCGCGCTGAGCGATTGGTGCGCGGCATCGTTTTTGGCGACCACCATCAGGCCGGTGGTGTCCTTGTCGAGGCGGTGGACGATGCCGGGCCGCCTGACGCCGCCGATCCCGGACAGGCTCGCGCCGCAATGCGCGATCAGGGCATTGACCAGCGTTCCGGTCTCGTGCCCCGCGGCGGGGTGGACGACGAGACCACTGGGCTTGTCGATGACGATGAGGTCGTCGTCCTCGTAGATGATATCGAGCGCGATATCCTCGCCTTTCGGCTCGGCCGGCGCCGCCGGCGGCACGTCGATTGTGATCGTCTCGCCGACAGTGGCGTGATATGCGGGGTCGCGAACCGGGGTGGTGCCGATCCGGACATGTCCCGCGAGGATCAGCGTCTTGAGCCGCGATCGCGACAGGTCGGGGCAATGCACCGCGAGCACGCGATCGAGCCGCACCGACTTTTCGCTGCCATCGACCACGACGACCTGACTTTGACCGCGATCCGACGAGTTGTGAGACGAGACTTGCATGACCGAGCCTGTAAACCCAGAACAAGCGCCTGAACAGGCCGCGCTGGTTGCCCGCGTCCGGCGGATGATGCTGATCGCGGGCCTGACCACGACGCTGGCCGTGGCCGCTGTCCTGATGGCCATCGGCTACCGGCTTTTCCGGACCGAGGGAAGGCCCGCGTCGGCTGACGTCACCGAGGTCCTGCCCAAGGGAGCCAAGATCGTGTCGACGGCGGTGGCAGGCGACCGCCTGGTCCTGACCCTGGACGTCGCCGGTTCGGTCGAGGTTCGGACGTTCGATATGCACACCTTGAAGCCGGCAGGCCGGCTCACATTCGCCAATGAGCCGTGAGGGCAGGGGCATAGCTGGCCAGATCAAGCGACGTCGGCCAAGCAGTATCATCCTCCAAGCTTGAACTGATCCGTCATTTCTGTGGAAGCGGATGATACGTCGCTGTTGCGCAGCCTTCATTCAAGGCTGAGAGGCGTGAGTCCTTGAGAGCGCCGTCATAGAACACCGAATACGGTTGTTGCCGCGATCGATCCGTTGCGTCGCTTCGAATACAGACGATCCAGGGATACTGGCTGCTGTCTGGCGCACGGATCGGATCGGAATATTCGAGGGGCTCTGCCAGCTTGGCGCCCGACGCGACCTGACGAAGAGCGCCGATCTGTTTAACGGGGATGGGTGCCGCCGGAATCGACAAAACAACTTCGGATGAGCATCCGGAAACCAGCAGTGCGGTTCCAACGGCGGCGGCGAGTTTCATTCGGTGGCGTCGTGAGGGCGTGCGTCACGCGACCTTGGATCTCGCGGCTTCGATGGCGACAGCTTCAAACTCTTCCTTCGATCTGGCGCCTTTCGCCGCGGATTGCAAAATTCTCTCCGCCATCAGAGCCTGGGTCGGCGAATCCGCGCGCACATGGCGAGCGACCTGTGTGAGGGCCGTGCGCATCAACTCAATCTGCATTGGATCGAAGATATTCATCTTTGCCTCCGCCTTGAGAGATCGGTTGCCGCGCTGGCCGGTGACAGGATGGCGGGAAATCGGGCGGCGATGAGTCCGGCGAATTAAAATGCGGTCATGTTGGGTCACGCTCCTGCGAGAACGTGTTTCCGGATAAGTTGGCGGCGATAGAGGCCGTCTCGCGTCCGCTGATCCGGCGGCGCTCGCCCGTGATGAAGATCGTCCGTAAAAAGTTGCGTCTGCCGGAGTGGTGTAGTCGCCTCGGCCGGCGGCAGGGAACTGGAGCCCACCGGGCAGCGAACGGGCCATGAACACAGCTTCCCCTCATGAAGGGCTCATGCGGAGGGATGCACCTCGAATTGATCCGGGATCCCGTTTGTCGCGGAACTGGCCTGCTATCGCGTTTGCACGCGCATCGCGGACCCGCGCTCGTCCGTCCTTCACCCTCCCGGAAAGATCGCCGTAGATCAACGCGGCGGCCATGCCGGCGGTCTGCTCCTGAGGCCGATAATCTCAGGATGGTTTTCGCGCGCTCACGATGTAAAGGGTGCAGTACGTCGCCGTATCGGGCCGATCCTGATATGCCATGAACTTCGCAATGAAGGCATCCGCGAGAGCTTCCGAGCCGAGAAGTTCGGCCGTTCGTTTGCGAGCCCCTGACCATTGAATTTCCCAATTGCGGCGCGCCGGGTCTATTTTCCCGATCACCGTGAAAACGCGGTCGGCCTCCATCTTCACGTCTATGTCGCCCAGGCCGCAGTCGCGGCACATACCCGCCATCTTTCGGCCGATGAACGAGTCGACCAGGTTGCCGAAGATAAATTCGATCATCGGCTGTATAGCAGGGTCGGGTGGCTCATGCGTTACGGCAAACCCATCAAAATTGGCCGAGATCGCAAGACCACCGGGTTTCAATACGCGCGCAAACTCGCGCATTGCCTGCACCGGCTCCGCCACCCATTGCAAAAGATATTTGGTCCAAACGATGTCGAAGGAGTCATTCGAAAAGGGCAACTTGCGAACGTCACCGACTTCGAACGAGACGTTTTGCAGGCTTGCCTTTACGGCACGTCTGCGCGCGTAATCGATATACTGGTCTCGAAGGTCGACACCCACGACATTTGCCTTTGGAGCGGCTCTTGCGATCTCGCGAGCCATGCTCCCCGAACCACACCCGGCATCCAGTATCCGCATGCCCGCTTGTGCCGGGATATGTCTGACGTGATCGGAAATGTCCGCAAGCAATGCCTGCGCGTCCAGCCGCTCCCATTCCTCGTCTGTGTGAATGACATAGGCGCGGTCCTCCATGCGAGCCTCCCCCGTGAGTTGCCATTTCAACCATCACGCGATGCAACGGCGGCGGCTTGCAAGAATTCATCTTCCGGATTGCCCCAAGATCGCAGGGGACCTAACGACCAACCACACGCGCCGCGAGCCATTTGGCAATAACGGTGTGTCCTTCAGCGGTCAGATGCTGGCCATCCAACGCCTTAAATCTGCTTACGTTAGGGCCAGAACCGGGACCGTACAAAACGATCAGCTTGATATGCCGGGCCCTCAGCTTTTGAGAGATTGCCCGAATATTTTCGAGCGTGTTGGGAACGTTTTTGAAGGCGTCGTTCGTGCCCGGCTGCAAGACAACAGCGTTAGTCCCGGGAGGAACCGATGAATCAATACGGGAGAGCATTCCCGTCGTCGTGTCGCCAGGCACGCCGTCATTGACGACGTGGGCATCGTATCCCCGCGATCGGAGCATCTGCTCAAGCTGCGCGGGAAACGCCTGATCGGGATTGACGCCGCCGGAATGCCGACCTGTCCCGCGCCCGTAAGTCAGGCTCGCGCCGATACAGACGATATTGAGCGGAGCCGCTTGGGCTTCCGTCGCCAAGCCAACGACAGATGCGACAATCGCGATCACTGCGCCAACCAGGCCGGATTGGAAATACCGCCTCATCAAAACCGTCTCCTTCTCAAAATGGCTGATCAGTAAGGCAAAACGCGACGACAGACATCGCGCGGAAGTCTCGAACGTATCGGCGTCGCCGCGCATGACCCATTTGAGTTACCGATCCAAACTTGAAAAAACAGCCTCGCATGCGGCTGCTACATTCGTAGCCGCGCTACAGCAGCCGGACGATCATCCTGATAAGCTCTCCCTGCCGATGAACGCCGGTCTTCGCAAAAATCGCCTTCAGGTGATTGCGGCCAGTCTCCTTGCTGATTTCAAGTACGTCGCAGATCGAATCAAGACTGTCGCCGGTCGCCATCAGAGATGCCAGCCGCGCCTCCGTTGGAGTCAATTTGAAAGCTTCCTGTAGGGTTGCAGCCGGCGGCTTATGACCCGAGGCCGGGTCGATCAACACGACAGCACCCTGCGCCTCCGCGGCGAAGCTTGCCGCCAGGGACGGCAGTTTCAGAGGATAAGCAAGGATGGGAGGGCGCGATTCCCGAGAGAGAGCTACGGGTGGCATCAGGCTCGCGCCCGCTGGAGTCCGGAGCAGTTTGTGCAGGGCTTGATCCAGCGCGGCGACGGACGATGGACTTGGGCAGAAAATCCGACGGCGAACGATCCGCACATCGCCCTTCAAAAGGATTTCGGCCGTCCTGTTTGCTCTGACAACCTCTGCCTTTCGGTCGATCAGGACGACGGCGGTGCTGCTCACGTCAAAGGCTTCAAGGGCACCTTTGGCGGCGGAAAAACCGACGGCCTGCGCAAAGGCGGCAGCGGTGGATGCGATGCCTGAAAGCTGCGCAAGTTTTCGCTTCTCGTCCGGCGAAAACGGGGACTGATCGATTCCACGATTGATCGAAAGGCACCAGAAGTCGTCGCCGGCGGCCATTTTGACGCCCGCAAACCACCTCAGTCCGACAGGCGACAGGAATTCCTGATAGTAGGGACTGCTCTGCATGTCGTCCGCCGAAACGCAATCGAAGTCGTCGATCACGCCTTCCCTGATCCACCTCGGCATCGAGACACGGTAACGAACATCGCGCAGGTGCCACTCGTCGCGGAAATAGACTTCGGCGGCCTTCGCGAGTTGATCTCCGAATGCCACGTTCGGGAGCAATTTCCCGGTGACGGGCAGGATGATCGCCCCCCGGGCGCCGGTCTGGCTGGCAATGCAATCCAGCGCCTCGGGCCAACGCTGCGAATCAAACGCCGCGGCAGTTAGTTTCTCGCCAATGAGATCAAGATTCCACATACCAGGCCCTCCCCCTCAGGGCCATGCGGCTCAGTCGTCAGATTGGAACCGCACTCTATCGCTTGTCACGTGGACGATGGGAGCACAATGTGGGGGAAAATCATTTGGAGTTGCAAGACGCGGCCGCAATACATCCTTTGCGAGTATGCCGCTCACTGGCGCTCCCTAGGGGACCAAGACAACTGAGCGGTGGCAGTATGTTGGCCTGAAGTGAGGCGCGGAGCCATTCCAAACTGTCACTATGTTTTTCAATCTGTTGGCCTCACCTGATACGAGATCATCTGGACGGGTTTAGCTGCCTAAAGAAGGGCAAGTTTAAGCGTTCACCTGTATGGCGAAAATTCAGGTCACTAAGTTCGTCAAAAAGAATCGAGAAGAGTTCTTGCATCTGCTGTTGGGTCAGAACGACAGCATTGCCTACGTCGATAAATGATAATCTGTTTGTCGCTTTTTCTAGCTTCATGTTGTTATGAACTATTGCATGTCGATACAATCGCAGGTCTCCCATAGCGTCGCAAAGAACATCTTTTTGGGGCTTGCCGAGGGCAGAGCAGTATTGAGGGCGGAATAGGGTATCCCAAATGGAATAAATGAAAACGATTGTCGATTGCGCGAGCAGAAGTTGGTTCTCACTATTGCGTTTGTTCCTGAATATAAATTTGCGGAAAGTCGTGGCGTGCATGTATTTGGCGGCGGCATCGTTAGGATTATCAAACTCGCCAAAAGATAGTTTTTTGTCGTATTGATCGGGCTTCACCGTTCGCGCCATGCGGTCGCCAACAGCCTCGAATCCCATGCACGCGTCGAGATACATCCCAAAAAATCTATCGAGCAAATACAGATAGTTTCGCAACACCGTTGATGCCGGGTTTGCGGGGGATGGCTCTGGCTGTGTAGTCAACTTGGTCGTTCCATTTGTTCGCCCATCATCATGATCGATCACCTATTCTGCCTTCAACTGCGAGCCTGTCTCTAAGATAATCTCAGGCTTGCCCTTATAGACCCGGATCGGACCCGACACCTCAACGCTCTTGCTTTGAAGCTTGTGGACGTTTGGAAACGTCATGCAAGCGCGCCGACCAAACTTCATGCTTTGTGTGCCTTCTCTTCATCCAAGAATTTTTGGAAAGCGTCTAAGGTTGGAGTATTTGGCGACGTTCCTAAACTAGAAAGCAATCCGCCAAGCCCGACTGCCTGCTGCTCCGCCGTCTTCGGCAAGCCCGCGCCCAAATCAAATAAGCTGCTGAGCTTTTGATGTTTGGCGAGGTTTCTCTGTGTTCGGTCAAATTCGAGCGTCTGCTGAATTTCCCTTACAGCGTCGTCCATTTGGGAGAGCTTCGCCATAATGTGACCGAACGCCCGATCCTCAGGGGCTTCACTGCGTTCCAACTGCACGATGCCAATTGTTTCGAGTATTGGATTCTTTGCGCGGTATCCGTCTTTCAAGACATGCTGTATTTGTCTCTCCAGTTCATTTCGCGCCTCTTCGGCGGACCGGCTGTGCATCGTATAGAAAATCGTTCGGTTATCTCTTACGTCGAAGGACAACTTCGTGCCCTCCACAGCCATGTGAATTACAGGCTTACCAAGCGCGTGCCTGAGGCTTAGCTCGTAGTAGACATTCGCGTTGTTCGTAGACAGGTCAGCAATAACTAGGTCTGCCTCAAGCAACATTTTAATAATTTGGGACGTGATCCGCCCGGGTTCGTTGAGGTGATCGGCCCGGATCGGCTGATAGCCAAACTGAGGTTTGGTCACTACTGGCCCGACGATGTATTTCATGAAGTCATCAGCATCGGTACGTATAGGGGTGCCGGCGTCACCGATAGGCCCAATGACAAAGCACTGCCTGGTCTTCGGTTCTTTGGCCATTTTCAACTCCTGCGTTTCCGCTAGATTTATTTCTAGCAGATTGAGTCGTATCCAAACAATTTTGAGGTCACAAACGCGAAGGGTAGGGCGTGATAGCTGCGAAGGCAGTTTCCCCCGTGCCCGCCGCCTGAGGGCCGTCTTCCATCGCGAGGCGGACCCTTCAGTCGTACAGCGAGCCGTAGCTGAGGGCAGGGCGGCCTCAGGCCACCACCGCATGCCCGTGTCGCTTGGCTACCTTGGCAATCGTCGCACGGCTGCATCCCGTGGCCTTCTGGATGTCGCTCCAGGTCTGGCCGAAAGCGAGCATGCGGGCGATGCCCTCGTTGCGCTCGGTGTCCTCAGGCCGTCCCTTGTAGCGTCCCTCTGCCTTCGCCTTGGCTTGGCCCTGTGCTTGCCGCCGCCGCCTGTCGTCGTAATCCTTGCGGGCTACGGCCGCGAGCATATCCAAGAGCATCCCATTGATGGCCTCAAACATGCGGCTGGTGAAGTCGTCGGTGGAAGTCGTCGCCATCATCCACGAGGTTGGAAGGTCTAGCGCCACCACCCGAACGCGGCGGGCAGTAAGCTCGGCCTTGAGCCGTTCCCAGTCGGGGGCGGTGAGGCGGGAGAGCCGGTCCACTTGCTCCACAAGGAGGATGTCTCCGGGGTGAGCATCAGCCAACAGGCGGAATAGCTCGGGGCGGGCCAGCTTTGCGCCGCTCTCATTCTCGACATACCACGCAGCAATCGTGAGTCCCCGCTCAGTGGCGAAGGCTTGAAGTTGATCCTTGGCCCGCCGCGCGTCTTGCTCGCTGGTGGAAGCCCGGAGGTAAGCCCGAACAAACATGATGTGACCCTCCATGAGTCTGTTATGGATGGTTCATATATTATCGGTTCATTTTGAATTGTCAAACGGCCTTAGTGAACCGGTTTTCTGCTGGTCTTCTTAAGGTGTACTCAAAATGAACTGAGCGCATCGCGTCGTGAACTGAGGGCATTATGTTCCAAGGACTCGGCAAATTTCCTTTTAGAAACAGCGGCCTCCATTACGGTGATACAATAGAGGACATTTCGCACCAAAAACATTTTCGCACCAGAAACGCGACCAGCTAGGTGTCCACCATAGAGCCATAGCCCTCTGTTCCAGGCGCTCCGCTAGGCGCGGAAATCAATAGAGCGCCCATACTGGGAAGCCCCGTTTTCCTTCGCTGCGACCACACCACCAGCATCCGCCGTCCACAGCCGCGCTTAGAGCGGCGCTCACCATCACGCCAACCCGAGGAGGCCAAATCACATGGCAGCCAATGACGACGCACGCCCGGATACCATTCCAGCCGCCACCAGTGGCCTTCCGCCCGAGGTCATGGACGCCATCATGCAAAGGGCCGCTGAATTGCCCGACGTGCCTGAGCCATCGCCCTCAGCATCCTCAATGCCGACACCAGACACCTCAGGCTCACCGTGGAGCATGGGCGCTGAGAACGTGCTTGAGGCAGGCCAGAAGCCGGTGGCGGATGTCATCTCCTCGGCGGCACTCGGCGTTGTCAAGGCTGGCCTTGAGACCAAGGACGTGGTGTCAGGTATCGCCGGGGCCGTGACGGGTGGCACCATCGGTGGCGGTGAGCCGAAGGAATCCGAGAAGTCCGGTGTCCGCAAGTGGATCGAAAGCACGAGCGATGACCTCCGCAGGGAGAACATGCTCAACGGCGTTGCTCAAGGCGTGACGCAATTCGGTGTTGGTTTCATCGGCCTCGGCAAGATCGGCCTTGTAGCCCGTGGCCTGGAGAAAGCCGCCGAGGTCGGACGCCTTGCACACTGGAGCGCAGAGGCGGGGCGTGCAGCCGTTGCCGGTGGCGTCGTCATGGACCCGCATGAGGAGCGCCTCAGTAACCTCGTGCAGCAGTACCCCGCGCTCCAGAACCCGATAAGCGCGTACCTTGCGGCCAAGCCTGATGACAGCGCAGCCGAGGGCAGACTGAAGAACGCGCTTGAGTCCGAAGAATCCGAAGCACGCCTTCAGCAGGAACGGCAAGACAAGCTCGCGGCCAACCAAGCCAAGCACACCATCGTTGAGCAGATACTCAAGGACCCGAATGCTCCTATCGATGAGCAGCAGTTAGCGCCAATCCTCAAGCTGGATGGCAACTTCAAGCTGGACCTCATGAAGTGGCGCGACGACATCCGCACGCGGAATGTCACCGATGATCCGGCCAAGGTGTCCTTGTTGTATCAGGACATCCTCGCGGGTGGCGGCGATGGAATGGACAAGATCACCAGCGCCATCAGGTCCGGCGACGTTCGCAACCCCGATGACATCCGCCAAGCTATCACCTTCGCGAAGACCATACAGGACTACGGGCAGCGGCCCGATGGCATCCTCAATACGTCCGCCGCAAAGTCGTACCTCGGACAGATACAGGTGGTCGGCACGGACTCGAAGATGTCACAGAACAGAGTCTTCGGTGATCCACCAACACTCACCGACGATGGCCGCACGGCGTTGAACAACTATCGCTACGGCCTCATGCAGTGGCAGACGCAGAATCCGAATGCGTCGGCATTGGAGCGTGAGCAATACGCCACCAGCCTCGGGGAATCGATCCTGAAGCACTTCCAGCCGGGACAGGGCAAGAAGATATACGAGAAAACATACACGCCACCGCCATCGGTACAGGATCAACCACAGGCACAGCCCCTCAGCGTTGACCAGACGCCCGCCGCCGCAGCGCAAGTCTTGCAGCGGATGCAAACTCCTCAGGCCGCTCCACCTCAGGTCCCCTCAACGCCAGCACCACAGGCGACACAAGGCACAGGGCAACCATCATCAGCCCCGACCGTATCGACTAACCCCCTGTACCAAGCGATGAGTCCCTGAGGCCAGCCGAACGGAACGGCCCTCAGCGAGTCTCTCTGGCTGTTCTAGCGGGTGTCTGGCGAGCGGCGGCTTTCGCGGCTTCCTTACCGCTCCATTAGCGCTCTATGTCTGCCTCTATGCCCTTTAAGGCTGTGGCTTTGCGCGGGTGTAGATGGCCTATCGACCATCATCGCTGCGAAGGGCGGCTGTGAGCAACGAGTTTCGTGGTGGCTTCAAGGCTGGGCCTTAGTCTTATGCTCAAAGTGACCTAGAAGCTGTATCCTATCACACCGGACCAACTTCAAGCATCACCGTAGCGAGCGGGCGATACCGAGAGCCTCAGGCATTGGCATCAGGTCTGACCTCATGCTGTTGCTCACGGTGATGATGGTGAGCGTGTGAGCGAACATGAAAGCGTCGAGCAGACACCCATGGCAAATGCACCAAAAAGGCCGATGAGCATCCAGTGATGGAAGCCAAACAAGCCAGTTAAGCCGATAGCAATCGCGGCACCAGAAACGGCGGTCAATAACACTCTAGCGTAGCTCGGGAGAAACAGTGCAAGGCAAGCATCGACGAACAAGGCACCGAAGGAGACGACCAGACTAAACAGCACTGTCATCACGGCTCCTTCAGAAATTTCGCGCGGGACGCTTCCTGTCATGACTACATCAAACATAAACGAACATGCGAAGCCGATCACGGGTCCCAAAATGAGGAACACAAGCACACTTCTCATTGCTTGCTGAAACTCCTGCTTAAAGTTCTCCACATGACACGATACGTGCCTAAAGCACCTTTAGCACGGCCACCATCACCCGAGTAGTTCATCATGCGTGCGTCATCAGGTCCCCCGATAGAGGGCGGGCCTCGCGCTCCCGTGCTGCCTGACTCGTTGCCACCTCGTGGTCTCTCCCGTGTGCAGGCCGCAGCGTATGTCGGCGTGTCGCCCTCGCATTTCGACAAGCTCATCAGGGACCGCGTGATGCCACCCCCGAAGCGTCTTGGTGGCCGCGTGGTCTGGGACCTAAAGCAACTTGATAAAGCCTTCGACGCTCTTGACGCGGAGTCCGACTGGAATCACGATCATGACGACACTGACACCGGCAACACCTGGGACGAATCTTTCCGCAGACAGCAGCATGCGCGTGAGGCTCAAATACGTAAGTGAGGATGTGGACCGGCACGGTAACGTTCGGTGCTATCTTCGCATGCCCGGTCAACCGAAGATTCGGCTCCGCGCCATGCCCGGCACCCCGGAGTTCATGGCCGAATATCACGATGCCCTGACCAACGGACCTCAAGCCTCGGCACGGCGGCCAATGCAAGAGGTCAAGCGCGGCACGTTCCGGGCTTTGTGCATTCGATACTTTGCGAGCCATGTGCACAGGGCGTTCGACATCAGCACCCGCAAGTGGCAGCGGCGGACCTTGGAGAAAATCTGCGAAACGCACGGCACCACCATCGTGGCTCACATGCAGCCGCGCCATGTCCGCATGCTCCGCGATGAGTTGGCCGCAACAATGCCAGCCGCAGCGAATCAACGGCTCAAGGCTCTCCGGGCTCTATTCAACTGGGCGAATGAGGAGGATGAGACCACCATCAATCCGACCCTTGGTGTCAAGCGCGTCAAGTACAGCAGTGACGGGCATCACACGTGGACCGATGCAGAGCTAGCACAGTACCAGAAGCGGCACCCGGTCGGGACGCAAGCCCGCCTCGCGTTTGACCTTCTGCGGTTCATCGCGTTTCGGCGCGAGGATGTGGTCCGCCTTGGCCCCGAGCATATTCGTGATGGCCGGGTACGATACCGCCAAGCCAAGAATGAGCATCGCAACCCGGTGGATTTGGACATTCCGCTTCACCCTGACCTTGAGGCCAGCATTGCGGCGACCGACACGGGAGGCGAGGCGACGTTCCTCCGCACCGAGTTCGGCAAGGCGTTCACTGCCAACGGCTTCGGCAACAAGTTCAAGGACTGGTGCAGGCAAGCGGACCTCCCGCATTGCTCGGCTCACGGACTGCGAAAGGCAACCGCTACGGCACTCGCAGAGAGTGGAGCCACCCCGCACGAGATTCGGGCCATTACCGGCCACCAGACCCTTGAGGAGGTCGAACGCTACACCAAGGCGGCCGAGTTGCGGCGGATGGCGGATGCTGCAATGGCGAAGCTGGGTGGCACAGGGCCGAACAAGGAACGCAAATTGTCTCACCGAGTTGGGCGGCGGGACAATCTGAAGAAAAAACGCAATGAAAACAAAGGGCGCGGAGGTCTTTGGCGCTCCCTAGGGGAATCGAACCCCTGTTTCAGCCTTGAGAGGGCCGCGTCCTAACCGCTAGACGAAGGGAGCAAGCGCGTGAGGCCCGTGAAATAGCCGCTGGGGGCGATTTGCGCAAGGAAAGATCGACCGACATGGGCCAAGTTCGGGGCCTCATGGTTCGAGACGCCGCTTTGCGGCTCCTCACCATGAGGGTTAAGGCCGGAAACCCTAAGGCTCCGTGGCGAATTTCAGCCTTCCGGTCGGTTTCAGCGTCTGCGCGTCAAACGTGCGGATTTCGGTCGTTCCGCCCGCTTCCACCGTCAGCACGATCTTGTCGCCGGCGACCGCGGTTGAGGTGATGCGGGCGCCCCTGGGCAGGGTCGCGGTCACGTCGGTGATGTTGCCTGAGCTCGCGCCGGCACTTCCCTGGACGTGGTAAAGGCGATAACCGACAGCGACCAGCACGGCGGCGACCGCCAGCGCCGAGGTGGCGCTCGCGATCAGCATCATCCGCCGCACCCGGGCAAACAGGGCGGCCTGTTCGGGGCTCGCTGCAGGATTATCTGATTGGCTCATGCAAGATCCGTCTTCAAATAGCGCCGAAAGGCTCCGCGTCACGGCCGACGGCAGCGAGGGATCGCCCCGGCTCGACCGTGTGCTCGCCGCGCGCCTGCCCGAGCTGTCGCGCTCGCGGCTGAAGGCGCTGATCCTCGCCGGGCAGGTTGCGATCGAGAGGGCCGGAACCGGCGCCGTTCGCGACCCCGCTTATCATGTCGCCGCCGGCGATACGATCATAATCGACGTGCCCGAGGCGGCCGATCCCGAGCCGGCGCCGGAGAATATCGCGCTCGATATCGTCTACGAGGACGACGACATCGTCGTCATCGACAAGCCCGCCGGCCTCGTGGTGCACCCGGCCCCGGGGCATGCGACCGGGACGCTGGTGAACGCGCTGATCGCCCATTGCGGGGCGAGCCTCTCGGGCATCGGCGGCGTGCGCCGGCCCGGCATCGTGCATCGGCTCGACAAGGATACGTCGGGGCTGATGGTGGTGGCCAAGAACGACCGGGCGCATGCCTCGCTGACCGCGCAATTTGCCGATCACGGCGCTACCGGTGAGATGCAGCGCGGCTACCTCGCCTTCGTTTGGGGCGTGCCGAACCGCATCAGAGGCACGGTCGATGCGCCGATCGACCGGCATCCGCATGCGCGCGAGAAGATGGCGGTGCGCGAAGGCGGCCGCGAGGCGGTCACCCATTATGAAGTGCGGCAAGCGTTCAACGGCCGCGACGGCAAGCCGGTCGCCTCCCTGCTGGCGTTGCAGCTCGAGACCGGCCGCACCCACCAGATCCGGGTGCACCTTGCCCATATCGGCCATCCTCTCCTGGGCGATTCGGTCTATGGCCCGCATTTCAAGACCAAGGCGAGCCAGCTCGGCCCCGAAAGCCAGGCGGCGCTGGCCGCGCTCGGCCGGCAGGCCCTGCACGCCTGGCTGCTCCAGTTGGAGCACCCCCGTTCTGGAGATGTTCTGCACTGGGAATCGCCCCTTCCGGAGGATTTGCTTCTCCTTGAAAAGTCCGTGAAAGCGGCGCTATGACGCAGGCCGTTTCGAAAAGTTTAGCTATGTCAGAAGGTTATATCAGCCACACGGGAAGGTAACGGGACCGTAACTTCCAAAAAGTGCACCGGTTGGTGTATGTTGCACCTGCGTCAAACATCCGACGCGGAACATCGCAGGGCCCGCCGGCTTTAACAAAGCGGCCGCCTGCCTGGCCCGCCGCTATCGGGGGCCTGAACATCTGGAGGGCGCACGAATGGCCCGTACAGCTACCTTGCCGATTCTCAATGGAGAATCCGGCCTGTCACGTTACCTCGCCGAGATCCGCAAGTTCCCCATGCTGGAGCCGCAGGAGGAATACATGCTCGCCAAGCGTTGGCGCGAGCATGACGATCGCGACGCAGCGCAGAAACTCGTCACCAGCCATCTCCGGCTCGTGGCCAAGATCGCCATGGGCTATCGCGGCTACGGCCTGCCGATCTCCGAGGTCGTCTCGGAAGGCAATGTCGGCCTGATGCAGGCGGTGAAGCGTTTCGAGCCTGAAAAAGGCTTCCGTCTTGCCACATACGCCATGTGGTGGATCAAGGCGTCGATTCAAGAGTACATCCTGCGTTCCTGGTCGCTCGTGAAGATGGGCACCACGGCGAACCAGAAGAAGCTGTTCTTCAACCTGCGCAAGGCGAAGAGCAAGATCAACGCGCTGGACGAGGGCGATCTGCGTCCCGACCAGGTGCGGACGATTGCCAAGCGCCTCGGCGTGACGGACCAGGACGTGATCGACATGAACCGCCGGCTCGGCGGCGATGCCTCGCTCAACGCCCCGATCCGCGACGACGGCGAGGCCGGCGAATGGCAGGACTGGCTGGTCGACAATACGCCGAACCAGGAAGCCCGCATGGCCGAGAGCGAGGAATATGATCACCGCCGCGACGCGCTCAATGGCGCGATGGGCGTGCTCAACCCGCGCGAACGCCGCATCTTCGAGGCACGCCGGCTCGCCGACGATCCGATGACACTGGAAGATCTCGCCGCCGAGTTTGGCGTCTCGCGCGAGCGCGTCCGCCAGATCGAGGTCCGCGCCTTCGAGAAGGTGCAGTCCGCGGTCAAGGGCACGATCGCGAGGCAGGAAGCCGCAACCGCGGCAGCCTCGCTGGAAGCCGTGCACTGAGAGCGCAGCAAATCAATCGACGGAAAAGCCGGCGGCAACGCCGGCTTTTTTGTTGGCTCGAAAGCCACCTCGCCCGGCTCTTTCCTGCGGGGCCGATGATCTTCTCCCTCGCCCCGCTCTTCCGCGGGAAGAGGGTTGTGGTGAGGGGTTGCTGCGGCGAATTCGACAGCAGATGGACTCGTGGAGAGGCCCCTCACCCGCATCGCATCTTCGATGCGATGCGACCTCTCCCCGCAAGAGCGGGGCGAGGTGAAGCGGGCTGAACTACTTCAGCTTGACCCGATAGGTCTCGTGGCAGCCGTTGCAGGCATCGTTCATCGTCTTGAACGCCACTTTCAGACTGTTCTGATCCTTGACCGTACCCTTGACGCTGGCGATCGCCTTGACGACGACCGGCACCTTGGAGTCGAAATCTGCCTTGTTCTGCCAGACCTTCTGCGAAGCGCCGTAGTGCCCGTTGGCGACATCTTCCTTCGGGTTGTCCTTGAACGTGTCCGGAATTTTGGGCACGTCGGCCTCGAGTTGGGCGATGGCGGCGTCGGCCGCAGCCTGATTGTACGGGATGTCGCCGCGCGCCATCTTGCCGAGCACGTCATACATGTTCTTGGCCAGGCCGCGCATGAAATTGTCCTGGCTGACCGCGAGCTTCTGGTCCGCCATCACGGTACCCGCCCCCAGCAACAGCACCCCCACGACGACTGCCATTTTTTTCATTGCGACCTCTCCGTCTCGCCGGCATCCAAAAGACGCCGCGGCCCCGCTTGGCGCGAGACCGCGGCTTCCCCGATATAACCCCGGAGATTACAGGCTATGCCGTCGCTGATGCTCGCGGATTGCAATCCAGACCCGCTCTGCGGTCGCGGGCATGTCGATGTGGTCGATCTTGTACTCGCGCCATAGCCCTTCGATGATGGCGTTCACAACCGCCGGACACGAGCCGATCGCACCCGCTTCGCCCGCGCCCTTGACGCCGAGCGGATTGGTCTTGCAGGGCACGTTGTGGGTCTCGAAGTGGATCGACGAGGCATCGGCGGCGCGCGGCAACGCATAGTCCATGTAGGTCGCGGTCATCAGCTGGCCGTCGGAGGGGCTGTAGACCACCTGCTCCATCAGCGCCTGCCCGATGCCCTGCATCACGCCCCCATGCACCTGACCTTCCAGCAGCAGTGGATTGAGCGTCACGCCGAAATCGTCGACGACCACATAGTTGACCATCCGGATGATGCCCGTCGCCGGATCGATCTCGACCTCGGCGATATGAGTGCCGTTCGGATAGGTGCCATCGGCGGAGTTGAAGGTCGCCGTGCCGTTGAGCTTGGCGGTATCGCCGCCGGCGCGCTTGGCCACGTCGGCAAAGCTGATCGAGCGGTCGGTGCCGGCGACGCGGATCGTGCCATTGTTGATCTCGAGGTCGCCAGCACTGGTCTCCAGCGCTTCGGCTGCCAGTACCTTGAGCTTCTCGCCGAGATCGTGGGTGGCGCGCTGCACGCTGACGCCGCCGGTCGGGATCGAGGCGGAGCCGCCGGTGCCGAGCCCGGTTGCGATCTCGTCGGTGTCGCCCTGGTGGATGTGCACGCGCTCCGGCGGCAGGCCGAACTGCTCGGCGACGATCTGCGCATAGGCGGTCTGGTGGCCCTGCCCGCTCGACTGCGTGCCGATCAGGATCGTGACGTCGCCGTTCGGATCGAGCCGCACATTGGCGGTCTCGTCGCCCATGGTGCCGCAGACCTCGACATAGCTCGCCATGCCGATGCCGCGCACGAGCCCGTCCTTCTTGGCGAGGCGCGCCCGTTTGGGAAACTCCTTCCAGTCCGCGACTTCCATCGCGCGCTTCATGTGAGCTGCGAAATCGCCGGAATCATAGACCTTGCCGGTCGCAGTCTTGTAGGGCAGCGCCTTCGGCTGGATGAAGTTCTTCTTCCGGATCGCTTCGGGCGTCATGCCGAGCTTTCGCGCGCAGGCATCGACCAGACGTTCGATCACATAAGCCGCCTCGGGACGACCGGCGCCGCGATAGGCGTCGACCGGCACGGTATGGGTGAACACGGTGCGGACGCGGCAGTGGAAGGCCTGGATGTCGTAGAGACCGGGCAGCATGCCGGCGCCGCCATGCGGGATGTAGGGTCCGAAGGTCGAGAGATAGGCGCCCATGTCGCCGACGAGGTCGACATCCATGCCGAGGAACTTGCCGTCCTCGGCGAGCGCCATGCGCGCGGTGGTGACGTTGTCGCGCCCCTGCGCGTCACCCATGAAGTGCTCGCTGCGCTCGGCCGCCCAGCGCACCGTCTTCTTCAGCCGGCGCGCGGCGACGGCAAGCAGCGCATATTCGCGATAGGGAAACAGCTTGGTGCCAAAACCGCCGCCGACATCGGGGCAGATCACCCGCATCTTCTCGACGGGAATCTTCAGGACGTTCTGGCACAGAATGTCGCGCAGCCGATGGCTGCCCTGGCTGCCCACGGTCAGCGTCAGATGATCGCGCTTGGCGTCGTATTCGCAAACCGCCGCACGGGTTTCCATGAAGCTCGCGACCACGCGCGGATTGACGATGGAGATTTCCACCACCGCATGCGCGTTCTTGAACGCCGCCTCGGCGGCGGCCTTGTCGCCGAGCGACACGTCGAACAGTACATTGCCTGCTTTATCCGGCCAGACCTGGGGCGCGCCCTTTTTCAGCGCGTTGACGACGCCGGCAACGGCCGGCAGCGGCGACCAGTTGACCTCGATCGCTTCCATCGCATCACGGGCGTGATCGATGGTGTC
>DASZVY010000051.1:0-51691 GCA_035546855.1 Nitrobacter sp. | reverse complement strand
TGGCCGTTGTCCTGCAGCGTCGTGTTGGTGTCGGCGCCCGACGCCGGCTTGTCGTGGTCGAGCTGGCTGAACAGCTCGAAATCGTAGTTGCCGTTGGCCGTCAGCGTCAGCGCGAAGACAGGCCGATCGTCAAGACTCGGTCCCGGCTGGCCATGATCGACATAGCCGATCAGAACACCATCCACGATCGCGTAGGACAGCGCCTCGCCATGGGAGGTCAGCCCCAGAGCGGCGAGTTGGGTTGTGGCGGTGGCGGTGAAGCTGAACGAGCCGGGTCCGTCCGCGCCGAAATTCACGAGGTTCGACAGCGAGCCGGTCGTATAGGCTGCGCCCAGACCATCCGTGTGCGCCAGAAAGTCGGGATCGGTGCCGTGCGACCATAGATCGAAAATGTTGGCTTCATTGACCGTCGCGGTCGTCGAAGCGTTCGCCACCAGCGTCGGACCGTCGTCGTCGAACTGGATCAGCGCTCCGATATCCGCGGACTGCGAGACATGGTCGCCGTCGCCGTCGGTGACGGTGACGGTGGCCGACAACGCACCTGTGTTCAGGAAAACGGGATCGTTCGAATCGGTCGTGATCGGATTGTTCAGCGAGACATACTGGGCAATGGACACAACGCCCGTCGCCGGGTCGATCGCAATGGCGAAGGCCGCGGGATCGCTCGAATTGACCACCGTGTTGCCGTCATGAGGCGCATCGTAGCGGCCGACGATCAGATTGCCTTCCTTGAACAGGTAGATTTCGCGTCCGTCGGTCGTCGCAAGTCCGGAATCGACCAGGCCGTTCGTTCCTGCCGAACCGAGCGTCAACGAATAGGCGGTCGCCGCCGTATTCGGATTCTGCGATGGACCGTCGGCGCCGAAATCGACATTCACGTCGAGCACCGGGGCGCTGCCGGTCGCGTACTGCGCCGGCATGTCGTGATCGACACCCGGATGCTGAACCCCGGCGAACAAACCGACGATCGCCGCATCGATGGTTTCGTTGGTGCCGGCCTGAGGCGTGGTTGGCGTCTCGTCGATCACGATCTCCGGTGCCGTCGTCGCCGTCAGGCTGACGTTGTCGAGCAACGCGCCCCAGGAATCCTCGGTGCCCGTTCCGATGAAGCTCAGCACGGTGGAAGCAGATGTCGCGGTCACGGTCGCCGTGTAGTGCTGCCATCCGTTGGCGTCGGGGGAGCCATCGGCGTGCAGCGTGACAACGCTGTTGCCGAACTTCACTTCGAACGTGCTGGTTGCAGGATCAAAGTTAGGGCGCGGCTGCTCGTAGAAGCTCAGTTCGTAAGTCTGACCAACGACGGTCGCAACCGTCTGCTGCAGCGTGACATTGGTATGGGTTGTCGAGTTTTCGTCCTGGCCAGGATCATTGCCGACAAGGTCCGAATCCAACTCGACGATGTTGACGCCGTTCTGGGCCGGTACGCCGCTGACGCCGTTACTGCCGACACCGTTCTGATCCTGCTGTATTTCCAGCGGCACGCCACCGGCTGTCGTCCAACCCGGAATCGAGGAATAAAGCTCCCAGCCGCCCTGCTCCGTGACCGGCGCACCGGGCTGACCGCCGTCGGTGACGACCTCGAAGCTGCCGTTGGTGATCAGGTTGGTGCCGACGGCATCGTGAACCGCGACCGTCAGCGTCGGGCCGTCGTCCTTGAACGCGAACGCGCCGCTGACATCCACGGACTGCGAGACATGGTCGCCGTCGCCGTCGGTGGCGGTCGCCGTGAGCGTGACGCTCGCGCCGCTCCCCAGATGAAGGACCGTGGGATCGCCCGCCTGGTCCGGGTCGTTTGGATCGCCATGAACAACCGCGCGATCCTGCTGAAGCGTGATCGTGCCATCGGCGGAACCGGTGATCGTGAACACGGTCCGCACGGCATTGCCGTCGAGCACGGTGCCGACGATCTCGTTGCCCACCAGATTGAGCATGACCTCGTGGCCGGTCAGCGTGTCCCTCACGCCGCTGTCGATGCCCGTGACGCCGTCGACGGTCGTCGCGGTCCCGGTCAGCCCCAGCGCATAGGAAATCGCCGTCTTCGCGTCGCCGCCCTGCGGCCCATCGGCGCCGAAATCGGCACTGAACAGACCGGTGAACGAGAGGCTGTCGGTGGCGGAACCTGACGGCGCCTGATGCGAGCCGGCGTCGGGGTTGTTGGCATCGGCGGCCAGGAAGCTTTCGTCGACGACAAGGGTGGGCAATTCCGTGTGCGTCGCCGTCAGCGTCGGACCGTCGTCGTCGAAGCGGATGTTGGCCGAGATGTCCGCGGACTGCGAGACGTGGTCGCCGTCGCCGTCGGTGACGGTGACGCTCACCGACAACGAGCCGGTATTCAGGAACACGCCTTCATTGTTGCTGTTGGTGTCGGGCTGATGCAGCGACACATACTGAACGAGCGACAGCACGCCGGTGGCCGGATCGACGCGGAATGCAAAGGCGGCGGCGTCGCTCGAGGTGACCGACTGATCGCCGCTCGAGTCGTAGCGGCCGACGACGTACTGCACGCCATTGTAGGTTTCGTTGAACAGGAGGATGTGCTGGCCGGCCGTCGTCGTCAGGCCGGAATCCGTGCCGTTCACGGTCGACAGCGCGTAGGTCATGGCTTCCGTGGCGGAGCCATGCCACGGCCCGTCCGCGCCGAAGTTCGCTGCGACGTTGACCGCGGCGGAGATGCCTTGCGCGAACTGCGGACTGAGCATGTGCCCGTCGCTGCCCTGGTTGACGACAGCATCGAACAGGTGATTGGCATCGACGTCGTTGGTGTTCGGCTGATTGCCGGCGGTCTCGTCGATGACGATCTCGCCGACCGACACGTTGGCCAGATAGGTACCCTGATTGTCGGGCGTGCCGGTCTCGCGGAACTCGAGCAGGTTGCTGCCGTCGCCGGAGCCGCCTGTTATCTGGATATCGTAAGCGGTCATCTGGCCGTTCGGCGCGAGATCGTAAACCTTCACGCCGCCGAACCAGACCTCGAGATGCGCGGAGTTCGGGAACGGCGCGCCGGCCTCGAAACGCAAATCGTAGGTCTGGCCGGTGACCAGACCTGTAACCGTCTGGCTGATCTTGATGTCGTGGGGCGACGCGTCGAGATCGACCATGTCGCCGTTGTTCGACGCGTGCATGCCCTCGTAGCCGTCGCCGACGCGCTCGAGTTGCACGGTGCCGTTGCCGGTATCGCTGATCAGATCGCTGCCGCTGTGCCCGTCGTTGGCGTCCGAAATGGTCCAGCCGCCGTTGGTTCCGGTCGCAACGCCGCTGTCATGACCCCACGCGTTGCCGTTCAGCGCGAAGGCGCCGAAATCGAATCCGTTGATCACGCCCGGCGCACTCACGGACAGAGTCGGGCCGTCGTCCTTGAACGCGAAGGCGCCGCTGACATCCACGGACTGCGAGACATGGTCGCCGTCGCCGTCGGTGGCCGTCGCCGTGAGCGTGACGCTCGCGCCGCTCCCCAGATGAAGGACCGTGGGGTCGCCGGCCTGGTCCGGGTCGTTTGGATCGCCATGAACGACCGCGCGATCCTGCTGAAGCGTGATCGTCCCATCGGCGGAACCGGTGATCGTGAACACGGTCCGCAAGGCATCGCCGTCGAGCACGGTGCCGACGATCTCGTTGCCCACCAGATTGAGCATGACCTCGTGGCCGGTCAGTGTGTCCTTCACGCCGCTGTCGATGCCCGTGACGCCGTCGACGGTCGTCGCCGTTCCGGTCAGCCCCAGCGCATAGGAAATCGCCGTCTTCGCGTCGCCGCCCTGCGGTCCGTCGGTGCCGAAGTCCGCCTGAAACAAGGCCGTGAACGTGCCGATGGCAGCGGTCGCGCCTGTCGGATCCTGATGCGAGCCGGCATCGGGGTTATTGGCGTCGGCGGCCAGGAAGCTTTCGTCGACCACAAGAGCAGGCAACTCCGTGTGCGTCGCGGTCAGCGTCGGACCGTCGTCAAGAAACGTGATCGAGATGGCGCCCGATGTTGCCGTCGCGACTTCGGCCTGGGCATCCGTGACGGTCTGGGTGACGTGAACGAGGCTGCCGAGATTGACCGAGTCATTCGGATTGGTCGTGTCGGGATGACTGATCGCTTCGTATTGCGCGACATCGAGCTTGTGCGATTCCGGCTCGAGGTAGAGTGCAAATACAACCTTGCCGTCGGCATTGGCTGTGATCCCGCTCCCTTCGCGCCCCACCACAAGGTTGCCGACGGTATAAAGGAAGATTTCGTTTCCGCTGACCGTTGCCTTCAAACCCGTGTCGACGCCGCTAAACGGATGGCCGCCGCTATCCGTCAGCGCATAGGTGACGGTGCCGCCTCCGACGGTCCCGAAAGCCGCCGAGGAAGCCCCCACGATGGAGTCGTGACTCTGCGCCCAACCGATCAGCGGATCGGTGCCTGCTGGCGGCGTGAACGGCGGCAGACCCGGCTGATCGTTGGCGCCGTCCGCGCTCTGGACGCCAGCGGTCTCGTCCTCGACAACAGACGTTCCCAGCAGGGAGAAACCCGCGGACGCGCCGACGCCCTGGTTGTTTTCCGCCAGCAAATTGGCGATGACAAAGTTCGGCAGTTCTTCCTGCCCGAGAAGTGCCAGCGGATTGCCGACGCTCAGCGGATCGACACCGACGGTCGTGAAATTCGCGCCCGACGCCTGCGCGCCGCCGCCGCTCCCCGTGCCTGCGGCCGGAAGAACCGACTGATCGTCGGTGACGGGAAACAGCGTCGCGAATTCCGCGCTGGTCACGTCGTGACCGGGCGAGAGCTCGACAGTGAGATCCTGAAGCGGATGACCGGTGCTGTCGAAGAACGGCTCAAGCGTGACCGTCGAATGGTTGTCGAACAGGATGATCAGCTTCTCGCCGAGATGGACCAGCGTGATCTTCTCGCTGGCGATCGCCGAAAGGTCGGCCTTGACCGTGCCGTCATAACTGAGCGCGACCACAACGGACTGATCGCCGTAGGGCTTCGTGATCTTGACGATCCGCTCTTGCTTGTTGTTGCCCCCGGTATGGGTGCCATCCGCCTGCGCAATTCGAAACGGTCCGTTCATGACGTTCGTCCTTAAAAAATTTAAATCCCGCAAAAGGACTTAACTAAATTTTAAGCGTCATAATCTTGCCCCATTGGAACCGGGTCAAGGGACAGTTTGAGTTAATCTCGACGCAAACGTGTCTGTGGTTAAATTGCAACGGTGGCGGATATGGAAGCCTGGACCATATGTCCTGCATTGACCGCAGGAACCCGATGCCGGATGATGCCCGCAGCAGATGCTGGGGTTGATTCATGGGCTATATTTTTTCAAGATATTTCAAATACCTATCGGTGGTCGGCGCTTTGACCTGCGCAACTCAGGCTCCCGTGCAGGCAGCCGATCTGGGAATCGTGCCGATTCACGGGGCAGCCTTGGGCCGCTGCGATGAGATCGTCTTGAGCTGTGAAAACGGGCGGGAGTATCCGATGTGCCCGATCGCCGTGAGCCTGTCGGGTGACATTGTCACGGCTGCGCTCCACGCCGGACGACATGCAACGCATGTCCGGCTTGTGCCGATGGGAGTCGGATACCGGTATGCAGGACCGGGAATTTGGCTGGACGGGCTGCGCGAGAACGCGTTCCTGAACTTTGGCAAGAACAGGTCGGTGGCCTGCACCGTCACGCAACGCTGACCGCCGTCGATACGAAAAGCGGGCAATACAGCAAAGCCGGCACGGCGACTTGCGACGGAACCCAAAGTGAGCAGCCGCCCCAGATCACGCGGGGCGGCTTTTTGTTTTGCCCGCCAGACTTTCGCGATCAGCCCTTGACGCGAACGGCAGCATGCACCCGGCGCGGATACATGTACGCCTTCGGATGCGGATAGACCGGACAGACGTTGTAGTAGGCGTGCTGATACCAATTCCACTTCCAGCATCCGACATCGACTGCCGGATCGAAATAGGTGTCGGGCACGTCGCCAAGCGCAAAAGCACGGCCGGCAGGCACGACGAGGATCGCGGCGAACGCGGCGAGGATCAAAAACTTGCGGGAGCGCGTCATATCAACCCCATCAAATCGGAAAAAGCATGCGATCAAGGCGGCGGCAGTATGAGGGGATCGACCGGCACAATCAATATTCCCGGCTCGCACGACTGCAACAGCCGAAGACGCCGATCCAACGGACAAAAGCAGGTAAAGTGAATAACGAGGGGTGGTCGGAGCGAGAGGATTCGAACCTCCGACCCCTAGTCTCCCAGACTAGTGCGCTAACCGGGCTGCGCTACGCTCCGTACCGATCCACTTAGCCGCGATCCCGCCGACGCGCAAGGCGTCGAGACGGCAAACCGCCGGTCCCGCAAAATCCTCAGCGACCGCCGTCAATTATTTCCCTTGATGGCGCCGTCCAGCAACTGCTTGCAGGCGACAAGGTCCGCCAGCACGGCTTTCAGCTTGCCGAGGTCGACCGACGGTGTTTCCGCGACGATGCCGGCGATCACCTCGCTATCCGGGCCGCTCCAGAGAACGTCGTCCAGATCGCGCCGAAGCGGCTTGCGGGCTCGAGGATCGGGCGCGCGAGCTTCGTGCTCGCTGGCTTCGTCTTCCTCCTCGACCTCCTCGATGGCGTGATCGTCTTCCTCCATTGCGCCAAGGGTGTGGCGGATATCCTCCTCCACCACGCCGAAAGCCGCAGCCGACGACCCCTCGGTCAGCCCCTGCACCGCCTTGATGCCGTGCTCTTTCAGAATGCGCTGCACGCCGCGGATGGTGTAGCCCTCGCTGTAAAGCAGATGGCGAATACCGCGCAAGAGGTCGACGTCGTCCGGCCGGTAATAGCGCCGGCCGCCGCTGCGCTTCATCGGCTTGATCTGCACGAACCGCGTTTCCCAGAACCGCAGCACGTGCTGGGGGATATCGAGATCGTCAGCGACTTCGCTGATCGTGCGGAACGCATCCGGCGCCTTGTCCAAGGCACGCTCCTCTTCAATCGTCTGTTGGACGCGGAATGACCGAACGCGGAACTAGTCGGCCTCTTTGGCCGCGCCGTTGCTGTTGATCCGCTGTTTCAGGATAGCCGACGGCTTGAACACCATCACGCGACGCGGAGAAATCGGAACCTCGGTGCCGGTCTTCGGATTGCGGCCGATGCGCTGTCCCTTCTTGCGCACCATGAACGAGCCGAACGACGACAGCTTCACCGTTTCGCCTTTTTCCAGGCAATCGGTGATTTCCTTCAGAACCAGTTCGACGAAGGCAGACGACTCCGTGCGCGACAATCCCACCTTCTGGTAGACTGCTTCGCAAAGATCGACGCGTGTGACTGTTTTTCCGGTCCCGCTCATCGCCTGCCCCAACTCCCGGCGAACATTTCGTTCCTGAAATTAAGAGTTTGGCACCCCACGGTCAACACCGCACATCCATGCAGCGGCATGGAACCGCGCGCCTTCCGATCGCGACATATCGATTCAAAGCTTACCAACGCAACAGCGCCGAGCCCCAGGTGAAGCCGCCGCCCATCGCTTCCAGCAAGACCAGATCGCCTGCCTTGATCCGTCCATCCGCGACGGCGGCACAGAGCGCGAGCGGGATCGACGCAGCCGATGTGTTGCCGTGGCGATCGACCGTCAGCACCACTTTTTCCGGCGCAATATGCAGTTTGTGGGCCGAGGCGTCGATGATCCGCTTGTTGGCCTGATGCGGAACGAACCAGTCGATGGTGTCCGCGCTCGCGCCCGTGGCCTTGAACGCATCGACGATGACATCCGTGATCATGCCCACCGCGTGCTTGAAGACCTCCCGACCCTCCATGCGCAGATGGCCGACGGTCTGCGTGGTCGACGGACCGCCGTCCACGTACAACTTCGATTTATGGCGCCCGTCCGAGCGCAGATGCGTCGTCAGCAGGCCGCGATCCGACGCGTCGCCCGGCTGGAGCTGGGCTTCCAGCACGACCGCGCCCGCCCCGTCACCGAACAGCACGCAGGTGCCGCGGTCGGTCCAGTCGAGAATCCGCGAAAAGGTTTCGGCGCCGATCACCAGCGCGCGCTTGAACGCTCCCGAGCGCAGGAAGTTATCGGCGGTCGCCAGCGCGAACACGAATCCGGAGCAGACCGCCTGCAGATCGAAGGCGGCGCCGTGGTTGATGCCGAGCCCACTCTGCACGGCAACGGCGGTCGCCGGGAACGTGTTGTCCGGCGTCGAGGTCGCCAGCACGATAAGATCGATGGATTGCGCATCGAGTCCGGCATGCGCCAACGCCGCCCGCGCGGCATTGATCGCAAGATGCGAGGTATATTCCCCGTCCGCCGCGATGTGGCGCTGGCGGATACCCGTGCGCTGGACGATCCATTCGTCCGATGTATCGACCCTGGCGGCCAGTTCGGCATTGGTCACAACCCGCCGCGGCAGATAGCATCCGCAGCCGAGCACAACCGATCGTATCGCAGTCAAGAGACAGCCTCCTGCGCCGGCGCCTTCGCCAAGGCATGGCCGTCGCGATTGAGCATTTGGTTGATCTTGGTCAGGAGATCGTAGCGGACCATCTCATAGCCAACATCAACCGCATAGGCAAAACCTTCGGCGTCGGCGCCGCCATGGCTTTTGACCACAATTCCGTTAAGGCCAAGAAACACACCGCCGTTGGACCTGTTGGGATCCAGTTTCTCCCGGAGCGCCTGAAACGCCCCGCGGGCAAAGAAATAGCCGAGTTTCGACCGCAGCGTCCGGGACAGCGCAGCCCGCAAAAACCCGGACATCTGCCGCGCGGTCCCCTCGGCGACCTTGATCGCCACGTTTCCGGTGAATCCCTCCGTGACAACCACGTCGGCCTCGCCCATGCCAATGCCGCCGCCTTCGACGAAGCCGATGAACTTGAGCTGCGGCAGGTCCGCCTTGCGAAGCAGGTCCGCCGCCTCGCGGATTTCCTCGCGGCCCTTCATTTCCTCGACGCCGATGTTGAGCAATCCCACGGTCGGCCGTTCGAGGTCGAACAGCACGCTGGCCATCGCGCTTCCCATGACGGCCAGGGCCATCAAATGATGGGCGTCGCCGCCGATCGTGGCGCCGACGTCGAGGATCACGGAATCGCCGCGCTGGGTCGGCCACATCGCCGCGATCGCCGGGCGGTCGATGCCGGGGAGCATCCGCAGGTTGAACCGCGACATCGCCATCAGCGCGCCGGTATTGCCGGCGGAAACCGCGACATCGGCCTCGCCTTTTTTCACGGCGTCGATGGTCAGCCACATCGAGGAGTTCTTGCGGCCGCGGCGCAGCGCCTGACTTGGCTTGTCATCCATGCTGACCGCAACGTCGGTATGGACGATCCGGGACACCGCCTTCATCGCCGGATGAGCGGCGAGCTGCGGCTCGATCTGGCTGCGGTCGCCGAACAGCAGGAACTCGGTCTCGGGATGGCGAGTCAGGGAAATCGCGGCCCCGGGAATGACGACCGACGGGCCGATATCGCCGCCCATGGCGTCAAGCGCGATTCGAACCTTTTGCGGCATAAATGTCCTAGTGTTCCGATTCCGAAGCCCGCAAGCTCTTGTAGCGACCGTTGCTGCGAACTTCCGCCGCAACGGTCTCGCCAAGTCTCGCGGCGAACGATGAAGCGCAGCGCCACGCCTCAAAATCCAGTCGCGACAATAGCGCCTCCGCCGATCGATACAACGTCTTGACCTGATCGGCGCGCCCTGCTTCGGCATTCTCGCAAAGAATCATAAAAAATAAAAACAACAAGAAAATCAAAGCAATAGATCGACTTCCTCGGCGCGCATCCGAGATGCGTCACTTACTCCTTGCCACGCTTCTTGCTGCCCCGCGCGGGCGCTTTCTTCAAGGCTTCCAGGGCTGCGAACGGATGGTCTTGCGGATCAGGCGGAGATGACGGCGGCTCGAAAACCGCACCGGGTTTTCGCGGATAGGGATCGATCCCGAGAAACAGCACATCGGTCGCAAGCCGCCCGAGGTCGATCATGCCGTTCACGATCGGCTCGGGAGGATCAGGCGCATCGTCTTCGTCCGCGACATGGTCGTCGATCGAAGCGGCGAGTTGGGGGAGCCTGTCCTCGGGCACGAACGTAAGATCGAGCGGCTCGACAATATCGCTTTCGATGGGTTCGAGCGTCACAACGCAGGTTTGGCCAACCCGTGCCGATACGGTGCCGCGCACCTGCACTTCGTCATTGCGGGCCCGCTTCAGGTCGAAGACGGCGCGGGCCGACAGCACCTCGCGCACCCCTGCGATCCGCGCCAACGCCTCGCGCTGAGCCGCACCGGCCTCGAGTTCACGGTGCAATCCCGTTTCCGGAATCTGCGCAACAATGACGAGATCGCTCCACGGATGCTTTTCGATGCTGTCCTTGTCTCCGGGCATGTCCGCCCTCCTCTCAGGCCATCGCCGGCGGCGATGAAAACCGCCAGGATCCGTCCGTGACAGCCACATCGCCGGCTGCGGCAAGCGCGGCAATGGAATCCCGGACATAGGCGGACAACCGCCGCGCGTTGGCGATGTCGCGCCCGTTGTAGATGTTCTTGTTCAGGGCTTCAGCCAACGGCTCCGCCCCGGATTCGAGCGCGCTGTCGTAGGCCGCCGAGCGGCCGTAGAAAGCCTCCCCGAACGCCTGCATCCGTTTGGGGACCGTCAGATCACCGACCCCCATTTCGCGCAGGTTGGCGTCCATATCGCTGCAAAAATGATCGAACAGCGCCTGGGCGAGGTCGGCGCCTCCTGCCGCCGGCTTCACCCGCCGCAGCACCATCCACAGGTGCAGGAGGACCATGTCGAAGCGGCCATCCACGGTGTCCGGCACGTCTAAATCCCGGTAGAACAAGGGTTCTCGCGCCTGCGCCACGATCATGCCATAGATGGCTTCAATGGTGCCGCGCGACGGTGTCCGGGGGTTTCTGAAACGGCTGAACGGCCAGGGCATGTGGGTTCCATGGGCGAGCCCACCGTGATGGCGGGTCTTGCAATGAAGGTCCGCTGCCGGGTACGTCAATGCCTCGCGTGATGCAAGAGGATGGGGTTAGCGCCGGAATGACATTCTTGAAACGCACGAGTTCGACATCCGCGCGATGGCGCGGCGTACGCGCCGCCGTCGCGGCGGCGCTGGTCTGCGCTGTTGTCGGCGGCTGCACCGGCGAGCAATTCCAGAAGGGCTACATCCTGCCGCCCGGCGCGCTCGAGCAGATTCCGATCGGCGCCAGCCAGGATCAGGTGCTGATCGTAATGGGGACTCCGTCGACGGTCGCCACGCTGAACGGCGAGGTGTTCTACTACATTTCGCAGCGGGCGAGCCGCCCGGTCGCCTTCATGCCGCAGCACGTCACCGACCAGCGCGTGATCGCGATCTATTTCGACAAGAACCGGCAGGTCGTGCGGCTCGCGAACTACGGATTGAAAGACGGCAAGATCTTCGATTTCATCAGCCGCACCACGCCGACCTCGGGTCAGGAAATCAGCTACCTCGCCCCGCTGTTCAAGCTGCTCAGCTTCAACTGACCGGATCCCGGTCGCACCGTCCCTCGAATCGGAAACCCCGCGGCTTGCGCCGCGGGGCTTTGAGTTGGGCTCGCTCTCCCGGCTCAGTGCGCGAGGATCGCCAGCAGCAGCAGCGCCACGATGTTGGTGATCTTGATCATCGGGTTCACCGCCGGACCCGCAGTGTCCTTGTAGGGATCGCCGACCGTGTCGCCGGTCACGGCGGACTTGTGGGCGTCCGAGCCCTTGCCGCCATGATGGCCGTCCTCGATGTACTTCTTGGCGTTGTCCCAAGCGCCGCCGCCCGAGGTCATCGAGATGGCGACGAACAGGCCGGTCACGATCACGCCGAGCAGCATGGCGCCGACCGCGGAGAACGCCGCCGACTTGCCGGCCGCGCCGCCGCCCGCGATCGCGTAGATCACGAAGTAGACGACGATCGGCGACAGCACCGGCAGCAGCGACGGAATGATCATTTCCTTGATCGCCGCCTTGGTCAGAAGGTCGACGGCCTTGCCATAGTCGGGCTTGTCGGTGCCCTGCATGATGCCGGGCTTCTCGCGGAACTGACGACGCACTTCCTCGACGATCGCGCCGGCCGCACGGCCCACCGCCGTCATGCCCATCGCGCCGAACAGGTACGGCAGCAAGCCGCCGAACAGCAGGCCGACCACCACATAGGGGTTGTTCAGCGAGAAGTCCGGATTCACGCCCTGGAAGTAGGCGTGCTTGCCGGGATCGGCGATGAAGAACTTCAGATCCTGGTTGTAGGCCGCGAACAGCACCAGCGCACCGAGACCGGCAGAACCGATCGCATAACCCTTGGTCACCGCCTTGGTGGTGTTGCCGACCGCGTCGAGCGCGTCGGTCGACTTGCGCACTTCCTTCGGCAAGCCGGCCATTTCAGCGATGCCGCCGGCGTTGTCGGTCACCGGACCGAACGCGTCGAGCGCCACGATCATGCCGGCGAGCGCCAGCATGGTGGTGACCGCGATCGCGATGCCGAACAGGCCGGCAAGGCTGTAAGTCACCAGAATGCCCGCGATGATGACGATCGCCGGCAGCGCGGTGGCTTCCATCGAGATGGCAAGGCCCTGAATCACGTTGGTGCCATGACCGGTCACCGACGCCTGGGCGATCGACTTCACCGGCCGATAGTCGGTGCCGGTGTAGTATTCGGTGATCCAGATGATCAGGCCCGTCACGACGAGACCGGCGATGCCGCACTCGAACAGCGCCATGCCGGTGTAATTCACACCTGCCAGCGGGCCGAAACCGACCAGCCAGTGAATCACCAGGCCGACGCCGACCAGCGACAGAATGCCGGTGGCGATCAGGCCCTTGTAGAGCGCGCCCATGATCGACTGGCTGGCGCCCAACTTCACGAAGAACGTGCCGATGATCGAGGTGATGATGCAGATGCCGCCGATGGCGAGCGGCAGCGTCATCATGTTCACCAGCAGCGGCGACGTTGCGAAGAAGATCGCCGCGAGCACCATGGTCGCAACCGCGGTCACCGCATAGGTCTCGAACAGGTCGGCGGCCATGCCGGCGCAGTCGCCGACGTTGTCGCCGACGTTGTCGGCGATGGTCGCCGGATTGCGCGGATCGTCCTCCGGGATACCCGCTTCCACCTTGCCGACGAGGTCGCCGCCGACGTCGGCGCCCTTGGTGAAGATGCCGCCGCCGAGGCGCGCGAAGATCGAAATCAGCGATGCGCCGAAGCCGAGCGCGACCATGGCGTCGACCACGGTGCGGCTGTTGGCCGCGTAGCCTGCGCCGTGGGTGAGATAGGCGAAATACAGGGTGACGCCGAGCAGCGCGAGACCTGCCACCAGCAGCCCGGTGATCGCACCGGCCTTGAAGGCCAGTTCAAGTCCACCTGCCAGCGAGGTCGTCGCGGCCTGCGCGGTGCGGACGTTGGCGCGCACCGAGACGTTCATGCCGATGAAGCCCGCAGCCCCCGACAGGATCGCGCCGATGGCGAAGCCGACCGCAACCAGCGTCCCGAGAAAATAAGCCAGCAGGGCGAAGATCACGATGCCGACGATTCCGATCGTCGTATATTGGCGGCGAAGATACGCCTGCGCGCCTTCGCGCACAGCCGCCGCGATTTCCTGCATCCGCGCGTTACCCGCGTCGGCCCCCAAGACCGACGATGTCGCCCATATGGCATAAACGATCGAAAGCGCTCCGCAGAGCACGATCACCCATAGTGCTGTCATTGAATTTGCCTCAGATCCTGCATTTGCCCCGACAACGCCCGATCCGCGAATGCGGCTGAGCGCACAAAAACAAGGCCTTCCTTGCATGGAGGGCCTCAAATCGGCGGGACCATGCCAAAATCGCGCTGGCGGCGCAACGCTGGCAGAGGCCTAAAGGGTCGATTTTCAAAAGGAAACGGCCTAAACGGCGCCCGGATCGATGTGGCGGACCGCAACCCTCGCGCTCAGAAATGACTGTAGGAGAGCCGCGGCAAGGCGATCTCCCGCCCCCTTGCATCGACGAATCCCGGCAAAGCCGTTCCGGCCGTGATGACACCGATCGACGCGACCGGCACCCCGGCCTGCGACGCCGCCGCCGTGAAGGCCGCCACGCGGTCGTCCGGAATGACGCACAGAATCTCGTAGTCGTCGCCGCCGGCCAGCAGCGTCTCGAGACTTGCTGCGCCCCGCGCAATGACGTCACGGGCCGCGGCAGATAGCGGGATGGCGCCGACGTCGACCGTGGCGGACACGCCGGAGGCCGCACACAGTTTGGCGAGATCGCCCGCGAGGCCGTCCGAGACATCCATCGCGGCGCGCGCGTGATCGCGAACGGCCACGGCAAGCGCCGAGCGCGGCTGCGGAACGCGGTAGCGATCCGCCAGCATCGCATCGACTGCTGCGTCGCCGGTTGCAATTTGGCCTTTGAGAATGCCAAGCCCGAGCGCGGCATCACCGATGGTTCCGGACACCATGACGCGATCGCCGACCTGCGCCCGATCGCGCCGGATCATCCCGCCTTTCGGGGCGCGGCCGAAAGCGGTGATGGATATCATCTGCGGTCCCGGCGTCGACACGGTGTCGCCGCCGAGCAGCGGACACGCAAAGGCGGCAGCATCGTCGCCAAGTCCGCGCGCGAACGGCGCGAGCCAATTGTCGTCGGCCGCGCGCAACGCCAGCGTCAGCACGAATCCCGCGGGCGTCGCTCCCTTGGCGGCGAGGTCGGAGAGATTGACCCGGAGCGCCTTCTTGGCGACCGTTTCCGGCGGATCATCGGACAGAAAATGGACGCCCTCGACGATGGCGTCGGTGGTGACGACGAGATCGTCATCGCCTCCCCTCAGGAAAGCCACATCGTCGGTCAGCCCCAGCGCGCCGGGATCGGTCGCCAGCGGCTTGAAATAACGCGCGATCAGATCGTCTTCACCGGAAGGCATTGATTGCGCTCCGCAACATCGCGACCAACTTCAGAAATCGTCATTCCGGGCCGCGCGAAGCGCGAGCCCGGAAACCATAACCACGGCTGGGGTATGGAGTCCGGACCCACGCCAAACGGCGTGTCCCGGAATGACGGCGCTTGAATTGCTTCAACCACCCATTATCGTGCAAATTCATCAGCGCGAAACCTGCGCGCAATCATATCGAGCACCGCATTCACCATGCCGGTCTCGTCCTTTTCGACGAAGGCATTGGCGACATCGACATATTCGGACACCACGACGCGGGCGGGCACGTCCTTGCGATGCTCCAGCTCATAGGAGCCCGCGCGCAGCACCGCGCGCAGGATCGCCTCGATCCGCTTCAGCGGCCAGCCCTGCGACAGCGCTTCATCGATCAGGGGATCAAGTTTCTTCTGATCGCGCACGACGCCCGACACGATATCGCGAAAGAACGCGGATTCGGCCGGCAGATACGTATCGCCTTCGACCTCGCCACCGAGCCAGTGGCTTTCAAACTCGGCGAAGATGTCGTTGATGCCCGCGCCGCCGATATCCATCTGATAAAGCGCCTGCACCGCGGCAAGCCGCGCCGCGCCGCGCTTGTTGGCCTTCCTGTCGACGCCCTGCTTGATATCAGCCATCGCGTCTTACGCCCTCGCCAGCCGGCGCTTGATCCGCAGCATCGCCAATGCCGCCCGCGCCGCGTCGCCGCCCTTGTTCAGATCGCCCGGCCTGGCGCGCGCCCACGCCTGCTCGTCGGTGTTGACGGTCAGGATGCCATTGCCGAGCGGAATGCGCCGCGCAATGGAAATATCCATCAGGCCGCGCGAGGATTCCATCGCCACGATCTCGAAATGAAAGGTCTCGCCGCGCACCACGCAGCCAAGCGCGATCGCCGCGTCGTAGGGCTTGCCACTCCGCTCAGCCGCATCGAGCGCGATTGCCACCGCCGCCGGGATTTCCAGCGCGCCGGGGACGGTAATGACGTCATGGCCGACGCCGGCGGCATCCAGTTCCGCCACCGCGCCCTGCAACAGCGCGTCCTGAATATCGTCATAGAAGCGCGCCTCGACGATCAGGGCACGCGCACCGCGCACATCGGTCTGGTCCTTCAACGGGGCGCGTCGCGCGTCGGCCATGGGTCGATCCAGTTCTCACGAAAGCACATAAAGTCAATGCTGACCTACAATTCCGCCGGTTTGTAGTCGCTGCCCGGCGTGAATCCAAGCACGAATACGCAGCGCATGGAGGCTCACATCAGGACGGCGATTTTCAGGACGGCGATTTCATCTCCGTCAGCCGCGCGGCGTAGCGCGCCATCAGGTCGATCTCGATGTTGACCTCGGTGCCGGCGCGCCAGTCGCTGAGCGTGGTCACGCTCAGCGTGTGCGGAATGATCAGCACCGAGAACACCACGTCCTGCACCGTGTTCACGGTCAGCGACACGCCGTTCAGCGTGATCGACCCCTTCGGCGCGATGAAGCGCGCAAGCTCCCGCGCCGTCCGCAGTTCGAACCGCGCCATGTCGGGCAGATCGTCGCGCGCGAGGACGGTGGCGATGCCGTCGGCATGGCCGGCGACGATGTGGCCGCCGAGTTCGTCGCCGATCTTCAGCGCGCGCTCGAGATTGAGCCGCGTCCCCGCTCCCCAGTGCTTTGCCGTGGTCATGCCGAGCGTCTCTGCCGCGGCATCGACGTCGAACCAGGTCCGCCCGTCGGCGACGCCCGACGCCACCACGGTCAGGCAGACGCCGTTGCAGGCGATCGACGCGCCGTCGGCGATGGTCGTCTGATCGTAGCGGCAGAGGATGCGGAGCCGGTGCAACTGACCCTGCGCGACCGGCTTGACGCTTTCGATCTCGCCGACGTCGGTGATGATGCCTGTGAACATAGCTGCCCTTCGAGCCACCTTATCCGCTTCCGTCATGGCCGGGCTCGTCCCGGCCATCCACGTCTTCTTTGCTGCTTCGTCTTTAAGACGTGGATGCCCGGCACAAGGCCGGGCATGACGACCTACTTCTTCTATACCCGCTCATAAATTGTCAGACCGTCCGTCCCAAGCGTCTCGTTCGCACGAACCTTGAAGCGCGGCGAGCCGGCGATGGCGGCCAGTGATAGCCCGTCAAGGGCGGCAACGCCATCGGCGCCGATCGTGTCGGGGCCGCGCAGCAGCCAGACCTCATCCACAAAATCGGCCGCAACGAACGACGATGCAACGCGCGAACCTCCCTCAACGAGCAGGCGCGTGATGCCTTTGTCCGCAAGGGCGCGAAGCACCTCGCCGAGGTCGAGGCCGGGCTTTCCGCCCGCGGCCGGCACCCGGATCACTTGCGCGCCCGCGGCGCCGAGCTTCATGGCGGCCGCGGCCTCTGCGAGTTCGGATGTCATCACCCACAGCGGGGTTTCGCGTGCGGAATGCACCAGTTTGCTGCCGCCGGGAATCCGCAGTGCCCGGTCGAGCACCACGCGCACCGGCGAGCGGGGTTCCATTCCGGGCAGTCGGCACGTCAGCAGCGGATCGTCCGCCAGCACGGTGCCGATCCCGACCAGGATCGCATCGCATTGCGCGCGCAGGAGATGCACCCGCGCCCGTGCCGCCTCCCCGGTGATCGCCACCGGTTTGCGGCCCGCCGCACCGATCTTCTCGTCCGAGGACACCGCGAGCTTGAGAACGACATGCGGCCGCCCGTCCCGGACGCGCCGGAAATGCCCGGCATGGTCATGGGCGGCCTCGGCGGCGCAGAGGCCGACTTCGACGGAAATCCCGGCGGCGCGCAGCCGTGCATGGCCCTGTCCCGCCACTTCCGGATTGGGGTCCTCGACGGCTGATACGACGCGCGCAACACCTGCCGCGATCACGGCGTCGGCGCAGGGCGGCGAGCGACCGAAATGCGAACAGGGCTCCAAGGTCACGTAGAGCGTCGCGCCGCGCGCCGCCTCGCCCGCCCGCCTGAGCGCCTCGACCTCGGCATGGGGACGCCCGCCCGGCTGGGTCCAGCCGCGGCCGACGACGACGCCGTCCTTGACGATGACGGCGCCGACGGCCGGATTGGGCCAGGTGCGGCCGAGGCCGCGGCGGCCCAGCGCCAGCGCCAGTTGCATGAAGCGCAGGTCAGTGGCTCTGGCCTTCGCAAGGCGCTCTCTCAACTGGTCTTCGAGGAGACGGAACGCCATCGGCTATTTGCGCAGCGGCACCGGCCGCGCGTCGTCCTCGCCTGAAAGCTCGCCAAGCACGGCCTCGAAATCCCTGGCCTCGCGAAAATTGCGATAGACCGACGCGAAGCGCACGTAAGCAACGTCGTCGAGCCGGCGCAGGTGCTCCATCACGATCTCGCCGATGGTCTCGGAGGAAATCTCGGCCTCGCCCGCGCTCTCCAGTTCGCGGACGATGGCCGAGACCATCTTTTCCACCCGTTCCGCCTCGACCGGACGCTTGCGCAGCGAAATCTGCACCGAGCGCATCAGCTTGTCGCGGTCGAACGGCACGCGGCGGCCGTTGCGCTTGATGACGGTCAGTTCGCGGAGTTGCACGCGCTCGAAGGTCGTGAAGCGGAAGTTGCAGGCCATGCAGACGCGCCGCCGCCGGATCACGGCCGAGTCTTCCGTCGGCCGCGAGTCCTTCACCTGCGTATCCAGACTGTTGCAGCTTGGGCAGCGCATCAGCGCGCCTCCTTGTTTGCGTCATGGCCGGGCATAGCCGTTCGAAGAACGGCGTCGCTTCGCTCGCCTATGTCCCGATCATCAACGTCTTTGAAACACCCGCCGTCAAAGTCGTGGATACCCGGCATAAAGCCGGGCATGACGGCGCGAGTGTTTGGCCAAAGCTTCGTCATCACTGATAAATCGGAAACCGATCGGTCAGCGCCTTGACGCGCTCCTTGATCGCGGCCTCCACCAGCGGCGCCTTGCCGTCGTCGGACTGCGCGATGGCGTTCAGCACTTCCGCGATCATGCCGCCGACCTGCCTGAACTCGGCGACGCCGAAGCCGCGCGTGGTCGCCGCCGGCGTGCCGAGCCGCAGGCCCGAGGTCACGAACGGCTTTTCGGGATCGAACGGAATGCCGTTCTTGTTGCAGGTGATGGCGGCGCGCACCAGCGCCTTCTCGGAAACGTTGCCCTTGAGCCCCTTGGGCCGCAGGTCCACCAACATCAGGTGATTGTCGGTGCCGCCGGACACGATGTCGAAGCCGTGGCCGCGCAGGCTCTCGGCCAGCGCCCTGGCGTTCTCGACCACGTTCTTCGCATAGATCTTGAAGTCCGGCCGCAGCGCCTCGCCGAACGCCACCGCCTTGGCGGCGATCACATGCATCAGCGGGCCGCCCTGCAGGCCGGGGAAGATCGCCGAGTTGATCTTCTTGGCGATGGCCTCGTCGTTGGTGAGGATCAGGCCGCCGCGCGGACCGCGCAGCGACTTGTGCGTGGTGGTCGTGGTGACGTGCGCGTGGGGCACCGGCGAGGCATGGACGCCTCCGGCGACGAGGCCCGCGAAGTGCGCCATGTCCACCAGCAGGTACGCACCGACGTTGTCGGCGATCTCGCGGAAACGCTTGAAGTCCCATGGGCGCGAATAGGCCGAGCCACCCGCGATGATGAGCTTGGGTCTCACCTCTTCGGCCTGCTTCGCCACCGCGTCCATGTCGATGAGCTGGTCCTCGCGCCGCACCGTGTAGTGCGCGGGCCTGAACCACTTGCCGGACATGTTGACCGGCGAGCCATGGGTCAGATGCCCGCCCGCCGCAAGATCGAGGCCCATGAAGATGTCACCGGGCTGCAGCAGCGCCAGGAACACCGCCTGGTTCATCTGGCTGCCGGAGTTCGGCTGGACGTTGGCGAACTGCGCGCCGAACAGTTTTTTGGCGCGCTCGATCGCCAGCGTCTCGGCGACGTCGACCCATTCGCAGCCGCCGTAATAGCGCGCGCCCGGATAACCCTCGGCGTACTTGTTGGTCATCACCGAGCCCTGCGCTTCCAGCACCGCGCGGCTGACGATGTTTTCCGAGGCGATCAGCTCGATCTCATGACGCTGGCGGCCGAGCTCACCCTTGATCGCATTGGCGATCTCGGGATCGGCCTCGGCCAGGGTGGCCGTAAAGAAGGCATCGGGTGCGGAGGCGGTTTTGGCGGTCGGGCTCATGAACGAAATATCCTTGTCGGCGCAGCCCGTTAGGACGGGCGCAGCGGACGGTTGGGCGGTTCGAAGCGGCGGCTGCCGCATAGCACATCCGTTAGACCGGGCCAAGGTGTTGCGGCTCCGGCGGCATTTTCAGCCAAGATATGGTGGATATGCGGCGAGCCGGAAACCTGCCCCCTGTCGTGGCTGCCGGGGATCCGATCCCCCCGCGAACCGGCCGGCCATCACCCTGACCCGGAAGCGGACCCAACCGGCTCGCCAGCCGCCGAGGAGCCTGCTTGGCTGGCTCCTCGGAGCTGGCGACGTCAGGATCTAGCCGCAGGCGTCGATGTCGAATGTCGCGCAGGTCTGGTCAGTAACGGGCTGAACCACAACGGTCGAATGCGTGGCATCGGCCTCGATCGTCATCTTGAAGCCGCCGAGAACGACTTCGGTTTTTATCGAGCCGCCGGACGCCGTCTCGCATTCGTCGGCGGTCAACGTACGGATGCCTTGATGTGAGGATGTATGGCGCATCGTGTTTCTCCAAAGTTTGGGGTTTGAATTGCGCGTCATGTGACGCAGCGACAGCATGCCGTCCCGACGCATTAAATCCGTGATGAACCGCACAATGCCGCGGCCGCGCCGGAAATTCGCAGATGAAACTTTCCGATACCGGATGGATCCGGAGCCGGAACGACCCGCCGTCTCTCACGTTAACCGGCGTTCGTCATGAACCTGAAAGGATCGCGCCCATGCGGAAAGTCGCTCTCGCCGCTTGTTGTGCAGCGCTGCTGGGTCTTGGAAGCGGCGCCGTCGCCCAGACGTCCGGGCCGCCCAGCCAAAACTCCATGAAGCAGAACGACACTATGTCGAAGGACTCGTCGATGTCGCAAGGCAGCGTCTCGAAAGCCAAGACGGCCAAGAGCAACACGACGAAGCACAAGACTGTCGGCATGACGAAGAAGCCGGCAATGAAGAAAGACAACATGAGCAAGTAGGACAGCGGCGATCCGCTGCGCATCGGCGTCAGGACGGGATGTGGCGCTCCCTCCCGGAAAGGCGGTTGTGCCGCTGGATCGGGAAAGCGGCGGCTGGAACGGGCAACCGGTTAAAGCGCGATCTGGCTGTGGCCGCATTCCTTGCAGGTAAATTGCACGCGGGTGGCGCCCCTGGGGGCCTTGACCTTGTTGGCGGCGCCGCACTTCCCGCAGACGGCGGCGATCCGCGTCTCGCCCTGCTTGACCGCGACGCCCTTGCGCTCCATCGCCTCGCGCATCAAACGCTCAGCCTCTTCACGCATCGCCTGCTTGTCAACCATGCCGCCGTCCTTCGTCTGAGACGACAGGCTTTTACCCCGGAACGCGCCGCGCCGGGAAAAATTCTCGCAGTCTCCTTCGTGAAAAATCCCGAGATCAGAGCCCGGTATAACCCGACTTGACGGGATCGACGCTGCCGTCGAGTTCGCGCAGATAGGTCAGCCCGCAAACCGTCAGGCGATGCGGATCGGTCTCGCCGGCGTCGACCAGCATTTTGACGTAGGCGGTCACCTTCTCGCGTGCTTCCACGCTCGCTGCCGCCGTTCGGTTGAGCAGCAGATCATACGTCATCATGATGCGATCGATGGCAGCGTTCATGACATCCTCTATCAATGCGATTCAACGAAAAGCGTTTGAAACCGGGCGATCGCGCGGTTCGCCAGCTTGAGGCGATTGCGCTCGCCCCGATCGAACGCGTCGATAATGATGGTGAGCAGGCGCTCATCGGCTGGAACCGTCTCCGGAATCGCGCCGGTCCCTCTCAGATAGTTTGCCGCGATGGCGTAGGCTTCACCGATCGTTTCGACGTTCATCGCCCGCACGTTGCGCTCGACCAGCATGGATCGCTCCTTCGGCATGCAGCGACAAGTCGCAACGCGGCAAAAAGGTTCCCTTTTCCGGAGGCAAGTTGCGCGGACAGCAAAAACGCACCGGCCCAGGGCCGATGCGTTGAAGCGGGAATGTCCGGTTCTGCGGAGAACAGGGCCACCGGTCTTGCGCCGGCTTCGCCCCGCCCCGGAGAAATGAAGGAAAACTCAGAGCCGATAGAGAATCTGATCGGTCCAGAAGCGTTCGAGGCGGTGCAGCGACTTGTTCAGCGTCGCAAACTCCTCGTTCGAGATGCCGCCGACCTGTTCGACCGTCTTGACGTGCTTCTGGTAGAGCGCCTCGACGATGCGGCGGATTTCCTGCCCCTGCGCCGTCAGGCGGATGCGGACCGAGCGGCGGTCGACGCGCGAGCGCTGGTGATCGAGGAAGCCGAGCTCGACGAGTTTCTTGAGGTTGTAGGAAACGTTGGAGCCGAGGTAGTAACCGCGGGTCCGCAGTTCGCCGGCGGTCAGCTCCTTGTCGCCGATGTTGTAGAGCAACAGCGCCTGAACCGAGTTGATGTCGGCGCGGCCGCGACGATCGAACTCATCCTTGATGACATCGAGCAGGCGGCGGTGCAGCCGCTCCACCAGCGTCAACGCTTCGAGATAGAGCGGCTGAACCGGAGCCTGGCCGGCGGCCTGTTCGACAGGCTCGTGAGCCTTCGCGGCGGCTTTCATCATGACATTCCCCTGTTGTCGTTTTTATCGACTTATTCGGCGAAACTTGTGTCCCGCCTGATAGCCAGACCTTAGGGGACCGGTTTGAAGATCCGCTTAAATAAGACAATAAAGAGATCATGAATTTAAGACAGTGAATCACGGATTAAGCCCGTCAAATATGGGCTTTCCGCAACTTTTCATTGACGGTGCGCATCCCCTGTTCACGCTTCGTCTGCGCCCCCTGTCGCATTCGGAAACAGCCTCGTTCGAATTCGAAACATTCGGTCAAGACAAGTGACCGCGCCGTTAGGGTGACCGAATTCTTACCCCGAAAAATTTTCCGAAAATCCGATCGAACGCCGTCAGGTTTCACGCCACGCCGCGCGAACGTCCTTCCCAGTACGGCGCGCGCAGCGCCTTGCGATCGATCTTGCCGAGGCCGGTCACGGGAATTGCCTCGACGAAATCGATCGACTTCGGCGACCATGGCGCGCCGCGCTTGTCCTTGACGTGCGCCTGCAATTCGGCGGCTCCGGAATTCGCGCCGGGCTTGAGCACGACGAAGGCTTTCACCGCCTCGCCCCATTTCTCGTCGGGAATGCCGATCACGGCGGCGGACGCAACGGCCGGATGCGACATCAATGCGTCCTCGACTTCGCGCGGATAGATATTGAAGCCGCCGGAGATGATCATGTCCTTGGTGCGGTCGACGATATAGAGATAACCCTCGGCATCCTTCACCGCGACGTCGCCTGTGTGCAGCCAGCCGCCGCGGAACGCCTCGGCGGTCGCCTCGGGCCGCTTCCAGTATCCATCCATCACCTGCGGGCCGCGCACGCAGATCTCGCCGGGCTCGCCGAGCGCAACTTCCTTCAATGCGCTGTCGAGCAATTTCACCTCGACGAGCGGATTGGGCCGGCCGCACGAGCCCAGCCGGCGCGGATTGCCGAGATCATGATCGATCTTGCGCAATGACGTGATGCACTGCGGCACCTCGGTCTGGCCGTAGAGCTGCACGAAGACGGGGCCAAAAATCCCGATGGCCTCGCGCAGCCGGTCCGGCGACATCGGCGCCGCGCCATAGACGATCATCTCGAGCGAGCGCATGTCATGGCGGGCGCGCACCGCGGCTGCGTCGATCAGCGCATAGATCAGGGTCGGCACCAGAAACAGCGTGTTGATTCTCTCTTCCGCGACAACACGGCAGAAAGCCTCGATCTCGAATCCCTGCACGAGACGCGTGAAGCCGCCGCGCATCATGACCGGACAGATGTTGACGCCGGCGGCGTGGCTGATCGGCGTCGCCGCCAGATAGCGAATGTCGGCAGGCCAGTCCCAATCCGAATAGACGGCAAGCGCCGTGGCCACCATGGCGCGATGCGGAATGATGACGCCCTTGGAGCGGCCCGTGGTGCCTCCGGTATAGGCAAGCCAGACGATCTTGTCGGCCTCGCTCTCGTCCGCCAGCGGCGCGACGGCCGCCTCGCGAAACCTGGCGCGAACATCTTCGGCACCGTCCATCGGCCCAAACGACAGCAGATGCCTGAGCGACGGCGTGCGCGCCCTGATCGCGACGCCGCGCGCGGCGAACTTGCCGGCCTCGACGATCAGGGCGTCGATTTCGGCATCCTCGACAATGAAGGCGTGGTCGTCCTCTGCGGCCAGCGGATGCAGCGGCGTGTAGCGCATCCCCATGATTGTCGCCGCGCACATCGCAGCCCAGCTCTCGGCGAGGTTGCCGGAGAGGATCGACAGCGCATCGCCTTTCTTCAAGCCGATCGATCGGAAGATCGAAATGAATTTTCCGATCGCATCGCCCAATTCGCGATAGCTCCACCGCACGGTGCCGTCGGCGATCGCCGGTCGGTCGCCAAACCGTGCAATGGAACTGATGATGAGGCCGCCGACGGTCCCTCCCGAATACAGTGCGTTCACGCTCCCCTCCCGCTGTCGCGCCTTCTTGCCGAGGCGTTCGCTGCAGTCCCATCGCGCCGTCCCTATGGCGGCCGCTCGCGCGCCGCCATCCACGCCAGCGCCAGATAAGCCGCCAGCATCAGCGTCTCGAACCCGACGATCGCCAGGTTGCCGCCGTAGATCGCGGGAAACATCAACTCGATCACCGCCATCGATACGACCGTGGTCAGCCAGACCACCGCCCCCCATGGCGTCGCCAGCCACAGGCCGACCGCGGCCACCAGTTCGATGACCGCGAAATAGACGGTTGCGGTCTGCCAGGCCATGGTCTGGTTCTGGAACGCCTCGTCCTCGCTGCCGATGAAGCCGGTCAGTTCGGCCCAGTGATACAGGCCCTTCGCGATCGACAGCACCGCCATCACGCGCAGGAACAGCACCAGGCGGCGGGTCCAGACATTCTCGTCCGCGGCGGAGCGGCTCGAGGAAATCGCCGCCACGGACATGGCGGTGTCGCGGGATGCCGGCGGGCGCGCGGATGGGTCAGACATCGGGCTTTGGACGCTTATGGCGACAGATTGTCATTGCGGGCCGATTCATGGCCGTTCGGGACTGCAAAATCAATTGAATTGCCGAGGGAATGTGTGACGCAAGCGCCTCGGGATGCTAGAACGAGAACAATTCCATCCTTGTCTTGCGGGAGTGTCGGGATCATGGCGATCAAGTTCGGGCGGCCGATCGAAATGCGGGACAGTCCGCGCCGCGAAACCCAGCTTTCGGCGCCCCCGCTCGACCTCGTGACCCGACCGCGCCGTAACCGCAAGGCGGAATGGGCGCGCCGGCTGGTTCGCGAAAATGTCCTGACCGCCGACGACCTGATCTGGCCGATGTTCGTTGTCGACGGCCGGAACACGCGCACGCCGGTCGCATCGATGCCGGGTGTCGATCGCCTCACGGTCGATCAATGCGTGCGCGACGCCGAACGGGCCATGAAGCTGAACATTCCCTGCGTCGCCCTGTTTCCCTACACCGAGCCGTCGCTGCGCGATGACACCGGCAGCGAGGCCCTCAACGCCGACAATCTGGTGTGCCAGTCGGTACGCGCGATCAAGACGGAATTCCCGGACCTCGGCGTGCTCTGTGACGTCGCGCTCGACCCCTTCACCAGCCATGGCCACGACGGCCTCATCGAGGACGGGCGAATCCTCAATGACGAAACCGTCGCCGTTCTGGTGCGGCAGGCGCTGGTGCAGGCGGAGGCTGGCTGCGACATCATCGCCCCCTCCGATATGATGGACGGCCGGGTCGGCGCCATCCGCGAGGCGCTGGACGATGCCGGCTTCCTCGACGTGCAGATCATGGCCTACGCCGCCAAATACGCATCAGCGTTCTACGGGCCGTTCCGCGACGCCATCGGCTCCGCCAAGACGCTGGCCGGGGACAAACGCACCTACCAGATGGACAGCGCCAACTCGAACGAAGCTCTGCGCGAGGTGGAACTCGATATCGCCGAAGGCGCAGACATGGTGATGGTGAAGCCCGGCATGCCCTACCTCGACATCGTCCGCAGGGTGAAGGACACGTTCGGCATGCCGACCTTCGCCTATCAGGTGTCCGGCGAATACGCGATGATCGCGGGCGCGGCGCAAAACGGCTGGATCGACGGCGACCGCGCCATGATGGAAAGCCTCGTTGCGTTCAAGCGCGCCGGCGCGGACGGCATCTTGACCTATTTCGCCCCGGCCGCGGCCGAGAAACTCAGGGCGGCTGGCTGATCCAGCCGCCGTTTCGCTCTTGTCCTCGCGGTCAGGATTGCCGGTCTGTAATGTCTCGCGGCCCTTGCAACCGGGGGCGACGTTCCCATGTGCTTGTGGGCAGATGCGATGGTCTGGGAGAACCGATCATGACTGACGGTGGTTTTGGCACTTCGACAGGCGGTTCCGCCGACGTCAAGCCGCATGCGTTCGATCCGTGGATGCAGCCCGAACTGTTTCGCGGCGTGCTGACGCGCCGTTTCTTCGCGTTCCTGATCGATCTCGTGGTGCTGTCGATTCCCGTGATCCTCGGCGTAATCTTCATCGCCGTGTTCGGCGTGGTCACGCTGGGCCTGGGCTGGACGCTGTTCTGGCTGGTCTCGCCGGCGTCGGTGATCTGGGCCGTGGTCTATTACGGGGCCTCGCTCGGCGGCCCGCATTCCGCGACCATCGGCATGCGCATCATGGATTTGGAGATGCGTACATGGTACGGCGCGCCGGGTTATTTTGTGCTGGGCGCGGCGCATGCTGTGCTGTTCTGGCTGTCGGTCTCGATCTTCTCGCCGCTCATCCTGCTGATCGGTTTGTTCAACCGCCGGCGCCGCCTGCTGCATGACATGCTGCTGGGAACCGTCGTCATCAACAATGCGATGCGCGTGCCGGTTGCGCAGCCGTCGCGGACCTACTGAGTCATCGGCCGCCGATCCGGCCGGTTCGCGCACCGCTCTGACGTCGGACACATGCCTGTTTCAGGTTTCGGCAACACCTTGGGGGTAAACGGATTGACCGTCCGGCCCGGTGGCGCGATGCTCCGGCGAGCCTGTTTCGGAGACTGACGAGCCGCCGTGACCCAGCATTCTCGCGACACACCCCAGTTCTATCTGACGGCGCCCTCACCCTGTCCGTATCTGCCGGATCGGAACGAACGCAAGGTGTTCACGCATCTGGTCGGCGACAAGGCGGGCGATCTCAACGACCTCCTCACCCACGGCGGCTTCCGGCGCAGCCAGTCGATCGCCTACCGGCCGGCCTGCGATCAGTGCCGCGCCTGCGTTTCGGTGCGGGTGATCGCCAACGAATTCCGGCCCTCGCGCAGCTTCCGCAAAGTCCTTGCCCGTAACGCCGATATCGTCGGCGAGTTGCGCAGCGCGGTACCGACATCGGAGCAGTATTCGATTTTCCGCGCCTATCTCGATCGCCGCCATCGCCACGGCGGCATGGCCGACATGACCGTGCTCGACTATGCCATGATGATCGAGGACAGCCATGTCGAGACCCGTATCGTCGAGTACCGGCGCCGCACGCCGGACACCGGCATCACCGGCCGCGGCGGCGACCTCATCGCCGTGGCGCTGACCGACGTGCTGAGCGACGGCTTGTCGATGGTCTATTCGTTCTTCGAGCCGTCGGAAGACTCCCGCTCGCTCGGGAGCTTCATGATCCTCGACCACATCACCCGGGCGCGGCGGCTCGGATTGCCCTTCGTCTATCTCGGCTATTGGATCGAAGGCTCGCGCAAGATGGATTACAAGAGCCGTTTCCTCCCGCAGCAGCGGCTGGCGCCGTCGGGCTGGCTGCGCGTCGATGCATCCGGCGAAGTGCTGGGCGAACCGCAGGATTGATCCGCAGGGGGTTCAACCGCTCAGCACATCCGCCAGCAGCTTCACGTTCAGCCCGACGATCAGCGCGGCCACGATCCAGGCGGCCGCGGCAGTTCCCCTCGAAATCGCGAGGTCGCCCATCTTGCGCCGGTCGGACACGAACCGCACCAGCGGGATCACCGCAAACGGCAATTGCATCGACAGGACCACCTGACTGAACACGAGCAGCTTCCCGGTCCCGCTCTCACCGTAAAGCGCGGTGACGACGATGACCGGAATGATCGCGATCCCGCGCGTGAGCAGCCGGCGCGCCCAGGGCGGCATCCGGAGGTTCAGAAAGCCTTCCATCACGATCTGGCCCGCGAGCGTCGCCGTCACCGTGGAGTTGATGCCGGAGGCCAGAAGCGCGATCGCGAACAGCGTCGAGGCGATGCCAAGGCCGAGCAGCGGCGAGAGCAGCTTGAACGCGTCGCCGATCTCGGCGACTTCGGTATGGCCGCTACGATGGAACGTCGCCGCCGCCACGATCAGGATCGCGGCATTGACGAACAGCGCCAGCATCAGCGCGATGGTGCTGTCCACCGTGGCCCACCGGATCGCCGTGTGCCGCCCCTCCTCCGTGCGCGGATAGGCGCGGGTCTGCACGATCGAGGAGTGCAAGTAGAGGTTATGCGGCATCACCGTGGCGCCGATGATGCCGATCGCGATGTAAAGCATCGCCGGGTTGGTCACGATCTCGCGCGATGGCGCAAAGCCGCGCAGGATCGCCGCCACCGGCGGGGCTGCGGCGACGATCTGAACGGCGAAGCAGACGGATATGACGATCAGCAGCGTCACGACGAACGCCTCGAGGAAACGAAAACCCCGATTCATCAGCAGCAGGAGCAGGAACGCGTCGAGCGCGGCGATCAGCGCGCCGCCGATCAGCGGAATGCCGAACAGCAATTGCAGCGCAATCGCGGTGCCGATGACCTCAGCGAGATCGCAAGCCACGATCGCGGCTTCGCAGGCGAGCCACAACATGATGCCGACCGGCCGCGAATAGCTGTCGCGGCAGGCTTGTGCGAGATCCCGGTCGGTGGCGATGCCGAGCCGCGCGGCGAGCGCCTGCAGCAGGATCGCCATGACGTTGGAAAGCAGGATGACGGACAGCAGCGTGTAGCCGAACTGCGCGCCGCCGGCGATGTCGGTCGCCCAGTTGCCCGGGTCCATGTAGCCCACCGACACCATGTAGCCGGGACCGGCAAAGGCCAGCAGGCGCCGCAGCCAGTGGCCGGCCGTTGGCACCCGGACCGTGGCGTGGACCTCATGGAGGCTCCTCCGGCCCTCGCCCTGCGAGCGCCAACCGCCCACGCGCTCGCTCCCGGCGGGTTCAAGCGCCGATTCAGAAGCCAAAAGCGGAGATTTCGCATCCATTGGACCATTTAGCCTGACATCATCCCTTAATGCAACTCATTTGCAACTGCATCTGGATCACGGCTTCCATGCGTCAAACCGTACCCGTCCCCTCGCAAGACTCACGTCGCCTCGTCGGGAAGCGGGTGGTTGGAGCCCATCGCACCATGCGAAAGCGCGGCTCCGGATTTCGCAGGACCGACCGCCATGTACCGCCCCAACGCCTCCCGACTCCCGGCCGCCTTCAATCGCTTGGCGTGGTCCAACCTCGCCGCGCAATCCGCAGAACAGATCGCGCTCGCGGCGGCGCCGATCGTCGCCGTCCTGATGCTTGGCGTGGGCGAAGGCGAGACCGGCCTGCTGCAGACGGCGTTGACGCTTCCGTTCGTGCTGTTCGCCATTCCCGCCGGCCTGATGACCGATCGCATGCCACGCCGCTGGCTGATGGCCGGCGCCGAGGCGCTGCGCACCGCCGCGCTGCTGGCTGTGCTGGTGCTGATCGCCGTTAACGCGCTGACGCTTCCTCTGCTCGCGCTGCTCGGTTTCGTCGCGGTGTGCGGCACGGTCGTTTACAGCGTGGCCGCGCCATCGCTGGTGCCCGCGCTGGTATCGCCTGCGTCATTGCCCGCGGCCAACGCGCGGGTCGAGCTGGCGCGCACCGTCGCTTTCGCGGGAGGTCCGGCGATCGGCGGCGCACTGGTCGGCTGGATCGGCGCGGCGCCGGCCTTCGGCTGTGCCGCCGCACTTTCCGCCGTTGCCGTCATCCTGCTCGCCGGCATCCACGAACCGGCGCGGCGCGCCATGCAGGTCCGTCATCCCCTCGCGGAGATCAGGGAGGGCGCGGCGTTTGTCTTCGGGCATGCGCTGTTGCGGCCGGTGTTCATCACGCAGTTCATCTTCAACACCGGCGCATTCCTCGTGCTCGCGGTGTTCGTGCCCTACGCCGTCCGGCATCTCGGACAATCGGCATCGGGCGTCGGCGTGACGCTTGCGATGTACGGCGCCGGCATGGTGATCGGCGCGCTGCTGGCGACGCGGGTGATGAAGCGCCTGCCGTTCGGAACGGTCATCGCGCTCGGCCCCGTAACCGGCTTCGTCGCGGCGATCGTGATGGCATCGACATCCCTGATCGCCGCGCCGCTCCTGGCGGCCCTGAGCTTCTTCCTGCTCGGCGTGGGCCCGATCCTGTGGGTCATCAGCACCACGACGCTGCGGCAAGCGGTGACGCCGCCGCAGTTGCTCGGTCGGGTCTCCGCCATCAACATCATGAGCTACGGCGCACGTCCGCTCGGCGCCGCACTCGGAGCTTTGGTCGGCGGCCTCTACGGCGCGGAAGCCTGCCTGTATCTCGCCGTCGGGATCTTCGGCGCACAGGCGCTGGTCATCATGGCGTCGCCGGTGGTCGCGCTGACGCGCCAGCCCGACATGGTCGGCGAGACCGCGGCCCTGCGGCGCTGTTGAGGCAAACCACCACACGGGGTCGCACCGACGCAGCCCACTTAGCTGCCTTTGATATAGCGGCATAACAAAGAACCATACGGCGACGCGCGCAAATCGTTTTGACTGACCGCCTTTCGGAGGCATAGTGCTTCAAAAGGTCCGACAGCAACGATGAGCCCAAGGCAGCTTCCCATCATCCTCGCACTGGGGACAACGCAAACGCTGGCCTGGGCTTCGAGCTATTACATTCCGGCCATCCTCGCCGATCCGATCGGCCACGATCTCGGCATTTCCAGCAACTGGGTCTTCGCGGCGTTCTCCGCCTCCCTCGTGATCTCGGCTTTGCTCGGCCCGCGCATCGGGCGGCAGATCGATCACGCCGGGGGACGGCAAGTGCTGTGCGGATCGAATCTCATCCTCGCCGCCGGTCTGGCGCTGCTCGCCTGCACCTGGTCGATTCCCGTTCTCGCGATCGCGTGGGTCTTGCTTGGCATCGGCATGGGGCTCGGCCTCTACGACGCCGCGTTCGCCGCGCTCGGCCAGATCTACGGGAACAATGCGCGGCGCTCGATCACCGGCATCACCCTGCTTGCGGGATTCGCCAGCACCGTCGGCTGGCCGCTGACGGCATGGGGGCTCGACGCCATCGGCTGGCGCGAGACCTGCCTCGCCTGGGCGGCGGCGCATATCCTGATCGGCCTGCCGCTGAATTTCTTCTTCCTGCCGCGCGGGTCGACCGCGGAGACCGTCACGGGGCCGGCGATCAAGCCGCACATCCCGATCGACCGGACCATGGTGCTCTTGGCCTTCACCTTCGCGGCGGCCTGGAGCGTGACCGGCGCGATGGCGGCGCACCTGCCGCGCATTCTCGAAGCCAACGGCGCGTCAACAGTGCAAGCCATCGCGGCCGGCGCGCTGATCGGCCCCGCGCAAGTGTTCGCGCGCATTATCGAGGCCGGCTTTCTCAGCCGCTACCACCCGCTGATCTCGACACGGCTCGCCTGCATGACGCATCCCATCGGCGCTGCGATCATGATGGCGAGCGGCGGCACCGCGGCCAGCGCGTTCGCGCTGTTCCACGGCGCGGGAAACGGCATCCTGACCATCGCGCGCGGCACCCTGCCGCTCGCGATCTTCGGCCCCGATCATTTCGGTTATCGGCTCGGGCTGATCGGCGCGCCGTCGCGGATGGCGCAGGCGATCGCGCCGCTGGCGTTCGGGCTGCTGATCGACGTCATGGGCGGGCGCGTGCTGATCGTGTCGTCGGCGCTCAGCCTATCGGCGCTCGCAGCGCTCATGCTGCTGCGCCCTGAGCAGCAGGACCGGCAGCCGTCACCCGATCCCGCGTCGGGCCGGAACAGAGCTGCTTGACTCGCGCCATTCGGCTCGCAAAACTATCCCTGCACGTTCGCGTATATTTCGTTCGCGCATATTTATTGGGGCGGATATTTATCGAGACCATCGGCCCGATCGATACCCAATCGATTGAAGGAGAACGGTCATGCACAAGCGATGGCGATTGGTGCGGGCATTGGGCGCGCTGGGATTTCTCTCCGCTCTCGGCGGCCTTGCCGCCCAGCCGGCTTATGCCGACGGCTCCGTATCCTCGTTGCGTATGGGCTACGGTGCACCCAATGCAGCGGCGTTTGCGCGATTTCAAGCGGTGATCCAGCAGTACAACGCATCGGGCGAGCGCTTCCGCATCGATTCGCATTGTCAGTCGGCTTGCACGATGTTCCTGTCGATCCGCAACGTCTGTGTCACGCCAGGCGCGACGCTATTGTTTCACGCCGGCGGCTCCATGCAAAAGGGTATCGTCAGCCCCTACCGCACGCAGCAAATGCTCGACACCTATAACGCGTCGTTACGCCGGTACGTCACCGACCACCATTTCATGGACACGTTCGCCTTCCATCCGATTTCAGGTCGCGACATCATCAAGCGTTTCGGCTACCCCGCCTGCCGATAGGCAGGTCGGGCGAAATCCGGATGCAATCGCAAAATGCCCGCGCCTCAGATCCCGCGATTGAATTTGTTGGACTTCGGCAGGCCGTGGGCGAGGCGTCCGGCATCGGCACGGTTGCCGCGCCAGTCGGACAACTCCTTCCAGCCCAGGCCCTGCTCGCGGCCCGCGGAATCCTTCCAGGTCAGGCCGGCCTTGGAATCGAACACGGCGATGTCGGACAGGCCGCTGCCCTTGTAGCGTTGCAGCCGCACGCCCTTGCCGCGCGCCATCTCCGGCACCTGGTCGAGCGGGAAGATCACCATCTTGTGGTTGGTGCCGATGACCGCGACCTGATCGCCGCTCACGGTCGCAATGGCCTTGGCCTCGTTCGGCACCTCGACGTTGAGCACCTGCTTGCCCTTGCGGGTGTTGCTGACGCAGTCCTCCTCCCTGACCACGAAGCCCTGCCCCTCGTGGCTGGCGACGAGGAACTTGCGGCCGCCGGTGTTGACGAACAGCGACACGACCGCCGCGTCCTGCTCCAGGTCGATGAACAGCCGGATCGGCTCGCCATGGCCGCGTCCGCCCGGCAGTTTCGCCACATCGAGCGAGTAGAACTTGCCGTTGGTGGCGAACAACAACAGCTTCGAAGTGGTCTCCGCGAAGAACGAAAAGCCGAGCTTGTCGTCGGTCTTGAAGGTCAGGTTGGAGAGGTCCTCGACATGGCCCTTCAGCGTCCGCACCCAGCCCTTGTCGGAGACGACGACGGTGACCGGCTCGCGCTCCACCAGCGACTCCTCGAGCGCGGCGAGGTCGTGTTCGGGCGCGTCGGCGAACACCGTGCGGCGTTTGCCGAGCGGCGTCTTCGGCCCGAACAGGTCGCGCACCTTGCGCACCTGCTCGCCGACCTTGGCCCACTGCTCGCTTTCCGAGCCGAGGACCTTGTTGATGCCCTTCAATTCGTTGCGAAGGGCCTTGTCCTCGGTGCGGATTTCCATTTCCTCGAGCTTGCGCAAGGACCGCAGGCGCATGTTGAGGATGGCGTCCGCCTGGACCTCCGTCAGCTTGAACGCCTTCATCAGGGCCGGCTTCGGCTCGTCCTCGGTGCGGATGATCCTGATAACCTTGTCGATGTTCAGGTACGCGATCAGGTAGCCGCCGAGCACCTCCAGCCGGTGCTCGATCTCCGCCTTGCGGTGCGCGGAGCGGCGCAGCAGCACGTCGCGCAGATGATCGAGCCACTCGCGCAAGGCTTCGGCAAGCCCGATCACCTTCGGGACCTTGCCCTTCACCAGCACGTTGAGGTTGAGCGAGATGCGGCTCTCGAGCTCCGTGAGCCTGAACAGCGATTCCATCACCAGTTCGGGGTCGACATTGCGCGACTTCGGCTCGATGACGATGCGGATGTCTTCCGCCGACTCGTCCCTGATGTCGCCGACCAGCGGCAGCTTCTTCTCGTTGAGCAGCTCGGCGATCTTCTCGATCAGCCGCGACTTCTGCACCAGCCACGGAATCTCCGTGACCACCACGACCCAGGTGCCGCGGGCGCCCTCCTCGCGATGCCACTTGGCGCGGGTGCGGAACGCGCCGCGCCCGGTCATGTAGGCCTCGGCGATGCTTTCCTTGGAATCGATGATGATGCCGCCGGTCGGGAAGTCCGGGCCCTTGACCCAGCGCAGCAGCGATTTGGATTTCGCGTCGGGCTTCTCGATCAGATGCAGCGCCGCGTCGCAGAGTTCGGCGGCATTGTGCGGCGGGATCGCGGTGGCCATGCCGACCGCAATGCCCTGCGCTCCGTTGGCGAGCAGGTTCGGGAAGCCGCCGGGCAGCACCACCGGCTCGCGGGTCTGGCCGTCATAGTTCGGGCGGAATTCGACCGCGTCCTCATCGATACCTTCGAGCAGAAGCCGCGCGACGTCGGTCATGCGCGCTTCGGTGTAGCGGTAGGCGGCCGGGTTATCGCCGTCGATGTTGCCGAAATTGCCCTGACCGTCGACCAGCGGATAGCGCGAGGAGAAATCCTGCGCGAGCCGCACCATGGCGTCGTAGATCGCCTGGTCGCCGTGGGGATGGAAGGAGCCCATGACGTCGCCGACGATCTTCGCGGACTTCTTGAACGCCGATCCGGGATCGAGCCGCAAGAGCCGCATGCCGTAGAGGATGCGCCGATGCACCGGCTTCAGGCCGTCGCGGGCATCCGGCAGCGCGCGATGCATGATGGTGGACAGCGCATAGGCGAGGTAACGCTCTTCCAGCGCCTCGCGCAGTTGCACGTCGTGAATTTCGGCCGGCTCCGGCGGAATCAGTCGTTTTCCCATGAGGACGGGTTAAACCCTCGGGAGTCCCGGGACAAGAACGTCTTCACCTCCCCCTTGAAGGGGAGGTCGGTTGCCTTTCGGCCCCGGGTGAGGGTCCAATTCGGCGCGCGGCGCGTGGCCGACCCCCTCCCCGATCCTCCCCCTTTCAGGGGGAGGGAGCATCAACCCGCCGCCGCACCACCGCGTTGATGAAGCCCGCCCGCGCGTCGGAATGGCCCTGCCCGCGCGGCTCCAGCACATGGCGCAGCAGGAACCGGCCCGTCAGTTCAAATCCGTCCAGCAAGTCCTGCTCGGACCAACTGTTTTGCTCGCCGTCGTCCCCGCGCAGAAAGGACGGCAGCGGCAGCAGCCGGTCGCGCCAGGGCTCGCCGGCCAGCCGCGACACCGCCCCGCCCGATTTCGGCGAAACATAGATCAGGTCCGTTGTCGCGCCGGTCGCCGCGCAGGTCGAGAGATCGAGACCGAAGCCGAGCTCGGTCAGCATCGCCAGTTCGAACCGGATCAGGTGGATCGCCGCCTCGTCCGCGCTGTCGAAATCGTCCAGCGTCCGCTCCAGCATCTCGAAGATGTCCTCATGCGGATCGCGCTCCGGCAGCAGCCGCGCCAGCGCCGCCAGATGGGTCACGCCATAGGCGGCATGCGAGGCGCCGAGCAACGTCGCCGCGCGCATCCGCGTCCCCTCCAGCGCATAAGTGCCGAGGTGCTCGTCGAGCCGCGCGCGCCACACGGCGCTGACCGAATTGCCCGGCTGCAGCAGCGGCCGCAGCCGCGATCCCGCCCCGCCGCGCACGAGGCCGAGATGGCGGCCATGGCTGCGCGTCAGCAGCTCGACGATGGCGGAGGATTCGCCATGCCGCCGCACCCCGAGTACGATGCCCTCGTCGGTCCATTCCATGACATGAGCCTACAATATCGCGCGGTTCGCCGCAGCCGCGATCACACCGGCTGCGAATTGAACCAGTCCCTGGCGTCGCCCGTGAAGGAATAATACAGCCCCGCCGCGGTCAGGCCGGTCGACAGCACATCGAAGATGGACGCCAGCGTCAGCCCGTCATCGAAGGAGTCGAACAGCGAGAACATCGACAACCCGAGCGCCGCGACCAGCACCCAGCGCGCCCAGTTGCGCCGCCGCCGCGCCGCGAGCCAGACCATCGCGATGAAAAAGATCAGCAGCAGCACCGCCACCATGTTGATGTTCCCCGCCGTCTCGGGATCGACATCGGCCGAACCGCGGTCGAGAAACGCCGCCGACAACGAGTCGATCAGGAGGGAAAGATAGAGCAGCACCTCGAACCGCAGCACGTTCCTGGGAATGGTCATTGGGCGCCACTCTATTCCTTGGGAAATTCCAGCCCCATTTCGCGATAGCGATCCGGATCGTCGCCCCAGTTCTCGCGCACTTTCACGAACAGGAACAGATGCACGGGCTGGCCCACGATCTCGGCGATGTCCTTGCGGGCGTCCGCGCCGATCGCCTTGATGGTCGCGCCGGCCTTGCCGAGCACGATCTTGCGCTGGCTTTCGCGCTCCACGAAGATCGTCTGCTCGATCCGCACCGAGCCGTCGTTGCGTTCCGTCCAGCTCTCGGTTTCAACGGTCGATTGATACGGCAGTTCCTGATGGAGCTTCCGATAGATCTTCTCGCGGGTGATTTCCGCCGCGAGATGGCGCAGCGGCGCGTCCGACATCTGGTCCTCGGGATAGAGGAACGGTCCCGGCGGCACCATGTCGGCGAGCGCGCGGCGCAGATCGTCGACGCCGTCGCCCGACAGAGCCGAGATCATGAAGGTGGCGTCGAAGGCGAGCCGCGCATTGGCCGCTCTCGTCAGCGCCAGCAGCTTGTCGCGCGGCACGAGGTCGATCTTGTTCAGCACCAGGATCTTGGGATGGGCGACGCCGGCCAGCCGGGTCAGGATGGCGTCGGCCTCCTCGTCGATGCCGCTCTTGGCGTCGAGCAGAACGCAGACGAGATCGGCATCGTGCGCGCCGCTCCATGCGGTCGACACCATGGCGCGGTCGAGCCGGCGTTTTGGCGCGAAGATGCCGGGCGTGTCGACCAGGATGATCTGCGCGTCGTTCTCGATGACGATGCCGCGGATCAGCGCCCGCGTCGTCTGCACCTTTTTCGATACGATTGTGACCTTGGAGCCGACCAGCGCATTGACCAGCGTCGACTTGCCGACATTCGGCGCGCCGATCAGCGCGACGAAGCCGCATCGCGTGGGGGACGTTGCATCGGCCGCCGTCACTTGACACCTTCGCGCGCGATCATGGCCGAGGCCGCCGCCTTTTCCGCGGCGCGCTTGCTGCCGCCGGTCCCTTCGGCTGCCTCAAGACCCGGCAGTTCCACGGCGACGCGGAAGCGCGGATCGTGGTGCGGGCCGGTGCGCTCGATCTCACGATAGACCGGGGTGGGCAGGCCCTTGCCCTGCGCCCACTCCTGCAGCACGGTCTTGGGATCGCGCAGCGGGCGCACCGGCTTGCGCATGCGCTCGAGCCAGTTGCGCTCGACGAAGGCCGCCGCCGCCGCATAGCCGCCGTCGAGATAGACCGCGCCGATCACCGCCTCGCAGATATCGCCGAGCACCGAGGAGCGCAGCCGCGCGCCGGCGCTGGCGCCCACCGCGCCGAGCTTGATGCCTTCCAGAAGGTCGAGCGACTTCGCCACGTCGATGCAGGTCTCCCGCCGCACCAGATCGGCGAGCCGCTTGGAAAGCTCGCCCTCGTCGGCTTTCGGGAAGGCGCGATAGAGCATGTCGGACACCACGAGACCGAGTACGTGATCGCCGAGGAATTCCAGCCGCTGATAGCTGTCGCCGCGCGAGGATTTCAGCGCCGAGACGTGGGTGAAAGCCGTGGTCAGCAGCGACGGGTCGGCGAACTTGTGCCCGAGGCGCTGCTCGATCGCCGCCATGACCGCCTTGGCGCCGGCGCGGGCCCGCTTCTTTCTGGGCGCGGGCGCGCCGGCCCCGGCATCAGGCTGCGGGGGGACTTCGGCAGTCTGCGGCGCTGGCTTGATGTCAGCGGATTCGTCGGTCATCGCACCAGGGAGAATATGCGATTCCAGCGCACAGCGGTGGGCCAGCGCCAGAATTCCCAGGCATGATCCCCCTCGCCGATCGAGAAGAAGATCATCTGGGCCCGGCCGATCAGGTTTTCGAACGGCACGTAGCCGACCGCGGACAGGACCCGGCTGTCGGTGGAGTTGTCGCGGTTGTCGCCCATCATGAAATAGTGGCCGGGGGGCACGGTATAGACGTTGGTGTTGTCGTAGAAGCCGTTATCGACGCAGTCGAGGGTCTTGTAGCTGACGCCGTTCGGCAGCGTCTCCCGCCACTGCTTGACGCGGGCCGTGGCATCGGTGCCGCAAGGATCCTCCCCGACAAAGTCCGGCAGCCGCTCGCGCTGCACCGGCTTGTCGTTGATGTAGAGCAGCCCTTCCTTCATCTGGATGCGGTCGCCGGGCAAACCGATCACGCGCTTGATGTAGTCGGTCGTGTCGTCCTTGGGCAGGCGGAACACCACCACGTCGCCGCGGTTCGGCGCCGATCCGAAGATGCGTCCGGAGAACAGCGGCGGCGAGAGCGGGAATGAATAATGGCTATAGCCGTAGGAATATTTGGAGACGAACAGATAGTCGCCGACCAGCAGCGTCGCCTTCATCGAGCCGGAGGGAATGTTGAAGGGCTGGAACAGAAAGGTCCGGATCACCAGCGCGATGATGAGGGCATGGATGACGACACGGATAGTCTCGCCGACGCCGCTTTCAGATTTGGTCCCGCTCGTCGCGCTCATCGTTGTCCCATGTCCGTCATCCCGTGCCCACCCAAACGCACTTACATCTTGCCGGCGCGAGGCCCCTCACACCGCAAAAACTGCTTCTCTTTCCAACACTTGGAGCAAATTCCCGCCGCAACTCTTGAAGGCCGCCGACAGATTCACCCGCGCGCGAAGCACCCGGCGACGTTCTAGACCGTTGTTCCGGACGGCGCAATCAACCGCTGCGGCGAAACCTGCTAATCCCATGACGGATCAGTGATTTTATCGCCGCCTGGGCGGGCGCCCTCTGGCATGGATCACGGTGTGCCCGGCACGACAGCCGAAATTATGACGAACGCCTGCGCCAGCGGCCAGTCGTCGGTGATGGACAGATCGATCCGCGCCTCGTGTCCCGGCGGCGTCAGGGCCTCCAGCCGCTTCAAGGCCCCGCCCGACAGCTTCATGCTCGGCCGTCCGCCCGGCAGATTGACGACGCCCATGTCCCGCCACCACACGCCCTGGCGGATGCCGGTGCCAAGCGCCTTGGAGCAGGCCTCCTTCGCGGCGAACCGCTTGGCGTAGGTCGCGACCACCATCTTCTCGCTCCTGGCGCGGCGCCCGGCCTTGGCGCGTTCCGCCTCGGTGAAGACGCGGTCGATGAACCGGTCGCCGTGCCGCTCGATCACCTTGGCGACCCGGCGGATATCGATCAGGTCCGAGCCGATGCCGATAATCATGCGCCGGCCCCAACCCTGGCGCGGCCGCGGTCCATGGCTGACCGCATCGCCCGGACGGTGCCGCCGATGCCGACGAACAGCGCTTCCCCGATCATGAAGTAGCCGATATTGAGCTCGGCGATCTCGGGCAGCGCCGCGATCGTCTCGGCGGTCGCGTAATCGAGGCCGTGGCCCGCGTGCACTTCAAGCCCGGCCGATTTTGCCAGCGCCGCCCCTTCCACGATCCGCCGCCACTCGGCCTCGGCCTTGTCAGCGTGGCCATCGACCACTGCATCGCACCAGGCACCGGTGTGAATCTCGATGACCGGCGCGCGCAGCTTTGCCGCCATCTCGATCTGGCGCGGATCGGCGGCGATGAACAGCGACACGCGAATGCCGGCGTCGTTCAGGCGCGCGATGAACGGCGCCAGCGCGTTGTGCTGGCCGACCACGTCGAGGCCGCCTTCCGTGGTCAGTTCCTGCCGCCGCTCCGGCACGAGGCAGACGGCATGCGGCTTCGTCGCCAGCGCGATCCGCAGCATCTCCTGCGTCGCCGCCATCTCGAAATTGAGCGGCTTGGAGATTTCGGCTTTGAGCCGCGCCATGTCCGCGTCGCAGATGTGGCGGCGGTCCTCGCGCAGATGCGCGGTGATGCCGTCGGCGCCGGCCTCGATCGCCGTCAGCGCCGCCCGCACCGGATCGGGACGCGTCCCGCCTCGCGCGTTGCGCAGCGTGGCGACGTGATCGACATTAACCCCAAGGCGGAGCGGAGAAGCTTTCGGCATAGGAGACTCGCTGACAATAAGACCCTCAATAGCACGTCGCGTCCGCGCGTGCCGACCGCGCGGGGCTCATCCATTGATCCGGTCGACGCGAGCCACCACGGCCTTGGCGCGCAGTTGCGCGATGATGGCGCTGAGGTGCTTGAGATCGTAAACCTCGAGATCGATGGTCAATTCGGTGAAATCCGGAGAGCGCCGGCTCATGTGGATGTTGTCGATGTTGCCGTCGTGCTCCGCGATCACGCCGGCGATCTGCGCGAGGCTGCCGGGCTCGTTGACGTTGTGCACCATGATGCGCGCCGGAAACCGCTGGGTCGAGGATTCGTCGACGTCCCAGCGCACGTCGAGCCACCGCTCGGGCTGCTCCTCGAAGTCGCGCAGCGCCGGCGACTGGATCGGATAGATGGTGATGCCCTCGCCCGGCGTGACGATGCCGACGATGCGGTCGCCCGGCACCGCGCCGCCGTTCGGCGCGAACTTGATCGGCAGATCGGAGTTGATGCCGCCGATCGGAATTGCCGGCGGACCGCGCGACGCGGCCGGCTCCGATTTCAGCTTGAGCTTGACCGCCAGGCTCTTCTTGCCGGGGCGGGCCGTCCGGCCGATGCGCTCCTCCTTGTAGTCGGGGTACATCGCGCGCGCGACATCCGACGCCCGCATCTCGCCCCGGCCGACCGACGCCATGACGTCCTCGATGGACGATCGCGCGAGGCGCGGCAGCGCGCCCTTGAGCTTGTCGTCGGCGTATTCGATCTTGGCGCGCAGGAACAGGCGCTCCACGATCCGCCGCCCCAGCCCCACATACTGATCCCGCACCGCGGTCCGGGTGGCGCGGCGGATCGCAGCCCGCGCCTTGCCGGTGACGGCGAGGGATTCCCACGCCGACGGCGGCGCCGACTGGGCACGCGAGGTCAGGACTTCCACTTCGTCGCCGTTCTGCAGTTCCGACGACAGCGGCGCGAACTTGCCGTTGATCTTGCATCCGACCGCGCTGTTGCCGACGTCGGTGTGCACGGCATAGGCGAAGTCGATCACGTTGGCCTGGCGCGGCAGCGCGATCAGCTTGCCCTTCGGCGTGAAGCAGAACACCTGGTCGTGGAACAGTTCGAGCTTGGTGTGCTCGAGGAACTCCTCCGGGTTGGCGCTTTCCGACAGCATCTCGATGGTGTGACGCAGCCAGGCAAAGGCATTGGATTCGCGATTGAGCAATTCGGTGGGCGAGCCGACGCCGTCCTTGTAGAAAGCATGCGCGGCGATACCAAACTCCGCGATCCGGTCCATCGCCTCGGTGCGGATCTGCAGTTCGACCCGCTGATTGCCCGGCCCGATCACCGTGGTGTGGATCGAGCGATAGTCGTTCTGCTTCGGCGTCGAGATGTAATCCTTGAAGCGTCCCGGAACGACAGGCCAGGTCGTGTGCACGACGCCGAGCGCGCGGTAACAGGCTTCGACGTCGTCCAGCACGACGCGAAAGCCGAAAATGTCGGAGAGCTGCTCGAACCCGATGGACTTGCGTTCCATCTTGGTCCAGATCGAAAATGGCTTTTTGCGCCGCCCGTAAACGCGCGCGGCAATGCCATGCTGCTTCAGGCTGGTGGAGAGCTGGTGCTCGATCTCACCGATCAGGTTGCGGTTGCGTTCGGCCAGCGCATCGAGGCGCTGCATCACGACGGCGCGCGCTTCCGGATCGAGCGTTCGGAACGCGAGATCCTCAAGCTCCTCCCGCATCTCCTGCATGCCCATGCGGCCGGCGAGCGGCGCATAGATGTCGAGCGTTTCCTCGGCGATGCGCTGGCGGGACGCCGGCGGCACGAACTCCAGCGTACGCATGTTATGCAACCGGTCCGCGAGCTTGACCAGCAGCACCCGTACGTCGTCGGCGATCGCCAGCAGCAGCTTGCGGAGGTTCTCCGCCTGCTTGGCCTCGCGCGAGACCAGTTCCAACCGCTTCAGCTTGGTCAGACCTTCGACCAGCGCGCCGATCTCGTGACCGAAGATGGTGTCGATCTCGGTCCGCGTCGCCTCGGTGTCCTCGATGGTATCGTGCAACAACGCCGCCACGATGGTGGCGTCATCCAGCTTGAGGTCGGTGAGGATCGCTGCGACCTCGAGGGGATGCGAGAAGTACGGGTCGCCGGACGCGCGCGTCTGCTCGCCGTGCGCCATCATGGCGTAGACATAGGCCCGGTTCAGCAGGTCCTCGTCGGTATTCGGGTTGTAGGAGCGCACCCGCTCGACGAGGTCGTATTGCCTCATCATGCGCGAGCGGGCCGGACGCACCGATGGCGCGGGAGCCGCGACAGACAATGCCGGAGCCGCCGCCGATTCGGCCGCGGCCATCATCTGTTGCTGTCTGCGAGGCCAGTTGGCCATGACGTCCTGCTTTCACGGGCCCCTTGCCCACTTTCGGGTATCCTAGAACATGATCGGGAAAAATGGATAACAGTTTTCCAAAAGATCACGTCCATTCAAAAAGATAGGAGCTTGAATGAAGCTTCTGCAAGCATCGCCGCGACAAACCGCGGGCAGCGCGGGTCCGCACGCCGCGCACAACAAGGCGCAGGCCAAAAGCGGCCGGGCGAATTCTTAAATTTCGTTCACAAACGCAAAAAGCCCGGACGACGGTCCGGGCTTTGATCTCGCGGCGACGGGTCGCCGGCTTGACTCGCGCTATTCGTCTTCCTCGGGCTGCTCCTCGGGAGGAGCAAGACCTTCGAGGCCCTTGAGCAGTTCCTCTTCCGTCATGCGCTCCACGGCAACTTCGGTGTCGTCGGCGTCCACGCTGGCGCCGGCCGAACCGATAAGCGGCACCGTATCCGGCTCCGGCTCGTCCACTTCGACGAATTTCTGCAGCGAATGGACCAGTTCTTCCCGCAGATCTTCCGGAGAAATGGTCTGGTCGGCAATCTCGCGCAACGAAACGACCGGATTCTTGTCGTTGTCGCGGTCGATCGTGAGTTGCGAGCCTGACGAAATCATCCGCGCGCGATGCGCGGCCAGCAGCACGAGGTCGAACCGGTTGTCGACCTTGTCAATGCAATCTTCTACGGTCACGCGCGCCATCGCCTGTCGCTCCGTTCAAGGGGCCAAAACTGTTGGGTTGACTGCTAGGTATAGCGGCTTTGCCGGTTTCGCAACAACGAAATTCTCATTTGGCGTGACGGATAGTCTCTGCTACCCCATACCCGGGGGCCAGAAGGCCGGAGCGTTCGAAACGGAATAAATGCCGCTCGGACAAGAAATCGCTTCATTGCGCGTCAAGAATAATCAGCCGCCGCCCCGTTTTCATCACGTTTTACGTGGGGCGCCTGTTTATCCGATCCGCAAGCCGCGATTGACACCCTGAAATGCGCACCTGACCCACGCGCGCCAAGAACGCAAGCAACCGCATCGCGAGAAAACTGAATGTCCTCTACTTCCAACAAGATCGCGCTCTTTATCGATGGCGCCAACCTCTACGCAACCGCCAAGACCCTCGGCTTTGATATCGATTACAAGCGCCTTCTCAAGGAATTCCAATCTCGCGGAACGCTAGTCCGCGCCTTCTACTACACCGCCATCATCGAGGATCAGGAATACTCCTCCATCCGTCCGCTGATCGACTGGCTCGACTACAACGGCTACACCGTCGTCACCAAGGCGACCAAGGAATTCATCGACGCTTCCGGCCGCCGCAAGGTCAAGGGCAACATGGATATCGAGCTCGCGGTCGATGCCATGGAGCTGGCCGAGCACGTCGACCAGATCGTGCTGTTCTCGGGCGATGGCGACTTCCGCTCGCTGGTCGAGGCGGTGCAGCGTCGCGGCGTCCGCGTCACCGTGATCTCGACTATTTCGAGCCAGCCGCCGATGATTGCCGACGAGTTGCGCCGCCAGGCCGACGTCTTCACCGACCTCGTGGAATTGCAACCGAAGCTGGGCCGCGATCCATCGGAGCGTCCGGCGACGCGCGAGCCGCGCCACCACGCGCCGCAATTCCTGCAGCGGGCGACCACTCTCGCATCCCGCGGCGATGACGACTTCGACGACTGACACGCCCCCGCGCGCCCGAAGCATGCCTGCAGCCGGGTCCGTGACCGGCCCGGAGCCCGGCCGTGATTGTCCGTTGTGTCCGCGGCTGGTGGCGTACCGGCTGTCGGTGCGGGCGCGCGAGCCGGATTGGTTCAACGCGCCGGTGCCCTCTTTCGGACCTTCCGATGCCGCCCTGCTGATCGTCGGATTGGCACCGGGCGTCCAGGGCGCAAACCGCACCGGACGGCCCTTCACCGGCGACTATGCCGGCGATCTGCTCTACGCCACGTTGCTCAAATACGGATTTGCCGCGGGGCACTATCAGGCCCGTCCGGATGACGGTCTCACGCTGGCGGATGCCCGTATCAGCAACGCGGTACGTTGCGTGCCGCCACAGAACAAGCCCCTGCCCGCGGAGATCAACACCTGCCGCGCCTTTCTCAGCGCGACACTGGCGGCAATGCCTCGGTTGCAAGCGATCGTCGCGCTGGGCCGCGTGGCTCACGACTCCGTCATCAAGGTATTGGGCCTCCGCGCCGCCGCCGCGCCCTTCGCGCATGGCGCTGTGCATAAGGCCGGCCTGGTCAGGCTTTACGACAGCTATCACTGCTCGCGCTACAACACGAACACGCGCATCCTCACGCCTGAGATGTTCGAGAGCGTTTTTGCGCGGGTGCGCGCCGATCTGAATCGCGCCGGACGCGGCATCACCCCGTGAAGCGCACCCCCGCCAGATCGCCGCGCCGCCAGATCCGCTCGCATTCCCGCGGCGCCGAATTCGGCACCAGCGCCACGCCGAACCGCTCGGGCAGACTGAGGCCGGAGGCGACCAGCAGCCGCGCGCCGTCACTGTTGATGTCGAGAACCTGGCATTCCGATCTGGCGGTATCCGAACCGAGCACAAGCCACGCGCGCTGATGGCGCCGCCGCATGCGTCGAATGGCCCGTTTCTGTTTGATCCTCATGGCCACAGGCAATCACATCAACCCTGAAATTGCCTTGCGGCCGTCGTTCAAATTTTAACGATCGGACGAAACAGGCTCCTGTCCGGGGCGTGCTTTTGGCCGAACGCGGCTCCCGTCAGCGGACGGGATGATCTTTCAGCCACGCCAGCACGTCGCCGGCATTCCGGTCCGGCGGAAAGACCGGATAGAACACATGGCTGATTTTTCCATCGTCGATGATCAGCGCGAGCCGCTTGGTCAGGGTCAGCCCCGCGACCTCCATGGTCGGCAGACCGAGCGCGCGGGTCAGCAAAAGCTTCTCGTCCGACAACACCGCGAACGGCAAATGCAGCCGCGCGGCCATCTCGCACTGATAGTCATGATCCTGCGTGGACAGGCCGAAGACATGCCGCGCGCCGGCGGCCTTCAGCTCCGCGAACAGGTCGCGGAACGCGCAAGTCTGCGGCGTGCAGCCGCGCGCGCCGGGGATCATGTCCCAGTCGTCGACGAGACTGATCTTGCCGGGTTCGCCGGTGCGCGGATAGGCGAACACCACCGTTCGCCCCTCGAGCGCGGCGAGATCGACCGAGCTGCCGTCGGTCGCGACCAGGTCGATGGACGGCAGCACCTTGCCCGGAAGGTGGCGCGCCGCGCCATCGTCGGCGGGCGCCGGGATCCGACTCCAGTCGACCTCCAGCAGATTCTTCTGGCTCATGCACTCACCTCCCGACATCTCCCGTCATTGCGAGGAACGAAGCAATCCGGCAGCGGCGGTCCTCCGAACTGGATGGCTTCGCCTGGCGCAAAATTCGACAAGCGCGAATTTGCCGCGGCTCGCAATGACGTTCCGCTCTCATCCCCGCGCCCGCAGCAGGCGGCCCTTCTCCCGGCCCCAGTCGCGCTTCTTCACGGTCTCGCGCTTGTCGTGAAGCTTCTTGCCCTTGGCCACCGCGAGCAGCAGCTTGGCGCGGCCGCGCTCGTTGAAATAGAGCTTGAGCGGGATAAGGGTCATGCCCTCGCGGTCGACCGCGCCGAGCAGCCGGTTGATCTGCTTCCGGTGCAACAGCAGCTTGCGCGGCCGCTTCGGCTCGTGATTGAAGCGATTGGCCTGCAGATATTCAGGGATGTTGGCGTTGATCAGCCAGATCTCGCCGTTCTTGGAATCGGCATAGGATTCCGCGATCGTGCTCTTGCCGTTGCGGGCCGACTTGACCTCGGTGCCGGTGAGCGCGATGCCGGCCTCGATGGTGTCCTCGATCGCATAGTTGAAGCGCGCCTTGCGATTTTCGGCGACGACCTTGATGGCGCGCTCGTTCTTCTCGGCCATGACTCTCAAACCTTACGGGCGCCGCCCAGCTCAAATTGCCGCGGCAGCGCCCGATTGTCCGGCGGACGACCGCCTTATGCTTTCGCCTTGAGGAGATCGCGGATCTCCGTCAGCAGTTCTTCTTCGCGGCTCGGCTTCGGCGGCTCGGCCGGCGCAGCCTCTTCCTTGCGCTTCAGCTTGCCCATGAGCTGGACGATGATGAACAGCACGAAGGCAATAATGAGAAAGTTCAGCGTGAGCGTCAGGAAGTTGCCGTAGGCCAGCACCGCACCCTGCTTCTTGGCATCGGCCAAATTCGAGGCCGTGACGGACTTGGACAGCGCGAGGAAGTAATTCGAGAAGTCGAGACCGCCTGTGACGGCGCCGATGATCGGCATGATGATGTCGGCCACCATCGATGACACGATGGCGCCGAACGCCGCGCCGATGATGACGGCCACGGCCAGGTCAACCACATTGCCTTTCAGTGCAAATTTCTTGAATTCCTCGAGCATCAACCAACTCCCTTCTTTGAAGTCATCAGTTAAGCAAACCCGCGTGCACCATGGCATCGCGGATGATTTTTCCGGTCGGCGCAGTGACCGGCATCAACGGCAGGCGCACCGTCTCCTCGATGCGGCCGAGCAGCTTGAGACCATGCTTGGCGCCGGCAAGGCCCGGCTCCCTGAAAATCGCGTCGTGCAGCGGCACCAGCCGGTCCTGGACCTTGAGGCCGGTCGCGTAATCGCCCTTCAGCACCGCGTTCATCAGGTCGGCGCAGAGTTTCGGCGCCACGTTGGCGACGACCGAGATGCAGCCGTGCCCGCCGGCGGCCATGTAGGCGAGCGCGGTCATATCCTCGCCCGAGAGCTGGATGAAATCCGGCCCCATGGCGTGGCGCTGCTGCGAGACGCGCGCGAGGTTGGCGGTCGCATCCTTGACGCCTGCGATGTTCTTCAATTCGTAGAGCCGCTTCATGGTGTCGACCGAGAGATCGACCACCGAGCGCGGCGGAATGTTGTAGATGATGATCGGAATGCCGATGGCGTCGTTCACCGCCTTGAAGTGGTGATACATGCCCTCCTGCGTCGGCTTGTTGTAGTACGGCGTCACCACCAGCACCGCGTCGGCGCCGGCCTTCTCCGCATGAACCGCGAGGTCGACCGCCTCGCGGGTGGAATTCGAGCCCGCGCCGGCGATGACGGGCACCCGCCCCTTGGCCTCGTCAATGCACCATTCCACCACCTTGCGGTGCTCGTCATGGCTCAGCGTCGGGCTTTCGCCGGTGGTTCCGACCGGCACAAGTCCATGACCGCCTTCCGCGATCTGCCAGCTCACCAGGCTCCGGAACGCGGCCTCGTCGACGGATCCGTTTTTGAACGGGGTCACCAGGGCGGTATACGACCCTTGGAACTTCGTCTTGGCTACCATGATCCGTCTCCGAACGCGCTGCGCGGCCCCGCCCGCCCACTCGATCCGTCAAGTCATATCGGGTCCGGCGGTGCGGCGAAAGGTCCGGACGATTGTCCCGCGCCCCGATTTCGCCGCGGAGATCGGGCAAAACCTCGCCGCACGCCGGGGGCCGCGCGCGGCAAACTCCCCGAAATTAGCGTTTTGTCCACATTATTCGACGAATAAAAATAAAGCCCAAGCGGCCTGGATTTGGCCTTCGCGATCCATCTGCCGGACCACGACTGCTAGACTCGCGCCGCTGGCATCCCGCATGATTCGCTGCAAAGGACTGCCGTGACCCCGCCTGCTTCCGCCTCGTGGCTGCGAACCACCGCTCTCGGCGCGAGCCTTGTGCTGGCCGCGAGCCTGTTGGGCACCACGGTCGATGCGCGGCCGGTCAAGGTTCCGCTGCCCAAGCCGCGGCCGATTTCGCGGCATGTGGTTCCGAAAATGGCAACAACGGCTCCAGCCAGGCGGGCGGCGGACGCCGCGACGCCCGCTCCCGCGCTGCAGGCCGCGACCCGTCAGCATGCGGCGCTGCCGCCGCCGGCGCGGCGCCAGCCGGTTCCCGAAGCGGCGCTGGCCGCGACCACGTCGACCTCCCGCGCCGATCTCGAGGCGCTCGGCAGCGTCATCGAACTCGTCCGCGGTCATAAGCCCGCGGACGCGACCCGGGCGGAAGCCGCCATCTCCGATCCGGTTGCGCACAAGCTCGCCGAATGGATCATCCTCCGCAGCGAGGACAACGGCGCATCGACCGAGCGCTATCGCGCGTTCTTCGAAGCCAATCCGAGCTGGCCGTCGCAGACGTTCCTGCGCCGCCGGGCGGAAGCGGCGTTGTGGGACGACCATCGCGACGACGCCACCGTGCTGGCCTATTTCCAGACCGAGCAGCCGCTGTCGGCCAAGGGAAAGCTCGCGCTTGCAAAGGCGCTGCTGGCGCGCGGCGACCGCGGCCGCGCCGAGCGGCTGGTCCGCGATGCCTGGCGAACCGACTCCATGTCGGGAGATACCGAGGACGCCGCGCTGAATATGTTCGGCGGCTTGCTGACGCCGGCCGACCAAAAAGCGCGCATGGACTATATGCTCTACGGCAGCGACGACGCCGCGGCGATGCGGGCCGCGAAGCGTCTCGGCAGCGGCGAAGTCGCGCTCGCCAAGGCCAGGATCGCGGCCGACCACAAGTCGCCCCGGCTGCGCGCGCTGCTCGAACAGGTGCCGCGCGAGTTGCGCGGCGATACCGGCTACCTGTTCAGCCACATCCAGCTTCTCCGCCGCGAGGAGAAATTCGCCGACGCCGCGCGGCTGATGCTGAGCGCGCCGCGCGATCCCAACCGCCTCTACAACGTCGACGAATGGTGGATCGAGCGGCGGCTGCTGGCGCGCAAGATGATCGACATCGGCGACTATCGCACCGCCTACCTGATCGCGCGCGACGCGGCGCTGCCCACGCGCGACATCTACAAGACCGAGCAGGAGTTCACCGCCGGCTGGATCGCGCTGCGGTTCCTGAAAGATCCGACCACGGCGATGCAGCACTTCGCCCGGATCGGCGTCGGCAGCGTCAACCCGACCGCGCTCGCGCGCGCCGGCTACTGGCAGGGCCGCGCCGCCGAAGCCGCGGGCCACATGCAGGAGGCGCGCAACGCCTACGCCGCCGCGGCCGAGCATTCCACCAGCTATTACGGACAGTTGGCCCGCGCCAAGCTCGGCTTGCCGCAGATCGCCTTGCGCAGCCCGCCTCGCGTCCGCGGCGCCGAACGGTTCGAGATCGTGCGCGCGGTCTCCCTGCTCTATGCGCTCAACCAGCGGGATCTCGCGGTGCCGATCTTCGCCGACATGGGCGAGCACGGCGACCCCGAGGCGGTGCTCGGCCTCGGCGAACTCGCCGCGCGCCGCGGCGACGCCCGCGGCATGCTGCTGGCCGGCAAAGCCGCGCTCAACCGCGGCCTGCCGTTCGATTTCTTCGCTTACCCGGTCAACGGCATCCCGCCGTTCCGCTCGATCGGGCCCGATGTCGAGCAGAGCATCGTCTATGCGATCGCGCGGCAGGAAAGCGCCTTCAACCCGTCGGTGGTCTCGCCCGCGCACGCCTACGGGCTGATGCAGGTGACGCCCGACGCCGGCCGTTATGTCTGCAGGAAATACGGCGCGAGCTTCGACCTCGCGCGCCTCAAGAGCGACCCCACCTACAATGCCGCGCTGGGCGCGGCCGAGCTCGGCGGCCTGATCGACGACTATCGCGGCTCCTACATCATGACGTTCGCGGCCTACAACGCCGGACGCGGCAGCGTGAAGAAATGGATCGAGCGTTACGGCGATCCGCGCGATCCCGGGGTCGACGCCGTCGACTGGGTCGAACTGATTCCGTTCTCCGAGACGCGCAACTACGTGCAGCGCGTGATGGAGAACCTGCAGGTCTACCGCGCCCGCTTCGGCGGCGGCTCGCGGCTGCAGATCGAGGCGGACCTGCATCGCGGATCGATCGAATAGCGGGGTGCGCTTGGCGCATTTCTTGTTCACGTGGAATCAGACCGATCCTATTGCATTGCCGTCATGCCGGACGTGATCCGGGCATCCATCTTCGGAAAGAGGATGGGGTCACCCCCCACGCTCTTGAACGATCCCGGTTCTGCGCCGCGTCACTACGTGCCGCAGCGCGCCCGGGACACCAACGCTTTCCCGCAAAACGCGCACAAAGAAAACCCCCGGCAGTTGCCTGCCGGGGTTTCCCATCAGATCGTCGTCAGACGATTGATATTACCAGTTGCGCTGGGCGCGAAGCATGACGGTCCAGATGTTCTGGTCCTTCGCTTCGTAGACACCAGCGGGAACGGCATTCGAGCCACCGGCCGCAACCAGACCAGAGTTCTTCTGATCGAGCATGGTGTAGAGACCTTCGGCCGTGAACGTCAGGTTCTTGACCGGGGTCCAGCGGAGGTTGGCGCCGATCTGAGCGATGTTGTAGTCCGGATTGCAAGTGGTCAGACCACCCATCGAAGCCGCACCGCAGATCAGAGCCTTCGCCTCGTCGGTGAAGTGAACCGCTGCGTAAGCACCGTACAGCGACGAACTCCAGTAGGGGTTCCAGTTGTGGTTGAAGGCACCACGCATACCCCAGGTCTGGACGAGCTGCTGAGAGCCGCCGGGTCCGAACACGGAGTCAGGCGCGTATGCCCAGCCCACGCCACCGAGCGCACCGGCAAACGCCGAACCGCCACCGTACATGAGGACCGAGCCAGCTCCAGAAGCAAGGTCCTGGATGTTGTAGCGGGTCGCACCATCGGTGTAGACGCCCTGAACGTTGATCGAGTCACCCGCACCGGTCGGGATGTTCTTGATCGACAAGGCCAACTGACCGGCCCAGCCCCACTTGTCGGCAGGACCACCGGTCGCGCTGGATGCGCCATAGTACGCGGCATTGTTGTCATGCGCCGCGAACGACGCCTGGAACAGACCCCAGGCCTGATCGACACGGAGCATGCCGACCACGTCCGGCGTAGCCGTACCGGCATAGTCGCTCGAACCATAACCACTGACGCCGATCGTACCAACGCCAAGGTTGTTCACACCGGCCTGGAAGTAGCCGGTCGAATCCTGCGCACCGATCGACGCCGACACGCCATTGCCGAACTCGGCGGTATAGGTGAACTGGTTCACACCCGTGACCGAACCGCCGCCGCCGACGAGACCGTCGAAGGTGGTGTTGCCGGGATAGGCGACCCAGGGCGCGCTGAACTGCGACACCGCCTTACCGATGGTGAAGCCGGCGAACTGGATGAACGCGTAGTACACGCCGAGCGAACCGCCGGCGAC
>DASZVY010000050.1:0-109612 GCA_035546855.1 Nitrobacter sp. | reverse complement strand
GATGATGCGTTCGCCGAGCGGCTCGGCGGAATGCTGCGTGGTGAGGTCGGTGTCGCTCGGCCGGACGGTATCGTGGCCGTAAACCGGCCCGGTCAATTCCGACAGCGTGTGACGCATCGGGATCAGCGGCTTCTGTGGCGCCCGCTTGATCGTGCTTTTGTAACCGGGAGAGAGCCGGTTCGGATGAGCCTTGAGGCCTTCGAGCGGATAGACAAGCGTCATGACGATCTTCTCCCGACCGGGCGACGGACCAGCCCGGCAACGTTTCCGTCAGATCATTATATTATATAATCAATTCGGGAAAGCGGTCCGTACCGCCTTCCGAACCGACGATCAGTTCAGCTTTTCGATCGCCATCGCGACGCCCTGACCGACGCCGACGCACATGGTCGCCAGCGCCAGTTTGCCGCCACGCTTCTCCATGCCGTGCACGGCGGTGAGCGCAAGCCGCGCGCCGCTCATGCCGAGCGGATGGCCGAGCGCAATCGCGCCGCCATGCGGATTGACGAAGTCGGCATCGTCCTTGACGCCGAGCTGACGCAGGCAGGCTATCCCCTGCGAGGCGAAAGCTTCGTTGAGCTCGATCAAATCGAAGTCAGAAATTTTCAGTCCCAGCCGCTCCATCAGCTTGCGCGTCGCCGGCACCGGGCCGATGCCCATGATGCGCGGCGGAACGCCAGCCGATGCAAGACCCAGAATACGCGCCCGCGGCGTCAGGCCGTGCTTCTTCACGGAGGCTTCGGAGGCCAGGATCATGGCGGCGGCGCCGTCGTTGACGCCGGATGCGTTGCCCGCCGTCACGGTGCCGGGATCGCGCACGATCGGCTTCAGTTTCGCGAGACCTTCAAGCGTGGTTTCGGGACGCGGATGCTCGTCCTTGTCGACGACGGTCGGGCCGGCCTTGCCGCCGGCAATCGTGATCGGCGTGATCTCCTCGGCGAAATAGCCGCTGGCGATCGCCTTGCCCGCGCGTTCCTGCGAGCGGATCGCGAACGCATCCTGATCGGCGCGCGACACCTGGAACTCCTCGGCGACGTTTTCGCCGGTTTCCGGCATCGCATCGACACCGTACTGCTTCTTCAAGAGCGGATTGATGAAGCGCCAGCCGATCGTCGTGTCGAAGATTTCGGCGCTGCGGGCGAACGCCGTCGGAGCCTTGCCCATCACGAACGGCGCCCGGGTCATGGATTCGACGCCGCCTGCGATGGCAAGGTCGATTTCGCCGGCCCGGATCGCGCGCCCTGCCGCACCGACCGCATCGAGGCCGGAGGCGCAGAGACGGTTGAGGGTCTGCCCGGGAACCGAATCCGGCAGACCGGCCAGCAGCAGCGCCATGCGCGCGACGTTGCGGTTGTCCTCGCCCGCCTGGTTGGCGCAGCCGAAATAGACTTCGTCCACGGCGCTCCAGTCCAAACCGGGATGCTTGGCCATCAGCGCCTTGATCGGCGCGGCAGCGAGATCGTCCGCACGCACCTTGGCCAGCGCGCCGCCGAACCGGCCGATCGGTGTCCGCACCGCGTCACACACAAATACGTCGCGCATTTCGTTTTCTCCCTGGAAGCCGCTCGCCTGAAAGCCTGAACTTGCAGCGAGTTTTAAGCGGCGGACGCCGGGCAGGTCAAATCATCGCTGCGTGCCAGCGACGCATTCCCGTGGGGGCGGTCATGTCCGTAGAACCCTCCGGTTTTCACCTGAGAACCAACGCGTGGAAAACGGGCATGGCCGCCGTAATCCGATAGGAACCGGCCCGGAAAATTTGTAGTTTTCGCCGTCATGACCATCCAGCAAGCCATCCCTCCGTCCAACGACGCTCCTGGGTCTCCCGATACGGCACGGGTGACGCCGATGATGGAGCAGTACCTTGAAATCAAGGCTGCCAATCCCGGCCTGCTGCTGTTCTATCGCATGGGCGACTTCTACGAGCTGTTCTTCGAGGACGCCGAGACGGCGTCGCGCGCGCTCGGCATCATGCTCACCAAGCGCGGCAAGCATCAGGGCCTCGACATTCCGATGTGCGGCGTGCCGGTCGAACGGGCGGAGGATTACCTGCACCGCCTGATCGCGCTCGGCCATCGCGTCGCCGTCTGCGAGCAGATGGAAGACCCTGCCGCCGCCCGAAAGCGCGGCAACAAGAGCGTGGTCCGCCGCGACGTGGTGCGCCTGGTAACCCCGGGCACCTTGACCGAAGACACGCTGCTGGATGCCAAAGCCAACAACTACCTGCTGGCGATGGCGCGGGCGCGGGCCTCATCGGGCGGCGACAGGATTGCGCTGGCCTGGATCGATATCTCGACGGCAGAATTCATCGTCACCGAGTGCAGCACCGCCGAACTCGCTGCAACGCTCGCGCGGATCAACCCCAACGAGATCATCGTCTCCGACGCGCTCTATGGCGATGCCGATCTGAGCGCGCTGCTGCGCGAGTGGCCGGCGGTCACGCCGCTGACCCGCGACGTGTTCGACAGCGCCACCGCCGAGCGGCGGTTGTGCGACTACTTCGCCGTCGCCACCATGGACGGCCTCAGCGCAATGTCGCGGTTGGAAGCGACCGCCGCGGCCGCCGCGGTGACCTATATCGACCGCACCCAGGTCGGCAGGCGGCCGCCGCTGTCGCCGCCCGCGCGGGAAGATTCCGGCAGCACGATGGCGATCGATCCGGCGACCCGCGCCAATCTCGAGTTGACGCGAACGCTGTCCGGAGAGCGGCGCGGTTCGCTGCTGGATGCGATCGACTGCACGGTCACGGCGGCGGGATCGCGGCTGCTGGCGCAACGTCTGGCCGCGCCGCTGATCGACACTGCCGCGATCGCGCGGCGGCTCGATGCTGTCGCTGCATTCGTGGCCGACGGGGCGGCGCGTCACGATCTTCGCGCCGCGCTGCGAACCGCGCCGGATATCTCGCGCGCGCTGGCGCGGCTCTCGGTCGGGCGTGGTGGCCCGCGCGATCTTGCAGGACTTCGCGACGGCATCGCGGCAGCCGACCAGGTGCTGGCGCGGCTCGCGACGATGAGCGATCTGCCGCACGACATCGCCGCCGCGATGGACGCGCTGCGGCAGCCCGCGCGCGATCTTGCCCGCGAGCTCGACTGCGCCCTCGCGGAACAACTGCCGCTGATGAAACGCGATGGCGGCTTCGTCCGCGAGGGGTACGAAGGCGCGCTCGACGAAGCGCGCAAGCTGCGTGACGACTCGCGACGCGTGGTCGCGGAAATGCAGGCGCGCTACGCCGACGAGACCGGCATCAAGGCGCTGAAGATCCGCCACAACAACGTACTCGGCTATTTCGTCGAGGTCACGGCGCAGCACGGTGACAAGCTGATGACCGCGCCGCTCAGCGCCATCTTCATCCATCGCCAGACGCTCGCTGGTCAGGTGCGCTTCACCACCTCCGAACTCGGCGAGATCGAAGCCAAGATCGCCAATGCCGGCGACCGCGCGCTCGGACTCGAGCTGGAGATTTTCGATCGGCTCACAGCGAGGGTCGCCGAGGCCAGCGACGACCTTCGCGCCGCTGCGCACGCCTTCGCCCTGCTGGACGTGGCCACGTCGCTGGCGCAACTCGCGGTCGACGACAACTACACCCGGCCCGAGGTCGACGGCTCGCTCGGATTCGCCATCGAAGGCGGACGCCATCCGGTGGTCGAGCAGGCCCTGAAGCGCGACGGCCAACCATTCATCGCCAACGCCTGCGATCTTTCACCGGGGCCGGGACAAAATTCCGGTCAGATCTGGCTGCTGACCGGCCCGAACATGGCTGGCAAATCAACTTTCCTGCGCCAGAACGCGCTGATCGCGCTGATGGCGCAGATCGGTAGTTTCGTGCCGGCGGCCCGCGCCCGGATCGGCGTCATCGACCGGCTGTTCTCGCGTGTCGGCGCTGCCGACGATCTCGCGCGCGGCCGCTCGACTTTCATGGTCGAAATGGTGGAAACCGCCGTCATTCTCAATCAGGCCGGCGAGCGTGCGCTGGTGATCCTCGACGAGATCGGCCGCGGCACCGCGACCTTCGACGGCCTGTCCATCGCATGGGCGGCGATCGAGCATCTGCACGAAGCCAACAAATGCCGCGCGTTGTTCGCCACGCACTATCATGAACTGACCGCGCTGGCGTCGAAGCTGCCCCGCCTGTTCAATGCCACCGTCCGGGTGAAGGAATGGCACGGCGAAGTGGTGTTCCTGCACGAGGTGCTGCCGGGCTCCGCGGATCGCTCCTACGGCATCCAGGTCGCCAAGCTGGCCGGCCTGCCGGCGTCGGTGATCGCCCGCGCGAAATCCGTGCTGGCGAAACTCGAGGCCAACGACCGCGGGCAGACGACCCGCGCGCTGGTGGACGACCTGCCGCTGTTCGCCGTGCCGTCGCGCGCCGCGGCGGAGCCTGCGCCGCCGAGCGAGGACGAGCAACTGATCGAGACGCTGAAAACGCTGCATCCCGACGAGATGTCGCCGCGAGAGGCACTCGACGCGCTGTATGCGCTGAAGGCGAAGCTGCCGAAGGCATAAAGCACGATGTATTAACGTGATTCGTCATGCCCGGCTTTATGCCGGGCATCCACGTCTTCGCGATGTTGCAAGTTCAAAGACGTGGATGGCCGGAACAAGTCCGGCCATGACGAAGACATTGATGCAACCCACTTCATTACGTCTTAGTCAGCCCAGCGCGCGCCGTCCGAACCACCACAGCCCGAAATTCCAGGTCACGCACGTTGCCAGGCCAAGCAACAGGCCGGTCGCCGAGCCGACGTACTGCGCGCCGAGTTGCAGCATCACCAGTCCGATCCCGAATCCGACGAGCCCCCTGATGCCATTGGCAACCACCGCAGCGGTGGCGCGCCCGCCGATCCGCGGATGCAGAATCAGGATCAGGCTTGAGAACACCACCGGCAAGACAGCCAGGATGCCGGTGACGGTCGGCCCCACCCATCGCGACAGCACCATCACAGTCCCGACCAGCACGGCGACAAGGCCGGCGCGGAACGGCATGTCGTACCAGCGCCGCACGAACGGCGGCATCGTGGCATCGCGGAAGTGGCGCGTCAGCGGCAATGCAATCGCGTACGTCACGACATTGAGCAGAATGCCCGCGAACAAACTCCATTGAAACGCCTGCACCAGGGCTGCAATCGCGAACCAGCCGACAAGGCCGCCAGCGTAGCTCGTCATCAGGCCGCGGTTCTGGGCAAGGCGCGCGTAGATCACGCCGAACGCGATGGTGGCCGCGTTGATCGGCAGGCTCGCCAGAGCGCCCGCCGCGATGAAGGCCGCGTCGTGGTCGCGCGCGAGGAAGACGTAGACCGGACCGGTCGAAATCGGCAGCGTCGCGACCAGCGCGCCGATGGCGGGGCCCGAGCGCTCCGTCACCAGCGCCGCGACCAGCACGAAGGCGGCGGTCACCGCCATTCGCAACGACAGCGTCAGGATGAAAGCGAGATCGGGGGACATCAAGGACGGGAAACTTTCTTACCCTCCCCTGGAGGGAGTAAAACCCTCACACCCGTTTCATCTCCACCGACACCTTCGGACCGTTCCTGATGGTCTGGTAGACCACGCAATAACGCTCGGTCAGCTTCAGCAGCAAGTCGAGCTTGTCCTGCGGCGCGTCGGTCTCGACCTCGAAGCGCAAGCGGATCGATTCGAATCCGACCGGTGCCTCCTTGTCGACGCCGAGCGTGCCGCGAAAATCGAGGTCACCTTCCGCAAACACGTGGCCGGATTTCAGCGGCGCCTCGATCGCGGTCGCGACCGATTTCAGCGTCACGCCGGCGCAGGCGACCAGCGCCTCGAGCAGCATATCCCCGGAACACAGTTCGAGGCCGGAGCCGCCCGAGGCCGGATGCAGGCCGGCGACCGCGAGCGCGCGTCCGGTCTCGACCTTGCAGGCGATCCCTTCGTTTTCGATCGATCCCTTGGCCTTCAGCGTGATCAACGCGGTCGCCGGGTCGGTCTTGTAGCGCTCCTTGATCGGGGCTTGCGTGGCGCGAAGCTCTGCGGCGTTCATAGGCATTATCTTCGTTATCCTCTGTTCTGTCGTCGGACGACGACATTCCTCCGCGTCTTAATTCGCCACAAAACTGTTCAATTTCAATGGCTTGTTAGCGCGCCTGCAAACCAGGGGGCGAAGGGCCACCGGGCCCGGCCTCCGCCGTCGCCGGCTCCGATCGAATTCATCCGACCGCAAGACCAGCACAAAGTCCAGTGACAGCGCGCGCGGGGTTGGATATCCGGGTAGCAATGGACAACGTGACGCCACAACCGGCAGGCCCGGATGAGTTCGATATCGCCAGAATCACCGGCGACATCGACGTCCTGGCCGAAAAGCACGCCGGGCATGAGGACGTCTTCCGGTCGGCGCTCGCGCAACTGCTGAAGGCCGAACTGGTCAAGGCCCGCGAAGCGGCGCAGGCCCAGCTCCTGCGCGACCGGCACGGACGACGCTGCGCCGAACGGCTGTGTTTCGTCCAGGACGAAATCATCCGCATGCTGTTTTCGGCGGCGACCCGCCATCTCTACCACTCCCCGATCCCCTCGGGTGCCGAGCGCATGGCCGTGGTGGCGACCGGCGGCTACGGGCGCGGGCTGATGGCGCCGGAGTCCGATATCGATCTGCTGTTCATCCTGCCCTACAAGCAGACCGCGTGGGGCGAGCAGGTCGCCGAGGCGATCCTGTACTGCCTCTGGGACATGGGCCTGAAGGTCGGTCACGCTACCCGCTCGGTCGATGAATCGATCCGTCAGGCGCGGGGCGACATGACCATTCGGACCGCGATTCTGGAGACGCGCTTCCTCACCGGCGACCAGGCGCTATACGACGAACTCGTCGAGCGCTTCGACATGGAGGTCGTTCAGGGCACCGCGGCGGACTTCGTCACAGCCAAGCTCGCCGAGCGCGAGGAACGTCACCGGCGCGCCGGTCAGTCCCGCTATCTGGTCGAGCCCAACGTCAAGGACGGCAAGGGCGGGTTGCGCGACCTGCACACGCTGTTCTGGATCGCGAAGTACGTTTACCGGGTGCGCGACACCGACGAACTGCTGGAGCGCGGCGTGTTCGACGCCCGGGAGTATCGGACGTTCCGCCGCTGTGCGGACTTCCTGTGGTCGGTGCGCTGCAACCTGCATTTCATCGCCGGACGCGCCGAGGAGCGGCTGTCCTTCGACATGCAGCGCGAGATCGCCGTGCGGCTTGGCTACACCTCGCATCCGGGCATGCAGGACGTGGAACGCTTCATGAAGCATTACTTCCTGATCGCAAAGGACGTCGGCGACCTCACTGCCATCCTCTGCGCCAAGCTGGAAGACCAGCAGGCCAAGCCGGCACCAGTGTTGAGCCGCATGATGGCGAAGCTGCGTCCGGGCGCAAAGCGGCGGCGCGTTCCCGGCAGCGACGATTTCATCATCGACAACAACCGCATCAACCTCGCGGCTCCCGACGTGTTCAAGCAGGATCCCGTGAACCTGATCCGGCTGTTCCGTCTTGCCCAGCAGAACAACCTCGCGTTCCACCCCGATGCGATGCGCACCGTGACGCGCTCGCTGCGGCTGATCAACACGGAGTTGCGCGAGAATCCCGAGGCCAACCGCCTGTTCATGGAGATCCTCACCTCGAACGATGCCGAGATCGTGCTGCGGCGGATGAACGAGACCGGCGTGCTCGGTCATTTCATCCGCGCCTTCGGCAAGATCGTTTCGATGATGCAATTCAACATGTACCACCACTACACGGTGGACGAGCACCTGATCCGCTGCATCGGAATCCTTCAGGAGATCGAGCGCGGCGGCAACGACGAGTTCGTCGTCGCCAGCGACCTGATGCGCAAAATCCGGCCGGAGCATCGACCGGTCATCTATATCACCACGCTGCTCCATGACATCGCCAAGGGCCGTCCCGAGGATCACTCGATTGCCGGCGCCAAGGTGGCGCGGCGGCTGTGTCCGCGGCTCGGCTTCAACGCCGCCGACACCGAACTGGTGGCGTGGCTGATCGAGCAGCATCTGACCATGTCCACGGTGGCGCAATCGCGCGACCTTTCCGACCGCAAGACCATCGAGAACTTCGCCGCCGTGGTGCAATCGGTCGAGCAGATGAAGCTGCTGACGATCCTGACCACCGCCGACATCCGCGGCGTCGGACCCGGCGTCTGGAACGGCTGGAAGGCGCAATTGCTGCGCACCCTTTACTATGAAACCGAACCGGTCCTGACCGGCGGCTTCTCCGAAGTGAACCGCGCCCAGCGGATCGTCGCCGCGCAGGCCGAATTCCGCGCGAACTTCACCGAGTGGCCGGAACAGGAGCTCAACGCCTATATCGCGCGGCATTATCCCGCCTATTGGCTCAAGGCCGAGTTGCCGCGGAAAATCCGTCATGCGCGTTTCCTGCGCGCCAGCGAAGCGAGCGGCCAGAAGCTCAACATCAATGTCGGTTTCGACGAGGCGCGCGGCGTGACCGAACTGACGATCCTCGCCGCCGACCATCCCTGGCTGCTGTCGATCATCGCCGGCGCCTGCGCGTCAGCCGGCGCCAACATCGTCGACGCCCAGATCTACACCACCACCGACGGCCTCGCGCTCGATACCATCGCGATCTCGCGGGAATACGATCGCGACGAAGACGAGGGCCGCCGCGCCACGCGCATCGGCGAGATGATCGAGCAGGTGCTCGAAGGCAAGCTGCGGCTGCCCGAGGTGGTGGCGCGCCGGGCCTCGGGCAAGGGCAAGCTGCGGCCCTTCGTGGTCGAACCCGAGGTCATCATCAACAACCAGTGGTCGGATCGCTACACCGTGATCGAGGTCTCCGGGCTCGACCGGCCCGGCCTCCTGTTCCAGCTCACCGCAGCGATCTCGAAGCTCAACCTCAACATCGCCTCGGCGCATGTCGCGACCTTCGGCGAGCGGGCGCGCGACGTGTTCTATGTCACGGACCTGCTCGGCGCGCAGATCACGGCGCCCACGCGACAGGCCGCCATCAAGCGCGCGCTGGTCCACTTGCTCGCCAACAGCGAGGCGGCGGAGCAACCGGCCGCCTGAGCGCCACTTTCCCATTTGAAGACAAATTCCCTGTCATGGCCGGGCTCGTCCCGGCCATCCACGTCTTTCTTAATCGACAGGAACAAGACGTGGATGCCCGGCACCGCAGACAAGTTTACGCAGTCTGCGACTGCTATGGCCGGGCATGACGAAGCCAGAAAAGGTGGGGACATGTCGGCACCGGCGTTTCAGGTCCTCAGCGTCACGCCCTCGTGCCTCAGCAGCCAGCGCTTTCGTTCGAGGCCGCCGCCATATCCCGTCAGCGATCCGTCCGCCCCAACGAGTCGATGGCAGGGCACGACGACGCTGATCGGGTTGGCGCCGTTGGCATGGCCGACGGCGCGCATCGCTTTCGGCAAGTTCAGCCGCGCCGCAAATGCGCCGTAGCTCATGGTTGTGCCGACCGGAACGGTTTGCAACGCGGCCCAGACCGCGCGCTGAAACGGCGTTCCGCCCGCGCGCCACCGGATCGCGGCCAGACTGTCCAGCCTCCCGTCAAAATACGACCGCAGCGACGACTTGACATCGTTCGGCGCGGCGCCCTCATCGAGCGTAAACGCGCCGTTCTGCCGCCGTAGCAAAAGCCGCATCCGCGGCTCATGGTCGTGCCAGTCCAGCGCGCGCAGATATCCGTCCGCGTCGGTAACGAGCAGCGCCGTTCCGATCGGCGTCTCCAGCCGGTCCAGATAAAACTGCTCAAACGGCTTGGCGCTCATGAGACCCTCGGCTGCATGTCACCCGGTGTACGATCGTCGAGCCGTTACAGCCACCCGTTTTCCCGGGAATCACCCTGTTGCGTGCGGTCTCCGGCGATGGCGCACTCCGCTCACGCTGCCGGCTCATCCTAAAGGCTACCCTCCTTGCAATGCGGAAAAGGTTCCTCCAGAGTAACCGCCAACGGTGGCCCGTAAATCCGTCTGGACGGGATCGCCGGCACAATCATGTCGAGAGGAAACATCAGAATGAAGAATAGCCTTTTCCACCTGGCCGCGGCTTCGGCGCTGACCATGGCGCTGTCTGTCTCGTCTGCCTTTGCGCAGAAGAAATATGACCCCGGCGCCAGCGACACCGAAATCAAGATCGGGCAGACCTCGCCGTTCAGCGGCCCCGCCTCCGCCTACGCCACCATCGGCAAGACCCAGGCCGCCTATTTCAGGATGATCAACGACGAAGGCGGCATCAACGGCCGCAAGATCAAGTTCATCCAGTATGACGACGCCTACAGCCCGCCCAAGACCGTCGAACAGGTCCGCAAGCTGGTGGAAAGCGACGAGGTGTTGCTCACCTTCCAGCTCATCGGAACGCCGCCGAACGCCGCCGTCCAGAAATATCTCAATACCAAGAAAGTTCCGCAGCTCTTCGCCGCGACGGGCGCCTCGCGCTTCAGCGATCCGAAGCACTATCCGTGGACGCTGGGCTTCAACCCCAGCTATTTCGTCGAAGGACGGATCTACGGCCAGTACATCCTGAAGAATCACCCCGACGCGAAGATCGGCGTCCTCTATCAGAATGATGATCTCGGTAAGGACTACCTCAACGGCCTGAAGGCCGGTCTCGGCGACAAGGCCGCGAAGATGATCGTCGCGGAGGCCTCCTACGAGGTCTCCGATCCGACCATCGATTCGCAGATCATCAAGATCAAGGATGCCGGTGCCACGCTGTTCTTCAGCGCCTCGACGCCAAAGCAGGCAGCCCAGGCGATCAAGAAGATCGCCGAGCTCAATTGGCATCCTGTCCAGATCGTCGACATCAACGCGACGTCCGTCGGCGCCGTGCTGAAGCCGGCGGGCCTGGAGAACTCCAAGGGCCTCATCAGCACCAACTACGGCAAGGATCCGCTCGATCCGCAGTGGAAGGACGATCCGGGCATGAAAAAATACTTCGCCTTCATGGCGAAGTATTATCCGGAGGGCGACAAGAATTCGAACTTCAATTCGTACGGCTACAGCACGGCGCAACTCCTGGTGCATGTGCTGAAGCAGTGCGGCGACAACCTGACACGGGCGAACGTCATGAAACAGGCCACCAACCTGAAGGACGTTCACCTCGACCTGTCGCTGCCGGGAATGGTCAGCACCACCACGCCGAACGACTACCGCGTCAACAAGCAGATGCAGATGATGCGTTTTGATGGCCAGCGCTGGGAGCTGTTCGGACCGATCATCACCGACGAAAGCAAGAGCTGAGGCGCCGGCTCTTTCGATCGAGACATTGCTGCCGGCGCGGACATCCCGCGCCGGCAGTCTTGTTTGATAAGTGCAAGTGTCTCGATAGGGTTAAGAGCCGCTGAATGGCTACAATATCAAGCGCTTGCGCGCCCATCGCGCCATCAGCATTAATCGTCGCTTAACGCGCCTTTAAACCCCGCCCGGTAGCGTGCAGCATCGGTGGCGTGGGTATCGTTGCGTATGGCGTGGGGACGAAAAAAGAAGCGTGGGGGACGCAAGGAGCCGGTCTTTGGCCTTCCCGCGGCGCTGTCCGAGTTGCGCCTCAATCCGCTCGATCGCATCACGGTTGCCGACGACAAGCCGGCCAAGCGCCCGCCAAAACCCAAGGGCGAACCGGGCGGCGGACATTCATCGCGCGAGCGCAAGCCTGCCCGGGCGGCAAGCAAAACCCGCTCGAAGGGGCGGCTGCGGCGCAACGCCTACCGCCTGTTCTACTGGGGCGCCGTTTTCGGTCTCTGGGCGGTGATCGCCTGCGTCGGCGTCGTGGTCTATGTCGGCGCGCACCTGCCGCCCATCCAGTCGCTCGAAATTCCGAAACGGCCGCCGACCATCCAGATTGCCGGCATCGACGGCACGATCCTGGCGACGCGGGGTGAAATGGCGGGCACGAACGTCGCCCTGAAGGACCTACCGCCGTATTTGCCGAAGGCCTTCATCGCCATCGAGGACCGCCGCTTCTATTCCCACCACGGCATCGATCCCCTGGGAATCCTGCGCGCCGCCGTCGCCAATATCCTGCATCATGGCGTCGCGCAGGGGGGCTCGACACTGACGCAACAACTCGCGAAGAACCTGTTCCTGACCCAGGAGCGCACCTTGGAGCGCAAGCTGCAAGAGGTCGAGCTCGCGCTATGGCTGGAGCGCAAGCACACCAAGGCGCAGATTCTCGAACTTTATCTCAATCGGGTCTATTTCGGATCGGGCGCCTACGGCGTCGAAGCGGCCGCGCAGAAATATTTCGGCAAGTCGGCCCGCAATGTCACGCTGGCGGAAGCGGCGATGCTGGCCGGCCTCGTCAAGTCGCCCTCGCGGCTCGCGCCGAACCGCAATCCGGCCGGCGCGGAAGCGCGCGCAAAAGTGGTGCTCGCCGCGATGGCCGACGCGCACTTCATCACCGAGCAACAGGCCCGCGAGGCAAGCGCCCATCCCTCCTACGCGGTGAAACCGACCGGCGCGGGCACCATCAACTACGTCGCCGACTGGATCGGCGAGGTCCTCGACGATCTTGTCGGCCAGATCGACCAGAGCATCGTGGTCGAGACGACCATCGATCCGAAATTGCAGAGCGCCGCCGAAGCGGCCGTCATCGACGAGCTTGCCGCGAAAAGCGTCAAATACCATGTCAGCCAGGGCGCGCTGGTCGCCATGACGCCAACCGGTGCAGTCCGCGCCATGGTCGGCGGCCGCAACTACGCCGACAGCCAGTATAACCGCGCCGTGACCGCGAAACGGCAGCCGGGCTCGGCCTTCAAGCCGTTCGTCTATCTCACCGCCATCGAGTCCGGCCTCACCCCGGAGACGATCCGTCAGGACGCACCGCTCGACATCAAAGGCTGGAAGCCGGAGAACTATTCGCGCGAATATTTCGGTGCGGTCACGCTCACCCAGGCTCTGGCGATGTCGCTCAATACGGTGGCCGTCCGGCTCGGACTCGAAGTCGGGCCGAAGAACGTGGTCCAGACCGCACACCGCCTCGGCATCACCTCGAAACTCGATCCCAATCCGTCCATCGCGCTCGGCACCTCCGAGGTCTCGCCGCTCGAACTGGTCGGCGCCTACGCGCCGTTCGCCAACGGCGGCTACGCGGTCACGCCCTATGTGGTGAACCGGATCCGCACCGTCGACGGCAGCAAGATTCTTTACGCCCGGCATCCCGATGCGCCGAACCAGGTGATCGACGCGCGCGCCGATGCGATGATGAATACCATGATGCAGGAAACGCTGCGCAGCGGGACGGCGCACAAGGCTGAACTGCCCGGCTGGATGGCCGCCGGAAAAACCGGCACCAGCCAGGATTTCCGCGACGCCTGGTTCGTCGGCTATACCGCGAAGCTCGTCACCGGCGTGTGGTTTGGCAACGATGACAACTCACCGACTCACAAGGCAACCGGCGGCGGCCTGCCGGTCGAGGTCTGGACTCGCTTCATGCGGGCGGCGCATCAGGGGTTGCGTCCCGAACCGATTCCCGGCGCTCAACCCAGCGGCCTGCTCGCGACAGTCGCGCAACTCGGTCAACAGGTGACGGAACCCACGCCAATACCCCCTGCTCCTGTGGGAGCCAACACTGGCCGGCAGCCGCCGGCGCGATCCAATGTGCGGCCCGAAGCTGACCACGGCCTCGATGGCTGGCTGATGCAGCGGCTGTTCGGAGGCCGCTGATCCGGACGCCAGAAAGCGGCCATTCACCCGCGGCGCTAATCCTGAATGCCGTAGCGGTGCAGATCGTTGCCCTGCGTGTCGAGCCACGTCTTGGCCCGCTCCACATGAGGACAGATCCGCGCAACCACCTTCCAGAACCGCGGCGAATGGTTCATCTCGACAAGATGCGCGACTTCATGCGCTGCGAGATAGTCGAGCACATAGGCCGGCGCGAGGATCAGCCGCCATGAGAACGACAGCGAGCCGGCCGAGGTGCAGGATCCCCAGCGGCTCGATTGATCGCGAATCGAGAGCCGCTTCACGCGAACGCCGAGCCGCTCGGCGTAATGCTGGGAGGCCCGGGCGAGATCGCGCCGCGCCTCACGCTTGAGAAAATCATGCACACGGCGATCCAGATGCTCGACACCGCCCGCAACGCACAGAATCCGCTCGCCGCTGTCGCGCGTTTCCGTCCAGACCGTGCCGCGAACGCCGGCGCGATGCACGATTCGATGCTCCATTCCGCGTAACGGCACGATCGTGCCGGGCAGGAACGGAGCGGCCTTGGGCAATCGCCCGAGACGCGCGGCGATCCAGCCGCCGTGACGCTGCGCGAAGTCCTTGGCATCCGCCAATGTCCCGCGCGGCGGCATCGTCAGGATCGCTTCGCGATCGCTCGGATGAATACGCAGCGTATAACGCCGCGCCCGGCGATGACGCCTGAGCCGGACCGAGTAGATTTGCGAGCCGTGTTTGACGAGAAGCCGCGAGGGTTCGGCGGGTCGTCGATAGAGAAGAGCGCGGGTGGCCATGTCTGCAAATCCGAGGGCGGGAAAATCGCCTGGATTCTGCCATATCCGCCGCCAGTCAAATCGCTCGGCGCAAAAACAAATCATTTGCCCAATATACAGGGAGAATCTCTTCGTCGGGCACTACAGGATGGGTCATGGAACGGAAATTTCGAGCCCTGACACCGGCTGAACTGGGCTTCAAATCATGACGCCACATTCATTCTTTCTGCATGCCGGAAACCGGCCGGCCGCCGGGAATTGGTTGGGCCCCGGAAGAGACGCACGACGGGTCACAATTTTCCTGAATGCGGATTCCGAGACCCGGGCGCCGCGATTCCAACTATTCGGCGGCGGCCATCGCCGCGCGACGTCCGGTTGCCGCTGACATCATGAAGTCGTTGATGCGCGGAACGATTTCCGACTTGAACCGGGAGCCGTTGAAGACGCCATAATGCCCCACGCCCTTCTGCACGTAGTGGACGCGGCGATTGTCCGGAATCGACGTGCAGAGCGCGTGCGTCGCCTCGGTCTGGCCGAGACCGGAGATATCGTCATTCTCGCCTTCGACCGTCATCAGCGCGACGCGGGTGATCCTGGACGGATCGACCGGACGGCCATGATGGGTCATCTCGCCTTTCGGCAAGGCGTGCTTGACGAACACAAGATCCACCGTCTGGAGGTAATACTCCGCGGTCAGGTCCATCACGGCGAGATATTCGTCGTAAAAATCGCGATGCTTGTCGACGAGGTCGCCGTCGCCCTTGACGAGATTCTTGAACAGGCTCTGGTGCGCATCCATGTGCCGGTCAAGGTTCATGCTGATGAAACCGTTGAGCTGCAGGAAGCCGGGATAGACGTCCCGCATCACGCCGGGATGCGGAAACGGCACCTTGGTGATGACGTTGTTGCGGAACCAGTCGATCCCCTTCTCTTCCGCCAGTTTGTTGACCGCGGTCGGATTCCTGCGGGTATCGATCGGGCCGCCCATCAGCGTCATCGACACAGGCACGCAGGGATCGTGCGCGGCTTCCATGACCGAAACCGCCGTCAACACGGGAACGGACGGCTGACAGACCGCAATCACATGCACATTGCCGCCGAGCACGTGAAACATCTCGATCAGGTAGTCGACATAGTCCTCGAGATCGAACCGGCCTTCCGACACCGGAACCATCCGGGCGTCGGACCAGTCGGTGATATAAACGTCATGCGTCGGCAGAAAGGCTTCGACCGTTCCGCGCAGCAGCGTCGCGTAGTGACCGGACATCGGCGCCACGATCAGCACGCGCGGCTGCGGCGCGCGCAACGGCCGCATATGCTTGCGATCGAAATACAGCAAACGGCAGAATGGCTTTTCCCAGACCGTGCGGATTTCGATCGGGGTGCGGACGCCGTTGACCTCCGTGTCCTTCAGGCCCCATTCGGGTTTGCCATAACGGCGTGTGGCGCGCTCGAACAGTTCGCAACCGGCGGCAACGGATTTGCCGAACTCGGTGTGCGCCCATGGGTTGAGCGGATTCTGAAACAGGATTTTCGTCGCATCCGTCACCGCGCGGGCTGGGTTGAGCGCCGCGTACGCCATCTCGTACATCCAGTACATCGGCGTCGTCAGTGCCGGGCTGCCTTCCACCGGCATTTCCGGCGGCCGTCCAAATTCACCGATTGGCATTCGTCCCTCGAACCCTTTTGCGTCGCAGCATAGTGGCGGCTGGACGGGACAGCGTCAATGGACCGCAGGGTACATGTGCAGGGTTAAATGACCCCAAACGCGAGGGAATCGAGCATAAACCGGCCAACCCCGCTCATCTTCCGGCAAAAACGCCCTGAGCGGCCAGCCACGCGGTGGCAAAATATCGAATCGTGACGGTCGGGCGCTGAGCGGCAAGCGGCCTGTTATCCCTGCCGTGCGGCCACACCCGAGGATGAAGAGCGTTGCAGAAAAGCGCGATCGCAATCGTCCGCACGCGAACCGGGACGACGCCCCCTGCCGCGGCTCCAATGCGCGGGAACGTGCGTCGCTCATTCATGTCCAACCACAGAACCGCATCGCGTTGCGGACGTTGCGTCAAGTTGCGCAGTTTGTGAACCCCACGGCGCCCGGATAAGCTCACGGAAATGACCGACATCGCAACGTCCGACTTCCGTCATCCGCGCCGCCATGTCCGTCTGGATACCATCCTGCGGCTGCGCTGGCTCGCAGCACTCGGCCAACTGGCGGCGATCTTCGTTGTCGCCCAGGGCCTCGAATTCGACGTTCCGATCATTCCCTGCGTGGCCATCGTCGGCCTGTCGGCGCTGCTCAATCTCGGGCTCCAGATCGTTTTCAACCCGATGCAGCGGCTGGAGCCGCGCCATGCCGCGGCGCTGTTGGCACTCAACATCGCTGAGCTGGCAGCGCTGCTGTATTTCACCGGCGGACTGCAAAACCCGTTTTCATTCCTGTTCCTGGCACCCGTGCTGATTGCCGCCACCGCGCTGCCGACGCGGTTGACGATTGCGCTCGCGATCTTCGCCGTCGCCTGCGCGACGGTGCTCGGCTTCACTCACCTGCCGTTGCCGTGGGATAGCGACGATCCGCTGGTACTGCCGCCGATCTATCTGATCGGCGTCTGGTCCTCGATCCTGATCGCGATCGGGGTCACCAGCCTGTATACCTTCCAGGTCACCGAGGAGGCGCGGCAATTGTCCGACGCACTCGCTGCGACGGAACTGGTGCTGGCGCGCGAACAGCACCTCACCCAACTCGACGGCCTCGCGGCGGCAGCCGCGCACGAACTCGGCACGCCCTTGGCGACGATCTTTCTGATTTCCCGGGAACTCGAAAAGGCAACCCAAGACGGTACGCAGGATGGCGCGAGGCTCGCGGCCGATCTGAAAACGCTGCGCGAGCAGACCCAGCGATGCCGCGACATCCTGGCCAAGATCACGCAACTCTCCTCGAGCGGCGCGCCTTTCGACCGCATGCGGCTGTCGACGCTGATCGAGGAAGCGGTTGCGCCCCACCGCGACTTCGGCATCGCCATCAAGGTGCGCATCGCGGTGGCGGCGAGCAGCGAACCGGTCGGCATGCGCAACCCGGCCATCCTTTACGGGGTCGGCAACATTCTCGAAAACGCCGTCGACTTCGCACGCAAGAACGTCGAAGTGAACGCCTGGTGGAACGACGACACCGTGGAAATCGTGATTTCGGACGACGGTCCGGGCGTTCCGCCCGATGTCCTCAAACGGATCGGTGAGCCGTATTTGTCGCGACGGCGCGGCTCCGAAGACGGCCAAGGCGGACGGACCGGATTGGGCCTTGGCATCTTCATCGCCCGCACGCTGCTGGAGCGTACCGGAGCGAAGGTTTCATTTGCGAACCGGACATTTCCGGAGCACGGGGCCGTGGTCCAGATCGTGTGGCCGCGCGGGCGCTTTGAAACTGTCGAAACCGCCGCGGAAACAGTATCTTAGTAATGTCGTGGGCTGCGACTTAAAGCCTCAATGCGCGTCCCTGACCTTGGCAGGAGAGCCGATCTTGCCCATATGATCATAGCAATGCAGCGAGGTATCTCATCGTGAACGCAACCGCCGAAGCTATCCCGCAAGCTGACCGGTCCCTGCTGATCGTCGAGGACGACAAGCCGTTTCTCGAACGATTGTCGCGCGCGATGGAGACGCGCGGATTCAGCGTGACGTCTTGCGACAACGTTTCGGACGGGCTTGCCCATATCGGCAAGGCCGCTCCGGCGTTCGCCGTGGTGGATCTGCGGCTCGGCGACGGCAACGGTCTCGATGTGGTGTCGGCACTGAAACAGCAGCGGCCCGATGCACGGGCGATCGTGTTGACCGGCTACGGCAACATCGCAACCGCCGTGACGGCCGTGAAGATGGGCGCCGTCGACTACCTGTCGAAACCGGCCGATGCCGACGACGTGGTGGCGGCGCTGCTCGCCAGCGGCACCGAAAAATCCGAACCGCCGCAGAATCCGATGTCCGCCGATCGCGTACGCTGGGAGCATATCCAACGCATTTATGAGATGTGCAACCGCAACGTATCGGAAACCGCGCGGAGGCTGAACATGCACCGCCGCACTCTGCAGCGCATCCTCGCGAAGCGAGCGCCGCGCTAAACGTCACGCAACTCAACACAAAAAGCCCCTCTTCGGAGGGGTTTTTCATGACGCCTCGGGCGTCGGTCACAGGTCGCTAAAAATCCGTTTCGACGTGACCCTGCGGATCGGCGAGGCGGTTGAGCCGCTGCGCCGCCGCCATCGCAAAACGCAGCATCATCGCCTTGCGCGTCGGCGCCGGCAAGCGATGCTCCGGCGCTTCGCAATGCAAATGGGCGCCGTAGGCGTCGGCGACGATCAAACCGGTTTCCGCGGGGAAAATTTCGCAAGGCAGATCGCTTGTGAACGCAAAAAACAACCGGTCGCAGTGCTGCCGATAGTCGTGCCATTTCTGATCGGCGCGCAAATCCTCGACCGAGGACTTGATCTCGACGATCCAGACGTCGCCGCGCGCATTCAGCGCCACCAGATCGGCGCGCCGGCCCGATGGCAGCGGCAACTCGCTCACCGAAGAGAACCCCATCGACCGCAGCCATCGCGCGGTGCCGCGCGCAACCAGGAGCGCCGTCTCGGACTGACGGCGATCCGGCGGCACGAGAGCGATCTGAACGGCCTGCGATCCCATTGCGTCAAACCCCGGTACGACAGTTCAGAAGTCCGCTACGGAGCCGCCGCATGCCGGGACGAACCTCGGATTCGGGACGTTAGCAAAAAAGAAGGCGGCCGCCCACCAGACCGCTGCAAACGAGGATACCTGGGTCCGCAGCCAAACCGGGTCAATGACGGCGATTCTTTCTTGAGTAACCATGTTCCGCGCGATTTCAGGCCGCTTTTGGCCGTCCTACCCGCAACCTTCACACTGGCGCCGGTCGCTTTACCCGCGATTCATGCAACTCCGCGCTGGAGTTTCCGGGTTTAATCGGTGTTAAGCCACCCCCGTCAGACTTGGCCGGACAAGCAGCATGCCGCCGCATTCCATGGCAACCCGCGCCGGCATCCGGACTTTTCGATGCGACTGAAGACGACCCACGCGACTTCCGGCCTGCTGCGGCTCGTCCTTCCCTTCATCGTGCTCGTGATGATACAGGTCATGCTCGCGAGCTTCAGCCTCAACCTGCAGTCGTCCGTCCGCGCCTATGTCGGCAGCGAAGGGCTATGGTCGAAAGGCGAGAAAGACGCCATATATTTCCTGACTCTCTACGCCGACAGTCACAACGAGCAGCACTATCGCCAATACCAGGCCGCCATCGCGATCCCGATGGGCGACCGCGCGGCGCGCCTGGCGCTCGAGCAATCGCCTCCCGACATCAAGGCGGCGACAGCAGGATTCCTGCAGGGCGGCATCGATCCCGCCGACATCCCAGGGATGATTTCGCTGTTCCGCAACTTTCGCTCGGTCAGTTACCTCGACAAGGCGATCCGCTATTGGGCCGTAACCGATCCGATGATCGATCAGCTCAATCATCTCGCTCGGCAAATCCACCGTTCGGCCGAAAGCGGTCTCGTCGCCCCGGAACTTCTCCGCGAGCGCAAGGAGCAGATCACCCGCCTCAATGAGCGCATCACGCCGCTTGCCGTGGCTTATTCCCAAAGTCTTGGCGAGGGGTCGCGCGCGATCACCAGGCTGTTGACGATCGGCAACGCCGTCGCTGCAGCACTGCTGATCATGTTCGTGCTCTGGCGCACCCGAAGTCTGGTGGCGCAACGGCGGACCTTCGAAAATGCACTCCGCGCCGAAAAGGAGCGTGCCCAGATCACTCTGGCGTCGATCGGCGAGGCCGTCATCTCGACGGATGCGGACGGCAAGCTGGATTTCATGAACCCGGTCGCCGAAACCCTGATCGGCCTCTCCGTTGAGGAGGCCCGCGGACGGGCCTTGCCCACTCTGTTTCGCATTGTCGATCACGACGGCCATGAGGTTACCGGCGAGGTGATCGATCGCGTGCTCGGCGGACAGTCGGCCGGCGGAAGCCACTCGCACACGTTGATCCGGCGCGATTCGACCGAAGTCCCGGTGCTGTTGACCGGCTCGCCATTGCATATCGACGTCCAGACGACCGGCAGGGTGACGGGCGCCGTTCTCATCATTCACGACAAGTCCGACGAGCAGGCCTATATCGACCGGCTGTCGTGGCAGGCATCCCATGACGAGTTGACGGGCCTCGTCAATCGCCGCGAATTCGAGCATCAACTGGAACAGGCGCTGGCGAAATTCGGCAGCGACGGCAGACAGCATGTGCTGATGGTCCTCGACATCGACCAATTCAAGATCGTCAACGACACCTGCGGCCATGCGGCCGGCGATCAGTTGCTGCGGCAAACGTCGGCGATGCTGAGCCGGCATCTTCGCCATGGCGACCTCGTGGCCCGATTGGGCGGCGATGAGTTCGGCGCGCTGTTGAGCGGCTGCGGCATCGAAGCCGCGGCCGTGTTTGCCGAAACTCTGCGGCAATCCGTCCAGGACACGAGCTTCGTCTGGAGCGGACGCCTTTTCAATATCACCGTCAGCATCGGGCTCATCCCGATGACTCATGCCGGCACGACCAAGGAAGACATGCTGCGAACCGCAGACATGGCCTGCTACATGGCCAAGGAGAAGGGCCGCAACCGCATCCAGATCCATTCATCGAGCGACAGCGAATTGCTCGAACGCTTCGGCGAGATGAAGTGGGTGCAGCGCATCCGTGACGCGCTGGAACAGGAACGGTTTTGCATCTACGCCCAGGAGATTCTGGCGCTCGGCGAGACCGGCGAGAGCGGGAGGCACATCGAAATCCTCTTGCGGCTGCGGGACGAAGCCGGCCAGATCGTGCCGCCGGCGGACTTCATCCCTCCTGCCGAGCGCTACGGTCTGATGCCGCTGATCGACCGCTGGGTCATCAGCAATACGTTCCGCATCCTGTCCGAAGGGATCGGCATCGCGCCCGATGCTCCGCCCGGCACCTGCGCCATCAACCTGTCGGGCCTGACATTCGAGGACGAGAATTTCATCGCGTTCGTGCGCGAGCAGTTCAGGCAATATGACATCCCGCCGTCGATGATCTGCTTCGAGATCACCGAAACCAGCGCGATCTCGAACCTGGAAAGCGCCAACCGCTTCATCGGCGCGATGCGGCAACTCGGCTGCCGCTTCGCGCTTGACGATTTCGGCAGCGGCATGTCGTCTTTCGCCTACCTCAAGCACCTTCACGTCGACTATCTCAAGATCGATGGCGGCTTCGTCAAGGATATGCTCAACGACCCCATCGATCTCGCCATGGTTGAGACCATCAATCGGCTTGGCAAGATGCTCGGCAAGCGGACGATCGCCGAATTCGTCGAAACCGAGGCTGTGCTGGAACGGTTGGGCGAAATCGGCGTCGATTTCGCCCAAGGCTACGTCGTCGGAAAACCGCAACCGTTCACCGGGTTTGCCGATATCTGGGACGACCTCGAGCGTCCCGATCGCCAAGTCGCATAATTTTTCGTATAATTCCGCAACACTCCCTCGACAGATCGCGGCGGAGACCCTTGTGTCGGCCGGAGAGCCCCGCTCACGAATCCGCCGCCGTTTCTTTTTGCCCCTTGGCGGCACGGCAAAAATCGGCATTGTGACGGCATGACAACCTCACGCGAGACCACGCCGCGGGCCGGAGCGGCGATCATCCCGGTTACGCTGTTCCAGCAAAACTGCATGCTGTTGTGGTGCGAAGCCACGCGCGACGCTGTCGTCATCGATCCCGGCGGCGACGTTCCGGACATCCGCGCCGCCATCGAGAAAGCCGGCGTCAATGTCAGGCATATCTGGCTGACCCATGGTCACATCGATCATGTCGGCGGCGCGGCCGAGTTGCGCGACATCCTCAAGGTGCCGATCCACGGTCCTCACCTCGCCGACAAGTATCTGCTCGATCACGTCGTGGAAAGCGGCCGCAACTTCGGCATGACCGACGCGCGGAACTTCACGCCGGACCGATGGCTGGATGAGGGCGATCAAGTTGCGGTCGGCGAGCTGACCTTCGACATTCTGCATTGCCCTGGACATTCGCCCGGCAGCGTCGTCTTTTTCAACAAGGAAATGCGCTTCGCCCATGTCGGCGACGTTTTGTTCAACGGCTCGGTCGGCCGCACCGACCTGCCCGGCGGCAGCCATGCCACGCTGATCAAATCGATCGTCGGGAAACTGCTGCCGCTCGGCGACGATGTCAGCTTCATTTGCGGGCACGGCCCGGGATCGAGCATCGGGCAGGAACGCACGACCAATCCTTTCCTCGTCGGCGAACTCGGCTGATGAATATCCGTTTCGGCGCCGCCCCGAGAGGGCGGCCCGAAACCGGTATGGATCACTCGACGACTTCGACGATGCGGTGGGTGCGCGGATCGACCAGCACGGTGCGATCGTTCACGACAGTATAGCGATATTGAGAGACGCCGTATTCTGGCGGCACCTCGTAGTAGGTGATCCCCGCGTCCGGCAAGACGGCGCCGACACGGACGGCTTCCCGATAATGATAGGACGGCCGGTGCTGTTCGACCACGTAGCGATGGAAGCGCGGTCGCTGATCCACGCCGAGCACGCCAGCCACACCGCCGACCACGCCACCAATCGCACCGCCCACAACGGCGCCGACCGGACCCGCCGCCCGTTCACCCTCATGCGCGCCACGTTCAATGCCGCCCGGCACGCCCTGCGCCGAGGCCGCCACGGGAAGGGCCAACGCTGCTGCGGTCACGGCAATTCCGGCGATACGACGAAACATTCTGGTCTCCTCAAGGTCATTTGACATCGGAGACAAGAAGTCGTTGCCGATGCGATCGTTCCCCCCGCCGGTGCGATCAAAAAGGCATTCTGCGGAGGAACAAAAATCGCTCCACGCGCAGTCATGATGAACTGGCTGACCGAGGTGGTGTGCAAAAACTCCAAAGGCACGCGCGAACTCGCTGCACCCGTCCGCTGCGCCGCTTCAATCGCTGCATCTGGTTCCCCGGAAAATACAAAGCCGCAAGGGATCGCCTCCAACGCCGATTGACCTTCCTGACGTCCGGGCCGACACTCCGTACCCGCGTTGTTGGCGCGGAGTATGCCAAACGGAATGATCCGCCCCTCCCATGACTGCGGGGCTTGCCATGTCTTTTTCCGTCGATCTGTTCTTTTCATTTCGCAGTCCCTACAGCTACCTCGCCCTGACCGGAACGCGGCAGATGACCGAACGCTATGATGTCGGCGTCACCTTGCGGCCGATCTATCCGCTGGCGGTGCGGGTGCCGGGCTTTTTCAAGCGCGCCAATCCGCAATTCGCCAAATATGTCGTGCTCGACAGCCGCCGGGTAGCGCAGCGCGAGGGCATCCCGTTACGCTTCCCACGGCCCGATCCGATCGTGCAGGACATGACGACGCTCGAGGTCGCCGCCGAGCAGCCCTACATCCATCGCCTGACCCGGCTCTGCGCGGCGGCCCAGATCGAAGGCCGCTCGCTCGCCTTTACGCAGGCCATCGCGCCGGTGTTGTGGGACGGCAGCGTCAAAGGCTGGAACGAAGGCGATCATCTGGCTCGCGCCGCGGCCAACGCTGGCTTCGACCTCGCCGCACTCGACGCCGCGATTGTTGCCGACCCGGACCGCTACGAGCGCATCATCGCCGACAACGAACACGATCATGCCGCCTGCGGCCACTGGGGCGTGCCGACCTTCGTGTTCGAGGGGGAGCCTTTCTTCGGTCAGGACCGCATCGATCTCCTGATCTGGCGAATGGAAAGCAAGGGCCTCAAGCCGCGCGACGCCTGACCTCCGGCATGGCTCAGGCGGTTTGACGCATCCGCAACAGCAGCGCCGCGCAGGTGAGGATCGAGAGCGCGAACAGGCCGAGCACGACCAGCAATGCCACGCAGGACGAATGCGCGACCTGGACCGCGAAGAACACCGCGCCGATGGCGGCGACACCGGCGGCGTTGGCCACTTGCGTGGCGGTGCCGTAGAGGCCCGAACCCGCGCCCGCGCTGGTTGCCCGCACCGTGGACAGCACCACGCTCGACAGCGGCGCCATCACCAGCCCCTGCCCATAGCCGAACACAATCATCACCAGCGCGAGCAGCCCGACCGGCGGCTGTGCGACAGCAATCGCGGTCAGCGCGATCGCAGCAAGGCCGACGATCTGGATCGCGCAACCCTCGATCAGCACCCACGTGCCACGATGCCGCGCGCGGGCGCCGCTGTGTCGTGACGCCACCACAAAGGCCAGCGCCAGCGGCACAAACACCAGTCCGGCCTGCAACGGCGCGACCTGTAGCGTGGTCTGTATGAACAGCGTCATCACCAGATAGAACGACAGGTTGGCGAAGAAGAATGCGAATACCGCGCAGAGCCCGCGCAGAAACGCCCGGTCGGACAGCAGCGCGAGATCGACCAGCGGCATCCCGCCCTTCGCTGCAACCGCGCGCTCCAGCCGCACGAATCCGGCAATGACAGCGATACCTATTCCCATCGTCAGCCAGACCGCCGCAGACCACGCGACATCGTGCCCGAACAGCAGCGGCCCGATCAGGGCGAGAAGCCCGATGAACAGAACCACCGCGCCGGGAATATCAAGCTGCATTCCGCTGCGTCGTGGCGCCTGCGGCATCAGCCACCATGCCGCCGCGACAATCACGGCCCCGACCGGCACGTTGACGAAGAACACGGTGCGCCAGCCGAGGCCGGCGAGATCAAGCGTGACCAGCAGCCCCCCGAGCAGGAAACCCGCAGCGCCCGCAAGCCCGAGCACGACCCCGTAGACCGCAAACGCACGGCTGCGCGCCTCGTCGGGAAACAGCACGTGGATGGTGGCAAGCACCTGCGGCACCATCAGCGCCGCGGTCGCACCCTGCGCCAGCCGCGCCACGATCAGCTCGGTGCCGGATTGCGCCAGCCCGCACCACAACGATGTCACCGAGAAGCCGAGCACGCCGGCCAGGAACACATTGCGCGTGCCATGGATATCGCCGAGACGTCCGCCGGTAATCACCAGCGTCGCGTAGGCGATGAGATAGATGGCGATCACCGCCTCAATCTCGGCGGCTCCGGCGTGCAATTCGGCGGCGATGGTAGGAATGGCGACGTTCACGACGAACGCATCGACGCCGAACATGAACTGCGCGGCGACCACGATTATCAGCACCCACCAGCGGTGCGTCGTCGCGCCTCGAACTCCGATGGTCTGATGCATGTGGCAGCTTCCGGTTCGCCCGCGACACCGTCGCAGGTCACGCGTCCACACATGTCAGTTGACCGTCATCGCGTCGATTACGTCGGAAGTAATGGCGAGGCTATCGCAATGCCGTGTGGTGGTCTTGCCTCCCCCTTTCAGGGGGAGGGAGCACGCTGGGTCTATACTGCAGCTTCAGCCCCACGGCCCGCGGCGCGCCTGCGGACGATTCCATGGCCCATGCGGCGCCGGACCAGACACCGCCGACGGCGTGGACATCGGCGCAAAGCCGCCCGACTGTCCCGCGAGCTGCTGCAACGCCGCGATGCGGTTCTCGGTCGAGGGATGGGTGGCGAACAGGTTGTCCATGCCCTGCCCCGACAGCGGGTTGATGATGAACATGTGCGCGGTGGCGGGCGCGCGCTCGGCGTCCATGTTCGGCACCCGATGCGCGGCGCTGTCGATCTTGGCCAGCGCGGAGGCGAGCCACATCGGCTGACCGCAGATCCGCGCGCCCGTCTCGTCGGCAGCGTATTCGCGGGTCCGGCTGATTGCCATCTGCACCAGCATGGCGCCAAGCGGCGCGAGGATCATCATCGCCAGCGAGCCCACGATACCGGTACCGTTGTTGTTGCGGTTGCCGCCGAAGAACATGCCGAACTGCGCCAGCATCGAGATCGCGCCGGCGATCGTCGCGGTGACGGTCATCAAGAGCGTATCGTGATGCTTGATGTGCGCGAGTTCGTGCGCGATCACGCCCGCCAGCTCCTCGCGGCGCAACGACTGCACAAGCCCGGTCGTCACCGCCACAGCGGCATTCTGCGGATTGCGGCCGGTGGCAAACGCGTTCGGCTGCGGATTGTCCATCAGGAACACCCGCGGCATCGGCAGGCCCGCGCGTCCGGCCAACTCCGCCACCAGACGATGCAGATCCGGCGCCGTGCGCGCATCGACCTCGTGCGCGCCATACATCGATAGCACCATGCGATCGGAATTCCAGTACGCGAACAGGTTGGTCGCCGCTGCCACAAGCAGCGCGATCATGGCGCCGCCCGCGCCGCCGATCAGATAGCCCACGCCCATGAACAGGCCGGTCAGGCCGGCGAGAAGGATCGCGGTGCGGAAATAGCTCATCGTCTCCTCCAGCCGCCGTCCGAAGGCCGGACGACGCACTCATGAGATGGGAATAGCGGCCGGGCGCGCGCAAGGCCGGGCGCTGCGGCGGCGCGTCGCAACAGAGACTCCTGCCGGAGATTACAACGATGTCATGAAAGCCGTGACGCAGGCTTTCCGTCTGACGGCATGATGCAAGGCTGCGATGCGGCCTTTCTCCATTGCCTTGCACCGCGCCCGCACATAGGGTCACGCGATACCCACAAGAAGCAACGAGCCGGAGAAAACCCCATGGCGCGCCTGAAGTTCGGAGCCTTTCTCGCCCCGCATCACCCGGTCGGCGAGCATCCGATGCTGCAATTCCGCCGCGACCTGGACTTCGTCGAACAGATCGACGGCCTCGGCTTCGACGAGTTCTGGTGCGGCGAGCACCATTCGTCGGGCTGGGAAATGATCGCCTCGCCCGAGATGTTCCTGGCGGCGGCCGGCGAGCGCACCAAGCGTATTAAACTCGGCACCGGCGTGATCTCGCTGCCATACCATCACCCCTTCAACGTCGCGCAGCGCATGGTGCAGCTCGATCACATGACCGGCGGCCGCGCCATCTTCGGCTCCGGCCCCGGCGCGCTGGCGTCGGACGCGCATACGCTTGGCATCGATCCGATGACCCAGCGCGATCGCCAGGACGAAGCCATCGGCATTATCCGCCGCCTGTTCAATGGCGAGCGCGTCAGCGCGAAGAGCGACTGGTTCGTGATGAACGACGCCAAGTTGCAGATCCGCCCGCTGCAGGAGGACATGCCGTTCGTGGTCGCGTCACAGATTTCGCCGTCGGGCATGACGCTGGCCGGCAAATACGGCATCGGCATCATCTCGCTCGGCTCGATGTCGACGCAGGGATTGATGGCGCTGCCGCAGCAATGGGAATTCGCCGAAGATTCCGCGAAAAAGCACGGCACCACTGTCGATCGCGCCAACTGGCGCGTGCTGCTGTCGTGGCACATCGCCGAGACCCGCGAACAGGCCCGGCTCGAGGCACGCAACGGCCTGATGCGCTGGCACAACGAGTACACCGTCGGCACGTTGCAGCGGCCGGGCGTTGCGGCCTTCGCCAATCCGGACGAGGCGGTGGAGAAGACCGCGTGGGTCGACAACGCCGCGGCCGTGATCGGAACGCCCGACGATCTCGTCGCGAAAATCCGCGACATCGTGAGGGTGTCCGGCGGCGTCGGTACCATTGTCGGCTTCGTGCACGACTGGGCCAATCCGGAGAACACACGCCGGAGTTGGGACATGGTGGCACGCTACGTGATTCCGGAAGTGCAGGGCCTCATCACGCCGCTGCGCGAGTCGCGCGAGTGGGTGGTGCACAACCGCGACATCTTCGAGCGCGCTGGTCAGGCCGTGATGGCCAAGATCATGTCGAACGACAAGGCCGCCGAGGCACTGAAGAACACTGGCCCCGGCCGCGTCGCGATCCCGACCGTCAACGCGCCGGATCTGGCGGCGGCCGCGAAGAAGAAGGCGTAGGGAGCCGTTGGAACCCTCCTCCAAGCGCCGCCGCGCCCAAAGCGAAGCGGCTCGCGTCGGTCCATGGCTCAGTCTACGGTCTGGCCGAACATCCTGCGCAATTGCACGTAGCCCTGCTGCTGCTGAGTCCAGTTGCGGCCGCCGATGACGCCGCCGTCAATCACGAGATCGCTGCCGTTGATGAACGACGCCTGGTCGCTGGCGAGAAACACGGCGGCGTGCGCGATGTCGTCAGGGATCCCCGCGCGCGGGATCGGCTGCGCCGTCTTGAACACCTCACGCATCGCAGCCGCCTTCTGGTCCGCCGCGCCGGTCTCGACGCCGAGCGCCTTGGCGAAAATGCCGGTGGCGATCGCGCCGGGCGAGATGCTGTTGACGCGCACGCCGGACTCGCCAAGCTCCATCGCCACGCATTTGGTGAGATGGATGACCGCCGCTTTCGCGGCGCCGTAGACCAGCGAGGTCGAATAGCCGCCGAGATGGCCGGCGATGCTGCCGTTGTTGATGATGCTGCCGGAGCCCTGCCGCTTCATGACCGGCGCGGCGTGCTTCATGCCGAGCATGACGCTGCGCACCAGCGTCGCCATCGCCTGATCGAAACGATCGACCTCGAGACCCTCGATGCCGCCGGTCTGCGCCGGGCCGCCGGCATTGTTGAAGATGCAGTCGAGCCGGCCGAACTTGTCAATGGCGGTGCCGATCAGCGCGCGCATCTGGTCTTCCCGGGTCACATCGGTCTTGAGGAAGATGCAGGCAGCGCCGAGTTTTTTCGCCAGCGCCTCGCCTTCGGCCGCGCGGCGCCCCGCGATCACCACCCTGGCGCCCTCATCGACGAAGATTTCCGCGGTCCGCAAACCGATGCCGCTGGTCGCGCCGGTGATCACAGCCACCTTGCCGTCGAGCCGTCCCATGCCGTTTCTCCCTCTTATCTGGCGCACACTATCGGCGCGCGGGTGCGAGTGCGCAAGCGGCACTCGTGCCCCGGACGCGGCGCGGCATGAAATGCCGCTCCGCAGAGCCGGGGCCGTTCCAACGACAGAGTTTGAGACGATCCCGGGTCTGCGATGCAGCGTTACACGCCGCGTCGCGCCCGGGACGTAAGGAGAAGGCAGGAAGCCGAACCGGACAGATTTTAACGGCCTGCTAGGTGTTGCCGGAAGGAATCGTCGTGTCACCCTCGCCGAGCGCGAGCTGCATCATGACCGTGTCGAGCCAGCGCCCGAATTTCAGCCCGACCGACGGATGGGTGCCGATCATCTGAAAGCCGGCCCGGGTGTGCAGACCGATCGACCCGGCATTGGCGGAATCGCCGATCACGGCGATCATCTGCCGGTGGCCCCGCGCCTCGCATTCGGCGATCAGGCGGCGGAGCAACTGCATCCCGATGCCGCGGCGATGCGCGGCCGGATCGAGATAGATCGAATTCTCCACGGTGAAGCGATAGGCCGGCCGCGGCCGGTAAGGACCGGCATAGGCATACCCCACCACGCCGCCGCTCAGTTCGGCGGCCAGATAGGGGAAGCCGCCGTCGCGCAGCGCGCCAAAGCGCCGCGTCATCTCGGCGAGATCCGGCGGGATCAGCTCGAACGTCGCAGTGCCGGTGCGCACCGCGTGATCGTAGATACCGGTGATGGCGGGAAGGTCGGCTTCGGTGGCGGGCCGGATCAGGACGTCGGACATGATTAAAAGTGTAGAGTCGGGTCGCGGCGATGAAAAGACGAATTTGCGCGCCGTGAATCGCACCGCTCGTCATCGCTCACAGCGTCGTCCCCCCGTTTGCGGGGACGACCAAATGAGGAAGGGACACCGACGCCAAATAAAAAGCCCCGGCTTTGGGCCGGGGCTTCGATTCAGCAATCCGGTAAGGATTAGTCGCGCTGTCCGAGCAACTGCAGCAGCAGTGTGAACAGGTTGATGAAGTTCAGGTAGAGCGACAGCGCGCCGGTGATCGCCGCGCGTTCGGCGATGTCGCCGCCTTGCGAGGCGTAACCGTAGATGTAGTCGTTCTTCAGTCGCTGGGTATCCCAGGCGGTCAACCCTGCGAACACCAGCACGCCGACCACCGACACCACGAACTGCAGCGCCGAACTCGCGATGAACAGGTTCACGAGGCTCGCGATGATGATGCCGATCAGGCCCATGAACAGGAACGAGCCCATGCCCGTCATGTCACGCTTGGTGGTGTAGCCGTACAGGCTCAGCGCACCGAACGAGGCCGCGGTGATGAAGAACACCCGCACGATCGAGGTGTGGGTGTAGACGAGGAAGATCGACGACAGCGACACGCCCATCAGCGCGGAGAACACCCAGAACAGCATCTGGGCGGTGGCCGGCTTGAGGCGGTTGATGCCGGCGGAGATGGCAAACACCATCACCAGCGGCGCGAGGATGAACACCCACTTCAAGGGGCTCACGAACATCGCGTAGCCGAACGGCGTCAGGTAAGCGTTGCCGATGCGCGCCGCGGCGCCCGAGGCGTCGCCGGTGACGGCGGCCATGTAGACGCCGAGTGCGGCGAGGCCGGTGATGGCGAGGCCGATCGCCATGTAGTTGTAGATCTTGAGCATGTAGGCCCGCAGGCCCGCATCGACGGTCGCGCTATCGACGCGCCCGGCGGCCCGGCCGAACGGAGAGGCGTAGTTACGGTCAAAGTCCGACATGGTCGAATTCCCGTTGGTTGTCTGGCGCGCTCCGAGGGGGGCGCTGCCAGTGCGAAATCTATCTCAGATACATCCGTCCGCTGACATTAATTTTCCGTCATCAGGCCGGATGTCTGACCCTGGCTGTATGTGGGAAATTACCATAGCCGGTGCAAGCTTTGATGCGCGGCTGAATGTCGCTCTGCACCATCCGGCATGCGCCAAAACGCCCCAATCCACGGCGGAATCCGCAGATGGGCGGCTCGCTTCACGGGCTCTATCGCCCGGTGCCACAAATTGTCATAAATTCCGCAACACGGCCGCCGGCTTCTGGTTCAGCGCGAGCAGCGTTCCGGCCAGCCCGAGCATCACGGTGACGGCGAGCGCAACGACCACCACGACGGCCGCACTGCCGGCCTGCCAGACGAAGCTCAGCGTCATCAGCCGCGTCACGATCAGCCATGCCGCGACCGAGCCCGCCGCGACCCCGAACATCGCCGTGGCGGCACCTATCATCAGATATTCGAGCGCGTAGGCGCCGAGCAGCCGCAGCCGCGTCGCGCCCAACGTCTTAAGGATGACGGCATCATAGACCCGGTGGCGATGGCCGGCGGCGAGCGCACCGCCGAGAACCAGGATCGCCGAGATCAATGTAACAGCGCTGGCGCCCCGGATCGCCAGCACCAGATTCGTCACCACGGTTCCGACCGTTTCCAGCGCCTCGCGAACCCGCACGGTGGTCACCATCGGAAACGCGTCGGCGACGGCCTTGACCACAGCGGCATCCTTGACGGCACCGCCGCCAGCGCGGTCATGCGGTTCGGTAAGGGTCGCAATATGAGTGTGCGGCGCGCCACGGAAGGCATTGGGCGAGAACACCAACACGAAATTGATGCCAAGGCTCTGCCAATCCACCGATCGCATGTTGCTGATGGTGGCGGTGATGTCGCGGCCGAGCACGTTGACGACTACGGTGTCGCCGACCTTCAGGCCGAGGCCGTCGGCGAGCTTCTTCTCGAACGACACCAGCGGCGGTCCGTTGTAATCGGCCGGCCACCAGTGACCTTCGACCACTCGCGACCCCTTCGGAACCTCGCCGGTGTAGGTCAGCCCACGGTCGCTCTGCAGCACCCATTCCGCGTCCTGGGAAGGCTTGAGGTCTTCAGCCTTGACGCCGCGAGCCGCAACAATGCGCCCGCGCAGCATCGGGACATCCTCCACAGTGCCATGCGGCACCGTCTCCTTGAGAAAGGCGGTGAAGCGGCCGGAGACCGACGAGGGAATATCGATGAAATAGAACGAGGGCGCGTGCGCCGGCAGCGCCGCCATGAACTGCCGCCGCAAATTGCCGTCGATCTGCGTGATCGTGACCAGCACGGCGAGGCCGAGGCCCAGCGAGAGCACCACCGACGGCGTCAACGCGCCGGGCCGATGGATGTTGGCGATCGCGAGCCGCAGCATGGTCGCCCGCGGACGCGGCAACCGCCGCGCCACCGCCATCATGCCGGCGGCGACCGCGCGCAACAGCGCGAACACCAGCGCGGACGCCACCACGAACACCGCCGCCACGCGCTTGTCATAGGCAAGTCCGATCGCAATGGCGATCAGCACCGCCACAACGACCGCCATCCAGACCAGATAACGCAGGGGCGGCCGACGCCACTCCGAGGTCACGGCCTCGCGGAACAGCGCCGCCACCGGCACGTCGTGCACGCGCCCGAGCGGCCACATTCCGAACGCCAGCGCGGTGAGAAGACCATATACGACCGACAGCGCGAGACTGCCGGGATGCAGCGCCGGCACCACCGGCAGCGGCAACAGATGGCCGAATGCACCGACGATAGCGAACGGCAACGCCGCGCCGATGACCGCGCCGATCAATGCACCGGCCATCGCAAGCAGCATCACCTGCGTGAGATAGATCGCAAAGACGTCCCGGCCGGTTGCGCCCAATGCCTTGAACGCGGCGATGACATCGCGCCGCCGATCGATGTGACTTCTCACCGCGTTGGCGACGCCGACGCCGCCGACCAGCAAGGCCGCAAGCCCGACGAGCGTAAGGAATTGCGTGAAGCGCGTGATGGTGCGTGCAAGCTGCGGCGAGGCGTTGTCGCGGGACCTGATCTCCCAGCCGGCCTGCGGCAGCGTCGCTCGCGCGGCATCGACGAGCGCCGCCGGCGCGCGATCGTTGGTCGCGCCATCAGGCAATTTGACACGGTAAATCCAGCGCACAAGGCTGCCCGGCTGCAACAGCTTTGTCGCCCGCAGCCCGTCGATGCTGACGAGAAAGCGCGGACCGAAGCCAAGCCCGCCTGCAAGCTTGTCGGGTTCAGCGGCAATCGCGCTGCGGATTTCAAACGTGGCGCCGCCAACGGTGACGCGATCACCAACCTTGAGGTCGAGTCGCGCCAGCAGCGTCGGATCGGCCGCCGCGCCATAGACGTCGCCGGATGCGCCATCATGCTTCGCGAGCAAATCGCGCATCGGCATGGCGGGATCGAGCGTTGCCGCACCGAGCATCGGATAGGCGTCGTCCACGGCCTTCAGTTCGACCAGCGCCAGTCGGCCATCGGACGCCCGTGCCATCGTCCGCAGCGTCGCCGCCACCGACAGGCTGCCGTGCTCACGCAGGAATGCAATCTCGTCGGCCTTCGCTTCGCGCTGAATCAACGAGAAGGAAACATCGCCACCGAGCAGCGTGCGTCCCTCATGCGCGAGACCATCGCTGAGACTCGCCGCGACCGAGCCGACGCCGGCAATCGCCATGACGCCGAGCGCGATGCAGGCCACAAAGACATAAAAGCCGCGCAGGCCGCTGCGCAGTTCGCGCAACGCGAACCGCAACGGCAGGCCGGGGATTCGTCGCCGGCGGACGGACTTGAGGGCCAATGTCATCGCGCTACGCCGTCTCGATCCAGTGCCGGCTGGCGGCGGGCCCGTCGATGCGACCGGACCGCAACCGCACCACGCGGTCGCAGCGTTGCGCGAGCAATGTATCATGGGTGACCAGCACCAGGGTCATGCCGCGCTCGACATGCTTGGTGAAAAGCAGATCGACGATCTGCTGGCCCGTGGCCTCGTCGAGGTTGCCGGTCGGCTCATCCGCGACGAGGATCGCAGGATCCGGCGCGAGCGCACGCGCCAGCGCCACGCGCTGCTGCTCGCCGCCCGAGAGTTGCGTCGGATAATGATGCAGCCGCGCGCCGAGCCCGACCGAGTCCAGTTCGCGTGCCGCGCGCTCCGACGCATCGGGAACGCCGGCGAGTTCGAGCGGCACCGCGACGTTTTCCAGCGCGGTCATGGTCGGGATCAGATGGAACGATTGGAACACGATGCCGACCTGGCGGCCACGAAAGCGCGCCAATCCATCCTCATCCAGCGCATTGAAGGAGACGCCGTCAACCACCACCTCTCCACGATCCGGCCGCTCCAGTCCCGCCATCACCATCAGCAGGGTGGATTTGCCGGACCCGGACGGTCCGATCAGCCCGATCGCCTCGCCCGCGCCGACCCGCAGACTGATATCCTTGAGGATATGGACCCGCGCCGCGCCCTGCCCGAGCGAGAGATCGACGTTGGAGATGGAAATGGAGTCGGGCCTTGCAGATGAGCGGTCGGCTGGCGACGGAGATTCAATGAGACTGTCCATACCTCGTGTCCTACATCCGACGTTCGCATACACCGCCGTACTGTTCCGAGGGAACTTCGGATTTAGACGGACACTGGAAACTTTTATTCGCAGAAGAGTGGTGTGGTGCAGAAGTCCTCCAGAGGGCTCACGGCGTAGCTGCAGAGAACGTCCGAACCGCCGCGCTGGCAGATATGGCATTTTCTTTGCGGCGGTCGAGTGGCTCGTGCGCACGTTTCCGTGCCTGCTGGCTCTGGGACTGCTTACGGCCCCTGCGTTCGCACAGACGCCGCCCAATACTCCGATCAAGGTCGTGGTGCTCGGGGATTCCCTCAGCGCCGGGCTCGGCCTGCCGGAGGCGGACGCATTTCCCGCGCAACTCGAAAAAGCCTTGAAAGACAATGGCCTGAACGTCACCATTGGCAACGCTGGCGTCTCCGGCGATACCGCCTCCGGCGGGCTCGACCGGCTCGACTGGTCGGTGCCGGAGGGCACGCAGGCGGTGATTCTCGAACTTGGCGCCAACGACGCCCTGCGCGGCACCGATCCGAAAGTCACGCGCGCCGCGTTGGATGCCATCATCAAGCGGCTCAAGGCGCGCAAGATCGCGGTGCTGTTGTGCGGGATGCTGGCGCCACCGAATTACGGCGCCGACTTCGCCGTGCGCTTCAATGCGATCTATCCCGATCTCGCGAAAACCCACGACATCCCGCTCTATCCGTTCTTTCTCGATGGCGTCGCGGCCGACACCAGCCTCAACCAGGCCGACGGCATGCACCCGACCGCGGCGGGCGTTGCGATCATCGTGCGGAAGATTTTGCCGGCGGTTGAGTCCTTTGTCCGCGGCATCGCTGCGCAGAAGGAGTGAGGTGACGAAATCGCTCTCTCCGTCATTCCGGGGCGCACCGTCGGCGGCAAGTGCCGACCTATGGTGCTGTCCGGAATCCATAACCCCGCATTCGCTCGTCTCAGGGAGCGTGGCCACATCGTCCCTGCTCGATAACTTGCACTCGGGTTATGGATTCCGGACAGCCGCTACGCGGCTTCCGGAATGACGAAGAAAGGGAATCGCAGATCACCGCGCGATCAGCAGCCCGCCTCGCGCGGAAATTACCCACCGCCCGAATGCCGCGCGCTTCGCATGGTCACATAACTACGGTAAAAACAGCTATCGGTGATTCGTTGCCGATCTTCTCCGGGTGCGGTTCTGACACCGGCAAGTCGAGGGACCACGCCACGCATCGAGGGTTTCGCGATGCCACGCTTGTTCGCTGGATTGGAAATTCCCCCCGATATCGGCCGGACGCTGTCGAATTTACGTGGCGGACTGCCCGGCGCCCGCTGGATCGATCCCGAAAACTATCACGTCACCCTGCGCTTCATCGGCGACATCGACGGCATATCGGCCAACGAGATCGCCTCGCTGCTGTTTCGGGTCAACCGAAAGCCCTTCGAGGTCGAATTGCGGGGGCTGTCGAGCTTCGGCGGCAAAAAGCCGCGCGCCGTCGTGGCCTCGGTCGTACCGAGCCGGCCGCTGATCGAATTGCAGGCCGAACTCGAGCGGCTGGTCCGCCGCTGCGGCCTCGATCCCGAGGGCCGCAAGTTCACGCCGCATGTCACGCTGGCGCGGTTGCGCGATGCCACCAATCAGGATGTGGCCGATTATCTATCGATCCGCGGCTATTTTCCGACCAAGGTCTTTACCGCGGATCGCTTCGTCCTGTTCTCGTCGCGCGCGTCGGTCGGCGGCGGTCCGTACGTGGTCGAGGATTCCTACGCGCTGAGCGCTTGAGCGCCGCGGAACAGGCCCGCATGGCGCCCTTGCGGATTCCGGCTCGAGAATTCGGCTTGCATTTTTCCGCAGCATGAGGCCGTAAGTGCGTCATGCCCGCCTCATCGTCCTTCCGCGATCAATATCAGGTCCTCGTCGCCTCCGGCGCCATCGAACGCGATCCGGCGCAGGTACAGGCGGTCGAGGCCTTCGCCGCGCTCGAAGAACGCCTCGCCACCTACAAACCGCCGTACAAGCAAAGCTTTCTCGGCAAGCTGTTCAAGTCTGACAAGACGGAGACGCCGCCGCACGGACTTTACATCTATGGTGAGGTCGGACGCGGCAAGACCATGCTGATGGATCTCTTCTTCCAGCATTGTCCGATCGCCCATAAGCGCCGCGCCCATTTCCATGAGTTCATGGCCGAGGTTCATGAGCGGGTTTATGCGTTTCGCCAGCAGATCGCGCGCGGCGAGATGGCCGACACCGACGTCATTCACCTAACGGCCGGTGCGATCTTCGACGAGGCGTGGCTCTTGTGCTTTGACGAGTTTCACGTCACCGACATCGCCGACGCCATGATCCTCGGCCGGCTGTTCGCGCGCCTGTTCGAACTCGGCACCGTTGTGGTCGCGACCTCCAACGTCGCGCCGGAAGACCTCTACAAGGGCGGCCTCAACCGCGCGCTGTTCCTGCCGTTCATTGCGCAGATCCAGGCCCGCATGGACGTGCTGCGGCTCGATGCGCGCACCGACTTCCGCATGGAAAAACTCGCAGGCGTCAAGATGTGGCTGACGCCGGCGGATGCGGCCGCCGCCACTGCGCTGGATGCAGCCTGGGCGAAAATGACCGGCGGCGCGCCCTGCAAGCCGCGCGACATCGCGATCAAGGGCCGCGTCCTGCATGTGCCCTGTTCGGCCGACGGCGTGGCGCGATTTTCCTTCGCCGACCTCTGCGAGCAGCCGCTCGCGGCGTCGGACTACCTGCGCCTCGCTCATGACTATCACACCATCATGATCGACCGCATTCCGGTGATGGACTATGCCAATCGCAATGCCGCGAAGCGGTTCATCGCCCTGGTCGACACGCTGTATGACAATGCCGTGAAACTGATGGCGTCGAGCGATGCCGATCCGCTGTCGATTTATCGCGCGACCGAGGGGTTCGAAGCGAACGAATTCCAGCGCACCTCGTCGCGCCTCATCGAAATGAGTTCGGAATCCTACCTGGCGCTGCCCCACGGCCGCAGCGACTCCTCCGCCAGCGGCGCGACCACGGGGCTCGTGGAGACGTAGCACCTTTCCGCTACATCCGGATATCTAGCAGAAACATCTCAATCCTCGTCATGGCCGGGCCATAGCCGTTCGCAGAACGGCGTCGTTTCGCTAGCCTATGCCCGGCCATCCACGTCTTTCTAGCGCGCGGCAAGCGAGGCGTGGATGCCCGGCATAAAGCCGGGCATGACGGCTTCCGTCGTGTCATTCCGACAGCTCACTAACGGCCCTCGCCGCTTGCATGACTGGCGCGCGCGTGCGTGCCCGACAATTGGGCCAATGCCCGACTTGAACGGGTGGCGCGAAAGGTCTAACCACCTGTCGAGTTTCCTTCTTCTCACTTCCTTCGGGTTCAAAGGACAAATTTCCCATGGCGCGCGACAAGATTGCTTTGATTGGCTCCGGTCAGATCGGCGGAACGCTGGCTCACCTCATCGGGCTGAAGGAGCTCGGCGATGTCGTGATGTTCGACATCGCGGAAGGCATTCCGCAGGGAAAATCGCTCGACATCGCGCAGTCGTCCCCGGTCGACGGGTTCGACGCCAAATTCAGCGGAACCAACTCCTACGAGGGCCTTGACGGCGCCAAGGTCTGCATCGTCACCGCCGGCGTGCCGCGCAAGCCGGGCATGAGCCGTGACGACCTTCTGAGCATCAATCTCAAGGTCATGGAGCAGGTCGGCGCCGGCATCAAGAAGTACGCTCCGGACGCTTTCATCATCTGCATCACCAACCCGCTGGACGCGATGGTCTGGGCGCTGCAGAAGGCATCGGGCTTGCCTGCGAACAAGGTGGTGGGCATGGCCGGCGTGCTCGACTCGGCCCGCTTCCGTTATTTCCTTGCCGACGAATTCAACGTCTCGGTGGAAGACGTCACGGCGTTCGTGCTCGGCGGCCATGGCGACACCATGGTGCCGCTGGTGAAGTATTCGACGGTTGCCGGCATTCCGCTGCCGGATCTGATCAAGATGGGCTGGACCTCGCAGGCGCGCCTCGATGCGATCGTCGATTGCACCCGCAATGGCGGCGCGGAGATCGTCAACCTGCTCAAGACCGGCTCGGCGTTCTACGCCCCGGCGGCGTCCGCAATCGCCATGGCGGAAAGCTATCTCAAGGACAAGAAGCGCGTGCTGCCCTGCGCGGCGCATCTCACCGGCCAGTATGGCGTGAAGGACATGTATGTCGGCGTGCCGGTCGTGATCGGCTCCAAGGGTGTCGAGCGCATCGTCGAGATCGAGCTTTCGGGCAAGGACCGCGAAGGCTTCGACAAGTCGGTCGCCGCGGTGCAGGGCCTGATGGACGCCTGCAAGAAGATCGCGCCCGATCTGCTCGGCCGCTGATCGCAATACCGAAGCCGGGCTTGATTTTCGCCCCGCTTCGTCAAGGCCGGGGCCGCATTGGATCACTCACAGTGCGGTCTGGCCGATGGGGGAATCTCCACTCTTGCGTGCCGATTGGTATATGGTATGCCAAAGTGAAGCATCGAGGTGAACCCAGAATTTCACCTGACAGGGGTCGGAGAACGTCCAGATGAACATTCATGAGTATCAGGCCAAGGCGCTGCTGCGGGAATTCGGCGCGCCGGTGTCGCGCGGCGTCCCGGTGCTGAAAGCGTCGGACGCGGAAGCCGCCGCGAAGACGTTGGGCGGGCCGGTCTGGGTGGTGAAAAGCCAGATACACGCGGGCGGCCGCGGCAAGGGCAAGTTCAAGGAAGCCTCCGCCGGCGACAAGGGCGGCGTCCGCCTCGCCAAGTCGGTCGACGAGGTGAAGGAATTCGCCCGGCAGATGCTCGGCGCGACGCTGGTCACGGTGCAGACCGGACCCGCCGGCAAGCAGGTCAACCGCCTCTACATCGAGGAAGGCTCCGATATCGACAAGGAGTTTTACCTTTCCGCGCTGGTCGACCGCGAAACCTCTCGGGTTGCGTTCGTTGTCTCGACCGAAGGCGGCGTCAATATCGAGGACGTCGCCCACAACAGCCCTGAGAAGATCGTGAGTTTCTCGGTCGATCCGGCGACGGGAATCATGGCGCATCACGGCCGTACGGTCGCCAAGGCGCTGAACCTGACCGGCGACCTCGCCAAGCAGGCGGAAACGCTGGTGACCCAGCTCTACGCCGCGTTCATCGCCAAGGACATGGCGATGCTGGAAATCAATCCGCTCGTTGTGACAAAGCAGGGACAGTTGCGCGTGCTCGACGCAAAAGTGTCGTTCGACGACAACGCGATGTTCCGCCATCCCGAACTCGCCGCGCTGCGCGACGAGACCGAGGAGGATGCCAAGGAAATCGAGGCGTCGAAGTTCGACCTCAACTACGTGGCGCTCGACGGCAACATCGGCTGCATGGTAAACGGCGCCGGCCTCGCCATGGCGACCATGGACATCATCAAGCTCTACGGCATGGCGCCCGCCAACTTCCTCGACGTCGGCGGCAGCGCCACCGTGGACAAGGTGGCCGCGGCCTTCAAGATCATCACCTCGGATCCCAACGTGAAGGGCATCCTGGTCAACATCTTCGGCGGCATCATGAAGTGCGACGTGATCGCGCAGGGCGTCGTTGCCGCCGTGCGGCAGGTCGGCCTCAACGTGCCGCTGGTTGTGCGCCTCGAAGGCACCAATGTCGACGCCGGAAAGAAAATCATCCGCGAATCCGGCCTCAACGTCGTCCCCGCGGACAATCTCGACGATGCCGCGCAGAAGATCGTCAAGGCCGTGAAGGAGGCCGCGTAATGTCCGTTCTGATCGACAAGAACACGAAAGTCATCTGCCAGGGTTTTACCGGCAAGAACGGCACGTTCCACTCCGAGGCCGCGATCGCCTACGGCACCAAGATGGTCGGCGGCACCTCGCCGGGCAAAGGCGGCACGACCCATCTCGGCCTGCCGGTGTTCGACACCGTGCGCGAGGCGCGCGACAAGACCGGCGCGGACGCCAGCGTGATCTACGTGCCGCCGCCGGGTGCGGCGGATGCCATCTGCGAGGCGATCGACGCCGAGATTCCGCTGATCGTCTGCATCACGGAGGGCATTCCGGTGCTCGACATGGTGCGCGTCAAGCGCTCGCTGTCAGGCTCGAAGTCGCGGCTGATCGGCCCCAACTGCCCCGGCGTGATGACCGCCGGCGAATGCAAGATCGGCATCATGCCGGCCAACATCTTCAAGCCGGGCAATGTCGGCATCGTCTCCCGTTCGGGCACGCTGACCTATGAGGCGGTGTTCCAGACCACCCAGGAGGGCCTCGGCCAGACCACGGCGGTCGGCATCGGCGGCGACCCGGTCAAGGGCACGGAATTCATTGATGTTCTTGAAATGTTTCTAGCCGATCCCAAGACCACCTCGATCGTCATGATCGGCGAGATCGGCGGCTCCGCCGAGGAAGACGCCGCCCAGTTCCTGATCGACGAGGCCAAGCGAGGGCGCAAGAAGCCGATGGTCGGCTTCATCGCCGGCGTCACCGCCCCTCCCGGTCGGCGTATGGGCCATGCCGGCGCGATCATTTCCGGCGGCAAGGGCGACGCCGCCTCGAAGACGGCAGCCATGGAAGCGGCGGGAATTACCGTGTCTCCCTCGCCGGCGCGGCTCGGAAAGACCCTCGTCGAAAAATTGAAATCCTGATTCCCTTTTTGCTTCTTTTCGGCGCGCAGTTTCGTCCTAAATAGGTTACAAGGTCCGGCGTCACGCCGACCCCGGCAGGGATCGGCGCAAGCGCCGTCTGTTACGCGCGGAACCAAAAAATCATCAGGACGCGACATGTCTCGCCAGGACGCAAATGCAGCATTTGCCCTCTCCTCGTTTCTGCAGGGCGCAAATGCCACCTACATCGACGAACTCTACGCCCGTTACGAAAACGATCCCGGCTCGGTCGACGCCGAGTGGCAGGAGTTCTTCAAGAGCCTGAAGGATCCACCGGCGGAAGTCCTCAAGAACGCGGAAGGGCCCTCCTGGGAGAAGACGAACTGGCCGCTGACGCCGCAGGACGACCTCACCTCCGCGCTCGACGGCAACTGGGCGCAGGTCGAGAAGGCGGTCGGCGCGAAGCTGGCGGCGAAGGCGCAGGCGAAGGACACCGCGCTCGCGGGCGTCGACGTCAATCAGGCCACGCGCGATTCGGTCCGCGCGCTGATGCTGATCCGCGCCTATCGCATGCGCGGCCACTTCCACGCCAAACTCGATCCGCTCGGCCTCGAGCCGGCGCGCGATCACGAAGAACTCGACCCGCGGACCTACGGCTTCACCGACGCCGACATGGATCGCAAGATCTTCCTCGACCATGTGCTCGGCCTCGAATACGGCACCCTGCGGGAGATCGTCGCGATCTGCGAGCGCACCTATTGCCAGACGCTCGGTGTCGAATTCATGCACATCTCCAACGGCGCTCAGAAAGCCTGGATCCAGGAGCGCATCGAGGGGCCGGACAAGGAGATCAGCTTCACGCCCGAAGGCCGCCGCGCCATCCTGATGAAGCTGATCGAGGCGGAAGGCTTCGAGAAATTCTGCGACGTCAAGTTCACCGGCACCAAGCGCTTCGGCCTGGACGGCGGCGAGTCGCTGATCCCCGCGCTCGAGCAGATCATCAAGCGCGGCGGCAACCTTGGCATCAAGGAGATCGTGGTGGGCATGCCGCATCGCGGCCGCCTCAACGTGCTGACCCAGGTGATGGGCAAGCCGCACCGCGCGCTGTTCCACGAATTCAAGGGCGGCTCGGCCAATCCGGACTCGGTCGAAGGCTCGGGCGACGTCAAGTATCACCTTGGCGCCTCAAGCGACCGCGAGTTCGACAACAACAAAATCCATCTGTCGCTGACGGCAAACCCGTCCCATCTCGAGATCGTCGATCCCGTGGTGCTCGGCAAGGTCCGCGCCAAGCAGGATCAGCATGGCGATCCGCCCGACCAGCGCGACTCGGTGCTTCCCTTGTTAATGCACGGCGACGCGGCTTTCGCCGGTCAAGGCGTCGTGGCGGAATGTTTCGCGCTGTCCGACCTCAAGGGCTACCGCACCGGCGGCTCGCTGCACTTCATCGTCAACAACCAGATCGGCTTCACGACCTATCCGCGCTACTCGCGCTCCTCGCCCTATCCGTCCGACGTGGCGAAGATGATCGACGCGCCGATCTTCCACGTCAACGGCGACGATCCGGAAGCGGTGGTGTTCGCCGCCAAGGTCGCGATCGAGTTCCGGCAGAAATTCCACAAGCCGGTCGTGATCGACATGTTCTGCTATCGCCGCCATGGTCATAACGAAGGCGATGAGCCGTCGTTCACCAATCCGGCGATGTACAAGAAAATCGCCAACCATCCGTCGACGCTCGAGCTCTATGCGAAGCGCCTCGTCGCCGAAGGCGTGATGACCGAGGGCGAGATCGAAAAGGCGAAGGCCGACTGGCGCGCGCGGCTCGACGCCGAATTCGAGGCCGGTGCCGGCTACAAGCCGAACAAGGCCGACTGGCTCGACGGCAAGTGGGCGGGCCTCAAGCTCGCCGATCAGGAAGAAGAGCCCCGCCGCGGCGTCACCGGCGTCGATGTCGCGACCCTGAAGGACATCGGCCGCAAGATCACCAAGGTCCCCGACGGCTTCCGTCTGCACCGCACGGTGCAGCGCTTCCTCGAGAACCGCGCCAAGGCGATCGACAACGGCGTCGGTATCGACTGGGCAACGGCCGAGGCGCTGGCGTTCTGCACCTTGATGCTGGAGGGCCATCGCGTGCGGCTGTCCGGCCAGGACTCCGAACGCGGCACGTTCTCGCAGCGCCATTCGGTGCTGTTCGACCAGGAGGACGAGAGCCGCTACACGCCGTTCAACCACATCGGCAAGGACCAGGGCCACTACGAGGTCATCAACTCGCTGCTCTCGGAAGAAGCGGTGCTCGGCTTCGAATACGGCTATTCGCTGGCCGAGCCCAATGCGCTGACCATGTGGGAAGCGCAGTTCGGCGACTTCGCCAACGGCGCGCAGGTGGTGTTCGACCAGTTCATCTCCTCGGGCGAGCGCAAGTGGCTGCGCATGTCCGGCCTCGTCTGCATGCTGCCGCATGGCTACGAGGGCCAGGGGCCGGAGCATTCCTCCGCGCGGCTCGAGCGCTATCTGCAGATGTGCGCGGAAGACAACATGCAGGTGGTCAACATCACGACGCCGGCCAACCACTTTCATGCGCTGCGGCGCCAGTTGAAGCGCGAAATCCGCAAACCGCTGATCATGATGACGCCAAAGTCGCTGTTGCGGCACAAGCGGGCCGTTTCACGGCTCGACGAACTCGGCGCCGACACGACCTTCCACCGCATCCTCTACGATGACGCGGCGATGCTGCCGAACGAGCCGGTCAAGCTCGTCGCGGACGACAGGATCAAGCGCGTCGTGCTGTGCTCCGGCAAGGTCTATTACGACCTCTACGAGGAGCGCGAGAAGCGCGGCATCGACAACATCTACCTGCTGCGTATCGAGCAGCTCTATCCGGTGCCGTTGAAGGCCCTGGTTCAGGAGCTGTCGCGCTTCAAGAACGCGGAGATCGTCTGGTGCCAGGAAGAACCGCGCAACATGGGCGCGTGGCATTTCATTGAGCCGTATCTCGAATGGGTGCTCAATCAGGTCAACGCAACCAACCGGCGCCCGCGCTATGCCGGACGTCCTGCGTCGGCGGCCACGGCCAGCGGCCTGATGTCGAAACATCTCGCCCAACTCAAGGCACTGCTCGACGAGGCACTGGGATAAGGAATTGTCATGCCCCGCGAAAGCTGGGCATCCAGTACCGTGCCGCGCCGGTGCTCCGGCATGACGCGCCTCGGAATACTTGATCATCCGCAGTCGCGGATGATGACTGCAGAATTCTATTTGAGGACGAATACACATGACTGAAATTCGCGTTCCGACGCTCGGCGAATCCGTGACCGAGGCGACCATCGGAAAATGGTTCAAGAAACCCGGCGACGCCGTCGCCGTCGACGAACCGCTGGTCGAGCTCGAAACCGACAAGGTGACCATCGAGGTGCCCGCCCCCTCCGCCGGCACGCTCGGCGAGATCATCGCCAAGGACGGCGAGACCGTCGCGGTCGGCGCGCTGCTCGGCCAGATCACCGACGGCGCAGCCGGTGCCAAGGCGGCCGCCGCTGCGCCCGCGGCGAAAGCGGCAGCCCCCGCGCCGCAGCCTGCGGCCGCGCCCGCTCCAACCCAGAAATCACCGCCTTCCGACGCGCCGCTTGCGCCGTCGGTGAGAAAACTGTCCGCCGAGAGCGGCGTCGATGCCTCGACCGTGCCCGGTTCCGGCAAGGACGGCCGCGTCACCAAGGGCGACATGCTGGCCGCGATCGAGAAGGCCGCGTCCACGCCGACTCCGGTCAATCAGCCGGCCGCCGCCGTACAGGTGCGCGCCCCCTCGCCCGCCGACGACGCCGCGCGCGAGGAGCGCGTGAAGATGACGCGGCTGCGCCAGACCATCGCGCGCCGCCTCAAGGACGTGCAGAACACCGCCGCGATGCTGACGACCTTCAACGAGGTCGACATGACCAACGTGATGGCGCTGCGCGCGCACTACAAGGACGTGTTCGAGAAGAAGCACGGCGCGAAGCTCGGCTTCATGGGCTTCTTCACCAAGGCTTGCGTGCAGGCGCTGAAGGACATCCCCGCCGTCAACGCCGAGATCGACGGCACCGACTTGATCTACAAGAACTACTATCACATCGGCGTCGCCGTCGGCACCGACAAGGGCCTCGTCGTGCCCGTGGTGCGCGACTGCGACCACAAGTCCATTGCCGAGATCGAGAAGAGCATCGCCGACTACGGCCGCCGCGCCCGCGACGGCCAACTCAAGATCGACGAGATGCAGGGCGGCACCTTCACAATCACCAACGGCGGCATCTACGGCTCGCTGATGTCGACGCCGATCCTGAACGCGCCGCAATCCGGCATTCTCGGCATGCACAAGATCCAGGAGCGGCCGATGGCGATCGGCGGCAAGGTGGAAATCCGCCCGATGATGTATCTCGCGCTCTCTTACGACCATCGCGTCATCGACGGCAAGGAGGCGGTGACCTTCCTCGTGCGCGTCAAGGAATCGCTCGAAGACCCGGCCCGGCTGGTGCTGGATCTGTGATCTGCTGTTCGTCATTGCCGGGCCGCCGCGCCGCGGCGCGACCCGGCAATCCATCCTTCTGAAGAAAGATGGATGCCCGGATCAAGTCCGGGCATGACAGCAAGCGAAGTCGGGCCATCTCCGCATGACCGATTAGGTACAAGAGCAGATTGGATGCAAATGGATAACGTCGTCGTCATCACCGGAGGCAGCCGCGGCATCGGCCGCGCGGCGGCCCTGGCCGCGGCGCAGCACGGCTGGCGCGTCGTGATCGGCTACGCCAGCAACAAGGCGGCCGCGGACGACGTGATGGCCAGAATCGAAACCAACAACGGCAAGGCGCTCGCGGTGAAATGCGACGTCGGCGAGGAACCCGACATCCTCGCGCTGTTCAAGGCGGCGGATGGTTTCGGCACGCTCGGCGCGCTGGTCAACAATGCCGGCATTGTCGGCCAGACCGCGCGGGTCGAGAACCTGACGGCCGAGCGCATCAACCGCATGCTGCGGGTCAACGTCACCGGCAGCTTTCTGTGCGCGCGCGAGGCCGTGAAGCGGCTCTCCACCAAACACGGCGGCAAGGGCGGCGTGATCGTCAACATCTCATCGGTCGCGGCGCAACTCGGCTCGGCCAACACCTATGTCGACTACGCCGCCTCGAAAGGCGCGATCGACACTTTCACGACCGGCCTCTCCAACGAAGTGGCGGGGGAGGGCATCCGCGTGGTCGGGATTCGCCCCGGCCTTATTGACACGGAAATTCACGCCAGCGGCGGCGAGCCGGACCGTCACCATCGGCTCGCCAAGACGGTGCCGATGCAGCGGGTCGGCACCGCGGATGAAATCGCCAACGCCATCGTCTGGCTGCTGTCGGACGAAGCTTCCTATGTCGCGGGCATGACGATGAACGTCTCCGGCGGACGCTAAATATCTGAACAGGATTTGAGATCATGGCTTCCTACGACCTCGTTGTTATCGGCACCGGCCCCGGCGGCTACGTCTGCGCGATCCGCGCGGCGCAGCTCGGCATGAAGGTCGCCGTGATCGAGAAGAACGCGACGCTCGGCGGCACCTGCCTTAATGTCGGCTGCATGCCGTCGAAGGCGCTGCTGCACGCCTCGGAAATGTTCGAGGAAGCCGGGCACTCCTTTGCCAAGATGGGCGTCCTGGTGTCCGCGCCGAAACTCGATCTGCCGGCGATGATGAACTTCAAGCAGCAGGGCATCGACGGCAACGTCAAGGGCGTCGAGTTCTTGATGAAGAAGAACAAGATCGAGGTCATCCCCGGCAAGGGCAAGATCCTCGGCACCGGCAAGGTCGAAGTGACCAGCGCCGACGGCAAGACTCAGACCGTGGACACGAAGAACATCGTCATCGCCACCGGATCGGACGTCGCAAGGCTCAGGGGCATCGAGATCGACGAGAAGCGCATCGTGTCGTCGACCGGCGCATTGTCCCTTGAGAAGGTGCCTGGCAAATTGCTGATCGTCGGCGCCGGCGTGATCGGGCTGGAGCTCGGCTCGGTGTGGCACCGCCTCGGCGCGCAGGTGACCGTGGTGGAATTCCTCGATCGCATCCTGCCCGGCATGGATGGCGAGGTCGCAAAGCAGTTCCAGCGCCTGCTCGAGAAGCAGGGCTTTGCATTCAAGCTCGGCGCCAAGGTGACCGGCATCGACGCCTCCGGCAAGACGTTGGTGGCGACGGTCGAACCGGCCGCCGGCGGCGCCGCGGAAAGGATCGAAGCCGACGTCGTTCTGGTCGCGATCGGACGGGTGCCCTACACCGACGGCCTCGGCCTGAAGGAAGCCGGCGTCGCGCTGGACGACCGCGGCCGCGTCGAGATCGACCATCACTTCGCGACAAACGTGAAGGGCGTCTACGCCATCGGCGACGTGGTCAGGGGACCGATGCTGGCGCACAAGGCCGAGGACGAGGGCGTCGCCTGCGCCGAAATCCTCGCCGGTCAGGCCGGGCACGTGAACTACGACGTGATCCCCGGCGTGGTCTACACCACCCCGGAAGTGTCCTCCGTCGGCAAGACCGAGGAGGAGTTGAAGCAGGCCGGCATCGCCTACACCGTCGGCAAATTTCCGTTCACCGCCAACGGCCGCTCCAAGGTGAACCAGACCACCGACGGCTTCGTGAAGATTCTGGCGGATACCAAGACCGACCGCGTGCTCGGCGTGCACATCATCGGCCGCGAGGCCGGCGAGATGATCCAGGAGGCTTGCGTGCTGATGGAGTTCGGCGGCTCCGCCGAGGATCTCGCGCGCACCTGCTTCGCTCACCCGACGCGCTCGGAAGCCATCAAGGAAGCGGCGCTCGCGGTCGGCAAGCGCGCCATCCACATGTGAGCGGCCACGGTCATGTGACGCGGTTCTTGCCGCGTCGGGACCTCAATGGCCCATCAGGTGCAGCGCATGCGGCGCGAACATGCCGATCGCCGTGAAGCCGATGCCGGCCAGCGCCAACAAACCCGAAATCCACGCCAGCGCGATCATGCCGGTGATGATGGTGGCGGACGCCAGCACGATGGCAATCTGGAACGCGGCCGAGGCCAGTTCGAAGTGATGGTACTTGGCCATCGCGAGGTCGCGCTCTTCCTCGGCGTGCTTGGCCCGCTCGGACAACTGGTCCTGCCCCTCGCCCGTGCCCGGTTCGGAGCGGTATCGCGCGGCGGTCTTCTGCCAGTCGTCGATCTGTTTTTGCAGCGCCGCCCTGGTCGCCTCGTCGGTCGCGAGCCGGAGACTGAGCTTGGCCTGGTCGGCCTGGGTCTGGACCATGGTGCGGCGGATGCTCTTGGCCTGGAAGAAGGCCCAGAGGTTGGACGACTCGACGTTCTTGCTGATCGATTCGGTCTGCGCGCCCTTGCCCAGCGTCTCCGACAGGGCGAGGCAGAGTGCGATGATCGCAATCAAAAGTGCGATGCGCTTGTTCTCTCCCGACGCGTGCTGCGCGTGCTCGGCATGCTCCATGCTTTCGTGCGCACTCATGCGCTGCCTCCCGAATGATTGGACCGGCGCACGATTGACCGGCGTTTTTCCCCGCGCAAGGGGACACCCCGGCTCCCCGGCAGATGTCCGCCGGAAAATCTGCAGCACGGCGACCGGAGGTATCAGGCACGGGGATGGGCGGTCTTGTAGACCTCGAACAGCCGCTCGCTGTCGATGCCGGTGTAGATCTGCGTGGTCGAGAGCGAGGCGTGACCGAGCAATTCCTGGATCGCCCGCAGGTCGCCGCCCCGGCTGAGCAAGTGGGTGGCGAAGGAATGGCGCAGCGCATGCGGCGTGGCGCTGTCCGGCAGGCCCAAGGCGCCCCGCAGCCGCGCCATCGTGAGCTGGATGATGCGCGCCTTGAGCGGCCCGCCCCGTGCGCCGACGAAGATCGGACCTTCCGGCGGCAGGGGATGCGGACACATCGCCACATAATCCTGCACCAGCCCCAGCACGTTCTGCAGCACCGGCACCATCCGGGTCTTGTTGCCCTTGCCGGTGACGACCAGCACGTCGCCTGCGCCGGGCAACGGCACCTCGCGCCGTTTCAACCCCAGCGCCTCGGATATCCGCAGGCCGGAGCCGTACAGCAGCGCCATCACCGCGGCATCGCGCGCCCAGATCCAGGGCTCGCGGTTTTCGCCGGCCCGTTCGTCGGCATCGGCGAAACGTTTGGCGGCGGCCATGTGAATCGGCTTCGGCAGGCTCTTGCCGACCTTCGGCGCCCGGATCGCGCTGAGCGCGCCGACTTTACCGAGCCCCTCCCGCTCCAGAAACCGGCCGAACGACCGCAACCCTGCCAGCGCCCGCATCAGCGACCGGCCGGCGATATCGTCATTCCGCCGTGCGGCCATGAAGGCCCTGATATCGCTCGCCTCGAGCGCCGCAAAACGTTTCAGCGTCACCCGCTCGCCCCAATGTTCCGTCAGGAATATCAGGCACTGGCGCACATCCCGCTCATAAGCCTCGAGAGTTTTCGGGGACAGCCGCCGCTCAGCCCGCAAGTGTCCGAGCCAGCGCATCATGGCTTCCAGGAGGTCGCCCGACGCGCAGGACACGTCGGATGTTTGCAGGGGCGCAGGCTTGGCCATGATCGGATCGGCGACGATGATTCGAGCGATTATATCGCACCGCTTTCCTTGACCGTTCGCTAACTTCCGGAGCGGCGCGGCTGAAGGCTGGCCTCCGGCGGCTGCCGCCCCTAGATTAGCCGGCCTCACCCCGAATCTCGATGTCCGATGGATCATTTGACGCGCAACGGTACAGCTTCGGTCGCGGCCTCGGCGCGCGTCGTCGACGTGCTGGTTCCCGTCGCCATCGACCAGACCTATTCCTACCGCGTGCCGCGCGGCATGGAGATCGCGCCCGGCGACGTGGTGACCGTTCCGCTCGGGCCGCGCGAAGTCATCGCCGTGGTCTGGGCCGAGAACGCCGCGCCCGATCCGCGCCTGCACAACCGCCTGAAGGACATTGGCGAGAAAATCGACGTCCCGCCGCTCAAGCCCGAATTGCGGAGCCTGATCGACTGGGTGGCCAACTACACGCTGTCGGCGCGCGGCATGGTGATGCGGATGGCGTTGCGGATGGGCGAACATCTTGGCCCTGAACGCGAGAGGCCCGGCGTGCGACTCGCCGGACCGCCGCCGCAGCGGATGACGCCGGCGCGATGGCGCCTGATCGAGGTGCTGTCCGATGGACTGCTGCACGGCAAATCGGACGCGGCGCGCGAAGCCGGCGTCAGCATCGGCGTGGTCGACGGCCTGGTCGACGAAGGCACGCTGGCAACCGAGCCGATGCCGCGCGCAGCCGCGCCGCCATCGCCCGACCCGGATTTCGCCGTGCCGGATTTTTCCCGCGCGCAGCGCAGCGCCGTCGACGCCATGCGGACGCTGGCGGCGAACGGCAGCTTTCACGTGGCGCTGCTCGACGGCGTCACCGGCTCCGGCAAGACCGAAGTCTATTTCGAGGCGGTGGCCGAAACCATCCGCCGCGGCAGGCAGGCGCTGATCCTGATGCCGGAGATCGCTCTGACAGGACAATTTCGCGAGCGCTTCGCGTCGCGATTCGGCGAGCGACCGGTGGAATGGCATTCGGAACTGACGCCGCGCACGCGCGCGCGCAACTGGGCGGCGGTCTCATCCGGCGACGCGCGCGTCGTGGTCGGCGCCCGATCCGCGCTGTTTCTGCCGTACGCCGATCTCGGCCTGATCATTGTCGATGAAGAACACGATCAAGCCTACAAGCAGGACGACGGCGTGCACTATCACGCGCGCGACATGGCCGTGGTTCGCGCGCATATCGCCAAAATCCCCATCGTGCTGGCGTCGGCAACGCCATCGGTCGAAAGCGAGGTCAACGCCCGCAAGGGACGCTATCAGCGGATCGCGTTGACCGGGCGCTTCGGCGGCCAGCACATGCCGCATATCGAGGCGATCGACCTGCGGCGCGAGGCACCGGCGCGCGGACGCTTCATCTCGCCGCGCCTTGCGGGCGAAATCAAAACCGCGATCGAACGCAAAGAGCAGGCGCTGCTGTTCCTCAACCGCCGCGGCTACGCGCCGCTGACGCTGTGCCGTGCCTGCGGCCACCGCTTCTCCTGCACGATCTGCGACGCGTGGCTGGTGGACCATCGTTTCCGCCAGCGCCTCGTCTGCCACCACTGCGGCTTCTCGATGCCGCGCCCGCACCAATGCCCGCACTGCGCCGCGGAGGAGTCGCTTGTCGCGGTCGGCCCCGGCGTCGAGCGATTGCAGGAGGAAGCAGCCAACCTGTTTCCGAACGCGCGCACCATGGTGCTGTCGAGCGACCTCATCACGTCGATCGAAACCATGCGCGCCGAACTGAGCGAGATCGCGGAAGGCCGCGTCGACATCGTCATCGGCACGCAACTGGTCGCGAAAGGCCATCACTTTCCGAGGCTCAACCTTGTCGGCGTGGTCGATGCCGACCTCGGTCTCGGCAACGGCGATCCGCGCGCGGCGGAGCGCACGTTCCAGTTGCTCAACCAGGTGATCGGCCGCGCCGGCCGTGAACAGGGGCGCGGCGTCGGCTATCTGCAGACGCACCAGCCCGAACATCCGGTGATGCGGGCACTGGTCGCCAGCGATCGTGAAGCGTTCTACGCCAGCGAAATCGCGAGCCGCGAACGCACCGGCTATCCGCCGTTCGGCCGGCTGGCGAGCCTGATCGTCTCCGCCGGGGATCGGCCGGCCGCAGAAGGCTTTGCCCGGCACCTCGCCGCCATCGCGCCGATCGACGACCTGGTGCAGGTGCTCGGACCGGCCGAAGCGCCGCTCGCGGTCATCAAGGGGCGCTATCGTTTCCGTCTGCTGGTGAAGTCGTCCCGCACGGTCGACCTGTCGGCCTATCTGCGCCAGTGGCTGGCTGCGGCGCCAAAGACCAAAGGCAGCCTCAAGCTCGAAGTGGATGTCGATCCGCAAAGCTTTCTCTGAGCTTTCACGAGCTGACTCTCTTCAAAATGCGCTAACGGCCCGCGACCCGTCGGTGTGTGCGGCTCCTCACAGTTGAGGCGCGCGGACATCTGGCAAAAGCCGGGCATGGACGCTTCCAACCGCTCCCTGACCCAGCTTGCCACGAGGCTGCGATGAGTGACCTGTTTCGCCGCGAAGCCATCGACCACGCCACCCAGCGGCTCGAAGGGCCGGTGCTTCTGGCCGCGCCGCTGTCGCTGAAGACGCTCGGGCTTCTGTTATCCGCGATCGTGTTCGCCGTAACGATCTTCGCTGCAACCGCCACCTACGCGCGGAAGACAACGGTGACGGGATTTCTCGTTCCCGATCAGGGCCTGATCCGGGTCACCGCGCAGGCGCAGGGCACGCTGCGCAAGGTGCTGGTGAAGGAAGGCGACGTTGTCCGGGAGGGAACGCGTATCGCCGTTCTTGACGTGTCCACGGCGACCGCCACCGGCAACACCGGCGAGGCGCTGCTCAAGGGCTTCGAGTCCGAATCTTCGGCCGCCCGGGAACGCGCGGAGTCCAAGATTGCGCTCCTGAAGCTCGAACGAAATCAGGCCACGACGCGCGCCGCGAACGCCGAAAGCGAACTGACCGCCGTGGACCAGCAGATCGCGCTGCAGGAGCAGCGCCTCAAGCTCGCGCAAGACGAAGTCGCCCGCGGAAGCGCCGTTGCCGCGAAGGGTTTCATGCCCCTGCACGAACTCGACCAGCGGCGAAGCGCGGCGCTGTCCATCGCGCAGGACCTTGCCGGCGCTCGCCGCCAGCGCGCGACAGTCGAGCGCGAGCTGGCCGACATCAAGGCTCGCCTCATCTCCATCCCCGTCGAGATCGAATCGGCGCGCGCCGACGCCGACGTCGCCAAGGCCACGCTGGACCAACGCCGCGCCGAATCGGAATCACGCCGCCTGCAATATTTCGTCGCTCCGACCGACGGCCGGATCGCCGCGCTGCCGGTGAATAGCGGACAGGCCGTGCCTGCGGGCGGCATCGTTGCGGTGATCATTCCGTCGGGAAGCCAACTCCAGGCCGAATTGCTGGCGCCGTCGCGCGCGATCGGCTTCGTGCGGCCGGGACAGGATGTCGAACTCAGCCTTCAGGCGTTCCCCTACCAGCGTTTCGGAACGGTGCGCGGCACGGTGCGAACCGTATCCTCGACCGTACTCGGACCGTCCGATGTCGGCTTCCCCGGCCTCGATATTCGCGAACCCGTGTTTCGTATCCGCGTGTCGCTGTCGCGCGACACCATGAATGCCTATGGCCAGTCGGTGCCGATGCAGCCGGGCATGCTGGTCTCCGCCGAAATCGTCTTTGAACACCGCAGCCTGCTTCGCTGGCTGTTCGATCCCATCTACGCAGTGAGCAAACGCGCATGAACATCCTGCAACAGCTCAATCTCGGCCGCCGCGCACTTCCCGTCATGATGGCTTCGGAGGCGGCGGAATGCGGCCTCGCCTGCCTCGCCATGATTTCGCGCTTTCACGGTCACGACGTCGACCTCAACGCCTTGCGCCAGCGTTTCACCGTCTCGATGGCGGGCGCGTCGCTCAAGAGCCTGATGGGGATTGCCGATCAACTCGGCTTCTCCACCCGCGCGATCCGCGTCGAACTGTCCGCGCTGCCCCAAGTGCAGTTGCCCGCCATCGCGCACTGGGATCTCAACCATTTCGTGGTCCTGAAGGCGGTGTCGTCGCGCGGCATTACCGTTCACGATCCCGCTGTCGGGCTGCGGACGTTCACGATGGACGAAGCCTCGAAACATCTCACCGGCGTCGTTCTCGAGCTGGCGCAGAGCGAAACCTTCGAGCCGGTCGAGGCACGGCTGCCGATGAAGCTGTCGCTGCTCTGGTCCAAGATGAATGGCTGGGGCGCGGCAGTGGCGCAGGTACTCATACTGTCGGCGGCGCTGCAGATCGCGGCCTTCGTCATGCCGCTGCAGATGCAACTCGTGGTCGACGAAGCGCTGGCGCAATCGGACAAGCAGCTCCTGACGGTCATCGCGCTCGGCTTCGGCGCGCTCGTGGTCGTGCAAGCCGCGCTTGAAGCCATCCGCGGCTGGGCGCTGCGCATCTTCGGCAATCTGCTCAGCTTCCAGATCACCGGCAACCTGGTGAGGCATCTGCTTCGGCTGCCCAACGACTACTTCGAGAAACGCCACGTCGGCGACATCATCTCCCGTCTGCAGTCCGTCAAGCCGGTGCAGGACGCGATCACCCAGGGCGTGATCGGAACGGTCATCGACGGCATCATGGCGCTGGTCGCCGGTTTCATCCTGTTCTTCTACTCGGCGACGCTGGCGATCATCGTGATCGTGGGCGTGCTGATCAATCTCGGGATTACGCTGGCGCTGTTTCCGGGCAACAAGCGGCGCACCGCCGAATCGATCGTCGCCGACGCCAAGGAACAGTCACATCTGATCGAGACGATCCGCGCGGCCACGACATTGAAGCTGCTCGGACGCGAATCCGTGCGCGAAGCGACGTGGCGCAATCTCCATGTCGAAACCACGAACGCCAACATCTCGGTCGGGCGCTACCAGATTTCGCAGACGTTTCTGCAGTCGGTCGTTACCGGCCTGCAAACGGTGATCGTGATCTATGTCGCCGGCACGACGATTCTCTCGGGCGCCGGCTTTTCGGTCGGCATGATCTTCTCGTTCCTGTCCTACCGGCAGACGTTCACCGACCGCGCCATGGCGCTGGTGAACCAGATGGCCCAGTTCCGGCTGCTGCGGCTGCACCTCGATCGCCTCTCCGACATCGTCACCACGCGATCGGAAGTCACCCAGGGGTTGCCCGGCGCCCTGGTGAATCAGGGCCATATGCGGCTGAAGCAGGTATGCTTCCGCTATGGCGTCAGCGATCCGCTGGTGCTCGAAGACATCAACCTCGAGATTCGTCAGGGCGACTACATCGCCATCCAGGGCGGCTCCGGCGGCGGCAAGACCACGCTGCTCAAGCTCATGCTCGGATTGATCCACCCGACCGACGGCAGCATCGAACTCGACGGTCACCGCGCCACGCCGGAGCGGTGGCGGAGCTGGCGCCGGAGCGTCGGCGTCGTCGCGCAGGACGACCGGCTGATGTCCGGCACCATCGCGGAAAACATCGCGGGCTTCGATCCGGAGCTGGACATGGAACGTGTGGTCGCCGCGGCGCAGGCCGCGCGCGTCCATACCGACATCATGCGCTTCCCGATGCAATATCTCAGCCTGGTCGGTGACATGGGCTCGACGCTGTCGGGCGGACAGCGGCAACGCGTGCTGCTGGCGCGCGCGCTCTATCGGCGGCCGCAAATCCTGATCCTCGACGAGGGCACCGCCAACCTCGACGAGCAGAACGAGGAACTGATCGCCGATCTCATCGACCAGATGAACATCACGCGCATCGTGGTCGCCCATCGGCCTGCCCTGCTGCGACGGGCGAAACGCGTCTTCACGGTCGAAAACCGCCGATTGATCGAGGTCGGCGGACATGACCAGCCGCGCAGCGAGACCCGCATCGAGACGGTTCCGTTATCGGTGGCTCCCGTAACGTGAAAGATACGGCCGCGAAGAAAAAGGCCGGCTCAACCGCCGGCCTTTTCTACACTTACGCTACGCGACGAACGCGACACTACGCGACAAACGCGACGCTTACATGACTTCCGCGACGACGCGGCCGACGCCCCGCCCGGTCAGGCCGATGGCACGGGCGGCGCCCGTCGACAGGTCGAGCACACGGCCGCGCACGAACGGGCCGCGATCGTTGATGGTCACGATGACACTGCGGTTGCCATGGGTAACCTTGAGCTTGGTGCCGAACGGCAGGCTGCGATGGGCCGCCGTCATGGCGTTCTGGTTGAAGCGCTGGCCGGACGCGGTGCGCCGGCCGGCTTCATTGCCGTAATAGGAGGCGATGCCCGAAAAGCTGCGGCCGGTCCCACCGGCGTGGCCGAACGAAGCATTCGCATTCAGCCAGGACGATCCCTCGGCGGCCGCGTGGTGCCGGTAATGATGGTGGTGGGTGTAGTGATGTCGATGGTGGTGATGGCGTGGACGGGCCGAAGCCTCGGTCGCACTCCCGGCGATCAAAACGGTTGCAGCGACCATGGCAACCGCCATTCGCGGCCGGACGAGAATGCCCAGCGTCGATTTTTTCGATTGCAGCATATTGAAGTCCCTCGAACTAGTATTGCCGCGACGACGGCAAGTGCACCCCGCTCTGAATTGAGCTAGCGACCGTTGAAAGCCCAACTGCGGCGTAAAAGAGGCAACGGAATGCTTCGTGATCACGCTGAAATATCTTTTGATCAGGATAAAATCGTTAATTTTACAGAAAATTATTTATGCTGAACTTGCGTCATCATACGAATACATGGAAATACTGTTGAATCAAGTTTTGCCTCTGCATGGCAAGCATTCGGCAAGTAACGGCAACGCGAGCTACGCTCAACGCGGCACAGCCAGCCGGAAGAATCTCCGCAGATTCAATCCTGAGGCTACCGTAAGCGCTCCGTCCGAAAGGCCGACGAATAGCCGACGAATACTTGGCGGCACCCGATCAGCCCAAAAAGATCGCCCCTCACGGCCTTGAGAATGTTGGCTCAGGCAGGCCGGTCAACGCCCGCGAGAGAGAGGAAGCATCATCGCGAAATGACATGCGACACGGCATCGCCTGCGGCGGTCGTCGTGTTGCACCTGCGCGCGCGCTATGTTAGCAAAGCCGCGATTTTAACGCTGCCGGCGCGCTTGGCGCCGGTCGAAAATCGAAGTCCCTCTTGAATTCCAAGGGCTTGAGCCGCTTTAACGCCGCTTCTCTGGCGACGGTTTCCCCCTTGCGAGTTTGACAGCTTGAAGAGCGCGCTGGTGGCTGCTGAAGATCCGTCTGTTTCTGGTGTGTCGGGCCGTTACGCAACGGCCCTGTTTGACCTCGCCCGCGAAGACAAATCCGTCGACGCCGTGAAGGCCGACCTCGACAAGTTCGATGCCATGCTCGCGGACAGCCCTGAGCTGGTCCGCCTGGTCCGCAGCCCGGTCTTTACCGCGGACATGCAGCTCAAGGCGCTAGGCGCGGTGCTCGACAAGGCCGGCATCGGCGGCACCACTGCAAAATTCCTCAAGGTTCTTACCACCAATCGCCGGCTGTTCGCTGTCGGGGACGTGATCCGGGCGTATCGCGCGCTGGTGGCGAAATTCAAGGGGGAGGCCACGGCCGACGTGACCGTCGCCGAAACCCTTAGCGACAGGAATCTCGACGCGCTGAAGACCGCACTGAAATCAGTGACGGGCAAGGACGTCGCGCTCAACGTGAAGGTCGATCCGTCCATCATCGGCGGGCTTGTGGTCAAGCTCGGCAGCCGCATGGTGGACAGCTCGCTCCGCACCAAACTCAACTCGATCAAGCACGCGATGAAAGAGGCAGGCTGATGGACATCCGCGCCGCGGAAATTTCCGCGATCCTCAAGGACCAGATCAAGAATTTCGGCCAGGAGGCTGAGGTTTCGGAAGTCGGACAGGTGTTGTCCGTCGGCGACGGCATTGCCCGCGTCTACGGCCTCGACAACGTCCAGGCCGGTGAAATGGTCGAGTTCGAAAACGGCACCCGCGGCATGGCGCTGAACCTCGAAACCGACAACGTCGGCGTCGTGATCTTCGGCGCCGACCGCGAGATCAAGGAAGGCCAGACCGTCAAGCGCACCCGCGCCATCGTGGACACGCCGGTCGGCAAGGGCCTGCTCGGCCGCGTCGTTGACGCGCTCGGCAACCCGATCGACGGCAAGGGCCCGATCCAGGCGACCGAACGCAAGCGCGTCGACGTCAAGGCGCCCGGCATCATTCCGCGCAAGTCGGTCAACGAGCCGATGGCGACCGGCCTCAAGGCGATCGACGCCCTGATCCCGATCGGCCGCGGCCAGCGCGAGCTGATCATCGGCGACCGCCAGACCGGCAAGACTGCGATCGCGCTCGACACCATCCTCAACCAGAAGCCGCTGAACGTCGCAGGCGCGCCCGAGAGCCAGAAGCTCTATTGCGTCTACGTCGCGATCGGACAGAAGCGCTCGACCGTCGCCCAGTTCGTGAAGGTTCTCGAAGAACAGGGCGCGCTGGAATACTCGATCGTCGTCGCCGCCACCGCGTCCGATCCGGCGCCAATGCAGTACATCGCGCCGTTCACCGGCTGCACCATGGGCGAATACTTCCGCGACAACGGCATGCACGCCGTCATCATCTATGACGACTTGTCGAAGCAGGCCGTCGCCTACCGCCAGATGTCCCTGCTGCTGCGCCGCCCGCCGGGTCGCGAAGCCTATCCGGGCGACGTCTTCTACCTGCACTCCCGCCTGCTGGAACGCGCCGCCAAGCTCAACGACTCGCTCGGCAACGGTTCGCTGACGGCGCTGCCGGTCATCGAGACCCAGGCCAACGACGTGTCGGCCTATATTCCGACCAACGTCATCTCGATCACGGACGGTCAGATCTTCCTGGAAACCGACCTGTTCTTCCAGGGCATCCGCCCGGCTGTGAACGTCGGCCTGTCGGTGTCGCGCGTCGGATCGTCGGCGCAGACCAAGGCCATGAAGAAGGTCGCCGGCAAGATCAAGGGCGAACTCGCGCAGTATCGCGAAATGGCGGCGTTCGCGCAGTTCGGCTCCGACCTCGATGCCTCGACCCAGCGTCTGCTGAACCGCGGCTCGCGCCTGACCGAACTCCTGAAGCAGCCGCAGTTCTCGCCGCTGAAGATGGAGGAGCAGGTCTGCGTGATCTGGGCCGGCACCAACGGCTATCTCGACGCGCTTCCGCTCAACAAGGTGCGCGCGTTCGAGGACGGACTGTTGTCGCTGCTGCGCGGCAAGAACGTCGAAATTCTCAATTCCATCCGCGACAGCCGCGACCTGAGCGACGACACCGCCGCCAAGCTCAAGGCCGTCGTCGAGGGTTACGCCAAGACGTTTGCTTGATTTTCCTAACCTCTCCCGCTTGCGGGGGAGGTCGACCGGCAAAGCCGGGCGGGTGGGGGCATTTCATGACAGGATTCGGCCCCCTCCCTAACCCTCCCCCGCAAGCGGGAGAGGGAATAGGCCGAGCAAGGGGATAAACAGAGTTACCGATGGCCAGCCTCAAAGACATGCGCGTCCGCATCGCCTCGACCAAGGCGACGCAGAAGATCACCAAGGCCATGCAGATGGTCGCGGCCTCGAAGCTGCGCCGGGCGCAGACGGCCGCCGAAGCCGCGCGGCCCTACGCCGAAAAAATGGATCAGGTGATCTCGAACATCGCCAGCGCCGCCGGTTCCGGCAGCGCGCCGGTTCTGCTCGGCGGCACCGGCCGCGACCAGGTTCACCTGCTGCTGGTCTGCACCGGCGAGCGCGGCCTGTCCGGTGCTTTCAACTCCTCGATCGTGCGCCTGGCGCGCGAGCGCGCCTATGCCCTGATGAACCAGGGCAAGGAGGTGAAGTTCTTCTGCGTCGGCCGCAAGGGCTACGAACAGCTTCGCCGGACCTTCGACAAGCAGATCGTCGAGCATCTCGACCTGCGCGCCGTGCGCCAGATCGGCTTCGTCAGCGCCGAGGATATCGCGAAGAAGGTCATCGCGCGCTTCGACGCGGGCGAGTTCGACGTTTGCACGCTGTTTTATTCGCGCTTCCAGTCGGTCGTCGCACAGATTCCGACCGCCCAGCAGATCATTCCGCTCAAGGTGGAAGCTCCCGCAGCCAATGCCGGGCCTGCGCCATCCTATGAATACGAGCCGGAGGAGGATGAAATCCTGACCCGGCTGCTGCCGCGCAATCTCGCGGTGCAGGTTTTCCGCGCCCTTCTCGAAAACAATGCCTCGTTCTACGGCGCGCAGATGAGCGCCATGGACAATGCAACCCGCAATGCGGGCGAAATGATTCGCAAGCAGACCCTGATCTACAACCGGACCCGTCAGGCGATGATCACGAAGGAACTGATCGAGATCATCTCCGGCGCCGAGGCAGTCTAAGTCAACCGAACGGGAGTTTGTCATGGCTTATTCGACGAAGGCGACGACCAAGGGCGGCCGCAATGGCCGCGCGATCCTCGACAATGGCGGCCTTGCGCTCGCCATGGGTCTGCCGAAGGAAATGGGTGGCGCCGGCGAGGGCCATAATCCCGAGCAGCTCTTTGCCCTCGGCTGGTCGGCCTGCTTCGGCCAGGCCGTGCTCGCTTTGGCCAAGAAGCATGGCCTCGACGGGCAAGCCGCGGAAGTCGGCTGCAACGTCACCATCGACAAGGACGAGATCAGCTTCGCGCTGAAGGCCGAACTCAGCTTGCGCATTCCCGGCGCCGACAAGGAGAAGGTCAAGGCGCTGCTCGAAGACGCTCACAAGATCTGCCCGTATTCGCGGGCGACGCGCAACAACGTGCCGGTGACGCTCAGCGTCCTCTGACACGCGTATTCGTTAAAGGAGACTCTTTATGGCTACCGCAGCCAACCAGATCGGTCGCATTACCCAGGTCATCGGCGCCGTCGTCGACGTGCAGTTCGAGGGCCATCTGCCCGCCATTCTTAACGCGCTCGAGACCAAGAACGGCAACAACCGTCTTGTACTTGAAGTCGCCCAGCATCTCGGCGAATCGACCGTCCGCACCATCGCGATGGACGTGACCGAAGGTCTGGTCCGCGGCCAGGAAGTGACCGACACGGGCCTGCCGATCGCGGTTCCGGTTGGCGACGGCCTGCTCGGCCGCATCATCAACGTCATTGGCGAGCCGATCGACGAAGCCGGCCCGGTGAAGTCCGACAACAAGCGCCCGATTCACGCCGAGGCGCCGGCCTACACCGAGCAGTCCACGGAAGCGGAAATCCTCGTCACCGGCATCAAGGTCGTCGACCTGCTCGCGCCTTACGCCAAGGGCGGCAAGATCGGCCTGTTCGGCGGCGCCGGCGTCGGCAAGACCGTGCTGATCCAGGAGCTCATCAACAACGTCGCCAAGGCGCATGGCGGCTACTCCGTGTTCGCCGGCGTCGGCGAGCGGACCCGCGAAGGCAACGACCTCTATCACGAGTTCATCGAGTCGGGCGTCAACAAGAAGGGCGGCGGCGAAGGCTCCAAGTGCGCGCTGGTGTTCGGCCAGATGAACGAGCCGCCGGGCGCCCGTGCCCGCGTCGGCCTCACCGGACTGACCATCTCGGAGTACTTCCGCGACCAGGGCCAGGACGTGCTGTTCTTCGTCGACAACATCTTCCGCTTCACGCAGGCGGGCTCGGAAGTGTCGGCGCTGCTCGGCCGTATCCCTTCCGCGGTGGGTTATCAGCCGACGCTCGCCACCGACATGGGCGCGCTGCAGGAGCGCATCACCACCACCACCAAGGGTTCGATCACCTCGGTGCAGGCGATCTACGTGCCGGCCGACGACCTGACCGACCCGGCGCCCGCTACGTCGTTCGCGCATCTTGACGCGACGACCGTGCTGTCGCGTGCGATCTCTGAAAAGGGCATCTATCCGGCGGTGGACCCGCTCGACTCGACTTCGCGCATGCTGTCGCCGCTTGTGGTCGGCGACGAGCACTACACCACGGCCCGCATGGTCCAGCAGGTGCTGCAGCGCTACAAGTCGCTGCAGGACATCATCGCCATTCTCGGCATGGACGAACTGTCTGAAGAGGACAAGCTGACCGTGGCCCGCGCCCGCAAGGTCGAGCGCTTCCTGTCGCAGCCGTTCCACGTCGCTGAAATCTTCACCGGCTCGCCGGGCAAGTTCGTCGAGCTCGCCGACACCATCAAGGGTTTCCGCGATCTCTGCGAAGGCAAGTACGACCACCTGCCGGAAGCGGCGTTCTACATGGTCGGCACCATCGAGGAAGCCGTCGAGAAGGGCAAGAAGCTCGCCGCCGAGGCCGCCTGATCGCAACAAGACTGCGCTCGTCACCCTGAGGTGCGAGCGCAGCGAGCCTCGAAGGGTGACGGTTATCATCCTTCGAGGGCCGCAAGAGCGGCCACCTCAGGATGACGCACTTGCCGAGTTGAAACGGATTTCCGATGGCCACCTTCCACTTCGATCTCGTCTCGCCTGAAAAGCTTACCTTCTCCGGAGAGGTCGACCAGGTCGACGTTCCCGGCGTCGAGGGCGACTTCGGCGTCCTCGCAGGGCACGCGCCCGTCGTCGCGGCCGTGCGTCCCGGTATCCTCACCGTGACGACCGGCAGCACGCACCAGAAGATCATCGTGCTCGGCGGCCTCGCCGAGGTGTCCGACAAGGGACTGACGGTGCTGGCCGATGTGGCGACGTCGATCCAGGATCTCGACCGCGCGAAGTTCGCGGAGACGATCTCCCACATGGAAGCCAAGCTCAACGAGAAGGAAGGCTCGGAGCTCGATCACGCCATTGAGCGGCTAGATCACTACAAGAGCATCCAGCATCAGCTCAACACCACAGCGATGCACTGAGAGCGGCCAACGCCACTCTCCACCAAAAAGGGCGCCCGCCGGCGCCCTTTTTTATTGATCGCCAGACGGTCATCAGACGAATTTCGCGAAACGGTCCGCTACCGTTCGATAGACCTCGCGCCGGAACGGCACCACCAGGCCGGCCACGCGATCGAGACGCTCCCATCGCCATGCATCGAATTCGGGCGGCTGACCGTTGCGCGGGGTCAGCGGGTCGATCTCCCCGTCGTGGCCGGCGAACCGCAGCGCGAACCACTTCTGGCGCTGGCCGCGAAACTTCGCCAGCCGGTGCGTCTGCGGGCCGTGATAGGGCGGAAACTCGTAAGTGAGCCAATCCGTCTCATCGAGATAGGCGGCGGCCCTGATCCCGGTCTCCTCCCAGAGTTCGCGCATCACCGCCTGCCGCGGATCCTCATCGGGGTCGATGCCGCCCTGCGGCATCTGCCATTCCAGTCCGGGGAGGATGATCTCCGGGCCGTCGTCCCGGAACCGGCGCCCGATCAGAACCTGACCTGAGCCGTTGAACAGCGCGATTCCGACGTTCGGGCGGTAGGGTTTGGAAGCCGTCATGCCGATCAGCGTCTGGACAGCGTCGCGAATTCCTTCACCACCCGCTCATACACCGGCCGCTTGAACGGCACGATCAACTCGGGAAGGTTCTGCATCGGCTCCCACCGCCAGGTGACGAATTCCGGCTTGTGGCCGTCGCCGGGGTTGGCGACATTGATCTCGGAATCCTTGCCGGTGAAACGTATCGCGTACCATTTCTGGCGCTGACCGCGATAGCGGCCCTTCCAGGCCCGACCGGCCACCGTGCGGGGAATATCGTAGATCAGCCAGTCCGCGACTTCCGCAAGTTTCTCGACCGAGCGCACGCTGGTCTCTTCGTAAAGCTCGCGCTTCGCCGCAAGCCACGTGTCCTCGCCGGGATCGACGCCGCCTTGCGGCATCTGCCAGACATGCCTGTCGTCGACATGCTCGATCCCGCCGGCACGGCGGCCGATGAACACCAGTCCCTCGTCGTTGATCAACATCATGCCGACGCATGTCCGGTAAGGCAGATCGTCGTAGCGCGTCATTCCATCAAAAGCCTCTCCCCCGCCGCAGCCCGCATCCCGCAACCGGACCGGGAACGTTAGCTCGATTTTGATTTCAGCATCGCGGTTGTCAATGGCACAAGCATGATGCCGCGACTATCCAGGGCCTTGGTCCAGTTCTCGATTCTCGTGATCGAGATCGGCAGCGCCGTTGCCATGCCGATCGCAACTCCCCGTTCCTTGGCGAGGGCTTCCAGTTGTCCCAGCGCCTTGTCGATTTCGACCGCGGTCGGCACCGTGTCGATGGTCGCATCCGCCTTCGCGAACGGCATGGCCTGCGCGATCGCGAGCGATCCGGCCACGCTGCGCGGCGTGGTGCCGTCATCAAGATAGCCGAGGCCGCGCTTGGCGGCCTCGCCGATGATCGGCTGCAATCCCGTGTCGGACGAGACGAATTTCGAGCCCATGAAATTAGCGATGCCGACATAGCCCTGGAACCGGCTGAGATGCCAATGGAGGCGATCGACGTTCTGTTCCGCGCCCAGTGTCGTCAGCAAGGTCTGCGGTCCCGGGTCATTGTCGGGATAGTCGAACGGCTCCATCGGAACTTGCAGGAGGATTTCGTGATGTTGCGCGCGAGCGCGCTCGACCAGTTTCGTCGGCTGTGCACCGTAGGGCGTAAACGCCAGCGTCACCGCCGCGGGCAGATTCATGATGGCGTCGGTGGTCTTCGCAGCACCGACGCCGAGGCCGCCAACAACGATGGCGATGACCGGCTTTTTCGCGGCCTGCGCGCGCACGGCCTCGCTGTCCGTCGCATAGGCGTTGAATGGCTTCAGGTCGCCGGCCACGACCGGAATCATGCCGTAGCGTGACTTTTCCAGGAGCCGCGGATTGATTCCGGGCATCACGGGAGGCATCGCGTCCCCGCCGTTTCCAGGGGCGTCCGCGTCCTCACGCGCCACGACGACGTCCTGACGCGCGCCGCTGGAGCCATCGATAATGGTGATGGTCTTCTGACCCGCCGTAGGTGTCGACACCGTCGACGCCTTGGGTTCGGCCGCGGTCTCCTGCTTTTGTCCGGCCGTTGAGGATGCCGCCGGCTTCTCGCCGGCGCCGCCGGTCCGGCGGATGGCGACATGAGCCACCGGTTCGCCGCCAAGCGGGTTGGTATTGAACAGCGCAAACCCGGCAAAACCCGCGAGAAACAGGCCCAGCACGACAGCCATGGCCTGCACGGGCGTAAAGGGCAGCTTGAACCGCCGCCTGCGCGGAGATTGCTGTCCGAGCGGAGCGCTCAGATCGTCGGTGGCGTCGGCCATGGCCCTCCCCGAATCATCGTTGGACCATATCATGACCCGACCACGCGGCGGACCCTCGACCCCGGGAAAGCAAGGCATCCCCCCAAACGAAACGGGCGGCCCGAAGGCCGCCCGGAACGCGAAGGGAGTCCGAACAGATCAGTTCGGCATCTTGCTGGCGGGTTTGTCGATCGCCGCCTTCTCGCCGGGGACGACCCCCGGGACCGACGCGGTCGTCTTGTTGCCGTGCAGGAAGTCATCCGCCGCCTTCAGCGCCTTGTCGTCCTTGGCGTCCGGCGGGACGTAGGACTGCGAGCCGGTCTTCTCGTCGGTGCCGTTCTTCAGGTGGCCCCGCAGCGACGCCTCGCCCTTGGTGTCGGTGCGCGACTTCAGATCGTCCGGCACATCCTGCAGCACCTCGATATCCGGAACGATGCCCTTGGCTTGGATCGAGCGGCCCGACGGCGTGTAGTAGCGCGCTGTCGTCAGCCGCAGCGCACCGTTGCCGGAGCCGAGCGGAATGATCGTCTGCACCGAGCCCTTGCCGAACGAGCGGGTGCCGATCAACGTGGCGCGCTTGTGATCCTGCAGCGCGCCGGCGACGATTTCCGACGCCGATGCCGAGCCGCCGTTGATCAGCACCACGACCGGTTTGCCCTTGGTCAGATCGCCGGGATGCGCCACCCGGCGCTGGGTTTCCTCGGCGTTGCGGCCACGCGTCGAGACGATCTCGCCGCGATCCAGGAACGCATCGGACACCGTCACGGCTTCCTCGAGCAGGCCGCCCGGGTTGTTGCGCAGATCGATGATGTAGCCCTTGAGCTTGTCGCCGATCTGATTCTGAAGATCCGCGATCGATTTCTTGAGACCTTCGGTCGTCTGCTCGTTGAAGGTCGTGATGCGGATATAGGCGATATCATTTGCTTCAACGCGCGAGCGTACGGACCGGACGCGAATGTTGTCGCGCACGAGCGTCACGTCGATCGGGTTGTTCTGCCCCTTGCGGATGATCTTCAGCTTGATCTTGGTGCCGACCGGGCCGCGCATCTTGTCGACCGCCTGATTGAGCGTGAGCCCCTGCACCGCCTCGTCGTCGAGATTGGTGATGATGTCGTTGGCCTGGATGCCGGCCTTCGACGCCGGCGTGTCGTCGATCGGCGACACCACCTTGATGAGGCCGTCCTCCATCGTGACCTCGATGCCGAGGCCGCCGAATTCGCCGCGCGTCTGCACCTGCATGTCACGGAAGCTCTTGGCATCCATGTAGCTGGAATGCGGATCGAGACCCGACAGCATGCCGCTGATGGCGTTCTCGATCAGCTTGCTGTCGTCGGGCTTCTCGACGTAATCGGTGCGGACCCGCTCGAAGACGTCGCCGAACAGGTTAAGCTGCCGATAGGTGTCCGACGTCGCCGCGCGTGCGCTGGAGCCCATCAGCATCGACCGCGGCTGAGTCACGAACAGCGTCAGCGCCGCGCCAGCGGCAGCGCTGAGGAGAATGAGAGAAGTCTTGCGCATCATCCGCGAACCTTTTCGCCTTCTTTTGTGGCCCACCATGGGCCTGGATCAATAGGAGTGCCGTCCTTCCGGAACTCGACATAGAGCACGGGCTGGCTCGCATTGGACGCAAGAATGGAGGCAACACGGGAGGTCGATCCCATCGTCGCTACCGGCTCTCCCGTCAACACAAACTGGCCGATGCTAACCGAAATACGCTCCATCCCGGCGATCAGGACATGATACCCGCCCCCGGCATTGAGGATCAAGAGTTGTCCATAGCTACGGAAAGGCCCGGCATAGACAACCCAGCCATCACACGGTGTTGTGACCTGTGCGCCCGGACGAGTTGCCAAGGAAATGCCTTTTTCGGCGCCACCAACCCCGTCCGAACTGCCGAAGTCGCGAATCCTGGTCCCGTTAACCGGTAAGGCGAGCAACCCTTTCGCCGCGCCAAAAGCGATGGCGGGGCTCAGTCGCCCGGAATTTTTCAAAGCCGCAATGTTGGGCTTGCCGTTGACCGAAGCCGGACTGCCCTCCAGGCTGGCCGTTGCCGCGGCTTTCGCGGCGCTCTTGATGTCCTGCTCCATTTTCGCGATCAGGCCTTGCAGGTCGCCGACCTGACGCGCCAGCGCGATGGCCCGCGCACTCTCGGCCGCCATATCCTTCTCGACGTTGCTCTGCTGCCGCTGCCGTTCGTCGACCAGCGACGCCAGCCTGGCCTGATCGGCCTTGAGCTTGTCACGGTCGGCCGCAAGCTGGTCGCGCTCCGCGGCAATCGATTTGCGCAAGCTGACAAGTTCACCGAGATCGGCGACCAGTTTCTGGGCGCGCGCGCGCATCTCGGGAACGACCGAGCCGAGCAGCATCGCGGTCCGCAACGATTGCAAGGCGTCCTCCGGCCGAACCAGCAGCGCCGGGGGCGCCCGGCGGCCGACCCGCTGCAGGGCGGCGAGCACCTCGACGATTTCCGCGCGACGAGAATCCAGCGAGCCGCGGATCTCCCGCTCCCGCGCATCGAGCGGGCCAAGGCGATCCTCGTCTGCGGAAATTTTGGCCTCGATGGCGCGAACGCGGGCCGCGATATCAATCAACTGCTGATTGAGCTTGCTGCGATCCTGGCCGATCGCCGCGATATCGGCTTTCAATTTTTCCTGCGATTCCTCCGCGCTCTTCTGCTGGGCGCGAGCGGCTTCAAGTTCCTGCTCGCGTTGCTTGAGCGCATCCGGACTCGGCGCGACCGCGGCCGGCTGCGTCTCAGCAACTTGCGGGGCCGGCGGTTGCGCAAACGCCGCCGCCATGCCGGTGGCGAGCAGGACCCCGGCACCGGCGGCCACATGCGACAGGCTGCTTCTCCGCATCGAAGGCATGAGCTCGATCAGTCTTCCCGCATTTGCCCTGCGTGGGGTGAGCGCGAAACCGGCGTCAATTCCTGCGATCCACGCACGTCCGACCACCATCCTAGGCGCGATGATAGGGGTGGCCGGCCAGAATCGTCGCGGCCCGATAGATCTGCTCCAGCAACATCACGCGCACCATTTGGTGAGGCCAGGTGGCCGACCCGAACGCGACCGCCAAGTCAGCCCTGCGCCGCAATTCGGGCGAAAGTCCGTCCGCGCCGCCGATGACAAAAATAGTGTTTTGCACCGACTCATCCCGCCAGCGGCCAAGACGCCGGGCAAAAGTGGCACTGTCGATATTGGTACCGCGCTCGTCCAGCGCCACCAGCGCCGACCTGTCCGGAATCAGCGCAGCGATCGCGTCGGCTTCCTCGGCGATACGCGTGGCCGCCTCCCGGCTGCGGCTTTCGGGAATTTCGTGGCTGTCGAGACCGCGAAACCCGAGCTTGCGGCCGATGTCGTCGAACCGCGTCCGGTAACGTTCCGCCAGTTCCCGTTCGGGCCCCTGCTTCAGACGGCCGACTGAAATGATGGCGAGGCGCATGGGAGGAATCCGGGTGGGCCGCCGGTGTGCCGCAGGATCGTCACCGGATCAACCGCCGCATCGCATCCACGGGCCTCATCTGCCATCCGGTCGATCGCCCACCGACGATCAGTTCGTCTTCGCCGCCACCGGGCTCTGCGTCCACAATCGTTCGAGATTGTAGAATTCGCGCACCTCAGGCCGGAACACGTGCACGATCACGTCGCCGGAGTCGATCAATACCCAATCGCAATTGGGCAGACCCTCGACATGGATGCTCTTGTGGCCGGTTTCCTTGAGACCCTTCGCAACGTTTTCGGCGACCGCACCGACGTGCCGGTTCGACCGGCCGGTGGTCACGACCATGTAGTCCGAAAAAGCCGATTTGCCGCGAAGGTCGATGGTGACGGTCTCTTCCGCTTTCATGTCATCGAGGCGGGAGAGAATCAGGTTCAGCGTGTCGTCAGCGACAGATTGCGCTTTCGACGCGGTTGTCTTCGTCGATGCCTTGCCCGTCGGAGCCTTGTTCATCGAAGCCTTGTTCATCGAAGTCTTAGATGACGCGGTCTTTGACGACGGCTTGGACAATGAAGACTTGGACGACGCAGACTTGGACAATACAGATGCGGTCAGGGACCATTCCTTTCACTGTATCGCGGGCACCGAATCTCGATGCCCGACCACCATACTACGCATGTAGGGTTAACGGTTTCAATATTCCAGTCACGATGCGCCGTCACACCTTCCATGTTCCATCATGGTTCCGCAGCCCGGTCGACGACAGCGCTGATTTCATTCCGGTGAGGAAAACCCAGGCGGGCGGCCGGCGGGCGACGAGACGGCCGGCATCGGCCTCCGGGATACGCCATCGTGCGAGGGCTTGCGCGGCAGGCGCCGAGAGCGCCCGGAAACTCTGGGGAGGACGGTCGATCACTGCAATCGGAACCTCCGCCGCGATCTGCCGCCAATTCTCCCAGCGGTGGAACTGCGCCAGGTTATCGGCCCCCATGATCCAGACAAAGCGGACGCCGGGACACCGGCGCCGGAGATAGGTGATGGTATCGATGGTATATCGCGTCCCGATGACAGCTTCGAGACAACTGACGTCGATCCGCGGATCGTGTGCCGTCGCTTGCGCCGCCGCCGCGCGTTCGCCGAGGTCATGCAGCGCGCGGACATCCTTCAACGGATTGCCCGGAGAAATCAGCCACCAGACTCGATCGAGTTGCAACCGCTTCAGCGCATAGAGGCTGATCGCGCGGTGCGCGGCATGCGGCGGATTGAAAGAACCGCCGAGCAGACCGATGCGCATGCCGTCGGAATGAAGCGGAATGACACCGCGTGAAGCGACTGAACGCGTCTCCACGTCAGTCTCCGCGCGCGCCGGACATCACGCTCACGGCCGGGTCTGCCCGGTGCCGCGCACACGATATTTGAAACTCGTCAGTTGCTCGGCGCCCACCGGCCCACGCGCATGGAATTTTCCGGTGGCGATGCCGATCTCCGCGCCGAAACCGAACTCGCCCCCATCGGCGAACTGCGTCGAGGCGTTATGCAGCACGATCGCGGAATCGACCTCATTGAGGAATGTCTCGGCCGCCCTCGAATCGTCCGTGACAATCGCGTCGGTGTGATGCGAGCCATGACGCTGGATGTGGTCGATGGCATCACTGAGGCCGTCGACCACTTTCGCGGCGATGATCGCATCCTCGTATTCGGTGTCCCAATCGGCATCGCTCGCGGGCTTCACGCGCGCGTCGACGGCCTGCACCGCCTTATCGCCGCGCACCTCGCAGCCGGCGCCGATCAGCATGTCGACCAGCGGTTTCAGGGTTTTCGCCGCGCCGGCACGATCGACCAGCAGCGTCTCGGCCGCGCCGCAAACACCAGGGCGCCGCATCTTGGCGTTAAGCACGATCGACTTGGCCATGTCGAGATTCGCGGCACGATCGACATAGACGTGATTGACGCCTTCGAGATGCGCGAACACCGGCACGCGCGCTTCGGCCTCGACGCGCGCGACCAGGCTCTTGCCGCCGCGCGGCACGATGACGTCGATGCCGCCGTTCAGTCCGCTCAGCAGCAGGCCGACCGCCGCACGGTCGCGCGTCGGCACCAGCGTGATCGCGGCTTCCGGCAGACCGGCCTCGCGCAGACCCTGCACAAGACAGTCATGGATGGCGCGGCACGAGCGGAAGCTGTCGGAGCCGCCGCGCAGGATCACGGCGTTGCCGGACTTGAGGCACAGCACGCCGGCATCCGCGCAGACATTCGGGCGGCTCTCGAAGATCACGGCGACGACGCCGAGCGGCACGCGGACACGTTCGATGGTCATGCCATTCGGGCGCTGCCAGCGTTCGGTGACCTTGCCAACGGGATCGTCGATGTCGCGCACCACCCTGATGCCATCGGCCATCGCATCGACGCGCGCCTGCGTCAGCGTGAGACGATCGACGAAAGCGGACGTTGCGCCGCCGGCGCGGGCCTCGGCCACGTCTTCCGCATTGGCCCTGAGGATCGCGGCCGCGTTGGCGCGGATCGCGCGCTCCATCGCATCGAGCGCCCGGTTCTTCTGCTCCGGCGAGGCAAGACTGAGCACGCGCGCGGCGGCGCGGGCCTGCCGCGCAAGCTCGTTCATCAGGGCCGGCAGGTCGGCCGCAGCCTCAACAGCCTTCAGGGATGCGGTCATGGCGGTTCCATTTTAAGATAAGGCCATGTCCTAGCACATTAATTCGCGTCAGACGAGGTTTTGCGGCCGCATAACTGCCCGGCGCTGCGAATCGGTTGCGAATCCGATGCGGCAAACCCAAGGCAAGCGGCCCTGACATCCTGCTGAGGGCGCCGCCGCAGCCGATCCTCGGCCAATGGCCGACCGGCTCGCGGCCGCCCGCCGGCCGGAGGCGGCGGAGCACGGCAATCCCCGGCACCGGCATTCCCGGCCGACAAGACGGCTCCCGCAGCCGCCTAACCCGCCGCCTTGCGGTCCTCCTCGGACTCGACGTAGTAGCCCGAGTAACCGTCGACCCAGCAGAGATGGTCATGCACCTCCCTGACGCCGTCGGTGGTCTCCGCGGCGACGATGGCGGCCTGCCGGGCGCGCTCATCCACCACGACGCCGTGCAGGTGCACCACCCCGTTGCGCGCCGTGACCTGGAAACCGATCGGACACCACGCGGCCTTCTCGGCCGTGCGCAGGATGCGATCGCGGATGTGGTCGTCGTCGGCGGTCGGATCGGGAATCTCGCGCGCGAGATTCACCACCGCCTGCATGAGGCTCGCGCGGGCGACGATGCCGACCAGCCGGTCGTGACGCATGACCGGCACGCGCTTGACATGCCGCTTCTCCATCACGTCGACGATCTGGTCGAGCGGCGTCTCCTCGTCGACGGTGACCGGGTCCGGCGTCATGATTTCGTCGACCTTGCGGCCGCGCTCGCGGACGAATTCCTCGCCGGCGCGGCCCGGGCCGACGAAGAACTGCAGCCACTTGGGGCGCCTGCGCTGCGTGCCGATCTCGGCGCGGCGGAGAAAATCACCCTCGGTCACGATGCCGACGAGCTTTCCCGCTCCATTCACCACCGGCAGGCCGCTGACATGATTGTTCAGCATCAGCGTGGCAGCCTCGACGACCGGGGTCTCGGGCGTCACCGTGATGACATTCCGCGTCATGATCTGATGGGCACGCATGGCGATCTCCTGACAATCTCCGCAGAACCTCGACTGGCTTCACTCTATCTAGCAGGCCGCATCGGGGTTGCTTTGATCTCGCTCAACCCCGGGGAATAACGGCGCCGCAGGTGATGGGGCTGTTCGCGCGTCGCGCGAGACCCTATCCCGCGTCGCTCCGCGGGCCGCCGACCACGAGGTCGTCGCGATGGATCATTTCGGCGCGACCGGAAATGCCGAGGATTTGCGCCACGTCGGACGAGGTGCGCCCCTTGATGAGTTCGGCGTTCGCGGCGTCGTAGGCCACGAGCCCCCGGCCGATCTCGTGGGTGTCGGGCCCGCGCACGATCACCGCGTCGCCGCGGGCGAACGCGCCGTCGACCCGGATGACGCCCGCAGGCAAAAGGCTTTTGCCCGCGCGCAGCGCCGCCACCGCGCCGGCGTCGATGGTCAGCGTGCCCTTCGGCTCCAGCGACCCGGCGATCCAGCGCTTGCGCGCGGTGACGGGATTCGCGGGCGTCAGGAACCATGTGCAGCGGCCGCCGTCCATGATCGCCTTGAGCGGATGCGCGATCTGGCCCGAGGCGATCAGCATGTGCGTGCCCGCCGTGGTCGCGATCTTCGCGGCCTCGATCTTGGTGTGCATGCCGCCGCGCGACAGTTCGGATGCCGCGCTTCCGGCCATGGCCTCGATATCGGCGGTGACGCTCTCGACCACGGGAATCAGTTTTGCGTCGGGCTTGAGATGGGGCGGCGCGTCGTAGAGCCCGTCGATATCCGACAGCAGGATCAGGAGATCGGCGCTCGCCATGGTGGCGACGCGCGCGGCGAGGCGGTCGTTGTCGCCATAGCGGATTTCGTTGGTCGCCACGGTGTCGTTCTCGTTGATGACCGGCACCGCCCGCCACTCCAGAAGCTTGGCGATGGTCGAGCGCGCGTTGAGATAGCGGCGGCGCTCCTCGGTGTCCTGCAGCGTCACCAGGATCTGTCCCGCGCCGATGCCGTGATCGCCCAGCACCTCCGACCAGATGCGCGCCAGCGCGATCTGTCCGACCGCCGCCGCCGCCTGGCTCTCCTCGAGCTTCAGCGGTCCGCGCGGCAACCTCAGGCGGCTGCGGCCGAGCGCGATCGAGCCCGACGACACGATCAGCACGTCGCGACCGTCGCGATGAAGGCCGGCGATGTCGGCCGCGAGCGCGGCGAGCCACGCCGCGCGCACCTCACCGGCGGCGGAATCGATCAGCAGCGACGAGCCGACCTTGACGACGATGCGGCGGAAGCTGTTGAGGTCGGGACGGGACATGGTCATGAGGCGCGGCCTGGTGGCGCGGATGATCGGGCATGGCGGCCGGGCCGCGCTTCGCGGCCGACGCCGGCCGCTCGTGCCACGCGGTGTGATTTGGCCGCCATCATAGGATATTCCGTCCTGAAACCAAACCGTTGCGTGCTGCATGCCGCCGACGCGCCTTCACCCGGGCTCAACATGGTAAACCATGATTGGACTTATGACCGGTTTCCATGGCGGGCGGTATCTGCTCTAACTTCGGCCAACCGCACAGGGAGGGGATGGCAATGGATCGTCGCTCATTCATCGCGGCCGGGCTCGGCCTGCCGCTCGCCACCATGGCCGGCCGGGCTTGCGCCGAGTCCGGACCGCTCACCAAGATCATCTTTCCGTTCGCGGCCGGCGGCAGCGGCGACACGCTGTGCCGCCTCGTGGCCAAGGAGATCGGCCAGCCGCTCGACCGCACGGTCATCGTCGAGGACCGCAACGGCGCCGACGGCCTGATCGGCATCCGCTACGTCAAGAACGCGAAGCCGGACGGCACCACGATCCTCGTCACCACCGGCCCGACCATGTACCTGCTGCCGATGGTGGAGACCCATCCGAGCTTCAACACCGACAAGGACTTCATGCCGGTGTCGCTGCTGGCGCGGTTCGATTTCTGCGTGGTGGCGGGCCCCGCCGTCGACGCCAAGGACTTCAAGGGTTTCGTGGCCTGGCTGAAGGCGCATCCGGACCAGGCCACCTTCGGCGTGCCGAGCAACGGCACCATCCCGCATTTCGCCGGCACCAAACTGTCGCAGGAGCTCGGCATCCCGCTGACGCGCGTGGCCTATCGCGGCACCACGCCGATCCTCAACGACCTGATCGGCGGGCACCTGCCCTTCGCCATCACGCCGGTGTCCGACGTGGTCGCGCACAAGGAGTCCGGCACGCTGAAAGTGTTCGCCGTGAGCAGCGTCAAGCGCTCGCCCTACCTGCCGGACGTCCCGACCCTGAAGGACGAGGGCATCGATCTGGTGGCGGACGCCTGGTACGGCATGTGGCTGCCGGCCGGCAGCCCGCCGGACTTCGCCAAGCAGCTCGCGAACGCGGTGCACACGGCGCTGGCCAAGCCCGACGTGCAGCAGAAACTCAAGGCCGCCGGCCTGATCGCGGTGGGATCGACCACGGACGAACTGGTGCAGGAGCTCAAGACCGACATCGCGCGCTGGGGCCCGGTGGTGAAGGCGACCGGCTACAAGATCACGAACTGAGCGTTTATAGATTGACGGAACAGAACGGTCCGTCATGGCCGGATTTATTCCGGCCCTCCACGTCTTGGCAAAGGTTCAGCGAGAAAGGCGTGGATGCCGGGGACATCTGCGCGAAGACGCGCTTCGCGCTTTAGCCCGGGCATGACGAGCCGGGCGTGACGGAACCGGCTCGCGACCTTTTTCGTCCGGGAGACATGCACGGAAGGACCGACATGCTTTTCAAAGGTCAATGCCATTGCGGCGCTCTGCGCGTCGAACTGACGACCGACCGGGAGCCGGGCAAGCAGGTGCTCGGCGCGTGCCAGTGCTCGTTCTGCCGCAAGCACAACGCGCGGGCGTTCTCCGATCCCGGGGCGCATGTGACGCTGACCGCCGCCGAGCCGGAGCAGCTTCAACGCTACACGTTCGGCCTGAAAACCTCCGAGCAGATCATCTGCCGGCGCTGCGGCGTCTATGTCGCGATGACGCTCGCCGACGGCGGCCGGGTGTGGAGCGTGCTGAACGTCGACACGCTCGACGATCGCGCGCTTTTCACGCGCGCGCCCGAGCCCCGCGACTACGACGCCGAGGATCGCGAGGGACGCATCGCGCGCCGGAAAGCGCGCTGGTGCCCGACCACGCTGGCGGGATGGCCGGCTGGGGGGCCGACTTAGAGCAAGATGAATTGAGGTCGAATCGTCATTGCGAGCGAAGCGAAGCAACCCAGGATTTTTCACTCGGAACTGGATTGCCTCGGAGCTATCGCTCCTCGCAATGACGTGGAAAAGGCTGATCGAACCTAAACTCATCCCGCCTAGTGATTTCCCCTTTATCGGAAGCAAGCGGGAGAGGTGAAGGGCACGCGGCGCAGAAACGCCTGTCCAGACGACGACATGTTCAACGCCCCTTCGTCATCCCGATCTTTTCCCGGATCGCGGCCAGCTCGGCCTCGTCCCAGATGCCGATCAGCACGCCGTTCTTCACCTGAAGCTGCTGGTCCGCATAAGCCGCGATCTTCGCGTTCGGCGTGGTGATGTGCATTTTCGGATGCAGCGCCCAGTCGAACAGGATGGCCTGCAGCCGCGCGACCACCTCGGCGCATGACGCATCCTCGCCGCGGTCCACCAGTTCCTGCGGATCGGTTTCGAGGTCGTAGAGCATCGGGCGGAAGCCCGAGGCGTGGATGTATTTCCAGCGGCCGTCGAACACCATGAACAGCCGGCACTGCTCGATCGGCTGGTTGAGCATCACGCGCACGTCCTGCATGGCGTAGTCGTATTCGGAGAACACCACCTTGCGCCAGCCGGCGGGCTTTTTCCCGCGCAGCAGCGGCAGCAGCGAGCGGCCTTCGAGGATGTGGTCCGGCGGCGTGCCGCCGAAATAGTCGATGAAGGTCGGCACGAGGTCGATCGCCTCCACCAGCGCATCGCTGACCGTGCCGCGCGTGGCGTCGGCCTCCGGCGAGGGGTCGATCACGATCAGCGGAATTTTCGCGGAGACGTCGTGGAACAGGTCCTTCTCGCCCATCCAGTGATCGCCGAGATAGTCGCCGTGATCGGAGGTGAACACGATCATGGTGGTGTCGAGCAGGCCGCGCTCCTCCAGGAAGCGCATCAAGACGCCCATCTGGTCGTCGATCTGCTTGATGAGGCCCATATAGGTCGGGATCACCTTCTCCCGCGCCTCGTCGCGCGACATGTTCCTCGAGTAGCGCATGTCCATGTAGGCGGCGAACACCGGATGCGCGTTGTCGCGCTCGGCTTCCGACCGCACCGCGGGCTGCACGTCGGCCGGGCCGTACATGCTGGCGTAGGGCGCCGGCGCGATGTAGGGCCAGTGCGGCTTGATGTAGGACAGATGCAGGCACCACGGACGGCCATCGCTGTCCGCCTCGGTGATGAAGTCCATCGCGCGTCGCGTCATGTAAGGCGTCTCGGAGTCCTCCTCCGCGACGCGCGCCGCCTTGTCGGCATGGACCAGGAGCCAGCCGTTCTGCAGCGAGCCGTCCGCGTCCGCGCCGGAATTGGCAAAATGCTCCCAGGGATTGTCGTCGTTGTAGCCGCGCTGGTGCAGGTAAGAGTCGTATTTCGGCCGCGGCTTGCCGGTCGGATGCAGGCCGTCGTCGCGCTCGTAGGGCTCGAAGCCGCACTGCGCCACATGCACGCCGATGATCGAGTCCGGCGCGATGCCGAGCATCTTCATGCCCTCGAGGTCGGGCGTCATGTGGGTCTTGCCGACCAGCACGTTGCGCACGCCGACCTTCTTAAGATGATCGCCGAGCGTCGGCTCGCCGACCCGTAGCGGCCAGCCGTTCCAGTGCGAGCCGTGCGAGCGCATGTAGCGGCCGGTGTAGAACGACATCCGCGACGGGCCGCAAATCGGCGACTGCACATAGGCGTTGGTGAAGCGCACCCCGCGCCGCGCCATGGCGTCGATGTTCGGCGTGGTCAGGGTCGGATGCCCGCCGCAGCCGAGATAGTCGTAACGCAACTGGTCGCACATGATCCAGATGACGTTTTTGGTCTTTTTGCCGGTGTCGGACTGCGCCATGGCGGGACTTTCCTGACGGGATTTCGCCGGTCGGTTCTGGGCCGGTTGCGCGGGCGCGTCAAGAAAGGGACCCGGCCCAAAAGTTATCGCCATGCCCGGCCTTGTGCCGGGCATCCACGTCTTTCTTGTTTATGCATTATAACAAGACGTGGATGGCCGGGACGAAGGGCGTTCACGCCCGCCTTCGACGGGCTATGCCCGGCCATGACGGAGAACTACCGCGACGGATCGATGACGATCTTGGTGTGGCGCTCGGGGTTGGCCAGATCCGAAAACGCCTGCGCCACGCCGTCGAGGCCGACGGTGGCCGTCACCATGGCCGCCGCATCCACCTCGCCGTCCGCGATCAGCCGCAGCGCGCAGGCATATTCCTCGGGCGTGTAGGCGTAGACGTACTGCAACGAGAGCTCCTTCAGGATGCCGAGCAGCGGCTCGGAGCGGTCGTTCTCCATGCAGACGCCGACCACGACCACGCGGGCATCGCGCGGCGCGCCCTCGAACACCTGCTGCAGCAGGCCGGGAATGCCGACGCACTCGAAGATCAGCGCCGGCTTCAGCGGCGGCAAAAACGCCTGAAACGGCGGCCGCGCCGCCTTCTGCTCCGGCGTCATCTCGGCGTGCTGCGCCCAGGCCGCGAACGGCTGGGTCTCACCGGGATCGACCACGACGTCCGCGCCCATCCGGACCGCGAGCGCGCGGCGCGCCGGCGAATAGTCCGACGCCACGATCGGATGCAGGCCCTTGATCTTCAGCGCCGCGATCACCGCGAGACCGACCGGCCCGCAGCCGATCACCAGCGGCACCTCGTCGCCGCGCGCATCGGCCTTGGCGACGGCATGGATGCCGACCGCGAGCGGCTCGGTCAGTGCCGCGTGTTCCGGCGCGAGCCCGTTCGGCACCTCGATCATCAAGGGCTCGCTCAGCACCATGCGCTCGGCGTAACCGCCGACCACGTCGTTGGAATAGCCGATGCCCTGCGGGCCGGCTGCGCCGAGCAGCACCGGGATCGAGCAGACGCGCGCGCCCGGCTTGAATCGTTTCTGCGTTCCCGGACCGTAGTCGATCACCTCGCAGCAGAACTCGTGACCGAACACCACGTCGCGCGACAGGTCCATCGGCTTGCGGCCGGGGAAATGCTTCGTCGTGATCTCCGCCATGCGGTGCGCGTGTTTGCGCGCGTGCAGGTCGGAGCCGCAGATGCCGCAGGCGAGCGTCTTCACCAGAACCTGCCCCGCGGCCGGCACCGGTTCGGGAAGCGTGTCGGCGACGATGTTGCCGTTGCGGAAGATCGCTGCGCGCATGGGAGATTTCCTTCTGTCTTCAAAACACGAGAGGCGTCATTGCCCTCAACGTTTCCGCCCTGCGATTGATCGTTTCGGTTCCACCCTTGGCATCGCCACGCGGCAGAATTGCGCGGCGGTCGCGATGACGTCATCGGCCGGCTGCCGATAGTCCTGCGCGACCCAGCGCCGCGCGATGCCGACCACCGCGCCCATGACGCCGATCTCCGTAAGCGACATCGGCGCATAAGCATCGGCGCTCGCGCGCGGCAGCAGCACGCCGCTCATGCGCCTCATCGCCTCCATCTGCACCGCATCGACCGCGGCGCTGATGCCATGCATTTCCAGCAGGAACACGCGAGCGGGCCGCGGATTTTCCCGCAGGCGGGTGAAATAGAGCGTCAGCACCGCCTCGGTCCGCGTCGCGGCCGGCGCGCCCTCGCCCGCCGCCGCCATCTCCGCATGGAGGGTGTCGGTGACGTGGGTGTAGGCCGCTATCAGCAGCGCCTCGCTGTTGGCGAAGGATTCGTAGAAATAGCGCTCGGTCAGCCCGGCGGCGGCGCAGACCGCCTTCACCGTGGCTGCGCGATAGCCGACCTCGCCAAACACCCTGACCGCCGCCTCGATCAGGCGGGCGCGACGTTCGGCCCGGCGCTTTTCGCCGCTGACGCCGCCATAGGGGCGGGATTTCGGGGAACGGAACCTGGGAGAACGGGATGTTGCGGCGGCCATGCTCATGAAATCAAGATTGACATGCGGCATTGTCAGATGCAAGATGTCTGACAAGAGATATTGTCAGATTGGGAGGTTGCGAATGCCGGTCCCTCATTTCGACGTGCTCATCGTCGGCGCGGGCCTGTCCGGCATCGGCGCCGGCTACCACCTGCAGACCCGGTGCCCGGATCGCTCCTACGCGATCCTCGAGGGCCGCGACGCCATCGGCGGCACCTGGGACCTGTTCCGCTATCCCGGCATCCGCTCCGACTCCGACATGTACACGCTCGGCTATTCGTTCCGGCCGTGGACCTCGCCCAAGGCGATCGCCGACGGGCCGTCGATCCTCGACTACGTGCGCGACACCGCCCGCAGCTACGGCATCGACAAGAAAATTCGCTACGGTCATCGGGTCAGACGCGCGAGCTGGTCGTCGCAGGATGCGATGTGGACGGTGGAGGCCGAGCACAACGGCGAGACCGTCCGCCTCACCTGCAATTTCCTGTTCATGTGCAGCGGCTACTACAAATACGACAAGGGCCACACGCCCGACTTTCCCGGCACCGCGGATTTTTCCGGCCGCGTCGTGCATCCGCAACACTGGCCCGACAATCTCGACTACGCCGGCAAAAATGTCGTGGTGATCGGCAGCGGCGCGACGGCAGTGACGCTGGTGCCGGAGATGGCCAGGACCGCCGCGCACGTCACCATGCTGCAACGCTCGCCGACCTACGTGGTGGCGCGGCCCGACGAGGACGCCGTCGCCAACTGGCTGCGCGCGAAGCTGCCGGCCAAGCTCGCCTACGGGATCACGCGCTGGAAGAACGTGCTGCGCGGCATGTATTTCTACCGGATGTGCAAGCGCAAACCGGATCACGTCAAGAGCCTGATCCTCGGCGGCGTGCGTCACGCGCTCGGGCCCGACTACGACGTCGGCAAGCACTTCACCCCGCGCTACAAGCCGTGGGATCAGCGGCTGTGCCTGGTGCCGAACGGCGATCTGTTCCGCTCGATCAAGAGCGGCAAGTCGTCCGTCGTCACCGACACCATCGAGACCTTCACGCCTGACGGCATCAGGCTCGCGTCGGGGGACACGCTCAAGGCCGACATCGTCGTGACCGCGACCGGCCTCGACCTTCAGGTGCTCGGCGGCCTCGAATTATTTGTCGACGGCGCGCGGATCGATCCTGCGAAAACCATGAGCTACAAGGGCCTGATGTATTCCGGCGTGCCGAATCTCGCGTCCGCCACCGGCTACACCAACGCCTCATGGACGCTGAAGTGCGACCTGACCTGCGAGTATGTCTGCCGCCTGCTCAACGCCATGAAGGCGCAGGGCTACGATCAGTGCGTGCCGCGCCGCGACCCCACTGTCACGGAGCTGCCGTGGCTCGATTTCTCGTCGGGCTACGTGCAGCGCTCGGTCGACAAGTTTCCGCGGCAGGGCTCCAAGCGGCCGTGGCGGCTGTACCAGAACTACGCGCTCGACGTGGTGACGCTCCGGTTCGGCCGGGTCAGGGACGAGGCGATGGAGTTTTCGCGCAAGGGCGCGCGCCCGGCGATCGCCCGCGCCACGACGCAATCCAGCGCGGCGTGAGAGCCGTTTAAGCCGAAATCGCCGAGCGCGGCTTCACCTCTCCCGCTTGCGGGGGAGGTCGACTGACGAAGTCAGTCGGGTGGGGGCCTCTTGCTAATAGAGCCCCCTCCCCAACCCTCCCCCGCAAGCGGGAGAGGGAGCAGGCAGGCAGCGACCGCCGATACGCTTCCGTCGAAACGCTCCAGCGGATTCCGAAATGACAAAGGATACGGCTGACACGGTGCGCGGCCGCAAGACCTTATGGTGCCCAGGGCTTGGCCTGCGCCGCCGGCGTCCCGGTCTCCTGCCCGGCGGCCGCGCTCCTGGCCTTGTCCGACACCGGCGCCTCGTCGATCACGGCGGCCAGCGCCCGCAGCGCGTCCGGGATGCCCTCGCCGGTGATGCCGGACACCAGCAGCGGCGTCTTCTTCGCCGCCCGTTTCAGCCGGTCGCGTTGCTTCTTCAGATCATCCGGCGCTACCGCGTCGATCTTGTTGAGCGCGACGATCTCGATCTTCTCCGCGAGCGTCCCGGCATAGGCCTCGAGTTCGCCGCGCACGGTCTTGTACGCCTTGCCCGCGTGCTCGCAGGTGGCGTCGACGAGATGCAGCAGCACGCGGCAGCGCTCGACGTGACCGAGGAATCGATCACCCAGCCCCGCGCCTTCATGCGCGCCCTCGATCAGGCCGGGAATATCCGCCAGCACGAACTCGCGGCCGTCGACGTTCACCACGCCAAGCTGCGGATGCAGCGTCGTGAACGGATAGTCCGCGATCTTGGGCTTTGCCGCGCTCACCCTGGAGAGGAACGTGGACTTGCCCGCATTGGGCAGACCGACGAGCCCGGCATCGGCGATCAGTTTCAGGCGCAGCCAGACCCAACGCTCCTCGCCGGGCTGGCCGGGATTGGCATGGCGCGGCGCGCGGTTGGTGGACGACTTGAAATGCGCGTTGCCGAAGCCGCCATTGCCGCCTTCCGCCAGCACGAACCGTTCGCCGACGCGGGTGAAATCGTGGATCAGCGTCTCGCGGTCGTCGTCGAGAATCTGCGTGCCCAGCGGCACCTTGAGCACGACGTCCTTGCCGTTGGCGCCATGGCGATCCTTGCCCATGCCGTTGCCGCCCTTGGGGGCCTTGAAGTGCTGCTGGTAGCGGTAGTCGATCAGCGTGTTGAGGCCGTCGGCCACCTCGACGACGATGTCGCCGCCCCGCCCGCCGTTGCCGCCGCTGGGTCCGCCAAACTCGATGAACTTCTCGCGGCGGAACGCCACGCAGCCGTTTCCCCCGTCGCCGGAGCGGATATAGACCTTGGCTTCATCGAGGAATTTCATGGGCGAGAGCGAATTGGGTTTAGATGGAATCAACCTTCGTCATGCGGCATCCACGTCTTAAGGACATTGCACGTTCAAGATGTGGATGGCCGGAACATAAGCGAGCGAAAGCGACGCCGTTCTTCGAACGGCTATGTCCGGCCATGACGGATCGGCTTGCAGTCATGGACAAGTGGTAGCCCAGCGGACCTAAAGCGGCAACCGCGAAGCTCTGAAGTCGGCACGAAACAGGCCGTTTACGGCTTCAAGAGACTGAAGCCGGGCTTGATCCCGACATCCCGTGCACCCGCGATGTCGATCAGACCGCGCGCCACCAGCGTTCGATGGAACCGGCGCTTGCGCTCCGAAGTGGACGCGAAATAGGCCTCGCCGCATTGATCGAGCAGGCTCGCGCGGGTCGCAAAGACCTCGTCGAGCGGCAGTCCCGCCTGCTGCAGGGCCACCGTGCCGAGAAAGGCGATGTCAAGGACGCGGCCCCGCCCGGCATGCAGCCGGTCCGCGCCTTGCAGCGACTCGATCGCATAGAAAGTGCGGAACTGGCGCTGCGGATCGAACGGAAGCCCGCGCCTGGTCTCGATGCGGCGTGTCATGACCGGCTGGTGATCGCCATAATGCACGACAAGCGTCGGACGCTGCGGCGACCGCGTTGCAAGCTCCGCCCGGAACGCCGCCCAAGCCGCCGCCGTCTCGGCCAGCCGCGCGTAATACTCGGCATATTCCGGGTCCGGCAAGCTGGCGGCGGCGAAGTCGCGCGCCCGCGCATGCACGTCGGACGCTGCCAGCCGCCGCCGGTGCGGGCCGTGATTGAAATTGGTCAGCGCATACAGAAATCGCGGCGACGCATCGTCCGCGATGTGGCGCGCATGCTCCCCTGCAACAGCCCGCAGGAACATCGCGTCGGAATTCGTGGTCTCGAACCGGGCGAGGTCGAAGGGCGGCGGCAGATCGTCGGTGAAGACGCGCGTGTTCATGCCGGCGGCGCGATAGAACGCATCGTAGTTGAGGAAGCCGCGCCGGCAGCTCGAGACCAGCGTCGTCTTGTAGCCCAGCGCCGCAAGCACATGGGGCAGCGTGTTGTGAAACCGGCCGACGCCCCGCTTGAACAGGAAATAGGCGTTCGAGCCGAAACTTGCGCTGGAAAGACCGGTCAGCACGCTGAATTCCGACTGCCACGAACCGCCGCCGAAGATATCGACGTTCAGCGCGCCGAACGCGCCGTCCTGCGGCGACAGGAATGCCGCGACCTCCGGGTCGACAGGCAGGCCGTAGAGCCGTGGATCGAACACCGACTCATGCTGGATGAAAATGATGTCGGGATAATCGGTGACGCGCGCCGGCATCGCGCCGATGAGCGGCAACGGATCGTCGGCGATGTCGCTGAGCGATAGACCCCCGAACTGACGCCACGATCCGGGATCGGCCAGCGAAGCGATGAAGGCCGACAGGAACCAGCGGCGTTGCGCCGCCGTGGGCCGCACCCACGCCGCGCCGCCGCCGGCGCGGTACGCCGCAAACAGACCGACTGCCGCGGCCAGAAAGATCGCAGCCCGCCACGCGAACGCGACCGGCGCGCCGTGCGCATAGGCCAGCGTGGCGACTGTCGCGCCCAGCAGCGCGAGTCCGCCGGCCGCCACCGTCATGACCGCGAGCGGATACTGGCGCAGAAAAAACCGCGCCGTTCCCGCGAACAGCAGCGGCAGGTCCGTCACCATCAGCTTCAGGCCGCTGTGCTCGTACTTGATGCGGGACGCGCCGACGATGGCGGCCGCGAGCAGCGCCGCCAGCAGCATGGCCCGCTCGACATCGGCAACAACGAGCAGCAGCGCCGCCCCGGCGAAGCCCATCCCGGCGACCGCGACGCCGAGATGCGCCGTGCTGCGCTCGCCCCACCAGATCACCAGGGCGGCGAGAGCCATGATCGAAACCAGCGTCATCGAGCGGACGACCCTTACCCTTCTGCCCCTTCTGCGCGATTGCTATCCTCCAGCGCAACCGATGCGCGGCGGCTTGTCAATTCGCCAGATGGTGATCGGGAGTTGGATTAGCCTCGATCAGGCGCGCTTTAAGGTCGGAGACTCTCATTATGTCGCGTCAAGTTATGCCGCGTCGTGGCCGGATTTACCCCGGCCATGACGCAAGGGCCTTATGTCAAACGGTGAGAGGCTCCGAAACTCCCGAATGCATTTTCGATCGGGATCCTTAAGAGTCCGCGGCCGCCGCGCTGCGCCGCCGCACCAGAAATTTCTGCATTCCCTCCAGCACCAGTTCGCGGCGCTGGTTGTGCACCGTCGAGCGCAGCGTGACCACGCCGGTCGAACGGCCGGGCGCAAGCTCCGTCACCTCCAGCGCGGGGTAGATGGTGTCGCCGGCATAGACGGGCTTGAGGAATTTGCTGGACTGCTCGAGGAAGCCGATCAGCGACTCCTCGACCAGATAGGGAAACAGGCCGGCGCCGGGCGCGGTATGCACCAGGGTCTGGAAGCCATGCGCGAGCAGATGCGGCATGCCCCGCGCGCGGCAGTATTCGACATCGTAGTGGACCGGATGGGTGTCGCCGCTTGCGGTCTGGAACGCCGCGAACACCGCTTCCGTCATGGTGCGGCTCGGAATCACGAAGCGCTCGCCGAGGACGAAATCCTCGAACCAGCGCTGCTGCGGCACCATGCGATGCTGGGCGGGATCGAAATCGGTCATGTTGTGGTCCTGCGGGAAGTTCGCTTATCGGTAACGTGGCAACCGAGATGCGGCAATAGTGGACAGCTCATCCGTCATGCCCGGCCTTGTGCCGGGCATCCACGCCTTTAAAACGAGAACAAGCAAAAGACGTGGATGGCCGGAATAAATCCGGCCATGACGACACGAAAGCCGCACGGCGCATCATGACCCTGCTCGCCAAACTCTCTCCCGCCGCCGACGAGCGCTCGGCGCGGCTTGCCGGCATCGGCCTGATGCTGCTGGGCGTCTGGATGTTCTCGTTCGGAGATGCGCTCGGCAAATACATCGTCGGCACCTACTCGGTCGGGCAACTGCTGTGGCTGCGCGCCTGCGCCTCGTTTGTGCTGCTGGCGCCCCTGATCTGGCGGCACCGCCGCGATTTCCTGCAACTTGAGCGGCCCGGGCTGCAACTGCTGCGCGTCATCCTTTCGACGCTGGAAGTCGCCGCGTTCTTCCTCGCCGCGCGCTACCTGCCGCTCGCCGACGTCATCACCTACTATCTCGCCTGCCCGATCTTCGTCACGGCGCTGGCGGCGATCGTGCTGCGCGAGCGCGTCGGCTGGCGGCGCTGGAGTGCCATCCTGATCGGTTTCCTCGGCGTGCTGATCGCGCTGCGGCCCTCGGCGCAGACCGTGAGCTGGCCGGCGCTGATCGCGCTCGGCGGCAGCACCTCGTTCGCGATCCTGATGCTGATTACCCGCTCGCTGCGCGCGACGCCGGACATCGTGCTGGCGTCCTCGCAGTTCGTCGGCACTTTCGCATTCGGCGCGGTGCTGGCGCCGATCGGCTGGGTGACGCCGACGCTGCCGAGCCTCGGCCTGTTCGCCGCGGCCGGTCTCATCTCGGTCTGCGCGCTGCTCTGCGTCAACCGCTCGCTGAAGCTCGCGCCGGCCTCGGCGGTGGTGCCCTATCAGTATTCGATGATCGTGTGGGCGGTGATCTTCGGCTACGCCGTGTTCGGCGACGTGCCGTCCTGGGCGACGATCGCGGGCGCCGCGATCATCATCGCCGCCGGCCTCTACATCTTCCTGCGCGAACAGCGCCTCGGCCACGACGAGACGGCGGTGAACCCGCCGGCGTAGACGGTGGCCGTCATTCCGAGGCGCGACAAAGTCGCGAACCCGGAATCTCGTGGTCCAGCGAGTGTAGCGAGATTCCGGATCGATCCGCTCTGCGGATCGTCCGGAATGACGGAGACGAGGGATGCTTGACGCACCAAACCCGATACGTTACAGGGCGCGCATCGAAGGCAGGCGTTCTGCATTTCCGTAAGCGTTAACGTCACTCAACGCGCCCACCCTGCCGGCCATGCCCGGCGGGACTCGAAAGGCGCTCCTGTGACTGTGACCACGTCCTCCGCAATCGACCACGCTGCTACCCGCTCGGCCCTGTCCGGCCTCGCGCCGCTGGTCGCCATCATCGCTCTCAACTTTTCCGCGATCGGCGCGCCGCTGCCGGCGATCGCGCTCTATGTCCACAACGAACTTGGCTTCGACGCCTTCACGGTCGGCTGGGTGATCGGGCTGCAATCGATCGTCACCGTGCTGACACGGCACTGGGCCGGCACCATCGCCGATCATCGCGGGCCCAGGGCCGGCGTGCTCGTCGGCGTGCCGCTGACGGCGATCGCCGGCATTTTCTACCTGGCCTCCGCGTGGACGGCCGGAACGGCGCCGCAGCGGCTCGCGCTGCTGCTGGTCGCGCGCGTTCTGCTCGGCTTCGGCGAAAGCCTGTTCCTGACGGGCACCATGAGCTGGGGCATCGGCCGCATCGGACCGGCACGCACCGGCCGCGTGATGGCGTGGCAGGGAATCGCCATGTATGCGGCGTTCGGCCTCGGCGCGCCGCTCGGCCTGTCGATCTATCGCGCTTACGGATTCGCGGGCATCGGCGCCCTGACCACGGTGCTTCCGTTGATCGCGCTGGTCATCGCGGGGCTGTTGCCCGCGGTGCCGGCGACCGGCGGCGACCGCGCGCCCTTCCACAAGGTCATCAGCCTGATCTGGCGGCCGGGACTCATTCTGATGCTGGCCACCATCCCCTTCGCGGCCATGGCGGCGTTCCTGCCGCTCGACTATGCCGCGCGCGGCTGGGACCACGCGGGCCTCGCGATCACTGCGTTCGGCATCGCCTACACGCTGGTGCGGCTGGTCGGCGCGCACTGGCCCGACAGTTTCGGCGCGGTGCGCGTCGTCGGCGTGTCGCTTGCGATCGAAACCGCCGGTCAATTGCTGCTGTGGCTCGCGCCGACGCCATCGCTCGCGATCACGGGCGCAGCGTTGAGCGGGTTCGGCTTCTCGCTGGTGTTTCCGTCGATGGGCGTGATCGCGACGAAGCAGGTGCCGGCCTCGCAGCGCGGCCGCGCCGTCGGCAACTTCGTCGCCTTCTTCGACATCGCCGCCGGATTGACCGGGCCGATCGTCGGCCTGCTCACCGGCGCGTTCGGTTACGACGTCGCGTTCCTGATCGGCGCGGTCGCGACGGCGAGCGCGGGTCTGCTGCTGCCCGCGGTGGGACGATTGAAGGCGGAGTGAGCCGCGCTTTGGCGAGGCGCTTCCTCCCTCCCCACAAGGGGGAGAGAGGGAGAGAGTCACCTCTCCCGGCGCGCGGCGCTGCCCCAGTGCTTCAGCGACGACCACACGCCGCGCGTCAGACGAAAGCGGTCCACCGGCGTCGACGAGCCGAGCGCCGTGAAGCGATGCAACTCCACACCGGTCCACTGGAAGCCGCACTTCTCCAGCACGTTGCGAGACGCCGGGTTGACCACGCGCGCGCCGGAAACCATCCGATCGATGTCGAACTCCTCGAAGGCGTAATCGATCACCGCGCGCGCCGCCTCGGTCGCGAAGCCTCGGCCCCAATGATCGACGCCGAGCCAGTAGCCGAGTTCCGGCGTCTCGGGCTCGCGCCAGTCGATGCCGACCACGCCGATCGGCCGGAAGTCGGATTCGATCAGGAACACCGTCTCGCTGCTGTCGCCGGCAACGGCCTTGATGAACTGAACCGCGTCGTCCTGGGTGTAGGGATGCGGCAAACGCCGCGTCATCTCCGCGATGCGGCGATCGTTGGCGAGCACGGCAAGGCCCTTGGCGTCGGCCAGCGTCGGTTTGCGCAGCGTCAGCCGCCCGGTCTCCAGCACGAACGGGCGAGCCTCGCGCAATGCGGAGGCGGGAGTCGGGGTCGGGATGTCCTGCAACATGGTCGGGCTCCGTGATGCGAACGCAGGTTCAAGATGCAAACGCACAACTAAGAAGGGGAGGCCGGTTTCCCGCCTCCCCTTTGGAGCCCTTGACGCTCCGCCGGTTCAACAGGGACCGGCGGACGCGATGTGATCCACCGTTTTATTCGGCCGCGGCTTCCGTCATCGGGAGGACCGATACGAAAGTACGGCCGCCCGCTTTCGCGCGGAACTCGACACGGCCCTCGACCTTGGCAAACAGGGTGTGGTCCGTGCCCATGCCGACATTAAGGCCGGGATGCCAGGTGGTGCCGCGCTGACGGGCGATAATGTTACCGGGAATTACGTGCTCACCGCCGAACGCCTTGATCCCAAGGCGCTTGCCGGCCGAATCACGTCCGTTCCGCGATGAACCGCCTGCTTTTTTGTGAGCCATGGCCCGTCTCCAAACTTCTCTTGTCTTGTAGATCAATTCCGTGACGAAATCATTCACTTTTCATCACGGAGAATTTTTAATCTCTCTTATTTCTCGCTCTTCGCGGCTTTCTTCGCTGGCGCCTTCTTGGCGACAGCCTTTTTTGCCGGAGCCGCTTTCTTGGCCGGCGCCTTCTTCCTCGCGGCCTTCGGTGCGTCGGCCTCGTCACCGTCCACGGGCTTGGCGATCTTTTCCTTCTTCGGGCGCGGACCGATGGTCGGCGCCTTGCCGTCAGCGAGGATCTCGGTGATGCGCAGCACCGTCAGCTCGTCGCGATAACCGCGCTTGCGCTTCGAATTCTTGCGGCGGCGCTTCTTGAACGCGATCACCTTGGGGCCGCGCTTGTGCTGCAGCACTTCGGCCGCGACCGACGCACCCGCGACGGTGGGGGTGCCGAGCACCGGCGTATCGCCGCCGAGCACCAGAACTTCACCAAGCTGCACGATCGAGCCGACGTCGCCGGCGATCTTGCCAATCTCGAGCACATCATCCGGAACGACGCGGTACTGCCGGCCGCCGGTTTTGATGACTGCGAACATCGTTTGATTCCTTCGTGTTCGATCCCGGCCTCGGACACGTCCGGGCCGGCTTTTTGGTCAGTCGGATTAAGGGCTTTTCGTGCCGCCGGGCGAAAGGCCGCCAGCCGCGCAAAAACAAGCGGCGCTGGGTCACCCCGCGCCGGCTGCCGGACTTATAGCCGCCCCTAACCGGGAGTCAAGGCAAAGCGCCCCTGAACCCGGCCACAAATCAGCCATTTCGGCGCATTTTGCCGGATTCCCGCCGCCGCCAGCCGACGGAGCCGGAATCCGGCGTGGCGGCCTGAAACCAACGGGTTCCCCCGCCGTTGTGTCCCGGCAGGATCAACCGGGCAAGGGGCCGCATGGCTGAGGACACGTTGACGACCGCCGGCATCGGCAAGCACGGGGTGCCGCGACTGCCCTCCGTCGATATCGACAGCTACAACATCGAAATCAAGGACGACGACGGCTTTCTCGGCGATCGCGCCAGCAAGGGCGCGTTCCGCCGGATTCTCGACGATCTGCGCAAGCCGCTGAAGAAGAACGGCGGCGATCCCCTCGGCAAGACGCCGTCCGAAGACATCGCCAAAGCCTCGCTGGACGCCATGCTCGCCGGCGACGACGTCGAGGCGGCCGCGCTGGTGCATGGCGCGATCGAGGAGTTCGCGCGGGAGCTCGCCTACGTGACCGGCCGCTTCCTCAAGACCAAGGCCTGGGCCGACACCGAGTGCATCGTGGTCGGCGGCGGCTTTCGCAAGAGCCGGGCCGGCGAAATCGCCATCGCACGCACCGACCTGATCCTGAAAGGCGAAGGTCACAAGATCCACCTGATCCCGATCCGCTTCGATCCCGATGAAGCGGGCCTGATCGGCTGCCTGCATCTCGCGCCGTCGTGGATCTTCGAAGCCTTCGACAGCATTCTGGCGGTCGACATCGGCGGTACCAACATCCGCTGCGGCGTGGTGGAGACGCGCTGGAAGAAGGCTTCCGATCTCTCCAGGGCAGCCGTGTGGAAGTCCGAACTCTGGCGCCACGCCGACGACGAGCCGACCCGCGAGGGCGCGGTGAAACGCCTCGTGAAGATGCTCAAGGAACTGATCGCCGCGGCGGAAAAGGAAGGCCACAAGCTCGCCCCGTTCATCGGCATCTCCTGCCCCGGCGTGATCGACGAGGACGGATCGATCGAAAAAGGCGCGCAGAATCTCCCGGGCAACTGGGAGAGCCGCACATTCAACCTGCCGGCGGCGCTGATCGAGGCCATTCCGGAGATCGGCGGCCACGACACCGCAATCCTCATGCACAATGACGGCGTTGCGCAGGGCCTGAGCGAGATGCCGTACATGCAGGACGTCAGCCGCTGGGGCGTGCTGACCATCGGCACCGGCCTCGGCAACGCGCGCTTCACCAACCGCAAGAAAGATAAAAAGCTCGACGACAAAAACGCGAAAAAGAACGGCAACAGCAAGAACGGTAGCGGCAGGAAAGACAAAGACGGCAAGAAAGATAGTTAAGCGCACGCGCAGCGCTTTCGGAATATTTCGTTCTTCCGCTTGCCTGTGGCGCGAACGTGCCAAGCTGCATCTTCGGCGTGGATTGGCGGCGCCGGTAACCTTGATCAGTGAGGTTAAAACCGGGATTGCGTTGCCCCCGACGCGGCAGGCGGTACGGTGGCTGCGTCGCTCAGGTGGCCCGCGAAGCCGCACTTCCCGGCCACAATTTTGATGACGCGGCACGGGACCGCCGGTTTTTCGCGCGTCTGGCGGTCCCACCCGGCTTCCGGCCGCGGCGGCGGCGCTGCTGGACAACCGCCAGCCTCGGCTGCTGGAGAACCGCCAGCCTCGCTGGATCGGCCGCCGCCAATTGCTTCGGCCGCAACGTCCTTCCTCGCGGCTGATTTTTTCCTGAGCCCTGCGCCTTGTCTGGCCCGCCATCCTCGCCTAGAACACGGCGCGACTCGGGCGGCCTGCCGCCCGCCTGGCACCCCGGAGAGGTGGCAGAGTGGTTGAATGCACCGCACTCGAAATGCGGCATAGGTGCAAGCCTATCGGGGGTTCGAATCCCTCCCTCTCCGCCAGCAGTCCGCTAAGGTCCTCAAAACCTTAGGTTTCCAGCGACGATAAATTGGCAGTTTCCGGCCCTGGTACAGAACTCTGGCCAGCAGGACAGGATTTTGCCGTCCGTCACTCGACTCGTTCAGCGCGGTAGCGTCTTCTACTTCCGTATGGCGGTGCCGCGTCATTTGGCTCGGCGATGGCAAACTGGCCCAGGAAATACTCGTACACGTGCCCGAGCACGTCCTGGCCATGATGCGCGTCCTGGAAGGTCAGATTGGTGAACAGCGTGATGACCTCGCCGAGCTTGGTCTGGTCCAACTCGGGACGGGCATAGTTCTTGGTCAGGACGCCCTTGAGGCTCGGATTCTCGGCTTCGAGCTCGAGCATGGCGCGGTCGATTAAGGCGCCGATCGTTGGATCGGCGCTGGTGGCGTTCGCCTTCAGGTAATCCCAGCGCGCGTTCTCGGGGACCCAGAAGACGTTGTCGCCGACATAGAGGTCCCGCTCGTCGACAAGGCCGACCTCCTCGGGATCGGCGAGCGCCTTCGCCCGCCGCTCCTCGAAGCGATCGGAGATGTATTTCAGGAAGATGAGGCCGAGCGCGACATGCTTGTATTCGGCGGCGTCCATATTACCGCGCAGCTTGTCGGCCGAAGCCCACAGCGTCGCCTCGAAGCCATTTGCTGCTTTGGACGGTTGGGCGTCTGTCTTCTTCGTTCCTGCTTTCCGCCCTCGTGGCACCACATTCTCCCCTGCTTCGTGAGCACACCTTAGCCGAGAGGGAGCTTGGTTCAATCGCCTTGTGCGGGGCAGGCGAGCGTCGGTGAAGCCGGGCACAGGTCTTCGCCATCACGCGAAGAGCGGCATTGAGCATTGGCGGCAAAGGCTTGCCAGTGGCTGCCAGCCGGCGATCCAACCCAGCACACAATCCATCAGCCCGCCATGAACAAGGCCGCCCAGGACGGGATCACCCTGGTGTGGGCGCTGTTTTGGACCTCTACCCCGGTGGCGAACCCGAGATTCACCTGTGGCGCAGTTCCACCGGAGAACCTTGACCACCGGCCGCGTCTTAGCTCAGGCCCGGCTCTCGATCTCATCGCCCCAGGACGAAGCGCGCGCGCTCCCGGCGCAGCATCTCGTAGGGGCTGATGCAGGGAATAGTCAGGCCGATGCAGGCGTTGGGTATCTTGATCTTCCGCACGGAGTCCGCCGGGACCTCATGCGTGACGATCGTGTATTGGTGCGCGAGAGCGTGCGCCACGAGCCAATAGTCTGCGACCTGGAGAAAGGTCGCTATGGCGGCTCGCTCGTAGGTCTGCCCGCTGGCCCATGCGCTGACGCGCGCCAATGCGGGCACGACCGGATCATCCGGCGGCAAGAAGAACGCCGGACCACGCGCCGTCGCCCAATCGGAAAGGTCATCGCCTCCGGCATGAAGCTCGTCGGCAACCTTATCGATGCTGGCGACCTGTCCCGTCGCATTGCGCTCGATCAGCCACTCCCAAAAGGCCGGGCAGAAATCGAAGCCATAGTGCAGGTTGCGGGCCTGAATGAAGATGTTCGTGTCGAGCAGGTATCGGGTCAAAGCATGACCCCGACTTCGCGCCCGATCTGGTTGAACGTCTCCGTCTTGGCGACACCCAACATGCGGAACGCATCCCGGTAGAGCGTCTGCCCCTCTAGGGTGCTTTCCACCAGGGCGCGGGCGAAACGCTTGCTGACACGGGACAGGGTGGTGCGGTAAAAGTCGCCGCCGCCCGCACCACTGTCGGCGAGCGCGCGAAGGCGGGCGCGTTCCGCCGCCCACGCTTGATCGAAGACCGCGCGCGTGATCGCTCCGGCGTCGAGCAAACGGCGCAGGATGACCAGCGAGCTGACCTTGAACTGGCGCGTCAGCCTGCCGACCGCCGTGTCGAGCGGCTCATCTTGCTGAACCGTCGCCCGGATGGACACCAGAGGCACAAGCAGTTCGGCGGCTACGGCGTTGCACCACACTTCCTCGCGCCGGTAGCCGTTCAGAGGCGCACCGCTCGCATCCGAGAGAGCCGAGGCACCGAGCCACAGATGCGCCAGCTCGTGGGCCAACGTGAACATCTGGCCGGACTTGGTATCGCTGCCATTGATGAAGATGAGCGGTGCGCGACGATCAGCCAGTGCGAAGCCTCGGAACTCCTGCGGATCGAGCGAGCGATGGGTGTTGGAGAGGACGACACCGCTCACCATGACCAGGACGCCGAGCTTCTCGGCCTGCGTGATGAAGAGGCGCAAAGCCTCCTCCCAGGTGCGGCAGGCAGCACGGGCGGCAAGATCGAAGCCGAGGCGAGCGGCCATCGCAGCGGCAACGTCCTCCGCACGCTGGCCGAGCGTCGCACTGCCGACGAAGTCCGCCTCGGGCATTCGGCCGGCCAGGGCAAAGTCGCGATACCAGCTCTGCCTCTCCTGGCAGGCATAGACCATGTCGAGAAGGTTGGGGCTCGGCCGGCGAACCGCCCGTCCGTCGTGGGTCCGAAAGTCCGGGATCGGCAGAGGCTCCTCGGGTGGGGTGGTGAGGAACAGGTACCCGACTGGAACGTGGACCGCGCGCGCGAAGTCCTCAAGCTGGTTGAGCGTCGGCTGCAAGGTCCCAGCTTCCCACTCGGGCAGCTTGGGAAACCGACCCAGCAATTCGTCAGCCTGCATCACGCCGGCGCGCTCACGCGCCCAGCGCAACAGGTCGGGACTGACGGCTACGCGCGTCATGCGGCGGCCTCCTTATCCGCGAACGCCCAGAAACTTGTCCGACCTTCAGTCGATCCGGGTGGCGTCGTTAGCTTCTCTGGCCCAAGCCGGAATGGGCCGGAGTGTTATGGTCAACAATGCGTTAATGGATCGGAAAGGCCAAGCCTGACCATCACCGTAGGACGGTGCAAGCGATAAGATAGGCGGCATCGCCACATGCACAAAGGCCGCCCAAGCCTCGCCAGTCGGCGGATCAGTCCAGCACACAATCCATCAGTCCACCTTGACCAAGGCCGCCCAGGACGGAATCACCCTGGTGTAGGCGCTGTTTTGGGCTTCTACCCCGGCGGCGAGCCCGAGATTCACCTGTGGCGCAGCTCTCGGCGTCGTGCAGTTAATTGCACGGGACGGCGCTTGCCTGCCGCCTTGATCGCGCTCCTGCCAGGCTGATGAATCCTGGCTCCGGCATGGATCGGCGACGGAAACGGCTTGCTCGGCGCACGAAAATTGGCCGTGATTCAGGAGACGAACCCTTCGGCTTCGACCGGCGACCTACTTTGACGACCGTCCCTTCTTCCGGGGCAGGCCGCTGAGGGCTTCCGTCTGCACGACGACGACCTCCAGGTCGTGATCGCTGAGCCCCTGGACGGCCGAGTTGAGACGGTCGACCAGAACCGTCCGGGGCGAGGGCTTCACCTTGTCTCCGACGCCGAGCAGGTCGTTCGGGGTGGTCTGAAGCACCTCGGCGATCCGCACGAGCGTGACGAGGTTCGGCTCTCTGATCCCGCTGACATAGTGGGAATAGCGGCGTTCGTCCAAGCTGCTGCGGCGGGCGACTTCGGCATTCGAGATGCCCAACTCGGCGGCTCTCTCCCGAAGGCGGTTTTTGAATAGCTCCATCGGAACAGACTGTTCCGACCACTCTCTTCACTCCAGGAACGTTATGTGCTCTCGTCTATCTACGAAACGTAGTGATCGGCGAGAACATGGAGACGCTGGCGGGAATGTTGGGGTGGACCAGCTACATCCTCAATTGGGGCTGGGCGTTGTGGATGGTGTTCGGCACCCTGATTGGTGGCATCCTCCTCGCCTGCGACGAATGGCGTCTCCACCGGACCCAGCCGAAGCCCGAAGCCGTCCGCGCCTATGCCGATCAGCTTGAAGCCAAGCATGGCCGGGAGGCGTTCAGGCTCAATGGCGAGGCCATGCACGAAGCCCGGCTCACGAAGGACTTCGACCGCTATCGGTTCCTGAAAGAGGTCTCGGGCGAGTTGGTCGCCCGTCTGGTCTCACAGTCCGCCCCTTCCGAATAAGCTCCCGTCCGCAGCCCTACGTCACCGCAAGCCCGTCGTGGTTTGGCGATTGGAAATAAGGCGAAGCGTGGAGCTTTCCACTGGCACTGGTACAGAATCCTGGTACAGTTTTCAGCGATACGGGACGGGCCTTGCCAGCTAACTCCTTGGAATCACTTACTGCGGAACGTCGGGATCGTTCTCCCTCCCTCTCCGCCATATCTAATTGATATTATTGCGATTTATAGGAATAAACAGGAACGACCCCCGGATTTCGCTCCGGCGGTTAACCTGCAATCGTATCCGCAAGCGGTTTGCCCAGTCAGATCAATCGCACCACGACGAAAAGGAAAAGAGAAACATCGTATGCATGAGACGTTTAAACCGGCCCTAACCTAGACAGGCTTCGCCACGGAGTCGCTGCGTTCTAATCATTAGCCGTATTGTGACGTAGCGTCTGCTCATCATGGCGACGAGAACAATGCGGGCGAGCGCTGCGGGTGACAGGGAATTAAATTAAGCCGCGGTTAAAAGTTTGAAAAACTAATGCATGCCAACCCATCTTCCATAGGCGAGAGAAGCAAGGAAGCTTTCCCGCCTATGCCAAACTGGTGAGGCTAAGGCACAGCGGATTACGCATTCTCATTCGTAAAATCAGAACCTTTACGTTGGCTCATCTTCAACCACGCTGCTTCACTTACCTTCAAGTCTTCCAAATTAGGAGACCTTCTACTCGCGAGCAGCGTGCTGTCTATCCCAACTGATATTGGAGGATGATATGGCCACGATTATGAAAACCGAAAATATCAACGTGGAACGTTCGGGACTTTGATTAAATGGGCTTTCATCACATTCAATTTTATTATGTTACTTTGGATTGTTAGTGGATTTAACGCTGTCTCAAATATCGAGGTTCATTCAACCGCTGAGAGCGCTGGCCGAGCCATTGGCTCTGCGGTCGGTTTCGCTTCACTCCTCATGCTTTGGATATTTGGTGACATCATTCTTGGCATTTTGGTTCTCTTTACACGTGGAGAAAAGATCATCATTGAGACGCGCTCCAGAAATGCTCCTCATTCGTCTCGCAATCGCGCGCGGCAACAGCATTCAAAGGCCGCGGCGTGCGCAGGATGGTAAGGCTCAATCACCCAGCCGGACTAGAGAGCAAGCCTGACATTACAAACATCGTGCTCGGCCGGATCCGACTTCAGCTCAAAACCGAGGTCGCGGCACATTGTCAGCATCACAGTGTTTTCGGTCAGCACATCGCCGGAGATGACCTTGAGGCCCTCGGACCTGGCATAGTCGATAATCAACTGCATCAGAGCCCAGCCCAGCCCCCTGCCCTTGAGATCGGATCGCAGCAGGATCGCGTATTCGCCACTCTCATAGATCGAATCTGAATGTATCCTGACCACGCCCAGCAGCTCATGGGTCACCTCGTCGAAGGCGACGAAGGCCATCGCGCGCGCGTAATCGAGCTGGGTCAGCCGCGCGATGAATTCGTGGGAAAATTCCTTCATCGGCGCGAAGAACCGAAGCCGCAAATCGTGGCTGTCGACATGACGCAGGAAGTCATGGATCAGCGGTTCGTCCTCGGGGCGGATCGGACGTACAAAAACGCGCCAGCCATCCTTGATCTCGAGGTGACGCTGCCATTGCGACGGATAGGGCCGCACGGCGAAATTGGCGGGCCCGGAGCCCCGGAATTTGCGCTCCGCGCGCCCCACCGCAACGCGGGCATCGACGGCGAGCACGCCCGTCTCGTCCGCCAGCAGCGGGTTGATGTCCAATCCGCGGATTTCCGGAATATCCGCGGCCATCTGCGCCAGCCTGACCAACACCATCGCGACTGCGTCTTCCTTCACCGCCGGCATGTCGCGATAGGCGTGCAGCAGCCGCGAAACACGGGTGCGCTCGATCAGGTTTCGCGCGAGTTGCAGGTCGAGCGGTGGAAGCGCGAGTGCCTTGTCGTTGATAATTTCGACCGCCGTACCGCCCCGCCCGAACACGACGACGGTGCCGAATGTCGGGTCGTCGGCAAGACCAACGATAAGCTCCCGCGCCTTCGGCCGCAGCACCATGGCCTGAACCATCACACCGGCTATCCGCGCGTCCGGCCGAAGCGCTTTCGCCCGCGCAAGAATATCCGCCGCCGCCTTGCGCACCGCGTCGGTGGTGCCGAGGTTGAGGATCACACCACCCACATCGGACTTGTGAACGATATCGCGCGACATGATCTTGACGACGACGGTCGCGCCTTGGGCGAACAGGGTCTCCGCCTGGATCGCGGCCTGCTCGGCGTCGGCGGCAGCCCGCACCGGAACCATCGCAATCTCGTAGGCATCGAACAACTGGTTGACCTCGATCGGATCAAGCCATTGCCGTCCATCGGACAACGCGGCGGCGACGATGCGCCGGGCCCATGCAACGTCCGGCACGAAATCGGCGGGCATCGCCGGCGGGACCTGTGCCAGCGCCTCGACCACCTCGCGATGCCGCACCAGATACATGAAGCCTCGGACGGCATCATCCTCGGTGAGATAGTTCGGGATTCCGGCGCGGCTCAGAATGTCGCCGATCCCGGGCTCCGCTCCAACCCAGACCGCAAGCACCGGCTTGGCCCGGGCGTGATGCTGCCGGCGACAGGCCTCGACCACTCCCGTCACGGTCGTCGCGATCTCATCGGCGCGCGCGATCGCGGTCTGTACGTTCATGACCAACACCGCGTCGCTATCGGAATCGTTGAGCAACACCTCCAGCGCCGCGGCATAACGCGCGGGGTCGGCGTCGCCCACGATATCGACCGGGTTCGATCCGGACCATGTCGGAGGCAGGACCGCGTCCAGCTTCGCCCGGACATCCGGCGTCATCGCGGCAGGAATGCCGCCCAGCTCAGCCAGCCGATCGACTGCGAGCACACCGATGCCCCCGCCATTGGTCAGAATCGCCAGCCGCTTGCCCGGCGGTGATTTGAGACGCCCCAGCGTCTCGGCACAGTCGAACAGCTCGCGAAGATCCGAAACGCGCAGCATGCCCGCCCGCTGGAATGCCGCGTCATAAACAGCGTCCGATCCCGCCAATGCACCGGTATGGGTTGCGGCGGCCCTCGCGCCTTGCGCCATGCGGCCGGATTTGACGACCACGACCGGCTTGATCCGCGCGGCGGCACGGGCCGCCGACATGAACTTCCGGGCGTCCTTGACCGCTTCGATATAAAGCAGGATGGCCTGTGTTTTTCCATCCAGCGCGAAATAGTCGAGGAGGTCCGCGATATCGACATCGAGCTGATCGCCGATCGAGACGATTCCGGAGAATCCGACGGCGCGCTGCGCGGCCCAATCGACCATGCCGGCGGCAATTGCACCGGACTGCGAAATCAGCGCAAGATTGCCGGCAGACGGCATATGTGCGGAAAAACTCGCGTTCAGATTCGCATCCGGCAACATCATGCCCAGACAATTCGGCCCGATCAGCCGCATGCCGTATTTTTTTGCGGCCTGTTCGACCGCTTCGGCCATTGATCCCTTCCCGTGGCCCAGGCCGGCGCTGATAACGACCGCACCGGCGGCGCCGCAAACGCCGGCCTCGTTGACAACGGCAGCAACCATGCCCGCCGGCGCGGTGATGACGACAAGTTCGGGGGCAAAAGAAAGCTTCGCAAGACTGCCGGCGGTTACGACGCCGTCGATCTCCGCGTAGCGCGGGTTCACCAACCCGATGTCACCCCTGAAATTCGCATCGCGAATGTTTCGGAGAATGGCCCGTCCGACAGAAGCCGGGCGCGGGCTGGCTCCGACCAGCGCGACCGAGCGTGGCGCGAGCAAATTCTTCAGGCGGTAGGTCGACATCGATCTGCGTCACCTGCGAAATCAGGCGGATGCGACCCACAGCTTGCTCATTCATCGCGGGAAGTTCAACAGAGAAAGGCAAGCCTTGCGGATAAATGTCGACGCGATCGATTGATATCTGCGGATCATGCCGGCTTTGGCGCCGGTTGCATGGGCGCTTCTGAACGGGTCATCGATCGAAAGCTGGCATTGGACCGGAGTGATCGCCCGGCACAGCGACAGCCTTCTTCAGGACCACCCCGGAATCTATCCATTCAGTGAATGGATTTTGAGCAAGCCGACCGCAGCATCGATGATCCATTCGCCATGCTTGAACAAGCGATCGCAATCGCGGCGCATGAACTCGATCTGATGTTTGCCGCATTCCTCGTACATCGTCCTGATGTCCTTCACGGAATGTGCAGCCGCCATCTTGGAATAAAATTCCGAGAAAAGATGCATCTCGATTTGCGAACGTTCCAGGATTTCGCTGCCGACAAAGATCATTTCTTCAAGCATCAGCTTCTGGGCGCCGAACATAAAGTCGACGGTGCGCTGATTGGCTCTCGCCATCGAGTTGCCAGCTTCCATGGTGGCAGCCTGCTCTGGAACGGCGGCATTGGTCTCGACGAGTTCTGGGTTGGACATGGCTGCCTCCGGCTCATAATCGTCAGTTCATCATCAGTTTCGCGTCCATCGCCGGCGTTGACGTTGAGCCACATCAAACAGACCGACGTTGGTCGGATTTTACGTTTGCGGTTCCGATCCGCCGCGACACAGACCATCGCAAGGCTTTTGCCTCATTCGAATATTGATGGCGTAATGGGGCGCATATTTGATCCGCATCAACTCGTCGCGTCCGGATGCCCTGATTATTGAAATAACGACTTCATTAACGCCATGCGGCGGAGAGAATATGATGCGCGCTCATCAGATCATGACCCGATCCGTTGTTTCGGTCACGCCGGACACGACCGTTCGGGAAGCCGCGACTCTCATGCTGGAGCGGCATATCAGCGGGCTTCCGGTCATAGACGCCGATGGAAAGCTCGTCGGCATCGTATCCGAAGGCGATTTCATCCGTCGCAGCGAAATCGGCACGCAGCACAAGCGCGGCGGGTGGCTGTCCTATCTTCTGAGCTTAAGAAGCCATTCAGTCGATTTTGTGCACGAAAACGGCCGCAAGATTTCCGAGGTCATGACGCCGGATCCTTTCACCGTCACCGAGGATACATCGCTCGAGGACATCGTGGCCCTGATGGAGCGAAAGCACGTCAAACGCCTTCCCGTCGTACGGAACGAGAAGCTGGTGGGGATCGTATCGCGATCCAATCTGATGCAGGCTGTTGCGAGCCTCGCCCGCGACATTCCCGATCCTACCGCCGACGATGATCACATCCGCAAGCGGATCATCGAGTCCCTCGAAAAAAGCGACTGGTGTCCGATCGGGCTCAGCGTCGTGGTGCGCGATGGCATCGTCCATCTCAGCGGCATCATTACTCAGGCCAGTGTGCGGCAGGCCATCATCGTGACGGCCGAAAACGTCGCCGGGGTCCGGAAGGTGCACGATCATTTGCGCTGGGTTGAACCCATGTCCGGGATATATCTGGATTCCCCGGAAGATATCGAGATGGCGAAGGCTGACTGATTTGGCCTGACGCCGTCGACATATACTCAAGATGGCCTACCGATCGATGTCTGTCGCCATGTTTGCCGGAATTTTGCGGCGCATCTGATTTGACGTGCACGGCGTTGCATCATGCAGGTGCAATTTAGCTGCTTCGCTTGCCTTCATTTCCATTCGCAATTCATCAGCGCCTTCATGATATCTTTTCGTGCGATAACCCCGACCAGTTGCTCTTCGGAGTTCAATACGGGAATGCTCTCTATCTGATGGGCGACCATGAGCTCCAAGACCCGCGTCAGCTTCGTTTCAGGATCGACGTAGATGAATTCGTATGTCATGACTTCCGCGACACGTTGCGACAGCAAATCGCCATAGTTCGGACTCCTCCGGCCCAGAGCAACCGCAAAGCATTTCAAAAAGTCGGATTTGGTCACCAGGCCGACGATGTCGCCGTTTTCGCGCACCGGAAAGCCGTTGAAATCGGCCTCGTCGAACAGCTTCTGAAGCTCGCTCATGGTGGTTTCGCGTTTCACGGTCTGAACGATCCGCGTCATATAATCGCCGGCGCTCGCCTCGAGAAATGTTTGCATCGCGCTTTTCCTCCCAAAATGGAGCACTAACGGGACAGAAATGCGCACCGGGAAGGATTCGTCACCAGATGGCGGGTCACGCCACCCAATATCCATTCGCGAAGCCGCGAGTGACCGTACGCGCCCGCGATCATCACGCCGGCACCGACGTTGGCGCCTATCCGATCGAGTTGCTCTGCAACAGAAATGGTGGGATCCGCTTCGGGATCCGCGGCGACATAGGGATCGACAGCAGCTTCTGGGCGCGCATTGACGACAAGAATGTCCGCCGCTCTGGCTTGCTGCGTAACGTAAGGGATCGGAAGGGCCAGAGCCGAACGCCACTCCACCGATTTCGCGCGCTTTGACACCGCCGCCCGGAATTCCACCTCAAGTTCCGACAATCGCTTCCGGATGGCTCCGCTTTCTTCATCAAGAAATTTTTTCGCATATTCGCCTTCGGCGAAATACAGAGCCGGCCTGATGTCCGATACGGCAATACCGATGACATGCGCCCCGAAGCGCTCGGCAAGATCACCGGCTATCGTGAGGCAGGCCGTGTTCGGCCGATCCAGCGCCAAGCTAACCATGACGGTTTTGTAGCGCATAGCGCGCACTCCATGCCTTAAGGCGATGCCGATATTGTTATCCATTTTATGCGGCACATCGGGATCAAACCTGACCTGGATCAAAGACTGACTTCGATCAAAGACTGGCCTGGATCAAAATCGAGCCAGGATGGCAGGCTTTGCGGACAATCGTCAGCGCGCAAAGCGTTTTCGTTTCTTTGTTTTTGGACCGGATACGCGGTATTGATTGATCTAGACTCAGGCGGCGTTCGACCATGTAACGTTTAGCGAGCGTCCACGCCGGGCCGGAGGGGCGAAGCATGATTAACACCGACCGGCCGTTTCTCACCCAGGACCCATTCGATCAGAACCTGCGTAGCGGCATCGAGGGGTCCGGCATCGGCACTTGGGATCTCGAGCTCTCAACCGGAGCATTGACGTGGTCGAACACGACGCGAAGGCTTTTTGGCGTCTCGTCGGAGGCGCCGGTCAACTTCGACCTGTTTCTCCTTCTCCTGGATTCCGAGGATCGCGACCGCACCACGAAGGCCATCGAAGCGTCGATCACCACCGGATGTAATTTCGACATTCAATATCGCGTCCTCAGACATTTGGACGCGGGTCATTGGGTGCGGATACTTGGCGCTGTCGTCAATGGTCCTGACGGGAAACCCGCCCGATTGAGCGGGATCGTGATCAATATCGATCATCAGAAACGCCTCGAAGAGGCTTTGCGAATCCGTGAAAGGCACTTCCGTTCGATCCTGGAGACCATTCCCGATGCGATGATCGTGATCGACGAGCGCGGCATCATGCAGTTTTTCAGCAGCGCCGCCGAACGACAGTTCGGCTACACAGCATCTGAAGCAATCGGAAAAAACGTCAGCCAGCTAATGCCCGAGCCGGACCGCGGCCGCCACGATGATTACATCGCGCGGTATCTCTCAACAGGGGAGCGGCGCATCATCGGCATCGGCCGTATCGTGACTGGCATGCGCAAGGACGGATCAACATTTCCGATGTATCTCACCATCGGCGAGATGAAGTCGGAGGGCCGCCCCTACTTCACGGGTTTTGTGCGCGACCTCACCGAGCAACAGCAAACGCAGGCCAGGCTGCTGGAATTGCAATCCGAACTGGTCCATGTCTCGCGGTTGACCGCGATGGGCGAGATGGCTTCGGCCCTTGCCCACGAGCTGAACCAGCCGCTGTCAGCCATCAGCAATTACATGAGGGGATCACGCCGCCTGCTGGCGGCCAGCACCGATGTCAATGCGCCGAGGATCGAGGCCGCTCTCGATCGTGCGGCGGAGCAGGCCATCCGCGCCGGGGACATCATCCGGCGATTGCGCGCGTTCGTCGCGCGGGACGATTCGGAAAAACGCATTGAAAGTATTTCCAAATTGCTCGAAGAGGCCGGCGCGCTCGGGCTGACCGGCGCCCGCGAACAGGGCGTGGTCCTGCGCTTCAACCTCGACCCTGCCTGCGATCTCGTGCTCGCGGATCGGGTTCAGATTCAACAGGTTCTGGTCAATCTTTTCCGGAATGCCCTGGAGTCGATGGCCACATCGACGCGCCGCGAACTGACCGCTTTAAACTGTCGGGCCGCAGATGATATGATCGAAATTGCCATTTCGGACACCGGACATGGATTTAGCGGCGACGCCTATGCGCGCTTGTTTCAACCGTTCTTCACGACGAAAGAAACCGGCATGGGCGTTGGTCTTTCGATCAGCCGCACCATTATCGAGGCTCACGGAGGCCGCATGTGGGCCGAGACCAACGAAGCTGGTGGCGCTACTTTCCGGTTTACTTTACCGGCTGCGGGAGCCAAGGATTTAGGTGATGTCGCAGAATACTAAAGTCTACGTCATCGATGATGATCCGGCGATGCGCGATTCCCTGGATTTCCTGCTGGGATCGGCGGGATTCAACCCGCACCTTTTCGAATCCGCCCCGGACTTCCTGAATGAGCTTCCGCAGTTGGACTTCGGATGCATCATCACGGACATTCGCATGCCGACCATGGATGGCATCGAATTGTTGCGCAAGTTGAACGCCAATTCCGACGCCCGCAAGCTCCCCGTCATCGTGATGACAGGTCACGGCGACGTCCCCCTCGCCGTGGAAGCCATGAAGCTCGGCGCGCTCGATTTCCTCGAAAAGCCGTTCGACGATCAGCGTCTCATCGGCATGATCGAGGTGGCTCTTTCGCAAAGCGAAAGCACGTCCAAAGGCGAGACAGTCCCGGCGGACCTGGCCGCACGCGTTGCTTCCCTCACCCCGCGGGAGCGTCAGGTAATGCAGGGACTGGTGACCGGCCAGCCGAACAAGGCCATTGCGAGGGAATACGATATCAGTCCACGCACCGTGGAAGTCTATCGAGCCAACGTGATGACCAAGATGCGGGCCAGTAACCTCTCGGAACTGGTCAGGTCTGCAATTCGCGCAGGCGTCCTCAAGGATTGAGCCAAGTCAATCCGGACACGCGAGAAGTCGGCTTATTCTGTGAAATGATAGATATTTCGAATCAGTCCGGCCATTCCGGGATCGTTCCGGCGATCAAAAAAGCGATGATTTATGTCGTCGATGACGACCTCGCCGTCCTCAAATCACTGCGATTTCTGCTGGAAACCGAGGGATTCGAGGTGCGGACATTCCGCAGCGGATCGGCCTTGCTCGAGTCCTCGATCCCCTACAGCGCCGATTGCCTCGTCGTCGACTACAAGATGGCGGGAATCGACGGGCTGGAACTCACCAAGAGGCTGCGGGGCCTGGGCTTCGACGCGCCAATCATTTTGATTACAGGTCATCCGGACGCCAGTATCCTGACAAAAGCGCACTCTGCCGGGGTGTATCAGGTGGTTTTGAAGCCCGACCTTCAGGACAATCTGGTGGAACATGTCCGAAACGCGATCGATTCCATGCCACCCCCTCGGGAATCGGGGAAGTCACCTCCGTAAAAGCCCTTAGGGGCATATCCCTAGGATATCGACCGAAATATTCGGGCGTTCCTATTCCCGGCACAGTGAGTCATCCCGCATCAAGGAGATGGCGATATGCTTACCCGGACGCTCCCCACGCCTACAGCCAGGATTCCCAGCGCGCCGCGCGCCGCCGTCGCTGAACCGACCGATCCATTCTTGGTTATCGCTCGCTGTTCGGGAACCATCGCAAGCGAGTTCTCCTACAAGAAAGATGAAGAGATCTACGGAGAGGGCGAGCCTTCTGAATATTTCTACCAGGTGATCCGCGGCGCGGTCCGGACCTACAAACTGCTGAACGACGGAAGACGTCAGATCGGGGCGTTTCATTTGCCGGGCGATGTCTTCGGCCTTGACTCCGGTTCGGTCCACCGTCTGACCGCTGAAGCGATCTCCGATACCACCGTGCGCCTGTTGAAGCGGCGCAGCCTTGAGGCGGCCGCGGGATCAAACGCTCAGGTCTCCCGCAATCTCTGGACCATGACCGCGGACGACTTGCGGCATGCGGAAGATCACATGCTGCTTCTCGGCCGCAAGACCGCGATGGAGCGCGTCGCCACCTTCCTCCTGGAAATGGACCGCCGTCTCGCCAAGGCCAGCATGATGGCCCTTCCCATGTGCCGTCGGGATATCGGGGACTATCTGGGTCTCACCCTGGAGACCGTTTCGCGCGCGCTATCACAACTCAGTGACGAGGGCGTCCTGACATTCTCGAGCGCCCGTCAAATCGTGCTTCGCAACCGCCAGCAACTGACAGCGATGGATGCATAAGCTCGGGGAGTCTCTCATGAGCAAGGATAGGCGTTCGGTCACCGAGCGGCGGGCGGCTATCCGGGCGCAAATCGAGACTGAAACGGGCATCGATGAACCGATGATCGAGCGCCTCGTGCGGAGCTTTTATGCCCGGATCAGGAACGATGAATTGCTTGCGCCGATCTTTGCGGCCAGGATCATCGATTGGGAGCCGCATCTGCAGCGAATGTTTGCTTTCTGGTCGTCCATCACGCTGATGAGCGGCGCCTACCACGGCCAGCCGATGCAAAAGCACCTGCCACTTCCGGTCGATGCCCGGCATTTCGACCGGTGGCTGGCGTTGTTCGCGGTGACGGCACGCGAGGTCTGCCCGCCCAGCGCGGCGGCGCATTTCATCAAGCTGGCCCGGCGTGTAGCCGGGACCCTCGAATTGGGTATTGCCGGGTCGCGAGGGGTCGTGCTCGCGAAAGGTGAGCGGTTCATGCGCGGTTGAGAGCGGCGAATTGGTTTCGCGCCCCTTCCTCATTGACGTAAATCCAGCAAGTTTCTCTCAGTTTCATCACGTCGTTTTGCCGCGGGACCGGAAACGGATGGATTTGCGCCAGCGCAAACGGGGGCCCGCTCAACCCTGCTAACCTGCAATCACGTAACATCGACGGCCAGGGACGATGAACTGCCGCCGGTCGATGCGCGCGAAAGTCGGGGGAACGAATGGCGCGATCCGGAAACCTGCCCGTCCTCCTTATCACCACATGGGCCTTTACTGTTTGCTTCGCCGTCTGGATGATGTTCGGGGTGACCGGTATTCCGATCCGCGCTCAACTGGGACTTGATTCGACCGAGTTCGGCCTCCTCACGGCGACCCCTGTCCTGACCGGTGCGATATTCCGTCTTCCCTTGGGCATCTGGACCGACCGCTTCGGCGGACGCATCATTATGCTGCTGCTGCTGATCGGCTGCGCCATTCCGCTTTGGCTCTCGTCCTATGCAACTGAGCTCTGGCAATTTCTGCTGCTCGGATTGGCCCTCGGTCTCGTCGGCGCCTCATTCTCGGTCGGCACGCCTTATGTCGCGCGCTTCTTTCCCAAGGAGCGCCGCGGCTTCGCCATGGGGTTCTTCGGCGCCGGAACGGTCGGCGCAGCCCTCAACATGTTCGTCGCCCCATGGCTGGTCGAATCTCATGGCTGGCAGATGGTCCCGAAGGTCTATGCCATCGCATTGCTGATTACCGCCGCTCTTTTCTGGCTGGTGTCGGCCCCCGATCCCGGCGCCAGCGGCCCGATATCATCGATGCGGCAGCAATTGTCCGTCCTGCGCGATCCGCATGTCTGGAAATATTGCCAATACTACTCGATCGTGTTCGGCGGCTTCACTGCGCTGTCAATCTGGATGCCGCAATACTTCAAGACCGAGTACGGCTTCACCATCGCGCAGGCATCGCTCCTAGCCGCCTGCTTCTCGCTGCCGGGTGGCGCCTTCCGCGCGTTCGGCGGCTGGCTGTCGGATCGCTTTGGGGCCCATAGCGTGACATGGTGGGTGCTATGGGCCGCCTGGGTTTGCCTGTTCCTGCTGTCGTATCCCAAGACCGATCTGATCGTGCACACGATCCGCGATCCGCTGAGCTTCCGGATCGCCCTGCCGTCGTGGTTTTTCACCATACTCCTCTTCGCGCTCGGTATCGCTTTCGCCTGCGGGATGGCGTCGACGTTCAAATATATCGGCGATGATTTTCCCGACAGCATGGGCGCGGTATCCGGCATCGTCGGCATGGCAGGGGGCCTCGGCGGCTTCCTGCTGCCGATCATGTTCGGCGCGATCCTGGATCGGTTTGGCGTCAACTCGAGCTGCTTCATGCTGCTTTACGGCATCATCTGGGTGTCCCTGACGCTGAACTACCTCACCGAAGTCCGGCGAGCGCCGGTCATGGGCGAAAGGCCATCACGTCAAGTCTGAGAAGGAGTGGCTATATGAGCCATTTTCTGGAGCGTCTGACCTATCTTTCCCGTCGCCGTGAGTCATTCGCTGATGGTCATGGCGAGCTTCGTGACGAAGACCGCATGTGGGAGGAGGGTTACCGGCAACGCTGGCAGCACGACAAGATCGTCCGCTCCACCCATGGCGTGAATTGCACCGGCTCTTGCTCATGGAAGATCTACGTCAAGAGCGGCGTCGTGACGTGGGAAACGCAGCAGACCGACTATCCCCGCACCCGGCCCGGCATGCCGAACCACGAACCACGTGGTTGCTCGCGCGGGGCGTCCTATAGTTGGTATCTCTACAGCGCGAGCCGCATCAAATATCCTTTGGTGCGCGGCCGCCTGATCAAGGCCTGGCGCGAAGCGCGCAAAACGCTCGGTCCCGTCGAAGCCTGGGCTGCCGTCGCCGGCAACGCCGAGACCGCGAAGTCCTATAAATCCGTCAGGGGCCGCGGCGGCTTCGTGCGCGTCTCCTGGGACGAAGCGATCGAGATCATCGCCGCGGCGAACATTCACACGGTCAAGACCTTCGGCCCCGATCGTGTCATCGGATTCTCGCCGATCCCCGCGATGTCGATGGTCTCTTACGCCGCCGGCGCCCGGTATCTCAGCCTGATCGGCGGCACCCTGCTCTCTTTCTATGATTGGTACTGCGACCTGCCGCCGTCGAGTCCCCAAACCTGGGGCGAGCAGACCGACGTGCCGGAATCGGCCGACTGGTACAATTCCGCCTATATCATCGCCTGGGGTTCGAATGTGCCGCAGACGCGGACGCCGGACGCGCATTTCTTCGTCGAGGCACGCTACAACGGCACCAAGGTCGTAGCCATCACGCCCGACTATGCCGAAGTGTCAAAACTCTCCGACCTCTGGCTGCACCCCAAACAGGGAACCGATGCCGCGCTCGCCATGGCCATGGGCCATGTGATCCTGCGGGAGTTCTTCCTCGACCGGCAGGCCCCCTACTTCAAGGATTACTGCCGCCGCTACACCGACATGCCGATGCTGGTGCGGCTGCGCCGCGACGGCGACCGCTTCGTGCCGGATCGTTATCTGCGCCAGAGCGACCTGCCCGATGCGCCGGCGTCGCCGCGGGCGGCGTGGAAGAGCGTCGCGACGGCCGAGGAGACCGGAGATCTCGTCATTCCACAGGGCTCCATCGGCTATCGCTGGCCGAAAGATGGCGAGCCGGCCGGGCGCTGGAATCTGGAAGACAAGGATGGCGAAACCGGCGGCAATGTCCGTCTGGCCCTGAGCCTGATCGATCGGCGCGACGACATTGCCGCGGTGGCCTTTCCCTATTTCGGCGGCAAGCCGCATGAGCATTTTCCGGGCAACGACCAGGGCGGCGATGTGCTGACGCGCAACGTTCCCGTGCGCAAGCTCGCACTTGCCGGCGGTGAAACATACGTGGCGACTGTTTTCGATCTTCTATGCGCCAATTATGGCCTCGATCGCGGCCTCGGGGGTCAGTGCGCCAGGGATTTCGCCGACAACGTCCCTTATACGCCCGCCTGGCAGGAGCCGATCACCGGGGTCTCTGCCGACAAGGCTATCGCCGTCGCGCGCGGCTTCGCCGAGACGGCGGAAAAGACCGAAGGCCGTTCGATGGTCATCATCGGCGCCGGCATGAACCATTGGTATCACCAGGACATGGGTTACCGCTCGATCATCAACATGCTGATGATGTGCGGTACGGTTGGCGTGTCCGGCGGCGGCTGGGCGCACTATGTCGGCCAGGAGAAGCTCCGCCCGCAGACCGGCTGGACCATGCTGGCCTTCGCTCTCGATTGGGTCCGGCCACCACGTCACATGAACGGCACGTCGTTTTTCTACGCGCACAGTGACCAGTGGCGTTACGAGAAGCTCGAGGTTTCGGAATTGCTGTCGCCTCTGGCCGATCCGGCGGCCTATCGCGGCAGCATGATCGATCTGAACGTCAAGGCCGAGCATATGGGCTGGCTGCCGTCGGCGCCGCAACTGTCGATGAATCCGCTGACGATCGCGGCCGAAGCCAAGCAGACAGGAACCGAGGTGAAAGACCATGTCGTGGCCGGTCTCAGATCGGGCGCGATCACCATGGCCTGCGAAGACCCGGACAACCCCGTAAACTTTCCGCGTAACCTGTTCATCTGGCGCTCGAACCTGTTCGGCTCATCCGGCAAGGGTCACGAGTATTTCCTCAAGCATTTCCTTGGCACGCGGCACGGCCTTCAGGGCAAGGACCTCGGCGAAATGGACGAGGTGAAACCGCGCGAAGTCGTCTGGCACGATCCCGCGCCGGAAGGCAAACTCGACCTCGTCGTCACGCTCGATTTCCGCATGTCCACGAGCTGCCTCTATTCCGACGTCGTGCTGCCGACGGCGACCTGGTACGAGAAGAACGACCTCAACACCTCGGACATGCATCCTTTCATCCACCCGCTCTCGGCGGCAGTGGACCCGGTGTGGGAGGCGCGCAGCGATTGGGAAACCTACAAG
>DASZVY010000049.1:0-50699 GCA_035546855.1 Nitrobacter sp. | reverse complement strand
CAACTCCGGCTTGAGGTGCACAAACGTCTGTCCCACAATGGACGACAAGACGCTCGAGATGCGGAACGCCATGTCCTTGACGCAGATACCCGTGAAGGAGCGGCGCGATACCGTTTCGATCGGCGCGACAGTGTTCAGCGGGGGCGGATGAGGCTTCATGATACCAAAATTCAGCGACCATGCGGCCAATGAGCGAACCTTCCTGGCGTGGGTCCGAACAGGCATAGCCACGATTGCGTTTGGCTTCGTCATCGAGAAGTTCAACTTGTTTCTGAGCACTTTCGTGAGAGCCGAGGTTTCTTCAGGCAGGATTCCTGACGCATCCGTCAACGTCTACAATGCAGCCCACAATACGCTCGGGCGCTATGATGGAACGGCGCTCGTCTTCGCGGGGATTCTTTTGATTGCGGTTGCCGCGTGGCGGTTCGTTCGAACGAGCCGCCTCATCGAGTCGGAAGAAGCGCATCCGCTCACAAGCATCCGCACCGAGCTTGTTCTGACGCTTGTTCTCATCGCCGCGGCCCTGACCGCCTACGTCGCTTTTTATTGACGCCGTTGGGATTATCCTGCGGTGCCGCTCGCGGCCGCGACGTTCCCTGCTCTCTACCTCGGCAGCGACGCCAGGGCGTGACTCAGTTCGTGGATATGGTACGGCTTACGCAGGATGGGAAACTCGATGTCCTGGTGGGGCGTGGCGGCATACCCGGTCGTCAGCAGGATCGGCAGACCGGGGTGATCCTTGCGCGCCTGACGAGCCAGGCTGATCCCATCCATCTTCCCCGGCATCACGACATCACTGAAAAGAACGTCAACGCTCGCGCCGGCCATCGCCGCAAGGGCCGCCTCGGCGCTCGAGACGTGCCGGACCGAATAGCCGAGTTGTTCAAGCATTCCGGTGCTAACCGCGGCAACGTCGGGATTGTCTTCGACGAGCAGGATCGACCCGCGACCGATGACTTCGGAGAGCGTTGGAATAAAGTCGACGGGTTTCTGAACCACTTGCCTGGGCAGATAGATCGTAATGCTGGTTCCTTTTCCCAGTTCACTTGTCAATTCGACGAAGCCGCCGGCCTGGTGAGCAAAGCCGTGGACCTGTGACAGACCGAGCCCGGTCCCTTTGCCGACCGGCTTGGTCGTGAAGAAGGGGTCGAAAACCTTCGCGATGACGTCGTCCGGAATGCCAACACCATTGTCGATTATCTCGAGGGCGACAAAGTCACCGTGACGGCCATCGCGGTTGATCGTGGCGTTTCGTCCGCGCATGACGATCGTGCCTCCGTCCGGCATGGCGTCGCGCGCGTTGATGAGAAGATTGACCAGGGCTGTTTCCAGTTCGGTAGGGTCGACCGTGACCGCCCAGATATCAGGGGCAATGTCGGCTATGAAGGCAACGCCGCGGCCCACGACCGTATTCATGATATCCTGTATGGCCCGAATCCGTGCGTGAATATCGATCTCTTGCGGGTTCACGCTTTGACGGCGCGCGAACGTCAAAAGTTGGTTGGTGAGCGCAGACCCCCGCTGCGTCGCAGTCTCCACGGCCTTGACCGCGCGCTGGAGTTTCTCGTCCTGTTCAGCGGCCTTTCGCAGGTAGTGCAAGCTGCCGGAAATAATCATCAGCAGATTGTTGAAATCGTGAGCGACGCCGCCTGTTAATTGTCCGAGGGCGTCGAGCTTCTGCGCTTCGGCGAGTTGCTTCTGGATCTTGTGAAGTTGCTGCTGGGCGTCGCGCCGCTCGGTGATATCGCGGGTGATCTTGGCGAAGCCGATCAATTGACCGTCTTCATAAATCGGATCAATGACGACGCTCGCCCAAAAGAACGTGCCATCCTTGCGGACACGCCACCCGTCTTCCTCGTAACGGCCGTGTTCCCTGGCTATGGCGAGCGCGCGCGCCGGTTTGCCCGCGGCCCTGTCAACCTCGGTGTAGAAGCGGGAGAAGTGCTGTCCGATGATTTCCGAGGGATCGTAACCTTTGATGCGCTGGCCGCCCACGTTCCAGCTTGTCACGATGCCGGTCCGGTCCAGCATATACAGCGCATAGTCCGTGACATTCTCCACCAGCAGCCTGAAATTCCGCTCGCTGTCGGAGACATTGCGCTTTCGATTTTGACTTCGCGCCATCAGATCCCGCAATAAAATTAATAAGTCTCAGGTCACCCAAACACCCGGATCGGTGGTTTTGAGGCCCCGAAGTCGGTCTCACGACGGCATGAGCCAGCCCCCGGACGGCCGAAGCTTCCGAGAGCCTCGCTTCGATGAAACATCCGCACACCCAAGGGTTCGCCCCACTCTAAGGCCAAAAATCCCGGCCTGAACGGGCGACTAATTCATGTTAGGCCAAATTTGTTCCCAATATTATAGAAACGCGGCTGCCAAACGCAAAATCATCGTCCGGCCGTCCGCCGGCGTGTCAGAAAACCTGCGCGGCCACGGCACGAATGAGCAAAGCCGACGACAGGCCGAGAACCGATGACCACAGGCCAAAGGCCGCCACAAGCAGTACGTCTTGGGTGCGCAGTGCCCAGCAGTTAATAGGGTATCGCCCAGAAGTCTGAGATCGCATGGTTCCCTCCCCTCAATTGGTTCACTTCAATAGAGGACAACCCTTAAAATCCCCGGCTTCCCATGTGGCGCATTTGCGTCTGCCGAACAGGATTTCGTTTACCGGGTGATTGGCGGCCGGTTCGCACTTGCGAATTGCATCCGGAGCGCACGTTTGATGACTTGCCCTCATTTTGATGACTTGCCCTCATCATGGGTCGGGCGACGTCCGGTGCGCCTGCGATTCTGAAGGACTGGCTCGCCTCGCGTCTCCAGCCCCTTCCGCGCTCCGCCGGCAATCGTGTGCGGTGCACTATGCGGCCGCCTGTCGCAGGCGGGAGCGCAGGCCGCCATCGCACGCGTAAATTTTCATCAAGCGGGCGTGAAGTCAGGGCCAGCCCAAGCTTTAGTTGGAGAGGAGGTTTGCCTTCTCGACAGAGGTCGGCAATTCTGTTCAGATAATAAAAAAGAAAAATCTTTGCTGTTGGCAGTTCCGGGTTTCGGGCGTCCTGCAGACGAAGACAAAAACAGGGTTCAGGGCACCACAACGAACTGGCTCACAGGGAGAAGACGCAATGTCACGGAGAAGGCTTTCTCGACGGCAATTTTTAGCCGCGACCGCAGTATCCTCGGCGGCGATGGTCGCCGCGCCATACGTGCGAGGGGCATACGCAGCAGGCAAACTATCGATGGCCTTCTGGGACCATTGGGTCCCCGGCGCCAATGACATCACCACTAAAATCGTTCACGAGTGGGCGGACAAGGAAAAGGTCGACGTCACCGTCGATTACGTCACGTCCCAGGGTAACAAGAACCTGATCACCATTGCGGCCGAAGCGCAGGCCAAGTCTGGTCACGACATCATCACGATGCCGACATGGTGGCCGCATGCCAATGCCGAGCAGCTCGAGCCGATGGACGACATCATGGCGGAGCTGATCAAGGTCAACGGCAAGGTGAACGGCACCGTTGAATATCTTGCCATTCGGAACGGAAAGTGGATCGGCGTTCCCTGCACCACGGGAAGCCAGATCAAGGGCCCCTGCTCCCGCATTGATCTGATGAAGAAATTCGCCAACATCGATATGCAGGCGATGTTCCCGGCCGGCAGCCCGCCGAAGGATGCCGATCAGTGGAATACCGACACATTCCTCAAGGCAGCGGAGGCCTGTAGCAAGGGCGGCTATCCCTTCGGCATCGGACTCGGCGAAACCACGGACTCGGTGGATTCCGCAGGCGCGTTCCTGCAAGCCTTTGGCGGCGAACTGGTCGACGCCAAGGGAAATGTCACCGTCAAGACCGACGCGGTACGTCAGTGGCTTGAGTTCTACAAGAAGCTGCAGAGCTTCATGCCGCCGGACGCGCCGGCCTGGGACGACTCCTCCAACAACAAGTGGATCGTGTCCGGCAAGGGCGCGCTGATCATGAATCCGCCGAGCGCATGGGCGGTCGCCAAACGCGATGCGCCCAAGATCGCAGAACAGCTCTGGACGCATCCATTCCCGAAAGGACCGAAGGGCCGGTTTGCGCCATTCCTGCCATTCATCAACACGGTCTGGAATTTCTCGCCGAACAAATCGGCGGCGAAGAGCCTGCTGACCTATCTGCTGCAACGGCCGCAGGCCGAACGGCAGGTGGCGGCGAGCGGCGGTTACGACCTCCCCTCGTTCGAGAAACTTCTCGACTTCAAGACCTGGGCCGAGGAAGGGCCGCCGAAGGGAACGATCTTCAGCTATCCCGATCCGTACCACACGCAGACCCTCTCGATCGCGGCTTCGCCGGCTCCGCCGAAGATCGCCCAGCAGATTTACGCGCAGGCGACGCTGACCAAGATGTGCGTGCGCTACTTCAAGGGCGAGACCATGGAGAAGACGCTCGACTGGGCCGAAAACGAGGTCGAAGGCTTCATGCGGACTTGATGTCCTGAATTTCGCAACTGTGTGCCCGGGCGCTTGCGCGTCCGGGCGTTTCAACCGCGAGCGAGGGGACTGATGGCCGACGTCGCAATAAATGCCGCATCGCGTTCGGTGAGGGCGAAATCCCGCGCCCCGCGGCCGACCGGGATTCGGAAATTTTTCCAGAAGAAATCGACAGTCGCCTTCCTGATGGCCCTGCCGCTGATCCTGATGATCGCGGTCTTGGTGATCTATCCGGCGTTCTATTCGATCCATCTCGCGACCCTGAATAAATCGATGCAGCACTACGTCGGTTTAGGCAATTTCAGGTTCCTGTTCACGCGCGACACGTTCTGGATGGTGGTGCGGCAATCGTGCCTCTTCGCCATCACCGCTGTGATCTTCAAGGCGATCATCGGCTTCATCGCCGCCCATTTCGTCCACAACGTACCGGCCAACAAGCAGCGCCGCTGGCGTGGCATGCTGCTCGTGCCATGGGTCGTCCCTCCCGCGATGAGCACGCTGACATGGCTCTGGCTGTTCGATCCGTCCTACAGCGCCTTCAACTGGATTCTGGCGCACTTCGGCATTGGACCGATCCCATGGACCGGCGCCGTCGGCTGGGCCCGCTTTTCGGTTATCCTGGTGAATATCTGGGCCGGCGCGCCGTTCTTCCTGATCCTTTACCTTGCATCGCTGAAATCCGTCCCTGAACAACTCTATGAAGCGGCCGCTATCGATGGCTGCAACTGGTGGCAGCGGGTCTGGTTCATCACGTTGCCGATGATGCGCAACATCATCTCGATCACGATTCTGTTCTCGTTGATCGTGACCTTCGCCAACTTCGATATCGTGAGAATTCTGACATCCGGCGGCCCGCTGGACAGCACACACCTGTTCGCCACGTGGGCGTTCAAGCTCGGCATCGAGAGCAGCGATATTCCGCTGGGCGCCAGCGTCTCGCTGTTCATGTTCCCGATTCTCGCCATCGCCGCGATCTTCATCCTGCGCGACATCAACCAGCGGGGGAATGAAGCGTCATGACCGTGTCAACCACGATCGACAAGGCCGGACCTCGCCGCAAGGTCAGGTTGCGGAGCATGAGCCGCGATCGCAAATGGGCGCTGCGCTGGTCCTATTTCTTCCTGACCTTGTTCGCCATCTTCTTCCTGTTTCCGCCGCTCTACACCCTGATCACGTCGCTCAAGACCAGCGGGGAAATTTCCGCGGCCACCAATCCGTGGTGGGTCTATCATCCGACGCTTTCGAACTACCGTGAGTTGCTCGGCTCGAGTCAGTTCCTGCGATTCTTCCTGAATTCGGCAATGGTCTCGATCTGCGTCGTTGTCATCACGATGCTGATTTCGATTCCGGCCGCGTTCGCCCTCGCCCGCATGAAATTCTGGGGCTCGGCCACGCTCGCCACGGGCGTGTTCCTGACCTACCTCATTCCCGACAGTCTTCTGTTTATTCCGCTGTTCAAGATGTTCGCGGTGTTTCACGACCTGACGGGCATCCAGCTCATCAATCACTGGTACGTGCTCGTCATCATCTATCCGACGCTGACAGTGCCGTTTGCGACATGGATCATGATCGGCTACTTCGCGTCGATTCCGAAGGAACTGGATGAAGCCGCGATCGTCGACGGCGCGACCTGGATGCAGACGTTGCTGCGCATCTTCGTCCCGGTGGCGCTGCCCGGCATCATCGCCGCGACGATCTTTGCGTTCACGGTGAGCTGGGCCCAGTTCCTCTACCCCCTCGCCTTCACAACCACGGCGAGTCAGCTCGTGTTGCCAGTGGGCATCGTGACCACCTTGATCAAGGGCGACGTCTTCAACTGGGGGCAGATCATGACCGGAGCGCTGCTGAGCGCGGCGCCGCCACTCATCATCTACGCGTTTCTCATGGACTATTACATTTCCGGTCTGACCGCCGGCGCGACGAAAGGGTGACTATCGATGGCTGACGTAGAGTTGCGCAAGATCGTAAAGATGTACGACAACGTCGAGGCGGTGCGTGGCATCGATCTCGACATCGCAGACCATGAGTTCGTCGTTCTGGTCGGGCCATCAGGTTGCGGCAAGTCGACCACGCTGCGGATGATCGCGGGTCTCGAGGACATCTCGGGCGGTGAGATCGTGATCGACGGTGACGTCGTCAACGACGTGCCGCCCAAGGATCGCGATATCGCGATGGTGTTTCAGAACTATGCGCTGTATCCGCACATGACGGTCGCAGAGAATATGTCGTTCGGCCTGCGCCTTAAACGTTTCCCGAAGGCCGAGATCAAGCAGCGCGTCGACGAGGCCGCACGCATCCTCGACATCACCGAATTGCTCGACCGCAAGCCGAAGGCGTTGTCCGGGGGTCAGCGCCAGCGTGTTGCGATGGGCCGCGCGATCGTGCGCGATCCGAAGGTGTTCCTGTTCGACGAGCCGCTTTCGAATCTCGACGCCAAGCTGCGCGTGCAGATGCGCATCGAGATCAAGAAGGTGCACCAGAAGGTCCGCACCACCACCGTTTACGTCACCCATGACCAGGTCGAGGCCATGACGCTGGCCGACAAGGTCGTGGTCATGAACAAGGGAAGGATCGAGCAGGTCGGGTCGCCGCAGGAGCTTTATCACAAGCCGGCGACCAAGTTCGTGGCCGGTTTCATCGGCTCCCCGGCGATGAACTTCATTCCGTGCCAGCTTGAGGATCAAGCGGGCCGGCTGCATATCCGGCTCAATAACCAGCTTGTGTTTCCGCTGCCGCCGGAGCGTGCGGCGCGTTACAAGTCGGTCGTCGGCCGTGACGACAAACTCCTTCTTGGTCTTCGGCCGGAGCATGTCACGGATGCGAAGTCCAACTCGGGCCCGGGTTTCGAGACCTTCGAAGCCAGGCTCGACGTGACCGAGCCGATGGGCATGGAGACGCTGATCTACTTCCCGATCAACGGATCGCAGGTCTGCGGACGCGCCAATCCAAGCGCGGGCGCGCAGGACGGTGCGCCGCTGCGGATGGCTGTGGACCTCAACAATATGCACCTGCTAAACGAGACCAGTGGGGTCGTCATCTGACCCCGTCACAGGAAGGGTCAGGGACCGAAATGTCGACCAACAAGAAGAAACTGCTGATTACGGAAACCATGTCGCCGCTGGGCTGGGCGCTCTTCCGGGAGCGCGGCGACGTCGAGGCCATTCCGTTTCCCAATATGATTTCCGCGCCGGATTTCCAGGCGTTGCTTCGGCAGCACGCGCCGGTCCATGGCGTCGCGCTGGGCCCGACCCGCTTTGGGGACGCCGAACTCGACGCATCCGGTGACATGAAGGTCGTCGCCCGCATCGGCGTCGGCTTCGATGCCGTTGACGTGCCGGCGCTCAGCCGCCGCAAGGTGCCGCTGATGACGGCGGGCACGGCGAATTCGCCTTCGGTGGCCGAGGCAGCCTTGTTCATGATGCTGACCCTGGCGAAGCGCGCCCAGGAAATGCACACCATGGTCACCGAGAGCCGCTGGCCGCAGCGGCTGGGTCAGTGGCCGTACGATCTGTTCGGCAAGACGGTGCTGATCGTCGGCTTCGGACGGATCGGCTCGCGCACCGCAAAGCGGTGCCTCGCCATGGAAATGAACGTTCTTGTTTACGATCCCTACAAGCCCGCGGCCGACATCAAGGCGGCCGGCTGCGAACCCGTGGCGGATCTCGATGCGGCGCTGCCGCGCGCGGACTTCGTCACCATCCACTGCCCGAAGACACCGGAGACGACCGGCCTGTTCAATGCCGCGAGGATCGCGCGCATGAAACCGACGGCTTATCTCGTCAACACCGCACGGGGCGGCATCGTCGACGAGCGCGCGCTTTACGATGCGCTATCGTCGGGCAAGCTCGCGGGCGCGGGCCTCGACGTCTTCGAGCAGGAGCCGCCGCCGGCGGGGCATTCCCTGTTCTCGTTGCCGAACGTGATCATGGCGCCGCATGTGGCCGGCGTCACCCACGAAGCGCTTGATCGGATGGGATTGCAGACCGCAAAAAACATCCTGAGCGCGCTGGATGGCGAACCGATCCGCCAGAATGTCGTCAATCAGGATGTGTTGACCTGACACGTTCGCCTGATCGGCCGCGGTCGATGGATCACAAGCAGCGCGAGGCCTGCAATGACGTTCAAGGACTACGGCACTTATGACGCACTCGGTCTGGCCGAACTCGTCCGAACCAGGCAGGTCAGTCCGACCGAGTTGCTTGAAGAGGCCGTTGCACGCACGGAGCGGATCGATCCGCAGATCAACGCCGTCGTCGTCAGGCACGTCGACTATGCGCGCAAGCAGATTGCGGCCGGACTCCCGGAGGGCCCGTTCGCAGGTGTGCCGTTCCTGCTCAAGGATCTCGATCTGCTGGCGGGCACCATCACGACATCGGGTGCAAGCCTGCTCAAAAATAATGTCGCCGATCACGACGGCACCCTCGCCCGGCGCTTCCTTGACGCCGGGCTGGTCATCTTCGGCAAAAGCGCCAGTCCGGAATTCGGCCTGCTTCCGACCACGGAATCGCGCCTGTTCGGCCCCACCCGCAATCCCTGGAATCCTGCGCATTCGTCCGGCGGTTCGTCGGGCGGCGCGGCTGCGGCCGTGGCTGCACGCATTCTGCCTGTCGCGCACGCCAGCGATGGCGGTGGCTCCATCCGCATTCCCTCGTCTGCGTCCGGCGTGTTCGGACTGAAGCCGACCCGCGCGCGGACACCATGCGGACCGGACCGCGGCGAAGGCTGGGGCGGCTTTTCGGTCGGTCACGTCGTCAGCATCAGCGTGCGCGACAGCGCCGCCATGCTTGACGCCATTCACGGTGCCGAACCGTCGAGCCCGTACGTTGCACCGGCTCCGGAGCGGCCGTTTGCGCAGGAGGTCGGCCGCGATCCCGGACGGTTGCGGATCGCGTTCAGCGATCGCTCTCCTTATGGCGAGGCGATCGATCCGGAAATCGCAGCCGCTGTGCGTGACGTTGCCAAGATGCTGGCCTCGCTTGGTCACCATGTCGAGGAGCGTGCGCCGGCCTTGCCCGCCGATCCTGCCGCCGTGATGGCGACGGTTGTTGGCGCCAATACGGCCCTGGCGGTGCGTTTCGCCGAGCAGCGGATCGGCCGCGATGCCACTGACCGCGACTTCGAGCGGTTGACGCTCGCCAGCGCCCGCAATGCGGAAAAGACCGCCGCGGTCGATTATGTCGCCGCACAGTTCGCAGCATTCCAGATTTCGCGCGCGCTCGCGACTTTCTTTGAGACCTGCGATATCCTGCTGATGCCGACGCTCTGCGCGCCGCCGCTCAAGATCGGCGAGATCAATTCGATGGCCGAAGATCTCTCGCACATCAACCCGATTTTGCGACGCTATATGCCCGGCACCAGCATGTTCAACATGTCGGGCCAGCCGGCAATGTCGGTCCCGCTTGCGTGGAACGCCGCCGGATTGCCGCTTGGCATGATGTTCGCGGCTCGCTTCGGCGATGAAGCGACGCTGTTCCGGCTTGCGGCTCAATTGGAACAACAGCGCCCATGGAAAGACAAAAAACCGCCAATTTGCGCTTAAATATGCCGTCCTGGATGCGCTTTGGGACGGGCATCGCGCCGCACGACAGTCAGGTCGCGACGCCGTCCCGCGCCAATACGGGAGAGGCTCGCGTGACGCAGAACGATCCGACCGATCATGCGCTTGCGGCGATCGCAAGCATTCTCGACAAGCCGGAATCGTCCGATACGCCGCGCGAGTCGAGCGGCGAATCCACTGAGTTGCGGCTGGCCGAGGAGATCCTGGCTGCGCCACAGACATCGCCTGCTGCGCCCCCGCCTCCGCTTTCGCCTGACGAGCTTTCCGAGACGCCCGCCGCCGCGGCGTCTTCGGGCGAGATTTATTCCAGGATCGGTCCCGGCCCGCTCGCAGCTATCCGTTTCAAATGGACTGCGCGCCCTGACGAAAACGGCGACTATTTTGTCGACGAGACCATCGGGGAAAATTCGGCGCCGATCACGACCGGGCCCATGAGCCGCGAGGCCGCTGTCAAGCTCGTTGACGATCGTGAGCGCTATGCCAGACAGCGCTTTGAAGAACTGCGCAGCCAGATGGCTGGCGGTGAGGTCGGCCGCTAATCGACGTTCGAATCCGAGCGGAGCCCGTCGGATCATTCCTTTCGCTCCCATCTGCCAGCGCGAACTGCCCTGACTTGAGCCCCCGCATCGGGAAACGACGACTCATGGGACAAGGGTGATGTAGATCACGTTGCCAACGATGGGTCTCCCCTAAGGTCTGGATCGAATTTCCAACCTGTCGGGATGGGTGCCATGAAGAAGTTCGTTATTGCCGCCGCATTGCTGCTGTCTGCCTCGACCGCGTACGCCGGCGAGTCCTATTCCTTCGAAATCGGCGGCCGCACCGTCCGCATTCACGCTCCGACCGGCTGCGACTCTGCATCCTGCATCTCGATATCGATCCCGGGCGTCTATAATTCGCGACACCGGGATTCCGATGACGCCGATGCCGGCGACCCGCGTGCGAACGATGCTCCGGCGCCCGCCGCCGTCCCTGCTCCGACAACGGCGCGGCCTGTTCCTCCACCGCCTGTCGCGTCGGCTCCCGCAAAATCGGCGGCTGCACCGATGCAAGCGACGCCGGCGGCAATTCAGCCCGCGCCTGCCGCCGGTCCTCCCGCGCCTCAGTTGCAACAACAGGCTGCCGCTTCGGCGACGGGATCCTCGGCCGTGCCGCCGGCCACGGTTGTTGCGACCGCGCCCGCTGCGGCCCCCGCGCCGGCGCCGGTGGCCCGTCCGACCGGACCGCTCGGCATGTGGCTGACTGAAAAGAAGGAAGGCCGCGTTCGCATCGAGGAATGCGGCACCAACCTGTGCGGCTATTCCATCGACGCCCGGACCGGTCAGAACAAGGAAAAGGTTCTGATCAATATGAAGCCGAGCGGGTCGAAGTGGAGCGGCCGCATCTATGATCCGAACAGCGGCAGCACCTACAGTTCGACGATCGCGATGAGGGGAACGAACGCCCTTCGCGTTCAGGGCTGCGCCTTCGGCGGCCTGTTCTGCGGCGGTCAGACCTGGACCCGGGTCGACTGAGCTGGATCATCTTCGCTCATCAACGGCGAAAACTGCGCTTTTCGGGCGGTTCGTCCTCAGCCGCCGGCTTTTCCTGTGTATTCCTCGTCGGTGACGTGCTCCATCCAGGTGATGTGCTTGCCGTCGAGAGATTCATGCACCGCGATATGCGTCATCGCGTTGGTCGGCGACGCGCCATGCCAGTGCTTTTCGCCCGGAGGAATCCAGACGGTGTCGCCCGGCCGGATTTCCCGGATCGGTCCGCCTTTGGCCTGCACCAGGCCGACGCCAGAGATGACGTGCAGCGTCTGTCCGAGCGGATGCGTGTGCCAGGCCGTCCGTGCGCCGGGCTCGAACGAAACGGCCGCGGCGAGAACGCGCGACGGCGCGTTGACCGCGGCGACAATCGGATCCTGCAGCACCGTGCCGGTGAAATATTCATTCGACGCGCGACGGGTCGGCCGCGAACCGGCCTTGTGAATGTCCATGGTGTAACCTCCGGTTTGGGCAAATAAGCGCGATGAGTCCTCTGCGCGCTCTGCGATTACATCTTCTTCGAGACGGCGTAACGTTCCTTGGTCTCCGCGTTCATGGGATAGAGCCCCGGCAGCACGGCGCCGTTGTTCACCTGATCGACGATCCAAGCCTCCATCCGCTCCTGCTCCGGGCCTTCCGCCAGCACATGATCGAGGAAGGCCTGCGGAATGAGGACGGCGCCGTCCTGATCGGCGACGATGATGTCGTTGGGGAACACCGCCACGCCGCCGCAGGCGATCGGTTCGCCCCAGCCGACGAACGTCAGGCCGGCCACCGAGGGCGGCGCGGCGAAGCCGTCGCACCAGACCGGCAGGCCGGTTCCGAGCACACCCTCGACATCGCGCATGACGCCGTCGCTGACGAGCGCGGCAACTTTCCGTTTCACCATGCGCGCGCACAGGATGTCGCCGAAAATGCCGGCGTCCTTCACACCCATGGCGTCGACGACGGCGATGCATCCTTCCGGCATCGCCTCGATGGCCGTCCGGGTCGAAATCGGCGACGACCAGGACTCCGGCGTTGCGAGGTCCTCGCGCGCGGGCACGAAGCGCAGCGTGAAAGCCGGCCCCACAAGCCGCGGTTGTCCCGGGCGCAGCGGTCGCGATCCGCGCAGCCAGACATTCCGCAGTCCCTTCTTGAGCAGCACCGTCGTGATGGTCGCCGTCGAGACGCGCGACAGAGTGGCAACGGCTTCAGATGTCAAAGGCATTGGAAAAACAGCTCCTGTCAGGACTGGACATGCGTGCATCTTGCTGGCGAAGGCCCCAGCGTCAAGGGTGCGCCGTGAGAAACCGAGGCGCAAATCCGGAAGAGGATCAAACGATTGTACTGTGCGACCCCATTGGGGCACAATTGGTTGACGTTCAACATCTCGTTTGCATCTCCGGATTCCGTTCGGCGTCGAAAATCGGTATGGATGGAGACGCTCTTTGAGGAGTTTCTGATCGACGATGACCGCCAGTTCTCCTCCGCGCCTGCTGCCGAGCGGCGATTCCGCCATCACCGTGGAATTCAGCAACACCATCGACGAGGAAGCCAATCGCAGGGTCCTCGCGCTGGATCGCATCCTGGCACAGGAGCCGATCGCGGCCGTGACTGAAACCGTCCCGACCTATCGGTCCCTGCTCGTCCACTACGATCCGGTTCAAATTGGGTTCGATGAGCTCGGTGAAAAACTGATCGTGCTTGCGCAGAAGCCGTTGCCGGCAGTGGTCAGCGCACGGCGATGGCGTGTCCCTGTCGCCTATGGCGGCGAGCACGGGATCGATCTCGAGGACGTGGCGAAAACGCTGAACACCACGCCGGACGATATCGTGGCGCGGCACGTCGCGGGTGACTATCGGGTGGCGATGATCGGCTTCACGCCGGGCTGGTCGTATCTCAGCGGTCTTGAGGGCGGTCTCCAGATGCCGCGGCGGCAAAATCCTCGCCTGCTGACCCCGCCCGGAACGGTTTCGATCGGCGGTATCCAGACCGGCATCCAGTGCCTCGCCGGTCCGAGTGGATGGCATCTGCTCGGCCAGACCGCGGTACGGACCTATCAACTCCACCGCAACCCGATCTTCCTGCTCGAGCCCGGCGATGCCATCACCTTCTACGCGGTCGACAGCAAGCTGTACGCCGAGCAGGAACGCGCCGCGGAGCGCGGCGAATTCGTTGCCGAACTGGTGACGTTATGAGCCGGCTCGTTATCGACACCGTAAGTCCCGGAACCTCCGTGCAGGATGGCGGGCGCTACGGCGCACAGCGTTACGGGCTGACGCCCAGCGGCGCAGCGGATCGGCTGGCGCTCGCCGCTGCCAATGGCCTGGTGGGCAATGCGACCTTTGCCGCGGCGATCGAGGTCGGACCGCTCGCAACGACCATGACCGCGCGCGACGGCGCCGTGCGCGTGGCGCTTACGGGCGCCGTCAGGGACGTCGAAGTCGCCGGACGTGAGGTGTCGTTCAATCAGTCGATGCTGCTGAAGGACGGCGAAAGCCTGACGCTCGGCTTCGGCCGCGCAGGGACGTTCAGCTATGTCGCGATCGAGGGCGGCGTGCAGGGCGAGCCGATGTTCGGCAGCCTGGCCGTGAACGCGCGCGCCGGACTCGGCAGTCCCTTCCCGCGCCCGCTGCAGGCTGGCGACGCGCTGGAGGTCCGCGCCGCCCGCGTCGCGGCCGAACGACGCGTTGATCTCCCCGCAGCCGCTGAGGGGCCGATCCGCGTGGTCATGGGGCCGCAGGACGACGAATTCGGCGACGATGCCAAGGCGCTGTTTCTCGAGAGCGAATGGAAGATTTCGGCGACCAGCGACCGGATGGGTTATCGCCTCGAAGGCCCCGTCATCAAGCATCTGCACGGCCACAACATCGTTTCGGACGGCACCGTCAACGGCAGCATCCAGGTTCCCGGAAACGGACAACCGATCGTGCTGATGCCCGATCGCGGCACGAGCGGCGGCTATCCCAAGATCGCGACGGTCATCAGCGCCGATCTCGGACGCTTTGCCCAGATTCCAGCCGGGCGCCCGTTCCGCTTTCAGGCCGTGACGATGGCTGAAGCGCAGGCGGAAGCCCTCGCCCTCGCGCAGTTGTTGAAATCCTTGCCGGGCCGCATGCGCGACGTGCGCGATGTCAGCCTCGACGCGGACGCATTGCACCACGCCAACCTCGCGGGCGCCGCAGTGAATGCATTCGACGCCGGAACATGGCAGACTTGGTCCCTTCCGGAACCATAACAACAGATCAAACCAACGGAACGTACCATCATGACGACAATCGACCTGAACTGCGATCTCGGCGAGAGCTTTGGCGTATGGCCGATGGGGAATGACCCGGCGATGATCGAACTCGCGACGTCCGTGAACATCGCGTGTGGCTTCCATGCCGGTGATACGGACACCATGAAAAAGACCGTCGACATGGCGAAGGCGCGCGGCGTCAATATCGGCGCGCATCCCGGTTATCGCGATTTGCACGGCTTCGGGCGCCGGCCGATCGTCGGCCTCACCTCGTCCGAGATCGAAAATCTTGTCGCGTATCAGATCGGCGCGCTGCAGGCGATCGCGACCACATCCGGTCACAAGGTGACGCATGTGAAGGCGCACGGCGCGATCTCCAACGTCGCCTGCGAAGACGACATGACCGCGCGGGCGATCGCTTCGGCCATCCGAGCGGTCGATCGCAACCTGATCTTCGTCGTGCTCGCCAATTCCCGTCTGGTGAAGGCGGGCGAAGCGGCGGGCCTGCCCTTGGTGCACGAGGTGTTTGCCGACCGCGCCTACGAGGACGACGGGTCGCTGGTCTCGCGGCGCAAACCGGGTGCGGTCCTTCACGATGCCGCGCAGATTTCCCAGCGCGTCGTGAACATGGTGCAGTCAGGCCAGGTTGTCTCCGTAACCGGCAAGCCGATCAAGATGCGGATGGACACGGTCTGCATTCACGGCGATACGCCCGGCGCCGTCGATATTGCGCGGGTTCTGCGTGCGGCGCTGAAGGACAACGGCATCGCTGTTGCCCCCTTCAAGACGATGCTGTGAGGCTGGGCAGCTAGAATGGATGGACGGATAGCGAGCGGATGACCACGGCGACGATCAGGGCCAGCGAGGCATAAAGCGCGAGGCCCTGCAGACCGCGGCGGGCGCGGTGGGACAGGCTACGGGCCACAAAGTGCAGACGGGCCTCGGCGGACAGTTGGCGCATTATCGGTCTCCAGCGCGACATTCGCCCTCACATGAGGAGCATCGCTGCGCTGGAGCAAGAGGTCTGCGAAAATAACGACGCTGCTTCTTCCATGCCTCGCGTTTCCGAACGGAAATTCTCCGGAACCGGCCGAACGGAAAATGTCATTTGGCCGGATTTTTGGAAAATCGCCCGGGATCGTTCAGCCGGTCAGCATAAGGACCTGGTGCCCGACGACCGCAAATAAGCCGCCCGACCGACCTGCCCCGGGGTCATCGAGCTTGTAATTCCCAACGATCGGGGCTAGCTGCAGCCTGCTCAACCGGACAATTCGACATGGACAAGGCCGCTGCGCCAAAGGTCAGCTTTGTATCGCTTGGATGCCCCAAGGCGCTGGTGGATTCCGAACGGATCATCACGCGGCTGCGCGCCGAAGGATACGAGTTGGCCCGCAAGCACGACGGCGCCGACTTGGTCATCGTCAACACCTGCGGATTTCTCGACAGCGCCAAGCAGGAATCGCTCGGCGCGATCGGCGAAGCGATGGCGGTCAACGGCAAGGTGGTCGTCACCGGCTGCATGGGAGCCGAGCCCGAGCAGATCGAAAAGGCCTATCCCGGCGTGCTCTCGATCACCGGTCCCCAGCAGTATGAAAGCGTGCTCGATGCCGTGCATCGCGCGATTCCGCCGCTGCATAACCCGCATCTCGACCTGATACCCCCGCAGGGCGTCAAGCTGACGCCGCGCCATTACGCGTATCTGAAGATTTCCGAAGGCTGCAACAACCGCTGCAGCTTCTGCATCATCCCCAAGCTGCGCGGCGATCTCGTCTCCCGACCAGCCAACGATGTGCTGCGCGAGGCGGAGAAACTGGTTGCGGCCGGCGTCAAGGAACTGATGGTGATCTCGCAGGACACCTCGGCCTACGGCGTCGATATCAAATATGCCGCAAGCCAGTGGAAGGATCGCGAGGTCCGGGCGAAATTTCTCGATCTCGCGCGTGAACTCGGCGAACTCGGGGTTTGGATACGCCTGCAATACGTCTATCCGTACCCCCATGTCGATGACGTGATCGGCCTTATGACGGAAGGAAAGGTCCTGCCCTATCTCGACATTCCCTTCCAGCACGCCAGTCCGGACGTATTGAAGCAGATGCGGCGGCCGGCGGCGCAGGACAAGACACTGGGACGCATCAAGATGTGGCGCGAACAGTGCCCCGATCTCACGTTGCGCTCGACGTTCATCGTCGGATTCCCGGGCGAGACCGAGTCTGACTTCGCCTACCTGCTCGACTGGCTCGACGAAGCCGAGATCGACCGCGTCGGCTGCTTCAAGTACGAACCTGTCGCGGGCGCGACCGCCAATGCGCTCGGCAGTCCCGTCGATGAAGCTATCAAGACCGAACGCTGGAACGCGCTGATGGCGCGCCAGCAGAAAATCTCCGCGCGGCGATTGAAGCGGAAGGTCGGAACCCGGCAGCAGGTGATCATCGACGAGGTTGGTCCGACTGTCGCCAAGGGCCGCTCCAAGGCCGACGCGCCGCAGATCGACGGCGCGGTCTATGTTTCGAGCCGGCGTGCGCTCCGCGTCGGCGAGATCGTCAGCGTCAAGATCGAACGGGCCGACGAGTACGACTTGCACGGCACGGCTGCCGGATTCTGATCCGGAGACGCTTGACAACGTATGGCGCGCGGATGTATGCGCGCGTCCCATGACTTTGAACCGGACCATCGCCCGCGCCATCCGCCGTCGTCGCTCGCTCGACGATGATGGGTCGCGCCATGTCCGACGACGAAGCTGAACCGGTAAATCAGCACAGTTTTCGAGAAGGCCGCACCCGCAAAGTGCGGCCTTCTCGCGTTTTGGCCTGCCTTTTCTCAACCGCTGGAGACCGACATGACGATCGCGACCTATCCGTTCGATGCGCTAATGGATATCATCACCCGGCCCCCCAACGTATTCGTGCGCGGTGAAGGGTCATGGCTCTGGGACCATGCGGGCAAGCGCTACCTCGATTTCGTGCAGGGCTGGGCCGTGAATTGCCTTGGGCACAGCCCGCCGCAGGTTGCGAAGGCACTCAATGCGCAGGCCTCAAAACTGCTGACGCCCAGTCCGGCATTCTACAATGAGCCGAGCATCCGGCTGGCTCACGCACTGACCGCGCAAAGCTGTTTCGATCAGGTCTTTTTCACCAATTCGGGGGCGGAAGCCAACGAAGGCGCGATCAAGCTTGCGCGCAAATACGGCACGCTCCATCGCGACGGTGCTTACGAGATCATCACGTTCGAGGGCGGCTTTCACGGCCGCACGCTGGCGACCATGTCGGCGTCCGGCAAGAAGGCCTTTGAGCCGCTGTTCGAGCCGAAAGTGCCAGGCTTTCCCAAGGCGCGGTTGAACGATCTGGAGTCGGTCAAGGCACTGATATCAGACAAAACCATCGCCGTGATGCTCGAACCGATCCAGGGCGAAGCCGGCATCTGGCCGGCGACGGATGAGTTTCTGCAGCAATTGCGCGACCTGACGACGGCTCACGGCATGCTTCTCATCCTGGATGAAATCCAGACCGGCATGGGCCGCACCGGAAAACTCTTCCACTACGAACATGCGGAGATTGCGCCTGACATCATGACCCTCGGCAAGGGAATCGGCGGCGGCGTCCCGCTCGGTGCGCTGCTCGCGACCGATGCGGTTTCCTGTTTCGCGCACGGCGATCAGGGCGGCACCTACAACGGCAATCCCCTGATGTGCGCCGTGGGGGAAGCTGTCCTCGAGGCCGTTGGCAACGCGGATTTTTTGAAGGCGGTCAACGACAACGGGCATTTGCTCGCCGGCGAGCTCCAGCGGGTGTCGGCGCGCCACGGCCTTGGTGAGGTCAGGGGCCGCGGCTTGCTGCTGGCGCTCGACCTGAAGCGGCCGGTCGCGCAAGCCGTTGTCTCGGCCGCGCTCCAGGATGGTCTGCTGCTCAACGCGCCCCGGCCCGATACATTACGCTTCATGCCGGCACTCAACATCAGCAAGGATGAGATCGCTGCCATGATCGACGGGCTCGATGCCGTGCTGACGAAGATCGGAGCCGCGCGTTGCGTGGCTTGACGGCAGGTCGCTGGACCGCTGCGCTCGGTGGTGCAGCGATCCAGGTCGATGGTCCCGGCGCCATTCTTAATGGACGGGCCGAGGCCCGGCCATCGGGCGAAGCTGGTAGCGATCGATCGTGCCGGCGCGGCGATAGTTCCTTGAATTCTATATTGACAAATATGTTTGCTATTGGCGAATATCCTGCCAATTCAAGAAATAAGCCAAGGGCTCAGGGAGGCACCATGAAGCAGACAATTCGAAGCTGTTTTCTCGCGTTTGCGGCGCTGTCGTGCGTTGCGACCGCCGCTCATGCGCAGATTTCCGACGATGTCGTTCGCATCGGGGTGCTCACAGACCTCTCGAGCTGGGGCCGGGACAACAGCGGTCCCGGTTCCGTCGTGGCCGCCCAGATGGCTGTTGAGGAGTTCGGCAATACCGTGTTGGGTAAGCCGATCGAGATCGTCAGCGCCGATCACCAGATGAAGACCGATGTCGGTGTTCAAATCGCGCGCAACTGGTTCGACACCGGAAAGGTCGATGCGATCGCCGACGTTCCGAATTCGGCGATCGCCATCGCCATCCACAACCTGGTACGCGAGCGCAACAAGATCGCGCTGTTCTCCGGTCCGGGCGCGAGTTCGATCACCAACGAACTTTGCAGCCCCAACACCGTTCAGTTCACCTACGACACCTACGCGCTGTCAAAGGTCACGGCGAACGCGGTGATGAAGGAAGGCGGCAAGTCGTGGTTCTTCATCACGGCGGATTATGCATTCGGCCATCAACTTGAAAACGACGCGACCCAATTCATCAAGGCGAACGGCGGCACAGTGGTCGGCGACGTCCGCCATCCCACCAATACGGCCGACTTCTCCTCCTTCGTTCTTCAGGCCCAGAATTCCAAGGCGAATGTCGTCGCTTTTGCGAACGCCGGCCAGGATACCGACAATTCGATCAAGCAGGCTGGCGAGTTCGGCCTCGTGGCGGGCGGGCAGAAACTCGTGGGTCTCCTGATGTTCGACACGGACGTTCATGCCATTGGCCTGCGGTCCGCCCAGGGTACGTATCTCACGACGGCCTCTTACTGGAACATGAACGACCAGACCCGCGCGTGGTCGCGCAAGTTCTTCGCGCGCACCAAAATCATGCCGACGATGATTCAGACCGGCGTTTACGGCGCGGTCCTGCACTATCTCAAAGCCATCAAGGCGGCCGGGACAGATGATCCGCAAAAGGTCATGGAGAAGATGCGCGAACTGCCGATCGAGGATACCTTCGTCCACGGCGGCAAGTTGCGAAAAGATGGCCGCGTGATCCGCGATATGTATCTTGCGCGCGTTAAGAAACCCTCGGAATCGAAGGAGCCGTGGGACTATCTCGACATCGTGCGGACCGTGAAGGGCGAAGATGCCTTTCGCCCCGTTTCGGAATCCAAGTGCCCGCTGCTGAAGAAGTGATGCGACCATGAGTCAAGCCGGAGCGACCGAGGCGCAATATGAATGCGACGTTCTCGTTGCCGGTTCGGGAGCCGCCGCCTTGTCAGCGGCGGTTACCGCCGGGCATCGGGGACTGCGCGTCGTCATTGCGGAAAAGGAACCACGCTTCGGCGGCACGACGGCTCGTTCCGGCGGATGGTTGTGGATCCCGGGCACATCGCTGGCGCGCGCCTGGGGCATCAACGAGGATCGCGAGACGGCGCGAACCTATCTCAGGCACGAAGCCGGAAACAACTTTGACGCGGCCCGCGTCGAGGCCTTCCTTGACGCGGGCCCCGAAGCGATCGACTTCTTTACGTCCAGAACGGCCGTGCAGTTCGATATGCCGCTGTTGTTTCCGGACTATCACGCGGAGGCGCCGGGTGGCGTTCAGGGCGGCCGCTCGATGGTCGCGCGCCCGTTCGACGGGCGTCAGCTCGGCAAGCACCTCGACACGCTCGGCCGGCCGCTGCCTGAATTGACGGTCTTTGGAATGATGCTCGGCTCGGGCAAGGAGATCATCCACTTCATGCGCGCGACCAAGTCGCTGACGTCGGCCGTCTATGTCGTCAAGCGCCTGTCGCGTCATCTGATGGATGTGCTGCGTTACGGGCGCGGCATGACCTTGACCAACGGCAACGCGCTGGCCGGGCGACTGGCCAAGTCGGCGCTCGATTTGAATATTCCGATCTGGTTATCGTCGCCGGTCCGCGAGTTGATCATCGAAAACGGTGTGGCGCGCGGCGCCGTCATCGAGCGCGACGGACGCCGCATCCGCGTTCTCGCGAAATATGGAGTGGTGATTGCCTGCGGTGGCTTCCCGCACGATATCGCGCGGCGGAAGGCGTTGTTTCCGCACGCGCCTACGGGCAAGGAACACTATTCGCCGGGGCCGGAAGGCAATACCGGCGACGGTCTGCGGCTCGCGGAGTCCGTCGGCGGATCGGTGGACACGACGCTGCCGAACGCGGCCGCATGGGTGCCGGTGTCGGTGACGACGCGGAAGGATGGCAGCCGTGGGGTGATGCCGCACTTCATCGATCGTGCGAAACCCGGTGTGATCGCGGTCAACCGCCGCGGGGAGCGTTTCGGCAACGAAGGCGACTCCTATCATGACTTCGTGCAGCGGATGATGGCATCCACTCCGCCGGGCGAGGAGCCGACCTGTTATCTCATCACCGACCACCGTTCGTTGCGCCGGTACGGACTGGGCTGCGTCCCGCCCTTCCCCATGCCCATCGGCCGTCATCTGCGCACCGGCTATCTGATCCGCGGCGCGACACTCGAAGACCTTGCCGCCAAGGCCAATGTCGATCCGAAGGGCCTTGCCGCAACCGTCGCTCGATTTAACAGCATCGCTCAAGACGGCCGCGATGTCGATTTCGGCAAGGGGTCTCGCGCCTACAACCGTTATCAAGGCGATGCGTTGCATGGTCCTAATCCGTGCATCGCGCCGATCAAGGACGCTCCCTTCTATGCGATCAAACTCGTGATCGGCGATCTCGGAACCTATGCAGGCATCAAGACCGACGATCGCTCGCGCGTCCTCGGCGCTAACGGCAAACCCATCGAAGGTCTTTACGCTGCTGGCAATGATGCGACCAGCATCATGGGCGGGAATTACCCCGGCGCGGGCATCACGCTCGGGCCGGCCCTCACTTTCGGCTACATCGCGGGCCGCGATATCGCCCAGCGCGCGGGAGCGGCATCGTGACCTCGGCCGGAAGCGCGTCGCTTGCTGGGCGATTGGCGCTGGTGACCGGAGCCGCGCGCGGAAACGGCCGTGCCATCGCGCTCGGGCTCGCGGCGCATGGCGCCGACGTCATCACGACCGACGTCGATGCGGAAGGGGCATCCGCGGCGTCGGAGGCTGTCCGCGCGACCGGACGCCGCGGGTTCGCCTATCCACTCGATGTGACGGATGCCGATGCCTGTTCCGCGCTTGCCGCGCGCGTCCGTGAAGAGGCTGGCGCCGTATCGATCCTCGTCAACAATGCCGGCATCATCATTCGCGAGACGATCGATTCCCCGCGTGCTCACGACAATTGGCGCAAGGTGCTCGACGTCAACCTCAACGGGCCGTTTAACGTCACGCATGCCCTTCTGCCGGCCCTGCGGGAAACCCGGGGGACCGTCATCAACGTCGGATCGATCGCATCCTTCGTCGGCGTAGCCGATACCCTCGGCTATTCGCCGTCGAAAGGGGGCGTCAGGCTGCTGACCCAGGCGCTCGCCCGCGAATTGGCAAGGGATGGAATCCGGGTCAACGCCATCGCGCCGGGGGTGATCGAGACGGAGATGACGCAGGCAACCTTGGCCGACCCGGTGCGCCTTGCCGGATTTCTTGGCCGCACGCCGGCCGGTCGCGTCGGGCAGCCGGAGGAGTTGGTCGGTCCCGTCGTCTTTCTTGCTTCCGATCTGGCGTCATATGTGAATGGCGCCACCCTTCCCGTGGACGGCGGGTTTCTTGCTGTCTAGGGCCGGTCATGTCGGTACGAGGAGCGCATGGCGGGTCAGACGCTCGTTTTATTTGTCGAGAGTCTTTCAGGCGAAGTCTGAACCTGAACCACACTGGAACTATGAGATCATTAGGGGCACTTTGATTCCGAAGGTCGCGTCAGGGGCTGCTACAAGGTGCATGCGAACTTCGGAATCGGGGCGCCAGAAATGACGAAGCAACGCAGGGGGATTCAGTCCATCGAACTCGGCGGGCGGTTGTTGCATGCGCTCGCGCAAGCCGGTGAACCCATGATGTTGCGCGACCTTGCGCGCGAGGCGGGAATGACGGCGGCGAAAGCCCACCCGTACCTCACGAGTTTCATCAGGATCGGTCTCGTCGAGCAGAACGCTGTGACCGGGCGTTACGAGTTCGGTCCGCTTGCGCTACAGCTTGGAATCGTCACGTTGCGACGGATGGCGCCGGTCCGGATCGCCACGCCGATCGTTGCTGCGCTGGCTGACGAGATCGATCACGCGGTCTCATTGTCGGTGTGGGGCGCGCACGGCCCCACGATTGTGTTGCTGGAGGAGCCTGGTCAGCCGGTCCACATCGCCATGCGCGTGGGTTCGACCGCCGCGCTGCTGGAGACGGCGACCGGCCGCGCCTTCGCAGCCTTCCTGCCGTCAAAGCTGATCGAGACCGCGCTCCGGGAAAATCTGGACCGCTTGTCTGTCGGCTACAATCCGGCCCGGCGCAAGACGATTGACTTGAACAAGACGCTGGCCGAAGTCCGCCGTCGCGGCCTGGCCCGCGCCGTCGGTGACCCGCTACCCGGTATTAACGCATTCGCGGCTCCGGTCTTCGATCATACCGGGACCGCTGTTCTCGTGATTACCGCGATGGGGCCGACCGGCACGTTCGATGCCGATTGGAAAAGCCCCATTGCGCAGGCTGTCGTGCGAGCGGCCGGCACGATCTCCCGTCAGCTCGGCGCCAAAGTTTAACCTGCCGCAGCACCACGCCAAACCTCAAGGTTTCAGGATCGCTGCCCCTGTGGTGGCGCGGCCTTCCAGATCGATGTGCGCCTTGGCGGCATCCTTGAGTGCATAGGCATGGTTGATCGGCACATGCAGCTTGCCATTGATGACGGCAGCGAACAGCGTGTCGGCGCCCTCGAGCAGGTCCTTGCGGGTGGCGACGTAGTCGTTCAGCTTCGGCCGGGTCGCGAACAGCGATCCGTGATTGTTCAGTTCGGCCAGCGGAAACGGCGGCACCGGGCCGGAGGCGTTGCCGAAACTGACGAACAATCCACGCGGCCTGAGACATGATAGCGAACCCGGAAACGTCGTCTTGCCGACGCCGTCGTAAACCACGTCGCAGAGTTCGTTGCGGCTGATCTGCTTGACGCGCGCGACAAAATCTTCCTCGTTATAGAGGATCACGTGATCGCAGCCGTTGGCGAGCGCAAGGTCCGCCTTGGCCCTCGATCCGACCGTGCCGATGACGTGGGCGCCGAGCGCCTTGGCCCACTGGCAGGCCAGAAGTCCGATGCCGCCGGCCGCGGCGTGAATCAAAACCCGGTGCCCGTGCTCGACTTTGAAGGTTTTGTGCAGGAGGTACCAGACCGTCAAGCCCTTCAGCATCAACACCGCGCCTTGCTCGAAGGTGATGTGGTCGGGCAGCTTGACCAGCTTTTCGGCGGGGATGTTGCGCTCCGTCGCATAGCCGCCGAGATTGAAATAATAGGCGACGCGATCGCCGGGGTGGAAATCGGTCACGCCCGGACCTACCGCCATGACTTCGCCGGCCGCTTCGTTGCCGGCGACAAAGGGAAGCGACGGCGCCTTGTACAGGCCGGTCCGATAGTAGACGTCGATGAAGTTCAGGCCCACGGCGTGCTGCTTGATGCGAACCTCGCCCTGCCCCGGCGCGGGAACGTCCACCGTTTCGTAAACAAGCGCTTCAGGGCCGCCAACCTGGTGAACCCGCACGGCCTTCGTCATCGTACCCTCCCGCAAACCTTCGCCGATATAGTCCTGGACGCAACGAAGGCTATCGCCCGGTCATTGTCAACTCCGGCACGACGGCTCCGATCAGTTCAATCAGCCGGTTTTGCCGCGATTGCGTTTGGCGAGCACATTGAACATCTCCACCGCAGCGGAAAATGCGATCGCGAAATAGATATATCCACGAGGAATATGGAATTTGAAGCCGTCGGCAACGAGTGCCACGCCGATCAGCACCAGGAACGCCAGCGCCAGCATCTTCGTGGTCGGATGGTCGGTCACGAACCGCGCAACCGGCCCCGATGACACGTACATGATGAAACAGGCGATGATGACGGCCGCGATCATGATTTCAAGATCCTGCGCCATGCCAATTGCGGTGATGATGGAGTCCAGCGAAAACACCATGTCGATGATGACGATCTGAACGATCACCCAGAAGAAGGCACTCGGCCTCGGCGCATCGTCCGACCCGCCCTCACGCGCCTCGACCTCGCCGTGAATTTCATGAGTAGCCTTTGCGATCAGGAAGAGCCCGCCGCCGATCAGGATGATATCCCGCCACGAGAAGGCGAAGCGGCTCACCGTAATCACCGGTGCCGTCAGGCCGATCAGCCAGACCAGCACGCTCAGCAGGAGGATGCGGAAGACCAGCGCCAGCGCCAGGCCGATCTGGCGCGCGCGCTTGGCCTGTGCTTGCGGAATCCGCGAGACAATCACCGACAGGAAAATGACGTTATCGATGCCGAGAACGATTTCCAGCGCCGTCAGGGTCAGCAGCGCGGCCCATGCTTCGGGACTGCTCAGAAGTTCAATCATGATGTGTCGATCCCAGCAGGCGGAAAACGGAATCGCCGCCGACAATGTAGAGCGCGATCGCGCAAAGTCCGAGCGTGACCGGCAGCGCTACGTTGAAATCGCTCCATATCGTGAGGATGGCGAGAACGGCCCAGATGGCGATCAATGCGAGATTGAAGTTGCGCAGGCGCGTCACCCGCACCGGATGCAGGACATGGAACGGAACGAATGTCAGCATGATCAACACAGCGATTCCGAGCGTCGACAGCCACGGTACCGGATGCAGCAGAAAAAGGTAGAAAGCCGCCGCGTTCCAGAGCGCCGGAAATCCGCGGAAGTGATTGTCGGCTGTTTTCATGCGGCGGTCCGCGAAATACAGGGCGCTTGTGACCACGATCCCGGCGCCGAGCAGCGGCGCAAGAATCGGTAGCAGCAGGCCGCTCGCGGCGATCGCATAGGCCGGCACGAAAACGTAGGTCACGAAGTCGACGACGAGATCAAGCACTTCGCCGGACCAGTCGGGTTGCAGGCCGCCGACATTGAGCCGCCGCGCCAAAGGTCCGTCGATGCCGTCGACGATCAGAGCGGCCCCGAGCCACGCGAACATGACTGTCCAGTGCTCGCGGACCGCGGCCAGCAGCGCCAGGAAGGCAAAACCGCCGCCCGCGGCCGTAAAAATGTGCACGGACATGGCGGCGGAGCGCGCCGCCCGGGATGCAGAGAAGGAGTCCTGTCGGCTTGGAGGGCTCATATCCTTCAAGTGCTAGCAGGAAATCAGGCTTTTTGCACATTCCGCCTTGCGGCCTTCCGCCGCGTAAGCCAACGAGGAACCGAAGCAGCCTCCGGGACTTGAAAAGTCCGGCACGAATGCCGATTGTCCGCCGCATGCAGGATGTCATCGTCAATCCAGCCCCCTACGATGTCGCCGTCGTCGGCGGCGGCCCCGCCGGACTTGGCGCGGCTATCGCTTTGTCCCGATCCGGCGCCCGCACGGCCCTGATCGCGCGGCGCGTCGCCTATGGCGACAATCGGACGACGGCCCTGCTCGGCAATTCCGTCGATTTCTTGCGCCGCTTGGACGTCTGGTCTCGCTGCGCGGATCAGGCGGCGGCGCTGCGCGTGATGCGGCTGGTCGATGATACCAAACGTCTGATCCGGGCTCCCGAGGTGCGCTTTTGTTCGGATGAGATCGGGCTTGAAGCTTTCGGCTACAACATCGAAAACCGGACCTTGATGCAGGTTCTGGAGCAGCGCGCGGCCGAGTGTCCCACGCTCACGCGGGTCGATGACGAGGCGGACAACGTGAATCCCGCCGAGGCCGGTGTCCTGATCGCAACGCGCCAGGGCCTGACGCTGTCAGCCCATCTCGTCGTCGGGGCCGACGGACGGCATTCTCTCTGCCGCGAGGCGGCTGGCATCGGTGTCAGACGCCGGCCGCTATCGCAGGCCGCATTGACGTTCAACGTGACGCATGCGCGGCCGCACAACAACGTCTCGACCGAATTTCACACGCCGGAAGGTCCCTGCGTGGTCGTCCCCCTGCCCGGTGATCGCTCCAGCATCGTATGGGTGATGTCCATACAGAATGCCGAACGAATGAAGGCGTTGAAAGACGATGAGGTGTCGATGGCGGTCGAGCGCCAAATGCATTCGATCCTCGGGCGCGTCCATGCCGAGCCCGGACGCAACATGTTTGCGCTGGCCATCGAGCAGCCCCAACGGGTTGCAAAGAACAGGATCGTTCTCGTCGGAGAAGCTGCGCATGTGCTGCCGCCGATCGGCGCACAGGGTTTGAACATGGGGCTTCGCGATGCGGCCGACATTGCCGACATTGTGCAGAAGGCGATGCTTTCGGGGCAGGATGCCGGCGCCCCGGCCGTGTTGACCCGATTTGAATCCGCGCGGCGCGCGGATATCCGCAGCCGGACCGTCGCGATCGACATTGCAAACCGCTCGCTGCTCAGCGGCTTCCTGCCTCTGCAGATGGCACGCGCCGCCGGCCTGCATATGATTGGGTCTGTCGGTCCATTACGCCGTCTGGCGATGCGCGAGGGCCTCGCCCCATCGTGGGGACGTGCAACACACTAGCGTCCCGATTCCGAAGTTCGCAAGCACTTGCAGCAACCTTTGATGCGAACTTCGGAATCAAAGGGAGCAAGCTTATGATTCGAGTGTGGTTTAGGTTCAGAGGTTCGCTTGAAGGACTCGCGAAGGTGAAGCGAACTTCTGAACCCACCACACTAGTGGAATGCAATCAGACCGGTCTTGATCATCCACATCACGCTGGTCAGTGTCACGACGGACGCGAATGTTCCGATCAGGACTGCGGCTGATGCCGGTTCGACCCAGGTATCGTACTGCCGGGCAATGACGAAGACATTCAACGCCGGCGGCAGCGATGCCATCAGGACCGCGGTCGCCGCCCATTCCGGTGTGAACGGACCCATCAGGATCATCAGCCCGAAGGCAATCAAGGGGTGCAGGACAAGCTTGACGGCGATAACGCCGGGCACCTCCCATGGCATCCGCTGAAAGGGCCGGAGCGCCACGGTGACGCCCAGCACGAACAGCGCGACGGGGGCTGCGGCATTCTGCAGGAATTGAAGCGTGTTGCTCAGTGCGACCGGCAATGGAATGTGCAGGGCGGCGACCAGCGCGCCGAGACAGGCCGCCATGATCAGCGGGTTCGATACGATCTGGTTCACCACGCTGCCAATGGTTTGCAGCAGCGGTCGCCGCTCGCCCGCGAGGGCGATCAGAAATGGCACGGCCGAGAACAGGAAAATGCTGTCGCAACAAAAAATCAGCGCCGTGGGCGCCGCCGCCTTCTCGCCCAAAATCGCGAGGGCGAGACCCGGCCCCATGTAACCGATGTTGCCGTAGCCGCCTGAAAGTCCGGTCAGCGTTGCCTCCCGCAGCGACAAATCGCCCAGCAGGCGTCCTGCACTGAGCGCGAGGATGAACGCTGTGGCGGTGCCAAGCGTGGTGGCGATCAGAAACGGCGGGTTGTTCAGTTCCGCAAATGGCGTTTTCGACATGATCCCGAACAGCAGAGCCGGGAGCGACACGTAGAGCAGGAAGAAATTCATCCATGCCAGACCGGATTCCGGGAGGGCCTTGGCCTTGCCGCAGGCGAATCCAACGAAGATCAAGCCGAAATACGGGAGCGCCAGATTGAGAATATCGATCATCGGGAGACGGGTATTTCTACTTTGGCGAAGCGGATTTGGCAGGCGCTCGCCGGCGCCGGAAGCGGTCGGAATCGTCGCTTTGCCTCTAGCATCGGCCACAATCCTGGTCTATCGACGAGCTATGATTAAAGCGCGTACCGCCAAGTTTCAGATCGGGCAGATTGTTCGCCACCGGATCTTCTCGTTCCGCGGCGTGATCTTCGACATCGATCCGGAATTCAACAACACCGAGGAATGGTGGCTGTCGATTCCGGAAGACGTCAGACCCCACAAGGATCAGCCGTTCTATCACCTGCTCGCGGAAAACGCGGATTCCGAATACGTGGCCTATGTCTCCGAGCAAAACCTGTTGCCGGATGAGTCCGGCGAGCCGATCCGGCACTCGCAGGTTGCGGAGATTTTCATCAAGGATAAATCGGGCGGCTATCGTCCGCGCAATCCCTCGCTCAATTGACGTTGCAGGCAGGTAGCCTCGCCCGCCCGACCCATAAAAAAGGCGCCTGCTTGGGCGCCTTTTTCCTTGCGGGGAGTTTTGCTGTTACTTCGCCGGTGGGGTGGCCGCCGCACCAGGCTGGGTCGCCTCGAGCTTTGCGCGCGCTTCCGCCGCCCGCTTCTGCAGTTCTTCCTGCAGCTTCTTCTGGGTTTCCTCGAACACTTTCGGGTCGGTCGGCGGGCCGTCGTAGGCCTTTGCAAATTCCGCCAGCGGCAGCGGCAAGGTCAGCGGCGCGCCGTTTGAGTTGATGGCCTGCACGATCAGGTTCTGCCCTTTCTTCATCTGGGCCAGCATTTCCGGCGTGAGTTCGTAGTCCGACATGCAACCGTTGGCGAAACAGATCACGTAAGGGCTCTGCTGCGGCGGGTTATTGTCGATGATGATGCGGGTGCCGTGGACGAGTTGCATGCCGAGCGGCAACGTCACGCGCAGGATCTTTTTCGGCTCGCCTTCGGGCTCGATGACCACGGCCGCGATGACCGGCTGGCCCGACTCGATGCGGCCGTCCTTGCCGGTGAAGCAGACCTGCTTGGCCTTGGCGTCCTGACCCCTCAAGCAGAACTTGGTCCAGGGGGCGTAGATCAATTGCACCTGCTGATCCGCCGGCGTGCCTGCGGCGGGCGCCTGCGGTTGCGCAGCCGGCGCCGGCGCTGCCGCCTTGGGGGCGGTTTTCCTGCCCTTCGCAGCAGGCTGCTGGGCCGCGGCCCCCTGAGTAAACGGAACAGCGATCAGCGCCATCGCCGCAAACAGGGCAAAAGCTCGCCCGCGCGGCAAGACCGTCGCGGCCAATAGGCGAAAGTTCATTGCGGAAAACCCTTTCTGAACGGAAGCACCCGAACTGCGACGCAGGCACCGACACCTAGCCGTTCGGCGGCTATCTCTTAGTCAAATGAGGCAGTTACGTGACAGGTCGCGCGTCTATCGTCAATTACCCGCTCTCAATACAACGGCAGGCGAAAAGATCAATGGCGACGGTCTGTCCGGAGCCCGGCGCACAGGGCCTAACAGGGTGGTCTGTGGTAAAATTCAGTTGTGCATCCAACCGAATCACAGCGGCCGCCCGCCTCTCCACCACGATCATTGAAGCGGAACTGGCTCGGTGCCGCGCTGACGATCGTGATCGGCTGGCTCGCCATCGGTCCCGGGGACGCCTGGGCCGCCCCGAGTTACGCCATTGCCATGCACGGTGCGCCCGCGCTTCCCGCTGACTTTGACCATATGCCCTACGTCAATCCGGTTGCGCCAAAGGGCGGACGCCTGATCCAGAGCATTCTTGGGTCGTTCGATAGCCTCAACCCGCTGATCGTCCAAGGGATCGCACTGCAGCAAATCCGGGGATACGTCATTGAGAGCCTGATGACTCGCGGCAATGACGAGCCGTTCACCCTCTACGGCTTGCTGGCTGACAGCATCGATACTGACGAGGCCCGAACCTACGCGACCTTCCACCTCAACCCGCTGGCGCGCTTCTCCGACGGCCAGCCGGTGCTGGCGGAGGACGTGCTGTTTTCGTGGCGACTCCTGCGGGACAAGGGTCGACCCAATCACCGCCAGTATTATTCTAAAGTCGCAAAGGCCGAGGCCCTCGACGCACGCACCGTGCGTTTCGATTTCGGCGGAACCGGCGACCGTGAGTTGCCGCTGATCCTGGGGCTGATGCCGATTCTGCCGGAGCACGCCGTGGACGTCGCGACCTTCGAGGAAACCTCGATGGTCCCGCCCATCGGGTCCGGCCCCTATCGCGTCACCACGGTCAAGCGGGGAACGAGCGTCGTCATGAACCGCGATCCCGATTATTGGGGACGCAACCTTCCGATCAACAAGGGGCTTTGGAACTTCGACGAGGTCCGGTTCGATTTCTACCGGGACGCCAACAGCCAGTTCGAAGCCTTCAGGCGCGGGCTTTATGATGTCCGCGTTGAGACCGAGCCGCTGCGCTGGCACGATGGCTACAATTTTCCGGCGGCCAAAGGTCACCTGACCCGCGAAACCATTAAAACCGGTCTGCCCAAGCCGACCGAATTTCTCGTCTTTAATACGCGTCGCCCGATATTCTCGGATATCCGCGTCCGCGAAGCGCTGACGCTGCTGTTCGACTTCGAGTGGATCAACCGCAATTATTTCTTCGGCCTTTACAGCCGCGTTGGCGGCTATTTTGCGGGCTCCGAGCTTTCGGGCTATGGCCGTCCTCCGGATGACCGGGAGCGAGCCCTGCTGAAACCCTACGCGGCGCGCCTGCCGCCCGACATCCTGAATGGCAGTTACCGGCTTCCGGTGAGTGACGGATCGGGACGGGATCGGCCGGCCTTGCGCCGCGCGCTCAAACTGCTGTCCGACGCCGGTTACGATCTCGACGGCACGGTCCTGCGCCAGCGCGCGACGGGCGCTCCCTTCACGTTCGAGATACTGGTGACGACACGGGACCAGGAACGCATCGCCCTCACCTACGCGCGCGACCTCAAGCGCGCCGGCATCGAGGTGTCCGTTCGCTCGGTCGACGGCGTCCAGTTCGACCAGCGCCGGCTCAGCTTCGATTTCGACATGATCCAGAACCGTTGGGATCAATCCCTGTCGCCCGGCAATGAGCAATCGTTTTACTGGGGCAGCGAGGCGGCTGACGTCCCCGGCACCCGCAATTACATGGGCGCGAAGGATCCCGCGATCGACGCCATGATCGCGGCCATGCTGGAAGCCCGCCGGCGCCCGGAATTCGTATCCGCAGTGCGCGCGCTCGACCGGGTCCTGATGTCCGGATTCTACGCAATTCCGATCTACAACGTCTCGGAGCAATGGATCGCGCGGTGGAATCGGATAGAACGGCCTGCGGTGACAGCTTTGAGTGGGTACCTTCCAGAGACGTGGTGGCGAAAGCCGAAACCGAAGTGAGCCCGTGATCCAGAATTATACATCACCGACCTTGGACGGATTGTTCGGCCGCAGCCTGGCTCGACAGCCGGATACGCTGGCTTTGCTTGACCCTCCAGACAAGCTGCGCGTCACCGGCCAGCCCCCGCGCCGGCTCACATTCGCTCAGGCCGACCGGGCGATCTCGGCGCTCGCGGCCCACTTCATCGAAGCGGGTTTGCCGGCGAATTCGGTGATCGCCGTTCAGCTTCCCAACACCGTCGAGCTTGTGCTGACGGTGCTGGCGGCCTATCGCGCGGGCCTGATCGTGGCGTTGATGCCGCAGCTCTGGCGGCAGGCCGAACTGACCGTCGCGCTGAACCGCTCGGGAGCGCGCGCGATCGTCGCCATGGGCCGGATCGACGGCATCGATCATGCCGACATCGCCATGAATGCGGCGGTTGAAGCCTTCTCCATTCGTCATGTCTGCGGCTTCGGCAGCAATTTGCCGGAGGGAATGGCCTCGCTGGAGGAGGCGATCGCGCATCCGTCCGACGCCTCGCGCCTCGTGGTTCAGGATGCGCGACGGGTCGCGCTGGTCTCGTTCGATGTGACCGCGGCGGGTTTTCGAAGCGTTCCGCGCACGCACCTGCATATGATCGCAGCCGGCCTTGCCGTCTTTCTCGAAAGCGGACTCCCGCAGGGCGCGACGTTATTGTCCGCGCTCGCACCCTGCTCGTTTGCCGGCTTGACCGCGTCGCTCGTGACATGGCTGCTGAATGGCGGGACGCTCGCGCTGCATCATCCGTTCGACCCCGACGTCCTCCGCCGACAGATCGATGCACAAGGCTGCAGCGCGCTGGTGGCGCCAGCGCCGCTCGCGTTTGCGCTCGCTGAGGACGGCGGTCTGACCCGTCACCCCGGCCTGCGTCACGTGATCGGACTCTGGCGCGCGCCGGAACAGGTCGACTCGAGTCCCGTCTGGCCCGATGCTCACGCCGCCATGACCGACGTGTATCTGTTCGGAGAGGTTGGGCTGTTCGCGGCCCGGCGCATGGAGGACGGAGAGCCCGCTCCGGTCATGCCGGGTCCTCACGGCGCGCCACGCCACGTCCCGGCGTCGCCGCAGGCGGGCGAGATCATCCTGACGCCGAAAGGCACCCTGGCGCTACGCGGGCCCATGGTGCCAGTCGCGGCCTATGAGCCGGCTCACCCACCTCATGATCCTCTGACGGCGCCGCCGAACGTGGACTATGTCGACACCGGCTATGCCGCCCGGATCGACCGTGCGACCGGCGCGATCGCAATCACCGCGCCGCCATCGGGGGTCATGAACGTCGGCGGCTACAGGTTTCTGGCCCAGGATCTGGAAGGGTGGGCCAAGCGGCTTGGCGACACCGCCATGCTGACGGCGCTTCCCGACCGCCTCAGCGGCCATCGTCTTGCCGGCCGGTCCGGCGACAACGCCCGCGCCCGGGCCGCGCTTGCAGAGCTTGGTCTCAACCCTTTGATGGTCGAGGCTTTTCGCGATCGATCAGCGGCAATCTGATCGAAACTGACCGCATTCATTGACGCGACATTAAGGGCACCGACCTAGGATACCGCCCTGCTATCGCGCATGATCGAGCTGTCCTGAGATGTCCCATCAAGGCCCCCTCGTTGTCGTCTCGCCGGGCGGCCCCGGGCCGCTGGCAAGTCTGCTGCCGGGCCTCAAGGTCTTTCCGATCATTGAAGTCGCATGGCCGGAGGCGCGCGCAGCCGTCCAACAGGTTCAGCCGACCGCAGTCGTTGCAGCGACGCCTGATCCGAACGAATCCCATTTCGTGAAGCTGGCGCACCAGCTTTCGGAAAGCCGCCCCTACACACCGTTGATCGTCATCGATCCCGGCACAGTGCTTCCCCATAACGCGTTGCCGTTTTCGTCCGTCAACGGACATCCCGACGGTCTCAGCCTGCGCCTGAATGCCGCCCTCCGGGTCCGGACGTTGCACGCAACCGTGTTGCGGCGAACCCGGGGCGAAAGAGCGACGCGCATTCGCATGCTCGAGACCGACCCGATCCAGGACGCCTCCGTTCTCCTGATCGGGCGCGGCCCGACATATCCGGCGCTCTCGGTGGCACTGGGCGAACAGGTGGGCGTCGTCGGCGCGCTCAGCATCGAGGCGGCGGCGAAACATCTCAACGTGCGTGAACTGAACGGCATCGTGATCGGCGACGGGTTCAGTGCGCGGGTTGTCGATGCCTTCCTCTCGGTGCTGGCTGACGACGCGCGTTTCCGCAATCTGCCGGTCGCCGTGACGCCCGGCGACGTCGCCGGCTCGTATGAATTGCCGAATCTGGAGTTCATCACGGGGGCGCCGCCGCTGATCGCCGCGAATATCCTGCCGCTGCTTCGGCAGAATGCTTTTGAAATTCGTCTCGGTCGCATCTTGAAATCGATCGAGGCCGGCGGGCTGCTCGATCCGCGAACGGGACTCCTGATGTCGGCAGCCTTTCACCGCGATCTCGCCACGGCCGTCGAGGAGACCCAGGCGCGCGGCGGCGGGCTGTGCGTGGCCCGACTGCGTTTCGATCAGACGCAGGACCGCGTCAGGTTCGACGCGGCCCGCCTCGTCAGCCGCCTGATGCGGCGAACGGATTTCGGAGCCCTCGACGACGACGGCTCGATCGTCGTCACCTTTCCCGATACCGATCTGCGCAATGCCCACATGATCACGCGGCGGCTCGCCAGCGTCATCAAACATACGGTGCACGGCCCGCGGGGCGCGTCGCGTGTCGATCCGCACACGGCGGTGGTGGCGCTATTGCCGCCGGATTCCGCGCCATCGCTCCTGAGCCGTCTGAACGACGAGGCGCAGCGCGCGGCGTCGTAACCTTACGCGGCCTTGCGGTCTTCCGCCAGATTGGCAAGCTGCCGCATGATCTCCGTTGCACCCGTCAAACGCTCTTCGGCTGTTTTCCAGACCTGGAAGAACACGACCTTCATGTCGGGACGCACCTTGGCGGCCTCGCCATGCTGGCGGATGAAGGCCACCAGCCGGTCCGGGTGCGCAAAGGCATTGTCGCGGAAGGTGATGACCGCACCTTTCGGACCGGCATCGATCTTCTCGACGTTGGCGCGACGGCAGTAGGCCTTGATCGCGGCGACCTTGAAGAGATAGCGGACCTCATCGGGCAGCGGCCCGAACCGGTCGCGCAATTCGGCGGCGAAATTGTCGATCTCGTCGTCGGTGTCGAGGTCGGCCAGCCGCCGGTAGAGCGACAGCCGCACCGCGAGGTCCGCGACGTAGTCCTCGGGGATCAGCACCGGCATGCCGACGGTGATCTGCGGCGACCAGCGATCGGCGGTCGGCTCGGAGACGCCGGCCTTCAGCGCGAGGATCGCCTCCTCGAGCATCGACTGGTAGAGTTCGAAGCCGATTTCCTTGATGTGACCGGACTGTTCCTCGCCGAGCAAATTGCCGGCGCCGCGAATGTCGAGGTCGTGCGACGCGAGCTGGAAGCCCGCGCCCAGCGTTTCCAGCGACTGCAGAACTTTCAGCCGCCGCTCGGCCTGTGGCGTGATCTTGTGCGTGGACGGCAACGTGAACAGCGCATAGGCCCGCAGCTTCGACCGGCCGACGCGGCCGCGCAACTGGTAGAGTTGCGCCAGCCCGAACATGTCGGCGCGATGCACGATCAACGTATTGGCCGAGGGAATATCGAGTCCGGATTCGACGATGGTTGTCGACAGCAGGACATCATACTTGCCGTCGTAGAACGCCGACATGATGTCCTCGATCACGGTCGGCGCCATCTGTCCGTGCGCCACCGCGACTTTCATTTCCGGCAGGTGCTTGTCGAGGAAATCCTTGACCTCGGCGAGGTCATCGATCCGCGGCACGACGTAGAACGCCTGTCCGCCGCGATAGCGTTCGCGCAGGAGGGCCTCGCGGATCATCAGCGGATCGTGCGGCGCGACGAAGGTGCGCACGGCGAGCCTGTCCACCGGCGGCGAGGCGATGATCGACAGGTCGCGCACCCCCGTCAGCGCCAGTTGCAACGTGCGCGGGATCGGCGTCGCGCTCAGCGTCAGCACATGGACCTGCGCGCGCAGTTGCTTCAGCCGCTCCTTGTGGCTGACGCCAAAATGCTGCTCCTCGTCGACCACGAGCAGACCGAGATCCTTGAACTTGATCGACTTGCCGAGCAGCGCGTGGGTGCCGACCACGATATCGATCGAGCCGTCGGCGAGTCCCTTTTTCACCTGCGTCAGTTCCTTTGACGACACGAGGCGCGATGCCTGCGCGACATTGACCGGAAAGCCGCGAAACCGCTCGGTGAAGGTTTTGGCATGCTGGCGCGCCAGCAGCGTCGTCGGCACCACGACGGCCACCTGCTTGCCGTCGAGCGCCGCCGCGAACGTCGCGCGCAACGCCACCTCGGTCTTGCCGAATCCGACATCGCCGCACACAAGGCGATCCATCGGGCGGCCGCTTTCGAGGTCCTTGAGAGACGCGTTGATGGCAGTGAGCTGGTCCTCGGTCTCCTCATAGGGAAAGCGGGCGCAGAATTCGTCGTAGAGCCCCGCCTGAACCGGCATCTTCGGCGCTTCGTGCAGATGCCGCTCCGCCGCGATCTTGATGAGTTCGCCGGCAATCTCGCGGATGCGGTTCTTGAGCTTGGCCTTGCGCGCCTGCCAGCCGCTGCCGCCCAGGCGATCGAGTTCGACATTGGCGTGGTCGGAGCCGTAACGCGACAGCAGCTCGATGTTCTCGACCGGCAGAAACAGTTTTGTCTCGTTGGCGTAGCGCAATTCGAGGCAGTCGTGCGGGGCACCCGCCACCTCCAGCGTCTGCAGGCCGACAAACCGCCCGATCCCGTGCTCCACATGGACCACGAGGTCGCCAGCGGACAGGCTGGTGACTTCCGAGATGAAGTTGTCGAGCTTGCGGCTCGCTCTGCGCGGCCGCACCAGGCGATCGCCCAGGATATCCTGCTCGCTGATGACGGCGACGGCGTCGGTCTCGAAGCCGGATTCCATGCCGACGACGGCAAGCATCGTTTCATTGCGCGGCGTCGGCTGCACCGTCCGCCACGCGTTGATGCTGGTCAGGTTGAGCAGCTTATGATCCCTGAGCATGCTCGCCATGCGGTCGCGCGAACCTTCGCTCCACAGCGCGATGACGACCTTCTTGCGGGCGCTTTGCAGCGCCTCCACATGCGAAACCACGGCCTCGAACACGTTGACGGATGAGTCGGCACGCTCCGGCGCGAAGTTGCGGCCCTGCCGTGCCCCGACATCGATCGTCCTGTCGTCTTCCGGCACGGCGAACGGCGTCAGCCGCGCCAGCGCCACCTGCTTGAGCCTGTCGTCCCATTCGTCCTCGGGGAGATAGAGTCGGTCGGGCGGCAGGGGCTTGTAGATCGCGCCGCCGCCTGGATGTTCGAGCGCCTCGCGCCGGGCGTCGTAGTAGTCCCTGATCTGGCTGACCCGCTCACGCGCGGCGTCTTCCACCTGCGGCTCCAGCGCAACCGGAGCGCCGTCGAGATAGTCGAACAGCGTGTCCATGCGCTCGTGGAACAACGGCAGCCAGTGCTCCATGCCGGGATGACGGCGGCCTTCGCTGACCGCTTCGTAGAGTGGATCGTCACGCGTCGGCGCACCGAACGCGGCCATGTAGCCCATGCGAAACCGGCGAATGGTTTCGGTAATGAGCTGGAATTCGGAAATCGGGACCAGATCGAGCGAGCGCATGTCCAGCAGCGTGCGCTGGGTCTCCGCATCGAACGAGCGGATCGACTCCAGGCTGTCGCCGAAGAAGTCGAACCGGACGGGCTGGTCCAGTCCCGCCGGATAGAGATCGAGGATGCCGCCGCGGACCGCGTATTCGCCGGGCTCGCGTACCGTGGATGATCGGTTGTAGCCGTTGTGCTCGAGCCAGGCGACGATGGAGTCCATCGGCACGACGTTGCCGGGTGCGACCGACAGCGCCTGCGTCGCCACCACCTCGCGCGCCGGCACGCGCTGCAGGACGGCGTTGACCGTGGTGAGAACGATCAGCGGTTTCTCGCTCCCGGCAAGCCGCGACAGCCGCGCCAGGGTCATCATGCGTTGCGCCAGAATGCCGCCGTGCGGCGAGACGCGGTCGTAAGGCTGGCAATCCCAGGCGGGGAATTGCATCACCGAGATGTCGGGCGAGAAGAACTCAAGCGCGCGCGCGAGCTGCTGCATGCGCGGTCCGTCCCGGCAGATCACCGCGAGGCTGACGGCCGGCGCTTTGGGCCGCGCCTTCACAGCGCGCGCAAGATCGGAGACCACCAATCCCTCGGCGCCCTCAGCGACGTTGGCCAGCGTCAGGACCTGCCCCGGCGACAGCCGTTCCGCGGGTGATCGGACGGGAGACTTCATGCGCCCGGATCCGCCGGGCGGAAAGACTTGATGCGGTCGAACAGCGCGGTTCGATATACGGGATCGAGGACGCCGTCGCCGCTGATCGCGGCATAGAGGTCAGGATCGGGAACCTCGATCAGGGCTTCCAGGTCGGCGAGATCGGCATCGCTCAGCCCGCCGATCTCGGCATCGGCGAACCGTCCGAGGATGAGGTCCATTTCGCGCGTGCCGCGATGCCAGCAGCGAAACAGGAGCCGCTTCCGCCGCTCGTCAAGGCCGCCGCTCGATCGTGTCGATCCCGTCATTTTGCCAATCCACCCAAACGCCAAAAGCCCGGACGTGCCGGGCGGGCTTGATATAGCGAGCGCGACGGGCTGTGTCAGCACCTGTTCGCGCATTGCATCATCCGGTAATTTGCATTCAATGCAGGTGCCGTTCCGGCGTCGGTCAACTCCTCGAGTGGTGGAATGCGGCCTCCCCTCCTCAATCCGCTATTCGCCCCGGTGACGAGCCTCGCCGGCGTCGGCCCCAAGCAGGACAAGCTGTTCCGCTACCTGCTCGGGCGTGAGGACACGCCGCGGCTGGTCGACCTGCTGCTGCACCTGCCAACGAGCGTGATCGACCGCCGGGCGCGACCCAAGATTCGCGACGCCGTTCCCGGCACGGTGGTGACGCTGGAGGTGACCGTCGACCGCCACCGCCCCGTGCCTCCCGGGCGATCCCGGGCCCCTCATCTCGTCTATGCCAGCGACGATACCGGCGACGTGGTGCTGACCTATTTTCGCGCCCAACCGGGGTATGTCGAAAAACTGTTGCCGGTCGGCGCGAAGCGTTACGTGTCAGGAACGGCGCAGATGTTCGACGGAACGCTGCAGATCGTGCACCCCGATCGCGTCGTCGATGAAGCGGGGTTCGCAAAACTGTCCGGGATCGATCCCGTCTATCCGCTGACCGAAGGACTGGCGCCGGGATCGTTGCGCCGGGCCGTGGCGCAGGCGCTGCAAAAGCTGCCGCCGCTGCCGGAGTGGATCAGCCCGGAGGTGATGCGGCGCTGCGGCTTCCCCTCTTTCGCCGAGGCGCTCAGCCGCATGCATGTCCCGCAGGAATTGACCGATGTCCTGCCGGATGGCCCATTCTGGTCGCGGCTCGCCTTCGACGAGCTGCTGGCCGGGCAGTTGGCGCTGGCGCTGGTGCGCGCGAAATTGCGGCGGCCGGCCGGCGCGCGGCATGCCGGCGACGGGCATCTGCGTCATAAGATCATCGATGCCCTGCCCTATGCGCTGACCGGCTCCCAGCAGGAGGCCATCGCCGCCATCACCGGTGATCTGCGCCAGCCGGTCCGGATGCTGCGCCTGCTGCAAGGCGACGTCGGCTCGGGCAAAACCGTGGTGGCGTTGCTTGCTGCTGCCGCGGTGGCCGAAGCCGGGAAACAGGCGGCGCTGATGGCGCCAACGGAAATTCTCGCCCGGCAGCATATCAAGACCATTGCGCCGCTCGCCGAGCGCGCCGGGATGCAGGTCGCGATCCTGACCGGCCGCGAGAAGGGCAAGGAGCGGCGGGACATTCTGGCGCGATTGGCGGCGGGTGGGATCGATCTTCTGGTCGGGACTCACGCCGTGATTCAGGACGATGTCGCGTTCAAGGCACTGGCGCTCGCCATCGTCGACGAACAGCATCGCTTCGGCGTACGCGAGCGGCTCACGCTCACCGCCAAGGGCGAGGCAGTCGACGTTCTGGTGCTGAGCGCGACGCCGATCCCGCGCACATTGGTGCTGACCTATTTTGGCGACATGGACGTGTCCGAGCTGCGGGACAAGCCGGCGGGGCGGCAACCGATCGATACGCGCGCGATCCCGGACAGCCGCCTCTCCGAGGTGATGGATGCGGTCGGCCGCGCAGTGAAAGCCGGCAGGCTGGTTTATTGGATATGTCCCCTGGTCGAGGAATCCGAGACCGTCGACCTGACCGACGTCACGCAGCGCTTCGACAGCCTGCGCCTGCGGTTCGGCGACAAGGTCGGCCTCGTTCACGGCAAGATGCGCGGCAGCGAGAAGGACCGCGTGATGGCGCAATTTGCGGCTGGCGAAATCGGCCTGCTGGTGGCCACCACCGTGGTCGAGGTCGGGGTCGACGTTCCCGCGGCAACCGTCATGGTCATCGAGAACGCCGAACGATTCGGGCTTGCACAGTTGCACCAGCTTCGCGGCCGTATCGGGCGCGGCGCGGAAGCGTCGACCTGCCTGCTGCTCTATCGCGAGCCGCTTGGCGAGATGTCGGCGGCGCGGCTGCGGGCGATCCGCGAGACCACCGACGGCTTCCGGATCGCGGAGGAGGACCTGAAGCTGCGCGGCGAAGGCGACGTGCTCGGCACCCGGCAAAGCGGCCTGCCCGGCTATCGCGTCGCGCGCTCCGACGTGCATGCCCAACTCGTCGCGCAGGCCCGTGACGAGGCGCTGCGCATCATGAAGAACGATCCGAACCTGAGCGGCAAGCGTGGCGAGGCGCTACGCTGCCTGCTCTACCTGTTCGAGCGCGACGAAGCGGTGCCGTTGATCGGCGCGGGATAGCTATTCGACCTTGGCAGGCGCGAGCGAGGACTCGTTGGCGACCCGCGCGGCCTGGGCCATGCTGGCGAGCGCCGCAACCTTCTTTTGCGGATCGCCGCTGCCGGGCTGCACCACGCCGGCCGACATGATCAGCGTCGCGGCGTCCTCCGCGCTCATATCGATCTCGATGATCTTGCTCTTCGGCAGATAGAAAAAGAAACCCGTGGTCGGGTTCGGCGCGCACGGCAGGAACACGGAAATGTGCTCCTCCTCGCCAGGAAGACGGGCGGCGATGTCGGCACTCGGCACCTGCGAGATCAGCACGATGGACCACATGCCCGGCGATGGGAATTCGACCAGCCCGACCTTGCGGAAGCTCGAGCCCGTGCTCGAGAACAGCGTTTCGAATACCTGCTTCAGCCCGCGATAGATCGCACGCACGACCGGCATCCGCCCGAGCAGCTTTTCGCCGAGATCGACCAGGGTTCGGCCGATCAGGTTCGCGGTCAGAAAACCGAGCAGCGTCAAAGCCACCACGACGATGATCAGACCCGCGCCCGGCAGGCCGAACGGCAGATAATTTTCCGGGCGATAGTCGGCGGGGACGAACGGCCGCACCAGATTGTCGACCCAGGTCACGAACCACCACGTCAGATAGAGCGTGATGGCGACAGGGCCTGCGACAATCAGACCCGTCAGAAAGTAGTTCCGAAACCGGGCGACGATGCCGCGCGGCGCCTCCGGCGAAGCATTGCCGGGGGGCGGTGTCGGGGATGATTTATCGGGATTCATTCGGGTTCCAGCTCAAACGATCAGGCGCACACGGCCGCGGACCGCACATTATAGCAGGTTTTGCCTGCCCGATACGATGGCGATCGGCGGATCGGACCCCAAGTCCTATTCGACCGTTACGGATTTGGCCAGATTCCGCGGCTGGTCGACGTCGGTGCCCATGATGACGGCGGTATGATACGCGAGAAGTTGAACCGGGATGGCATAGACCATCGGCGCGAAGGCGGCGCCCATGTCCGGCATCGTGATGGTCGCGAGCGCGTCGATCGTCGCTTCCGCCACGCCCTTCGCGTCCGTCATCAGAATGATATGGCCTCCGCGCGCCGCGACTTCCTGCATGTTCGACACGGTTTTCTCGAACACGCGGTCATAGGGCGCGATCACCACCACCGGCATGGTCTCGTCGATCAGCGCGATCGGCCCGTGCTTCAGTTCGCCGGCGGCGTAGCCTTCGGCGTGGATGTAGGAGATTTCCTTGAGCTTCAACGCGCCTTCCAGCGCCAGCGGATAGCTGGTGCCGCGTCCGAGATACAGCACGTCGCGCGACTTCGCGATGTCGCGGGCGAGCTTTTCGATCAGCGGCTCCGTCGTCAGCGCCTCCGACATCAGGCGCGGAATTTCGACGAGCCCGTGGACGAGCTTGGCCTCGTCCTGCTCGGACAATTCGCCGCGACGCCTGCCGGCTGCCACGGCGAGCGCCGCCAGCACCATGAGCTGACAGGTGAAGGCCTTGGTCGAGGCGACGCCGATTTCCGGACCGGCCAGCGTTTGCAGGATCGTTTCGCTCTCGCGCGCAATCGTCGAGGTCGGCACGTTGACGACCGACAGCGTATGGAGTCCCTGCTCCTTGGCGTAGCGTAGCGCGGCCAGCGTATCGGCGGTCTCGCCCGATTGCGAAATGAAGACCGCGAGATCGCCCTTGTGCAGCGGCGCTTCGCGGTATCGGAATTCCGAGGCGACATCGATTTCAACCGGCAGCCGCGCGAAGCGTTCGAGCCAGTATTTTCCGACATAGCCCGCATAGCTCGCGGTGCCGCAGGCGACGATGGACACGCGACGGATGTCGCGAAAATCGAACGGCAGGTCCACCGGCAACACCACGCGCTCGGTCGCCATGTCAACGCAGCGCGCCAGGGTATGTCCGACCACTTCGGGCTGTTCGTGAATTTCCTTGGCCATGAAATGACGGAAGTTCGCCTTATCGACCAGCGAGGCCGACATGCTGTGCTTCACCGCATCGCGCTGCACGATGGCGTTGTGCTTGTCGTAGATCGTAACCTTGTCACGGGTCAGGACAGCCCAATCGCCATCTTCGAGATAGCTGATCGTATCGGTAAACGGACCGAGCGCGATGGCGTCGGAGCCGAGATACATCTCGCCACCGCCATATCCGACGGCGAGCGGCGGCCCGTTGCGGGCGCCGATCAGAAGATTGTCGTCGCCGGCGAAAATGAAGCCGAGCGCGAACGCGCCCCGCAATTCCGAGAGCGCGGCCCTGACGGCCTCCACCGGCCCGATGCCGCTGGCGAGGTAGCTGTCGACCAGATGCAGGACGGTTTCAGTGTCGGTTTCGGTCTTGAAGACCGCCCCCTTCTTCTCCAGCTTCTCACGCAACTCGCGGAAATTCTCGATGATGCCGTTGTGAACCACGGCCACCCGCTCGGTCGCATGCGGATGCGCGTTGTTCTCCGTCGGCTTGCCGTGCGTCGCCCAGCGCGTGTGTCCGATTCCGGTGTGTCCGGAGAGCGGGGCTTCCCTCAGCCGCGCGTCGAGATTGCGGAGCTTGCCTTCCGCGCGCCGCCGCGCGAGCCCCGCGCCCTCGATCGTGGCGACGCCCGCGGAGTCATAGCCGCGATACTCAAGACGCTTGAGGGAATCGACCAGTTGCTCCGCAACCGGTCCGCGCCCCAGAATGCCAACAATGCCGCACATGCGGTATCGTATCCCCCGATATCGTGAAAAAAGCCTGCTCGTCCCGGCCCTCATAACGAGGAATCCGGGATTGCCGTTACTCAATAATTATTGCCGATTGCGACAGGTTTAATCGAAAACATCCAAATGGGACAAGCCTCTGCAGGTCGCGAGATCCCGCGCCGCCCTTAACGGCAAAACAACCTTGTCGATGACGATTTCATGATTTTCGCCGGCGGAGCCGCCCAAGAGGCGAGGCCCGAACAATTTTAGCGATTTCTGCAACGGGCTCCCAAAGGCTTTCTGAAACAGTGGCGCCAAGCGATGAGGGTGCCATGAGTGAAATCGAGTTCGATCAGTTGCTGGACGCGGTCAGAGCAGTCGTTTCCAACGATCGCGACACCGCTTATCTCGACCTGCCCGATTTCCTCGGACTTCCGAGGCCAGCCAATGACAACGGCGAAGCCTGGCCGATGATTCCTTTTCCGGCCGGCTGGAATGCCGTCTGCTGAGACGGCGCCGCTTCAACGCCATCCCGCCGGACGGCACTTGCGAGACCTTCTTAAAATCTCGCCACAACTCATTGATTTTATTGATGGAGGCCACGACCAGAATTGAACTGGTGTAAACGGTTTTGCAGACCGCTGCGTAACCACTCCGCCACGTGGCCCCTTGAATCGGGATCATTATCGGGTGTGGGCCGCTTAGGCAACCGTGCTCCCGGTCCTCGGCTGAAATTACCATCCCGTCCGGCCGTGATTCGTCCGCGCGCGGCTGGGCCGCAAGCGACTGCGAAAGCTGGTGAAGCCAAGCTGATGTGCTGTCAGTTATCGCCGGTAGCGTCCGTAGGAGGACATCGGATTCCGGCCGCACGCTGCGTTGGTCCCCAAGGCTGCGGCCTTGCATTGGCGATAGCTGGAAAACTGGCAGTTGCCGGGATATCCCCACTCCCGACCTTGCAGGCAATATCGGTCATTTCTAGCAAGCGCCGGGGCGGCTGCGCCCACCGCCGTTCCGACCATCAACACCACCGCGAGAATGATCTTCATGCGACATCTCCCGTTTTCGATTCAACGGGACCGAAGCGCGCCTGTTCCGTCGGGAACGGCCGACGCATCATCGCGTTCACACCTCATGAAGCGGAATCCGGAAAACCGAGAGGTCGATAAACGACCAAAGAACGATCGGACGATTCCACCTGCCGGTCCGCACGACAAGCCGGGTCTGACGGATCCAGCGAAAACGCCGGGAACGGGCATTTTGCCGGACGAAGACGTGCCGGTCGTAGATGGGCCCACCGGATAACTGTTCGGACCTGTCCGCCGATCGCCCCGGTTATTCCGCGTTGAAAACCGTCGTTCTGAACCCGGAAGGCCCGTCATGCGCAAACTTGGATTGGGTCAAATCGCTCTTATTGTGGCTTTGGCCGTTTCGCTGATTGTCATCGGCATCTGGGCGACGGCCGCGTGGAATGCGACGAGTGGCGTGGCGATCGGCACACATGGCTGGATCGCGCTTGGCCTCGGGACATTCTTCTCGGTCGTCGTCGGATGCGGACTGATGGCGCTGATGTTCTTCAGCAGCCGCAGTGGTTACGATGAGGCGGCCGACCCCTTCAGGAAGCGGAACAAGCTGCCGCCCGAATAGCATGGCCGGTTCGCGCGGGCCGGCAGGAACAGCCGATCAGGTCCGCCGGCGTCGGCGAAAGTCGCGCCGGGGCTTGGGTTTTGGTGCGAGATCAGGCCGGACCGCTTGCGCTTCCCGAAACCGGGCGAGCATCCGGTCGAAACTTGCCGACAACCTCGTCTCGATCTCGGGACGGTGCTCGAGAGCAGCCAGCGTCATGGCCGCGGCCTCGAGCGTCGACAGCCCGTCGCGGCGCGGCTCCTTCCGCAGCCTGCCGTATCGAGACGGGTGCGTCGGGCCCAGAATGATGCGCTGGCATTTCAACATCCAGGCGTTGCGCCACCACAACGCCTTGGCCTGGCTCCAGGTGCCGTCGAGCAGGATCACGCCTTCAATGTCGTCCAGGATCGCATCCTGATGGGGCTCGATCTCACCCTTGCGATCGATGGCGACGACCGTGCGGTTGGTTTTGAGACGGGCGACCTTCGCAGAACCGAGATACAGCAGGGCCCAGCGCGAGGGGTCGTGCACCGGGCGTCCCAGCGCCTTTGACAGGCTCGGCCAGGACAGGCCGATTTTCAACTCCGCGTTCTCGAAATGCAGAGCGGTCAGTCGCGCCGTGCCGAGCGCCCTGTCCTGCTCCTGCGGATGCTGCAGGATCAGCAACGCGATCCGGTTATCGATCACCTCGACATCGTCGCAGACGCACAGCAACGCCGGCTTCCGGCAGCGGGGGCAGTCCGCTTCGGTTGCGGATACAGCGGCTTCGTGAGTCTGCTTGGATGGATCGGACATGACCCGCTATACGCCGGGGCCGCACGACCGGCAACATGCGCCGCGCTATTCGGCGGGCGACGCCGCTGGAGCGGGCTCGCTCCTCCGCCGCAACCGGTCGATCAGCAGGTAGATCACCGGCGTCGTGTAGAGGGTCAGGATCTGCGACACGAACAGGCCGCCGATGATGGTGATGCCGAGCGGCCGCCGCAGTTCGGTGCCCGGTCCTGTCGCGACGATGAGCGGGATACCGGCGAACAACGCCGCCATCGTCGTCATCAGGATCGGTCGGAAGCGCGCCTTGCACGCCTCGAAGATGGCGTCAGCCGATGACAATCCGCGATGGCGCTCGGCATCGAGGGCGAAATCCACGATCATGATGCCGTTCTTCTTGACGATGCCGATCAGGAGGATGATGCCGACGAACGCGATGATGGTCAGCGGCGTGTTGGTGATCTGCAGCGCGAGCAGCGCGCCGAGGCCGGCCGACGGCAGGGTCGAAATGATGGTCAGCGGATGCGCGAGGCTCTCATACAGCACGCCCAGCACGATATACATCGCGATCAGCGCGCCGAGGATCAGCAGCGGTTGCCGCCCCGTCGTCTTGTTGAAATCGCCGGCATTGCCCTCGAAGCCGCCCCGAATGCCTTCCGGCATGTGCAATTCGTCCACCGCGCGCTGGATGCTGGTGGTCGCCGCCTGCAGCGTGACGTCGGGCAACAGGTTGAAAGACACCGTCGTCGAAGGAAAAGACTGGGTGTGATAGACGGCGAGCGGCGCCAGCCCCCGCTCATAATGAACCACCGCCGAGAGCGGAACCTGCGTGTCGTCGGCGCCGGCGACAAAGATGCGGTCGAGGTCCGAGGGGTCGTTCTGGAAGCGCGGATCGATCTCAAGGATGACCTGATACTGGTTGCGCTGGGTATACACCGTCGAAATCTGCCGCTGCGAAAACGCATTGTTGAGCGCGTTGTCGATGTCCTGAACCCTGACCCCGAGGCTGGACGCCTTTTGCCGGTCAATCTTCAGATTGAGCTGCAAGCCACCGGGATCGCGGTCGCTGGAGACGTCGGTTATACCCTCCACGGTCTCCATCCGCTTGGCGACGAGAGGCGCCCATTTCTGCAACAACTCGAGGTCGGCGCTGGTCAGGGTGTATTGATAGTTGGAATCGCTCTGACGGCCGCCGGCGCGCACGTCTTGCGCAGCGAACATGAACAGCCGGATGCCTGCGACCTTGCCGAGTTGGCGGCGCAACCGGTCGATGACCTGTTGGGTCGTCTGGCCGCCGCGGGCCTCCGGCGGCTTCAACGTGATATACATGAAGCCCCGGTTGGAGCCGCCGCGCGCGGTGCTGCCGCCAAGCGACGATCCGATCCCCTGCACGGCCGGATCGGCCATCACGATATCGGCCAGCCGTTGCTGCAGCCCGAGCATGGATTGAAACGACACATCGGGAGATGCGCGAGTCGATCCGATGACGAACCCGCTGTCGTCGATGGGAAAATAGCCCTTCGGCGTCTTGATGTAGAGCGTCACCGTCAGGGCGATGGTGGCAAAGAACACGACCAGCGTCAGAACGGGAAACCCCAGCACCACGCGCAACGTCCGGGCATAGAACGCAACCATCCGCGACAGGGTGCCCTCGACCAGCCGATCGAACCAGGTTGCATCGCTGGATGTGGCTTGCTTGATATAGTGGGCACAGATCATCGGCGTGATGGTCAGGGACACCACCGTCGACACCACGATCGCGAACGTCAGGGTCAGCGAAAATTCCCGCAACAGGCGTCCCACCATCCCGTCCATGAAGATCAGTGGCGTGAACGCGGCGATCAGCGACAGGCTGATCGAGAGCACAGTGAATCCGATCTGCCGCGCGCCGTCGAGCGCCGCCCGGAACGGCGGCAGGCCATGCTCGAGGTTTCGATACATGTTCTCGATCATGACGATGGCGTCGTCGACCACGAAGCCGACGGAAATGGCGAGCGCCATCAGCGACAGGTTGTCGATCGAGAATCCCGCAAGCCACATGCCGGCGCAGGTGCCAGCCAGTGCCAGCGGCACCGAGACGCCGGCTGCGACGGTCGGCGTGATCCGCCGCAGGAACGCGTAGACCACCACCATGACGAGAAGAGCCGTCGCGAGCAGCGTCCACTGCATGTCATCGACGCTGGCGCGGATGGTGCCGGTGCGGTCGACCAGCGTGGAAATCTCGACGCCGGCCGGTATCCACTGCTTGAGTTGCGGGATCATCGCTTTGACGCGATCGACGGTGTCGATGACGTTGGCGTCGCCCTGCTTGGTGATCTGGATCAGCACGGCCGGCTGCTTGTTGAACCAGGCGATCGAGCGGCTGTTGCGGGTCGCATCCTCCACGTCGGCCACGTCGGAGAGCCTGACGAAATTGCCGTTACTGCTCTTGATGACGATATCGCGAAATTCCGCGGCGGTTCGCATCTGCCGGTTGACGGAGAGCGTCTCGCTTTGGCGGCCACCGTTGAAGATTCCGACGGGGCCAAGCGGATTGGCGTTGACGATGGCGGCGCGAACGTCGTCGGTGGCGATGCCGGCATTCGACAGCGCCACCGGGTTGAGCGAAATCCGCACGGCGGGTTGATCGGCGCCGCTCACCGTCACCTCGCCGACACCGGGGACCTGCGACAGCCGCTGGACGATGACGGTGTCCGCCACGTCGTAGATGGCGCTGGTCGTCAGCGTCTTCGACGTCAGCGCCAGCACATAAACCGGCGCCGCGGCCGGATTGGCTTTCCGGAACGTCGGCAACCTCGGCAGGTCGCTCGGCAGATCCGCGAGCGAGGCGTTGATCGCCGCCTGCACGTCCCGCGCCGCGCGGTCGATGTCCCGGCCGATGCCGAACTGAATCTGGATGCTGGTCCCGCCGAGCGTGCTGGTCGAGGTGATCTGGTCGATGCCGGCGATCTCGCCGAGCCGGCGCTCGAGCGGCGCCGCGACCGTCGATGCCATCACCGACGGATCGGCGCCGGGGCGTGATGCCTGGACGCGGATCATCGGGAAGTCGACATTCGGGACCGAGGCCACCGGCAGGAATTCGTAGGCCACGACGCCGACCAGAAACAGGCCGATCGCGAGCAGCGTGGTGCCGACCGGCCTTCGGATGAAGGGCTCGGAGATCGAGGCCATTACTGCATGCCCTCGGTCGCGCCGGCGAGCGGTTGCTCCGGGCCGCCGGTCGGAACCGCCTGCTCGATGCGGCGATTGAGCCGATCGAGCGCGAGATAGATCACCGGGGTGGTGTAGAGCGTCAGCAACTGGCTCAGCAACAGCCCGCCGATGATGGAAATGCCGAGCGGAAAGCGCAGCTCGGCGCCTGTTCCGCTCTCCAGGGCCAGCGGCAGCGCACCGAACAGCGCCGCCAGCGTCGTCATCATGATCGGCCGGAAGCGCAGCAGGCAGGCCTGCACGATGGCATCATAGGACGACAGGCCCTGATGACGCTCGGCCTCCAGCGCGAAGTCGATCATCATGATCGCGTTCTTCTTCACGATGCCCATCAGCAGGATGATGCCGATCAGGCCGATCACCGACAGGTCCTGCCCGCACAGCATCAGCGCGAGAATGGCGCCGACGCCGGCCGACGGCAGCGTCGACAGGATCGTGATCGGGTGGATGTAGCTCTCGTAGAGCACGCCAAGCACGATGTAGATCGTGACCAGGGCCGCCAGGATCAGCCATGGCTGACCGGCCAGCGATTTCGAGAATTCCGCAGCGTCGCCGGCGAAGACGCCCACGATGTTGCTCGGCATGCCGATCTGCTTTTCGATGATTCGGACCTGATCGACGGCGTCGCCGAGCGCCTCGCCGGGCGCGAGATTGAAGCTGAGCGAGACCGCCGGGAATTGCGCCTGATGCGAGATGGCGAGCGGCGCCGTGGTGCGCGTCAGCGTCGCGACCGCCGAGAGGGGCACCTGCGCGTCCGCCGCTCCCGGCAGATAGAGTTTTGAGAGGATCGATGGATCGCGCTGGTATCGTGGCAACGCCTCAAGCACGACGCGATACTGGTTGGCCTGCCCGTAGATCGTGGAGATCTGACGCTGGGCGAAGGCGTCGTTCAGGGTGTCGTTGACGGCTTGAATGCTGACGCCGAGCTGCCCCGCCCGTGCACGGTCGACGTTCAGCGCGGCGCGCAGGCCGCCTTCCTGCGCCTCCGAGGAGACATCCTGGAACAGCGGGTTGCGCCGCATCCCGGCCACGAGCTTGTCGGCCCAGAGCGCGACCGCTGCGGCGTCCGTGCCTGTCAGCGTATATTGATACTGCGACCGGCTCGATTGCGTGCTGATCTGCACGTCCTGAACCGGCTGGAAATACACGGTCATGCCGGGGATCGACGCCACGCGCTGTTTCAGCCGCGCCGTCACCGCGGCGACGTCATCGCGCCGGTCGCCGCGCGGCTTCAGCGTCATCACCAGCTTTCCGACATTGGTGGTCGGATTGACCGACCCCGCGCCGATCACCGACACGACGCCGACCACGTCGGGATCGGCCTTGATGGCAGCGGCGACTTGCGACTGACGGCTCTGCATTTCGGCGAAGGAGACGTCAGGCCCGGCTTCGGTTACCGCCGTGATCGAGGCTGTGTCCTGAAGCGGCAGGAATCCCTT
>DASZVY010000048.1:0-18152 GCA_035546855.1 Nitrobacter sp. | reverse complement strand
TTTGCGCGATCACGTCGTTGAGGCTCTCGATGTGCTGGATGTTGACCGTCGTATACACGTCGACGCCGGCTGAAAGCAGCTCCTCCACGTCCTGATAGCGCTTGGGGTGGCGGCTGCCTTCCGCGTTGGTGTGCGCCAGCTCGTCCACCAGAACCAGGCGCGGGCGGCGCTGCAGAATGGCATCCAGGTCCAGTTCCGACAGGACGTGGCCTTTATAGGGGATGCGTTTCTTGGGGATGCGCTCCAGGCCCTTGGTGAGAAGTTCGGTTTCTACCCGGCCGTGGGTCTCCACCACCCCGATCACGACATCGGTGCCATCCAATTTGCGGCGGCGCCCTTGTGCCAGCATCTCATAGGTCTTGCCCACGCCGGGCGCGGCGCCCAGAAAAACTTTCAGGCGGCCACGGCCCGCCGGCCCCAGCTGTTTCAGAAGCGCGTCTGGCGAGGGGCGGGCGGCGGCGTCTGTCATCCGGGCGGGATTTTAGGCTCTTTCGGGCCGCTTTTCATGCCGCTCTGCCGCGCATCCAGCGCAAGGTTCAGCTTGAGGACATTGACCCGCGGCTCGCCGATCAGGCCGAGCAGGCGGCTTTGGGTCTGGCTGCGCACCAGGGCCGCAAGAGCATCGGGCGCAAGTCCCCGCGCCTTGGCGATGCGGGGAATCTGAAACAGCGCGGCCTCGGGCGAGATATCGGGATCGAGCCCACTGGCCGAAGCGGTGACGAGATCGTCGGGGACCGGCTGGCCGGGATTTTCCGCGCGCAGGCGGTTTGTCTCGGCGGCGACGCGGTCTTTCAGCTTAGCGGCGGTGGGGCCGAGATTGGAGCCGGAGGAATTGGCTCCGTCATAGCCGGCGCCGGCGGCCGAAGGCCGGCCATGGAAATAGCCTGGGTTCGCGAAATTCTGGCCGATCAGCGCGGAGCCGATCGTCTCTCCGTCTTTCATGATCAGGCTGCCGCCGGCCTGATAGGGGAAAAGCAATTGGGCCAACGCGGTCAGGCCCAGCGGATAGGCCAGGCCGGTCAGGACGGTCATCAGCAGCAGCATGACGATGGCGGGGCGGATGTGACGCATGACGGTCCTCACGCTAGGCCGATGGCGGTGATGGCGAGATCGATCGCCTTGATGCCGATGAAGGGGGCGATCAATCCGCCGGCGCCGTAGAGAAGCAGATTGCGCCGCAGCACGCTGGCCGCGCCCGCGGCCCGATACGCGACGCCTTTCAGGGCGAGCGGGATCAGCGCCACGATGATCAGCGCGTTGAAGATGATCGCCGACAGGATGGCGCTTTCAGGCGAATGCAGCGCCATCACGTTCAGCGCGCCCAATTGCGGATAGAAGGCAAGGAACATCGCCGGCAGGATGGCGAAATATTTCGCCACGTCATTGGCGATGGAAAATGTGGTCAGCGCGCCGCGCGTGATGAGAAGCTGCTTGCCGACCTCGACGATCTCGATGATTTTGGTAGGGTCGCTGTCGAGATCGACCATGTTGCCGGCTTCCCGCGCCGCCTGCGCGCCGGTCTGCATGGCAACGCCGACATCGGCCTGGGCCAGCGCGGGCGCGTCGTTGGCGCCGTCGCCGCACATGGCGACGAGACGGCCTTTGCGCTGCTCCTCATGAATCATGCGCAGCTTGTCCTCGGGCGTCGCTTCGGCGAGAAAGTCATCGACGCCGGCTTCCGACGCGATGGCCGCGGCCGTCACCGGGTTGTCGCCGGTGATCATCACCGTGCGGACGCCCATCCGCCTCAGATCGGCGAAGCGCTCCTTGACGCCGGGCTTCACCACATCCTTGAGGTGGATGATGCCAAGCAGCTTGCCATCCTCGCTCACGGCGAGCGGCGTGCCGCCGGAACGCGCGATCCGGTCGACGGCAGCATTGAATTCCGCGGGCACATCTTCGTCCTTGAGTCCGAGGTCTCGCAGCACCGCGTCGATGGCGCCCTTGCGCCATGACGTCCCGTCGGCGTCGAGACCCGACTGGCGCGTCGTGGCGCTGAACGGGATCGCCCTGGCGTCGGGCGGCGCCTCGGCGCCCTGGCCGAGTTGCCGCGCCAGATCGACGATCGAGCGCCCTTCCGGCGTCTCGTCGGCGAGCGAGGCCATCAGCGCAGCCCTGAGCGCGACCTCCGTACGCACGCCGGGGGCGGAAATGACCTCGGTCGCCATGCGGTTGCCGAAGGTGATCGTGCCGGTCTTGTCGAGCAGCAGCGTATCGACGTCGCCGGCGGCCTCGACCGCGCGTCCGGACGTCGCCAGCACATTGAACTTGAGCAGGCGGTCCATGCCGGCGATGCCGACCGCGCTGAGCAGACCGCCGATCGTGGTGGGAATCAACGTAACAAACAGGGCGCCCAGCACCGGCGGGCTGAGGTCGACGCCGGAATAGTGGCCAAGCCCGACCAGCGTCACGACGGCGATCAGAAAGACCAGCGTCAAGCCGGCGAGAAGCACGGCAAGCGCGATCTCGTTGGGCGTCTTGCGGCGGTCGGCGCCCTCGACCATCGCGATCATGCGGTCGAGGAACGTGGCACCGGGCTGCGAGGTGATTTTCACCTTGATCCAGTCCGAGACGACGGTGGTGCCGCCCGTCACTGCGGAACGGTCGCCGCCGCTTTCGCGGATCACCGGCGCCGACTCGCCGGTGATGGCGGCTTCGTTGACCGACGCGATGCCTTCGATGATTTCTCCGTCGGCCGGGATCACGTCACCGGCCTCGACCAGGACGATGGCACCCGGCTCCAGTTCATGCGCCGGAAGCGGAACCACGAGTCCCTCATCGACGATGACCTTGGCCTTGGTCGAGACACGGCCTTCGCGCAGCGCGTCGGCCTGGGCCTTGCCGCGCCCTTCGGCGACGGCTTCGGCGAAATTCGCGAACAAAACCGTCGCCCACAGCCACAACGCGATCTGCACCACGAAGGATGCGTTCGTGCCGGCTGACACAGCCGCGGCCGCCGATACGGACGCGAGGAGCGCGACGATTTCCGTCGTCAGGATGACCGGGTTGCCGGTGAGCGCGCGGGGATCGAGCTTGCGGATGGAGTCCACAACCGCACGCTTGAAATCGAGCGGATGAACTGCGGCGCTTGAAAGAGGCATTATGCGTATCCTTTTTGCGAGGCCGGCTCAGCCGCCGAGCGCATGAAGCGCCTGGAGCACCTGGAAATGCTCGACGATCGGGCCGAGCGCGAGAGCCGGGAAGAATTGCAGGCCGCCGAGGATCAGAATCACGCCGATCAGAAGGCCTATGAACAGCGGTCCATCCGTCGGAAATGTGCCTTGCGTGACGGCGAGCCGAGGCTTTGCGGCGAGCGAACCGGCGATCGCCAGGACCGGCACGACGTAGGCGAAGCGGCCGAGCAGCATCGCGATGCCGAGCGTCGTGTTCCACCACGGCGTGTTGGCGCTCAGTCCCGCAAAGGCCGAGCCGTTGTTTCCTGCGGCCGACGAATAGGCATAAAGAATCTCCGAAAGGCCATGCGCACCTGGATTGGCGAGCCCCTGCAACGCCATGGGCAGGACCGCGGCCACGGCCGCGAAGCCGAGGATCGCGAGCGGCAGAATCAGCACCGCCAGCATGGCGTAGCGCACCTCGCGCGCCTCGACTTTCTTGCCGATATATTCCGGCGTTCGCCCGACCATCAGACCGGCAACAAAGACGGCGATCAGCGCCAGCACAATCATGCCGTAGAGACCCGAACCGACGCCGCCCGGCAATATTTCGCCAAGCTGCATCATGAACATCGCCATGCCGCCGCCGAGCGGCATCAGGCTGTCGTGCATGGCGTTGACACCGCCGTCCGACGCGCCGGTGGTGGCTGCTGCCCAGATCGCGGTGGACGGAGCGGCGAAGCGGACTTCCTTGCCCTCCATATTGACATTCGCGTCGACATGAGCGGCCGCCAATGCCGGCGCGGGACGCGTCTCCGACCAGTAGATCGTGGAGGCGGCGGCAGCGACGAAAATCGCCATGACAGCGACCAGGGCACGGGCGTCCTTGCGCGCGCCGACCTGGCGTCCGAAAGCGACCACGCAAGCGAATCCCAGCACGTTCATTGCGACGATCTCGATCAGGTTGGTGATCGCGTTCGGGTTCTCGAACGGATGCGCCGAGTTGGCGTTGAAGACGCCGCCGCCGTTGGTGCCGAGCTGTTTGATCGCCTCCTGGCTCGCGGTCGGGAACAGCGCGATGGTCTGCTTGGCGCCTTCCAGCGTGGTTGCCACGGCGCCGGGGGAAAGCGTCTGCGGCTCGCCGAGGGCGACGAAAGCGAGCGCAATCACGAACGACAGGGGAAGCAGGAGATAGAGGCTGACGCGGGTGAGATCGACCCAGAAATTGCCCAGCCCCTCGCCCCTGTCGGCGGCGAAGGCCCGTGCCATGGCCGCCGCGACCGCAATGCCGGCGGCAGCGGACAGGAAATTGTGCGAGGTCAGGCCCGCCATCTGCGAGAATGTCGAGACGGTCGTCTCGGGGACGTAGGACTGCCAGTTCGTGTTGGTGACGAAGCTCACCGCCGTGTTGAAGGCGAGATGCGGCGGCAGGCCGCCGAATCCTTGCGGGTTGAGCGGCAGCCCTCCCTGCAGGCGCAGGATGGCATAGAGCAGGACGAAGCTCGCCGCACTGAATGCCAGCAACGCCAGCGCATAGGCGTACCAGCTCTGCGATTGCGCGGGATCAATGCCGCAGACACGATAGATCGACCGCTCGACGGGCCGCAGGATCGGATCGAGCCAGGTCCTGTCCCCGTCCCAAATCCGCCACAGATAAAGACCCAGCGGCCAGCCGAGCACGACGGCGCTGCCGAGGGTGACGGCGATTTCCGCCCAACCTTGCCAGTTCATGAAATTGTCCTGTCAGAAGCGATCCGGCCGCAGCAGCGCGGCGACCATATAGACGGCGATCACGACCGCGCCGCAGGCCCATAGAGCTTCGGTCCACATGATCAGATATGTCTCAGCAAAAGCGCATAGCCGCCGAATAGCGCAAAGACGGCGATGCCGGTGATGAGGAAAAGGAAGTCGGCCACGATTGGGTCTCCCGAATGAACGGGCAGGACCCTAATCGGCAAGCCGATCAACGCTCCAGACGGATTGCGCGGAATCGGCATAAGGGTCGCATAAAGAAGAGCGTAGGCCGACGACCGAGTCGTCCGCTTTCAAAACCCCGGAAAAGCAAGTCTTTATTTCGTCCTTATGAAATAGAGCCGGAGTCCCTGTCGACACGACAACTCCAGACGACTCTCCTCCAAAGTCCATGTCCTGACAAAGGAGAGGCGGCACTTGATCCACCGCCTGCATCACTTCATCGTTGCGGCGGAAGAGTTGAATTTTTCGCGGCGCCGGGCTGCGGCTGGACATCAATCAATCCATCATCTCGCGGCACGTCCGCGACATTGAAGAAGAAGAGCTGGGCGCGGACCTCTTTCTTCGGGGCACGGCACGCGGCTGACGGAGGTTGGGCGCGCGTTTTCTGCGCGATGCGCGAGATGTTCGACAATCTCGACCACGCCAAGATGACGGCGCTGGCCGTAGCTTATGGCAAGCGCGGACGACTGCGACCGGCGGCCTCCAAGGAGGTGATGACGGGCACGCTCGCACGCATCATTGCCACCTATCGGGAACAATGGTCCGAGGTGCATCTCGACCTATTGGAGATGTCCGCCGTGGCACAAGTTCGTTACAGCGCAGCCGGATCGACCTTGGTTTGATGCTTCCGCCTGTCAAAGGCGCGGCGATCATCAGCGATCCCATGTGGTCCGAAGGGTGGCTGGTGGCGTTGCCGGACGCCTATCCCCTTGCTCGAATCGATTTGCACGGGACAGATTTTGACGGTCAGGATGTCATCGTCGGACATGCCGAGCGCAGCCCACGATGTGGCAGGCAGGCCCTCCTCAACGGCACCTGGGAGAGCCTTTTGGCCGCGTGCTCATCGTCTCAGAGCTAATCGGCCGCCGAAAAGCAATGAGCCTCGGAGTGCCAAATACCTCCCAGTCGCGATATTGACTCTTCTCAAAATCGCCCATATGAAACGTTTCATCGAGGTCAACAGGCCCGATGCGGACCCTTAGCTTCCGCTGTTCCAAGGGAGGAACTTATGGTCGATCACAACATCAATTTGCTTCCAGCAGGAAGACAGGCATCGGCGGGTACGACGCGTCGTAGCCTTTTACAGGGCATGGCTTCGTTGGCTCTCGGGAGTGCCGTTGCGACACGCCCGGCCATGGCTGCCGATTTCAAGGGCAAAACCGTTGTGGTGGCCGTCGGCAGCTTCATGTCCAGTGGCATCGCCATGTTCAAGAATAAGTGGGAAGCGGAGACTGGCGGTCGGATCGAGATCGTGGAGATCCCGTTTGGAGATCTCTACCAACGACTGTTTACTGCTTTTACCAGTGGCGCTCATCAGTTCGACGTTGCGGTTTACGCATCGAACTGGATTCCGGAATTCGCACAGGCCGGCCACATTGTCTCGCTCGAACCGTATTATCCTCAGAAGGATAACTGGAATTCGGTTCTGCCGAGCGTTCAGCGGATTATGTATTCGCAAGGCCAGCGCTATACCGTTCCGCTCGATGGTGACGTTATCTTCGGCTATTATCGGACGGACGCGCTCGACAAGCCCGACCATAAAAAACGCTTTCAGGATAAGTACGGGTATGCGCTTGCGGCGCCGACGACTTGGGAGCAGTACCGGGACATCGCCCAGTTCTTCACGGGATGGGATTGGTCCGGAAGCGGCAAGCCGGGTTTCGGCGTACTCGAGGCACAGAAGCCGAAAGACGTCGGCCCCTACATCTTCATTTCCCGAGCAGCAACTTACGCTGCGAACGCGACCTTGAAGGGGTCGTTGTTCTTTGATCCTGACACCATGGAGCCCCAGATCAACAATCCAGGCTGGGTTCAGGCGCTAAAGGACTGGATCGAGATCCGCAAGTTTGGTCCGCCCGAGATGGCGACCTATGGCGGAGGGGAGATGCGCGGCAACTTCGTCGCCGGCGATTATGCGCTCGGCATCGACTGGGCCGATGTCGGCATCATGGCGCAAGACGAGAACAGTTCGACCATTAAGGGCAAGCTCGGTTATTTCGTGCTCCCCGGACCGTCGAAGGTCTGGAATTATAGGACCAAGGACTGGCAGGCCTTCAGCACCCCCCAGCAAGCGCCATTCCAAGGCTGGGGCGGATGGCATGGATCGATCGCCAAGACATCAAAGGTGCCGGAAGCAGCCTGGGATTTCTTGAACTTCATCGATTCAACGCCAAATGCGTTTACTGCGGTGACGACGCCTGGGACGGCACGCAATCCGTATCGCGTTGATCACTTCAGCAATCCGGATGCCTGGACCAAGGCGCCGGTCAAATACGCTGATCCAAAGCCCTATCTCGATACGATCAAGGCTGCGTTATCCCACCCCAACGTCCAATCCGATCTACGGATTCTTCAGTCCGGCCGCTATTACGAGGTTCTCGATCAGTGGACGCAAGAAGCGCTCGCCGGAAGCCTTTCGCCGGAAGCCGCTCTTGCGAAAGCCGCCGATCAGTGGCGCGCAATCACCAAGGAAGCCGGCGTTGCCTCCCAGCGAAAGCTTTATCGGGATCTCTATGGCCTCACCTGAGGTTTTATCGGGGCGCGTACAAAGAGCGGCGAATCCATGAAGGTTTCTTCGGCAAAATATTTTTTGGTGGCGCCGCCGCTGCTTTTCTTCCTTGCGCTCAGTCTGATCCCGCTGCTGCTCACGCTTGGTCTCAGTCTGACTGATGCCGATTTGTCAGGTGCGGGCAACTGGATCGGCCTTTCCAACTACAAGGCCCTGTGGAGCGATCGTATTTTTCTTCGTAGCTACCTGAATACATTGGAGTACGCGGTCATCGGAGTGCCCGTTCAATATGTGTTGGGTCTGGTGCTCGCTGTCTTCGTTGCGCAATTCCAGCATGGCCGCCGTCTACTGCGTCTGATCGTTCTCATTCCTCTCATGGTGGCCCCGCTGGTCGTCGGGTTTATCTGGAAGACGATGTTGGACTCGAGACTCGGCCCAGTCGATGATCTGCTGCGGCATCTCACGGGGATTGCCGTTCCCTGGTTGACAGACGAGACGCTTGCCTTCGTGTCGATTCTAGTTGTGGATACCTGGCAGTGGACACCTTTCATGTTCCTCATTTTGTTTGCCGGTATTGCCAGCATGCCCCGGGAGCCATTTGAGGCCGCCTATGTGGACGGTGCATCCCGCTGGCGGGTTTTCTGGGACATCACCTTCCCGATGTTGGGTCCGGCCAGCCTGGCCGCTGTGCTGCTTCGCGGCATCGAGGCATTCAAGATTTTCGATATTGTCTACTACATCACCGGTGGCGGCCCAGGTAGCGTAACCACGTCAACCACCCTGACGGCTTATTTCACCGGCCTGCGCTCCGGCCATGTGGGTTATGGGGCGGCCATGACAGTTATCCTGCTTCTGACGGTGATCGCGTTTGGCTCGCTCTTTCCGTTTGCCGTGAAGCTGATAACGCGGCAACGCGGTAAAACATTCGCACGGGCAGTCAACCGGAACATCGCTGCCACCAACTTCGGCGGGGTGCGGGCATGAGTGCGGCAAAGATAGGTGGCAATTCATCGCTGCGCTACGTTGTCGTCCTGCTCTGGGCCGTCTTCGCACTATTTCCGCTGTACTGGATATTGATTACTGCGTTCAAGCTGCCGAAAGACATTTTCCGTGGTCCGTTTTATCTGCCGGGCGTCGACTTTTTCCCGACGACCAACAGCTTTCGCTATCTGCTAACGACCGGAAGCGGTGATTTTTTTCACGGTCTTGGCAACAGCGTGCTGTTCGCCACCACAAGCGGCATCTTCTCGGTCCTGTTCGGTGCATTCGCCGCATATGGATTGGCGCGTTACGAATACCGCCTAGGCCCGATGAAGAACGACGACATTTCGTTCTTCATTGTGTCGCAGCGGATGATGCCGCCGATTGTCGCTGTCATCGCATTGTTCGTGATGTATCGGTGGCTCGGCCTGCTCGACACGTACTTCGGAATGATACTGATTTACACCTGGTACAATCTGCCGTTGTCAGTTTATCTTCTGACGGACTTCATCAAGCGCATTCCACCCGATATCGAATACGCGGCTGCAATCGACGGCTACGACCGTGTCCGGCAGATACTTTTTATTACTGTGCCGTTGGCGTTTCCGGGGATTGCAGCTGCCTTCTTCCTCGCGTTTATCTTTACGTGGAACGATTTCCTGCTGGCACTGATGCTGACGTTTCAGAATGCCAAGACGTTGCCTGTCGTGATTGCCGCCTGGAGCGCCAATATGGACCCGCGCTGGTGGCTTCTCTCCGCCGCTGGAATTGTCGCCGTGATACCGCCCGTCGCGGCGCTCTCGCTGCTCGACCGGCTTATGGAGCGCCGGGAGCGAATGGGCTGATCATGGCGAAGATCGAGTTCAGGAATGTCGACAAATCATTCGGCCAGGTTGCGGCGCTACGCGACGTGACATTCAGTTGCGCCGATCGCGATATTGTTGTGGTTTTTGGACCACCCGGCGCAGGAAAGTCGACGCTACTGCGTGTTCTCGCGGGACTGGAAGATATTGATCGGGGCGAAATTTATCTCAATGGCCGGGCGATGAATGACCTTCCGATCCATCGCCGCAATGTCGCAATGGCGTTCGAGAATTATGCGCTCTATCCGCATTTCAAAGTGCGCGCCAACCTCGAATTCCCGCTGAAAGCGCCGGCGGTCCGGATGGCGGCGGCGCAACGCCGTACGCGCCTCGAGCGCGTCGCCAAGTTGCTGGAGATCGAGGAATTGCTCGATCGGTATCCTCATCAACTGAGTGGTGGACAACGTCAACGCATATCGCTCGGACGCGCTCTGATACGGGACGCCGATGCAACACTGCTGGACGAACCGATTGCCCATCTCGACGCGCGTCTCCGCAGCGCTCTGCGCGGCGATCTACGTCTTTATCTTAGGGAAAGTGGCGCCACCACGCTTTATGCAACGCCGGATTTCCAGGAGGGCTTTGCTATTGCCAGCAAGGTCATCGTGCTGATCGGTGGTGTCGTCCGCCAAATAAGTTCGCCCGACGAGGTGTTTTCTCGGCCGGCTGATGCGCATGTTGCCGCATTGATCGGCGATCCCGCAATGAATCTCATTCCGGTCAGAGCCGACGGGAGGCTTGATCTGGGCGAACAGTCGTCGCCGCTGCCCGTGCGTATCAATGGCTTGGCTCAAGTCGGAATTCGCCCGGGCGATATCGGTCTGGTCGATTCAACCCGATCAGGGGTCGTCGTAAAAGGACGCGTCACGCTGGTAGAGCGCGTGGGCTCGGCGCTTGTCATCAATCTCGATACAGGCGGCAGAGCGCTTGCAGCTAAGGTCGACGCGCCGTCGATGCCTGTCACGCTTGATGACATCGTTGGCCTCGTGTTCCGGTGGGATGCGGCTCACTTCTTCGGTCAGGACGCCACTCGTATCGATATCAGAGGTGACTTCGTCACGACGGATGGGCGGCTATGAGCAGCGTAAGGCTCCAGTCGGTTGTCAAGTATTACGGCTCGGTTCTTGCCGTGGATCATCTCACTTTCTCATGCGCTGATGCGGAATTTCTTGCAATTCTGGGGCCATCAGGTTGTGGAAAGAGCACGACGATGCGTGCCGTAGCGGGCCTCGAGGCGCCGACGTCGGGCGATATCTTCTTTGGCGAAAGACGGGTGAATAACGATGCGCCGGCCCGCCGTAACGTCGCGATGGCGTTCGAACATTTTGGTCTCTATCCACATATGACGGTCTCAGAAAATATCGGTTACCCGCTCAAACTGCGCGGACAGGACACTGAAGCCATGGCCCGCGACGTCGTTGCGATCGCAGGGATCCTGAAAATCCGTGAGGTGCTCGATAGATATCCGAACGAACTGAGCGGCGGCGTTCGTCAGCGCGTCTCACTGGCTCGGGCTATGGTCCGTAAACCAGATGTATTCCTTCTCGATGAGCCAATTTCGCACCTTGACGCTGGATTACGTTCGGAAATGCGAATCGAACTGAAACGACTCCAGCGCGAAACCGGCGCGACAATGATCTATGTAACTCACGATCAGCAAGAGGCGCTGACCATGGCGGATCGCGTTATTGTCATGGACGGCGGCCGACTGCAGCAGATCGACTCGCCTAAACGAATTTACGAGCATCCTAGCAACCGTTTCGTCGCAACCTTCGTCGGCGACCCGCCGATGAACTTGCTGGACGCACGGATTGCGGACAACCGGATCGGAAAAATTCTCGTTGGCGACGATGCGATCAGCCTTTCCGATGATGACTATGTAATGTTGCGGAGTAGGTCCACGGTCGAGCAGGTCCTTGAGCTCGGTATCAGGGCCGAAGATCTGACGATTGCCGATCGCGGCGGAATTTCAGGTTTGATCCGAGTTCGCGAGTCGATCGGAGATGTCCTTCTGCTCACGATCGATACGGCGGGCGGGCGCCTTCGGATGCGGGCACCGCCTGGCGCGCAAGTCCAAGAAGGAGAGAAGGTCTCGATTGTACCACAAACGCACCGGCTACATTTTTTCGATCCTTCGAGCGGAAATCGCATCGAACATTGAAAATCAGACATGGCTAGCAGAAAGGAACGTCCATGGCGCAGAAGATCATCGTCGATACAGACATCGGCACCTATTATGACGACGCGCTTGCTGTGTTGCTCGCCTGCCGCAGTCCCGAACTTGAGTTGCTTGGAGTGACCACGGTATATGGCAACACCGATCTACGGTCTCGAATCGCGCGAAAAGTACTCAACGTCGCCGGGCGACCCGATGTGCCGGTATGTACGGGCATCGGACAGCCACTGCAAGGCGAGGCGCTGATGTTTGGTTTTGAGGGCGTCGGCGTATTCGACAAGCCCAATGAGAAGCTGCTCGCGTCAGAGGAGCATGCGGTCAACTTCCTGATCCGCAATATCATGGAGAACCCTGGCGAGGTTACGGTTGTAACCCTTGGGGCGGTCAGTAACCTGGCGGTGGCCTATCGCATGGAGCCGCGGATCAAGGACAACGTGAAGGATATCATCATCATGGGCGGTGTTATTGTGCCCATCGTGGACCAGAAAGGCATTCGCCGCTCTCCGATCGAGGAATATAACCTGAATAACGATACGGTTGCTGCCCAGATCGTTATGACATCCGGAATGCCGATTACACTATGTCCGATCGACGTCACGCTGAAGGTGCCACTGACACCGGAGCAACTGGGCCGCATCAACGCTTCGAAGGATCCGGTCGCCAAGCTTGTCAGCAGTATCTTGGGCGTTTGGCCACCGCAGGAGCGCACCATCTATCTGTCGGTCGGCATCCCGACCGAGCATACCGGCTTGTGGCTGCACGATCCGCTGACGGTTGCACTGGCTTTTGACAAGAGCTTCTGCGAAATCACTCGCCTCCACATTGCGGCCGAGTTCGCGCCGACTCCGATCGAGCGCGACCTCATCGTGCGCAACGACGTATTGCGTACGATTCCGCGGAAGCTGCCGCCGAACATGGATCTCTGTGTCGACGTTCAGGTCGAGCGGTTCACCGAGATGTTCACGGATCGGATGTGTGCGCCTCAGAAATGAGACTCGGTTGGCAGGGAATAGCATGATTGCGCTTCGTGTGAAGTCGATGCGATCTGTAACAGCATGATTTTGAATCGTTGTGCCTCACGGCTGTCACAAGCGACGGTCGGAGGCAGAAGATCACGAGGTAGCTAGTGATCAGGGAAGTAGCTCGGCTTGCAGGCGTGTCCCTGGGAACGGTGTCGCGTGTCATCAACGGGCATCCAACGGTGGCCCCGGACATCAGAAAGCGGGTCCAGGCGGCGATCGACAAGTTGGGTTATCGACCCAATCGGGTCGCGCGCAGTCTGCGCAGCCAGCAGAGCCATACGTTCGGGTTGGTCATTCCCGATGTCACCAATCCGTTCTTCGCCGAGCTTGTCAAATCGATCGAGCAATCGGCGGGGTTGGTCGGCTACAGCATCATCCTTGGAAATGCCGAGGAATCACCGGAAGCCGAGAAGCGTTATATCCAGATGCTCGCCGACCGCCAGGTGGATGGGCTGATAGTAGTTCCGAGTGTCGGCACACGCGCCATCCAAGTCGACCGTGATATCAAGGTCGTGCTCATCGACCGGGCGCTGCCGAATCATCATATCGTTTCGAGTGATCATCGCGCGGGTGCGGAGCAGGCGGTCACGCATCTGGTCGGCCTTGGTCATCGGCGCATCGGCTGCATCGCAGGGCCACAGAACTTGGCGGTGGCGGTCGAGCGCTACGCCGGTTATCGGGAGACGATGGCGCGTATCGCCATTGGCACGCGCCTTGAGGAGGGCTGGATCGAGTTTGCCAATTTCGACTATCCGTCGGCCTATGAAGCTGCGCGCCGGATTCTAGCGAATAAGTCGCGCCCAACCGCGCTGTTTGCAAGTTCCGATCAACAAGCCATCGGTGCGCTTCGAGCCGCAGCCGACTTGGGCCTGTCTGTTCCGCGGGATCTATCCATCGTGGGATTCGACGATATTCCGCTCTCTAATCTCGTCAGTCCGCGCCTGACCACCGTCGGACAATCAGTTGGCGAGCTCAGTCGGCTTGCGGTCGACACGTTGATCAAGCTTCGCCAAGGAGAGAAAATATCTAACCTGCCGCGCATTGCGACAGTGATGAAAATCAGGGATTCCAGCGGGCCTTGTCAGCGAGAGCATGAGCCAACAAAAGCAACCAGGCGAACAAGACCAATCACTGAGACCAGCGGCAACCATCCAACAAGAAAACCGAACTCCAGATGATTATTGTTCTTGGGTCTATTAATGTTGACCTGATTGTGCGTGTCCACGCCTTCCCGCGGCCCGGCGAGACTATTCAAGGTGACGATCTTGTTGTCATGCCGGGTGGCAAGGGCGCGAACCAGGCTCTCGTCGCGCGTCGCATGAACTCCACCGTTGCTCTGATCGGCTCAATCGGGAAAGATAGCTTTGCAAAAGTCGCGCTGGCTTCCCTGATCGGGGCGGGTGTCGACGTGACGAATGTTGCCGTTGTTGACAGGCCGACTGGTACCGCCGTTATCTCAGTAAACCGAAGCGGCGAAAATCAGATCATTGTATCACCAGGTGCCAATAGCCAGACAACGGCTGCTACTCTTTCTGGACTAAAGACTGCGCAAGGCGATGTTTTTCTCGTACAACGCGAGATTTGCGATGAGGTCACAATCGCAGGGTTGCGCTGGGCCGGCTCCCGAAAGCTACATCGAATTCTCAACGCGGCTCCAGCCAGCGAGCTGAGCGCTGAACTTTTATCGGCTTGCGACACGTTAATTGTCAATGAGTACGAGGCGGCTGCGATTGCAGCAGCGCTTGGACTTCGCAGTGATCCGCAGCTCTTTGCTCAAGACGTTGCTTGCCGATTCCAGAATAGAGCGGTCGTTACACTCGGCTCTAATGGTGTCGTTGGCCACGACGGGACAGCCGATTATCGTGTTGAGGGCTTTCCCGCTGAGGTTGTTGATACCACTGGAGCAGGCGATGCCTTTGTTGGTGCTATGGCTGTTGCGATCAGCGAGAACATCGAGTTTTCCGATTGCTTGAAGTATGGTGCTGCTGCAGGCAGTGTGGCTTGTGAACGTTTCGGGGCCCAAGCGAGTGCGCCAACGCGCAATCAGGTCGAAGCTTTGTTAGGACTTCGCCCCACGGCATAATTGCATATACACCATGCCAACTTAACTTGGTGCCGTTGAAAAGAAGCCCGCGCCGATGTGATCCTTATCGTGGTTGGCCTCGCCGCTTTTGTGACGTCGGTGCGACGGCAGCTTTATTCAACCAGAACTGATCTGGCGATTGCTACCTTCGATCAAGCAGACCGACCGTTATTCAGCAAATCTAAGGACGTAACTCATCTGACTATCGACGCTGAAAGCGTCACATATGCCATCGGCGCTTCGCGCAGCAGCGTCGCGAATGGCTGAAGACCTTGAGGAACAAAGGGCGATGTCACATACCTGTCCTCGACGCTGATCGTCATCGATATCACGCTCGCTGGCCTGTGGCCGCAGGCATCAACGCTGCCGGCTTCATAGGCGCACGCGCCGGCGTGGGTCTTGCCGTCAACATGGGCAAGGAAGTCGCCGGACGCGCGGCCGATTCCATGCGCGCCAGCTATCGGTCCGGCCAGGCCGCCGCATGGAAGGCGACCGGCGGCAAGAACGAGGTCGGCGTCGGCAGGCCGGAAGCGGCGAACGACGCATCCGTCGCGGCAACCGGGGCGTCCTCCGCCCCGTCGGCCTGGGCCGAGCGCATGAAGCGCGGCAGACTATGAGCCATGGCGCCACCGCCGCCAGCCATGCCGTGCGCTCCAGCAATCACGGCGGCGGCTCCATGTCCGTTTCCCTCGATCAGGATGACCGCCGATGAACCTCTTCAAGCGCCCCTCCGTGCGCTACGCTCGGTCATTGTCCCAGTCCTTCGACCAGTTGATGGCGTTGACTGGAACTACCGGTGGCGCTTCATCGCGACCTTGTCGCCCACGCCAAGATATCGGCGCGCGAGACCGCGCAGCCCATCGCAGATCTAGTCAAGCTGATCGCGCCGATGCTGGAGCGCTTCATCGCCACAGACCGGGGATTTGCGAAAGCGCGACGCGCAACTGCCAGAAGGCTGACTGCCAAAGCCAACGAACCGTCGGCATTGGCGCCTTGAAAAGAAGCCGCTAGCCGATATGTGTATCAAGCTCGCCTGCGGGCATCCAACCTAATTTTTTCGCGTTTCATTCGCCGAAGCAGGCATGTCGATGCTGACGAACCCGCTTAATGATCCGAAATGAGCTTGGGTCTCATCCACAGTCAGTGATTTCTTCAGCACGTTGAGGATGCGGCCGATAGCGTCTGCAATGACGTGCAGTTCAACTGCTTTCCTCGGTAACAGCATGATATTTGGACCTGCCTCTCCTTTTTCCACGAAGCCTGAAGAGGCGGGCGACATCTGAAGCATCGCTGCTTTGGTCGCTCCACGCGTCGTCGGTATGCCCGCCCATCGCTGCTCTCTCAACCACGTTCCCGATCAGTCCCGATGCCGCAGCGCGTCGACGATGACTTTGAACGCGGGAAGGTTCTGACGGCGGCTCGTATAATAGAGGAAATAGCCGTCGAAGAAGGGCGACCAGTCGTCCAGAACCTGCAGTAGCTCGCCTGCTGCGATGTGGCGCTCCACGATGTTCTCAGGGACATAGGCGATGCCATAGCCGTTCACCGCCGCATCGATCATGGCATAGGAATTATTAAACGTGAGCTGGCCGTTCACCCGAACACGCAATGCTTGTCCGTCCTTTTCGAACTCCCACGCATACAGGCCACCAACAGTCGCGTGGCGCATATTGATGCAGACGTGCCGGACCAGATCCTGCGGGTGTTTCGGCACGCCATGCGCGTCGAAATAGTCGGGCGAAGCGACGGCGACCAGGCGCCAGTCCGGCCCGATCCGCACCGCGATCATGTCCTTCTCGACGCTCTCGCCCAGCCGGACGCCGGCATCGAAACCTTCCTCGACGATGTTGCGGAAGGTGCTGTCGAGGATCAGTTCGACACTGATGTCAGGATAGGCTTTGAGGATCGTCCTCAGCTTCGGCCAGACGACGCTTTCGAGCGCGTGGTCGGATAGCGTCAGCCTGATCGAGCCTGACGGCTTCTCGCGGAGCGCCGTCAGCGCCGCGATCTCCTCCTCGATTTCGGCGATGCGCGGCGTGATGGTCTGGAGCAGCCGTTCGCCCGCGGCGGTCGTGGCGACGTTCCGGGTCGTGCGCGTCAACAGCCGCAGCCCCATGCGCTCCTCAAGCTGCTTGATGGTGTGGCTGAGCGTCGACTGCGCCACGCCGAGCCTGGCCGCCGCCTTGGTGAAGCTGCGCTCCTCGGCGACCACCTGGAACCACGTCAATTGGTTGAGATCGGTCCTGGCCATTCGGCAAGATTAATCGACCATATCGATAAGTCCATGCCGATTTCGACGGGTAATCGTTCGGCGGCAAATCCACTACGTTTGCACTGCAACAATTCATGCAGGGGCAAGCGAACGTGGTGGCTGCAGCCGTAACGGATACAGAAGGCAAACCGGCCGCCGCATGGGGCGCCGTCCTCTCGATGGCGCTGTGCGTGGCGATGCTGATCGCCTCGGAGTTCATGCCGGTCAGCCTGCTGACGCCGATGGCCGAAGGGCTGCATGCGAGCGAGGGCCAAACCGGACAGGCGATCTCGATCAGCGGGCTGTTCGCTGTGGCGGCGAGCCTGCTCATCACCACCGTGGCGGGAACGCTGAACCGGAAATGGGTCATGGTCGCGATGACGGCCCTCATGCTAGCGTCGCTGGTCCTGGTCGCCGTAGCGCCGAATTTCGCCGTGCTGATGATCGGCCGTGCGCTGCTCGGCATCTGCATCGGCGGCTTCTGGGCGCTGGCGACGGCCGTCATCATGCGGCTGGTGCCGTCAAGCGACGTGCCGCGAGCGCTGGCGCTGATGTATGGCGGCCAAGCCATCGCTGCGGCCTTCGCCGCGCCGGTCGGCAGCTATCTCGGCGGCCTGTTTGGCTGGCGCGCAGTGTTCTGGGCGCTAACGCCGACCGTCGCCATCAACCTCGTCTGGCATGTTGTCGCGCTGCCCTCCCTGCCTGCGCATGTGAAGCAAGATTTCCGGGCGATGTTCGCCCTGCTGAAGCGTCCGTATTTTCAGCGCGGGCTTATCGCCTGCATGCTGTCCTGGGGCTCGGCCTTCACCATGTTCACCTATCTGCGGCCCTTCCTCGAGAAGGTGACGGGCGTCGACGTGACGACGCTCTCCGTGCTCCTGCTCTTGCTCGGCTGCGCCGGCTTCATCGGCACCTGGGCGGCTGGCCGCTTCATCAAGGGCAACGTCGCGCCACTCCTCAAGCTGCCCGCCCTGGTGATGGGCGGGGCCACGGTCGGGCTGTTGCTGCTCGGCTTCTCGACCGTCGCCGCGGGCCTGTTCATGGCGATCTGGGGCGCGATGAACACCATGTTCTCCGTCATCTGGATGACCTGGATGTCGCAGAACGCGGACGACGCACCCGAGGCCGCCGGCAGCCTGATGGTCGCGGCGATCCAGGCTTCGATCCTGCTCGGCGCGGT
>DASZVY010000047.1:0-18855 GCA_035546855.1 Nitrobacter sp. | reverse complement strand
ATCGCTCAGGGCGCGGCGAGCGGCGAGTTCCAGGCACCGGACGTGCGGCTGGCGGCGCTGTGCACGTGCACGGCGATGATGCGCTTCTTCCATCCGCAGATGATCGCGCAATGCGTCGACAAGCCGGGGCCGACGCTCGATCAGATGATCGATTTCGTGCTTGCCGGTCTGGCGCCGCGCGGAAAGAAACAGCCGGGCTGAAGTTTTTTGCGAATTTTTGTGAAGGCTGATCGCGGACGGTGCTGCGATCTTCGTCGGATTCAACGCATTCGCAGCCGCTCTCGGTCTTCATGCCCCCCGCGTCCCGCATTGCGGCCGGTTGAGGCTTTCACGCGTTTGCAAATCGCGTTTTTGGAGCTCTTGCGCTATTGTGAGGTCGCAGGCCGACCCCGAATTGCAAAATTTCGCTTAATTTTCAATTGCGAAACCATGAAATGTAACTCGCTTTTGCCTTTTTAAGGATATTTCCTCTTATGGGTATAAGGTCATTGCCTGAAGCGATAGCGAGTCGACGCACCGCGGATTATCCGAACAAGAGGACATTGCGATGAGTTTTCGCCGTGACGTGATCTCCAAGCTGATCTTCTCCTGGGCGCGCCGCGTGCTGCCGTCGATGTCGGATACCGAGCGCGAGGCGTTGGATGCCGGCGACGTCTGGTGGGATGCCGACCTGTTCTCCGGCAGTCCCGACTGGGCGAAACTGCTGGCGACCTCGCCGGCGACTCTGACGGCGGAGGAAGAGGCGTTCCTCAACGGCCCGGTGGACGAGCTTTGCGCCATGCTCGACGACTGGAAGATCAACTGGAAGTGGCGCGATCTGCCGCCCGAGGTCTGGACCTTCATCAAGCAGAAAAAATTCTTCGGCATGATCATTCCGACCGAGTACGGCGGGCTCGGTTTCTCGCCCTACGCGCATTCGGAAGTGGTGCGCAAGATTTCGTCGCGCTCACTCGTCGCCGCGGTCACGGTGATGGTGCCGAATTCGCTCGGACCGGGCGAACTGCTGATGCGCTTCGGCACCAGGGACCAGCAGGCGAAATGGCTGCCGCGCCTTGCCGACGGCCAGGAAGTTCCATGCTTCGGCCTGACCAGCCCGGAAGCCGGTTCAGATGCGGCGTCGATGACCGACACCGGCATCATCTGCAGGGGCACCTTCGAGGGCCGCGAGGTCACCGGACTCCGGCTCAACTGGCACAAGCGCTACATCACGCTCGGTCCGGTGGCGACGCTGCTCGGGCTCGCCTTCAAGGCCTATGATCCCGATCATCTGGTCGGCTCGCAGGAGGACCTCGGCATCACCGTGGCGTTGATCCCGACCAACCTGCCGGGGGTCTCCATCGGCCGCCGCCATCTGCCGGCGATGCAGGTGTTCCAGAACGGTCCGAACTGGGGCAAGGACGTTTTCATTCCGCTGGACTACGTCATCGGCGGGAAGGAGCGTCTGGGCCAGGGCTGGAAGATGCTGATGACGGCGCTGGCCGCCGGGCGCGGCATTTCGCTGCCGTCGTTGTCGGCGGCTGGCGCGGCCTTTGCCGCGCGCACCACCGGCGCCTATGCCCGCATCCGCGAGCAGTTCGGCATTCCAATCGGCAAGTTCGAAGGCATCGAGGAGCCGTTGGCGCGGATTGCCGGCACGGCCTACCTGATCGATGCCGCGCGGCGGCTGACCTGCGCTGCGCTCAACCAGGGTAACCATCCTGCCGTCATTTCCGGCATCATGAAGCTGCATGCCACCGAGCGGCTGCGCACCGTGATCGACGACGCCATGGACATCCACGGCGGCAAGGCGGTCATCGACGGGCCGCAGAACTACATGGGCAATCTCTATCGCGCGGTGCCGGTCGCGATCACCGTCGAGGGCGCCAACATCCTCACGCGCAACCTCATCGTCTTCGGGCAGGGCGCGATCCGCGCGCATCCCTATCTGCTGCAGGAAATGAATGCGCTGGGCGAGCAGGACAAGGCCAAGGGTCTCGACGACTTCGACAAGTCGTTCTGGGCGCATGTCGGCCACAGCGTCACGACGTTGTTTCGCGCCTGGGGCCGGAGCTGGACCGGCGGGCTCCTTGCGCCTGCGCCCGAAGCCGGCGCGGCGACCCGGTTCTATCGCCAGCTCTCGCGCTATTCGTCTGCCTTCGCGCTGTGCGCCGACATGGCGCTGCTGACGCTCGGCGGCGCGCTGAAGCGCAAGGAGATGCTGTCGGCGCGGTTCGGCGACATTCTGTCCGAGCTCTATCTGCTGTCCGCCGTGCTCAAGCGCTGGCAGGACGAAGGCCGTCAGCAGGCCGATCTGCCCGCGGTCGAATGGTGCATGGCGACCGGCTTCAAGCTCATCGAGCAGCGCTTCGCGGACATTCTGGCCAACCTGCCGAACCGCTTCGTCGCGCTCGTGCTGAAATTCCTGGTCCAGCCGTTCGGCGCACGCGTCACCGGTCCGTCCGACGCGACCGTCCACGCCTGCGCGCAACTGGTGCTGGAGCCGTCTGTCGCGCGCGACCGTCTGACGCCGAACCTGTCGCATGTCGATGACGATCACGGCGCGGCGCGTCTGGAGAAGGCATTCATGCTGGTCACGGCCACGGAGGACATTTCGAAGCGCATGCGCGCGGCGCATCTGCATGATCCCGCCGTCGCGGTGAAGCAGGGCGTCATCACCCAGGCCGAGGCCGACCGGCTCAAGGTGGCGCACGACGCAGTCGGGCGCGTCATCGAGGTCGATGACTTCGCCCCGGAGGCGCTGTCGCCGATTTACAAGAAGCCCGCCGACGTGCATCAGTTCTTCCAGGAGCTTGGTGAAACGAGAGCGGTGGGCTGATGGGGCGTCCGGTCTATATCGTCGACGGCAGCCGTACGCCGTTCCTGAAAGCACGCAGCGGTCCCGGCCCGTTCACGCCGGTGGATCTGGCCGTGCAATGCGGCCGGCCCTTGCTGGCGCGGCAGCCGTTCGCGCCCGATGCCTTCGATCAGGTCATCCTCGGCTGCGTCAACGTCGTCGCCGACGAGATGAATCCGGCGCGGGTTGCCGCGCTGCGGCTCGGCATGGGAGAGGCGATGGTGGCCTTCACCGTGCAGATCAACTGCGGCAGCGGCATGCAGTCGATCGACACCGGTTACCGCTACATCCGCGACGGCAATGCCAATCTGATCCTTGCGGGCGGCGCGGAAGCCTTGAGCCACGCGCCGCTGGTGTGGCCGCAGCAGGGCGTGCGCTGGTTCGCGGCGCTCGCCGGCGCCAAAAACATTCTCGGCAAGATCGCGGCGATCGCACAGGCGCGCCCGGCCTATTTCAAGCCGATCATCGGGCTCGAGCGCGGCCTCACCGATCCCATCACCGAACTCAACATGGGGCAGACTGCCGAAGTGGTCGGCCACCTGTTCGGTGTCACGCGGGAGCAATCCGATGCCTATGCCGTGGAAAGCCACAAGCGATTGGCGAACGCGCAAGCGCAAGGCTGGCTCAAGGGCGAGGTCGAGACCGCCTTCGCCCGCGACGGCAAGTTCTACGATCATGACGACGGCGTGCGCCCCGATTCGTCGATGGAGACGCTGGCGAAGCTGAAGCCGGTGTTCGAGCGTCCATGGGGGCAGGTCACCGCCGGCAACTCGTCGCAGATCACCGACGGCGCGTGCTGGACCATTCTCGCGTCCGAGGATGCGGTCATCAAATATGGCCTGAAGCCGAAGGCCATCATCGTCGACAGCCAGTGGTCGGCCCTCGATCCCTCGATCATGGGGCTCGGGCCGGTGCTGTCGTCCACGGCGCTTTTGAAACGGCAGAAGCTGTCGCTGCAGGACATCGAGACCTGGGAATTGAATGAGGCTTTTGCCGCGCAGGTGCTCGGCTGCCTCGCTGCGTGGGAAGATGAGACATTCTGTCGCGAGGTGCTCGGCCTCGACGGCGCCGCGGGAGCGATCGACCGCGCGAGACTCAATGTCGACGGCGGCGCGATCAGCCTTGGGCATCCAGTGGGGACCTCGGGCAATCGCATTGTGCTGCATCTCGTCAATGCCATGAAGCGGCTCGGCACCCGGCGCGGCATCGCCACCGAATGCATCGGCGGCGGACAGGGTGGCGCGATGCTGATCGAGATGGTGTGAGGGCGTCATGGACTCGAAGATCATGGACGTGCTCGCCGACCGCGTGCTGGAGTTGGGTCCGAAGCCCGATGCGAGCAGCGCCTACCGCAATTTCAAGCTGACCCGCGACGCCGACGGCGTGGCGTGGCTGCTGTTCGACCGCGTCGGCGCCAGCGCCAACACGCTGTCGTCGGAGGTGATGGAGGAATTCGACGCGGTGCTGGCTGCGCTGGAAAACCAGCGGCCGACCGGCATCGTCGTTCGGTCCGCGAAGCCGTCAGGCTTCATCGCGGGGGCCGACGTCCATGAATTCCGCGGCGCGACCGACGCGCGTGCGGTCGAGGCGCAGATCGGCCGCGCCCATGCGGTCATCGACCGGCTCGAGGCGCTGAAAATTCCGACGGTTGCGGTGATCCATGGCTTCTGCCTCGGCGGCGGCCTAGAAGTGGCGCTGGCGTGCCAGATGCGCATTGCCATCGACAACGCGCGGTTCGGTTTTCCGGAGGTGATGCTCGGCCTGCATCCCGGCCTCGGCGGCACCGCGCGCTTCACCGAACTCATCAGCCCGATGCAGGCGATGACGCTGATGCTGACGGGCAAGACCGTCGACGCGCGGAAAGCGCGGGCGCTGGGTCTTGTCGATGCGGTGACGCAGGAGCGCCACGTCCGCAATGCGGTGAAGGACGCGATTGCCGGCCGGTTGAAGCGCGCCAAACCCGGCGTGCTGAACACGCTGCTCAATTTCGGACCGGTTCGCGGCTTCCTGGCGTCGCGCATGCGCAAGGAGGCCGACAAGGCCGCGCCGCACGACCATTATCCCGCGCCGTTCGCGCTGATCGACCTCTGGGAGCGTCACGGCGGCGACAAGGCCGCGATGTTGTCCGCGGAGAAGCGGTCATTTGCCAATCTGATGGTGACGCCGACGGCGCAAAACCTGATCCGGGTGTTCTTCCTGCGCGAGCAGATGAAAAAGCTCGCCGGCGACGGCAACAAGGTGAAGCACCTCCACGTGATCGGCGCGGGCGCCATGGGCGGCGACATCGCGGCCTGGTGCGCGCACGAGAACATTCGGGTGACGCTGGCGGATATGAAGCCGGACGCCATCGCGGGCGCGATCAAACGCGCGGCCGATCTTTACGGCAAGATCATTCACAAGCGCATCGACGTGCGTGACGCGCTCGACCGGCTGATGCCCGATCTTGACGGCGAAGGCGTGCGCAACGCCGATCTCATCATCGAGGCGGTTCCGGAAAAGCTCGAGCTGAAGCAGAAGGTCTACGAAGGCATTGAGCCGAGAATGAAACCGGGCGCGATCCTCGCCACCAATACATCAAGCATTCCTTTGCAGGAATTGCGCGCCACGCTGCAGCACCCGGAGCGGCTGATCGGGCTGCATTTCTTCAACCCGGTGTCGCGGCTGCAACTGGTGGAAGTGGTGAGCCACGACGAAGCCGATCCGCAGGTGCTGAAGCAGGCCCTGGCCTTTGTCGGCGCCATCGATCGCCTGCCGCTGCCGGTGAAGAGTTCGCCGGGTTTCCTGGTCAACCGCGCGCTGACACCGTACATGCTCGAAGCGATGATGCTGCTCGACGAGAAGGTCGACAAGACCGTGATCGACGCGGCGGCGAAGCAATTTGGCATGCCGATGGGGCCGATCGAACTCGCCGATCAGGTCGGGCTCGATATCTGTCTTGCGGTCGGCGACATGCTGCGGTCGAAATTCGGCGACCTGCTGCCGCCGACGCCGGCGTGGCTGCGCGACAAGGTCGCCAAGGGCGAGCTCGGCCGCAAGACCGGCAGGGGCTTCTATGTCTGGAAAGACGGCAAGCCTCAGAAGGAGGCCGGCGCGGGCGACGCGCGGCCGACTCCGGAAATGATCGATCGCCTCATCCTGCCGATGTCGAATGTGTGCGTCGCTTGTCTGCGCGAAGGCATCGTCGACAATGCCGACCTCGTGGATGGCGCGATGATCTTCGGCACAGGCTATGCGCCGTTCCGCGGCGGCCCGCTGAACTATGCGCGCGCCCGCGGGCCGGACAATGTCGAAGCCGCGTTGCGTGCGCTGGCGCAGAAATTCGGCAGCCGCTTCGCGCCCGATCCCGGCTGGGCCGATTTCACATGAGGGTGACGACCGGGCTCGCCGGCGTAATCGACAGGGTTTCGCAATGACCGATCCAACCGAAGTGCACGCCCCGCCGATGACCGAAGCCGCGCCGCTCGGCGAACTCTGCACCCGCACGTTGGCGATGCCGGCGGATACCAATCAGAACGGCGATATTTTCGGCGGCTGGCTGCTGAGCCAGATGGATATCGGCGGCGGCGTTCTGGCCTCCAAGACCGCGAAGTCGCGCACCGTGACGGTGGCGATCGAAGCCATGAACTTCCGCAAGCCGGTTTTTGTCGGCGATCTGGTCTCCGTTCACGCCAATGTGGTGCGTATCGGCAAGACCTCGATTACGGTGCATTTGGAAGCCTGGGTGATGCGCCGCAAGGAAACCCAGTCCATTCTCGTCACGGACGGAAACTTCACCTACGTCGCCATCGACGACCAGGGACATCCACAGCTCGTCCAGCAAAACAGCGGCCAGGTTCCCGTTTGATGGCATGCGGCCCGTGGGGAACCGCGCCTTGCGGACGCGTCGTCCGCGAGGCACCGCGGTGGCGTGCAGGTCATGGCGGCGCATGAGGGCAAGGGCTTGGACGCACACCATGCTGCGTCGTTCTGCCTTGCCGATGCCTGGAACGCTTTGGTGACTGGATGGTTATCGGCGCGGCTTCCCGGTTGAAGGCGCGGAAAAATGTCGAATACCTACATCATCGAAGTGGATTCCGAATCGGCTGGAATTGTTGTTCGCGACCGCGCCGGTTACAGGTTCTTTTCCGCAGCGCCCAAATTTACCCCGCTCGACGGCCGGCTGTTCCGTAACCCGCGGGATGCCGAGCGCGAAGCGGTGAAATTCGCGCAGCGGCGGGCCCCGCAGGCGGCCTGACAGGCCGCGGCTTTACCAAGCCCACGATTTTCAGGGTGGTTGCGCGGACGGGCGCAAATCCTGCGTTGACCCTAGGGGCGAACCTCATCACCATGACGGTTCCTGCGATCCGAGGAGCCGTCGTGGCGGGGCTGACCCAACGTCAATCTGAAATCCTGAATATCGCCCGCGCTTTTGGCCGGGTGATGGTGGACGACCTTGCCAAGCGCTTCGAGGTGTCGGCCCAGACCATCCGCAAGGACCTGAACGACCTTTGCGATCAACGGTCGCTCACGCGTATTCACGGCGGCGCGATTATCGCTTCGGGCGTGGAAAATCTCGCTTATGAGGCCCGCCGTTTCGTCGCGGCGGATGGCAAGAAGGCGATCGGCATGGCCGCTGCGGCGCAGATCCCCAATGGCTGCTCGCTCTTCATCAACATCGGCACCACAACCGAAGAGGTCGCCAGCGCGCTCAATTCCCATGAGGACTTGCTCGTCATCACCAACAATCTGAACGTCGCGATGCAGCTTTACCGGCATCCGCGCATCGAGGTGATCGTGGCCGGCGGCAATGTCCGCCGCTCCGACGGCGCGGTGATCGGATCGAGCGCCATCGGCCTGATCGGCCAGTTCAAGGTGGATTACGCCATCATCGGCGCGTCGGCGATCGACGAGGAGGGCGCGTTGCTGGATTTCGACTACCGCGAGGTGCAGGTGTCGCAGGCCATCATCGCCAACGCCCGCAGCGTGATGCTGGTGGCCGACAGCACCAAATTGCGGCGCAGCGCGCCGGTCCGCATCGCGCATCTCAGCCAGATCCAGACCTTCGTCACCGATGCGCCGTTGCCGGCGGGGCTGCGAAACATCTGCGACAGCCGTGGCATCGAGGTCATCGAGGCCATGTCCGGCGTTCCCGAGGAACCCGAAGACGCCGGCTGATCGCGGCAAAGAAAAGCCGGGAGGTGATCCCGGCTTTTATCGGCGTCAATCATTCGCGCACGCACGGCGCTGACGGCCATCGCTATTCCGCCGCCTGGGACTTGCCGTCGAGCGTCGGGTAGTCCGTGTAGCCCTTGGCCCCACCACCATAGAAGGTGCTCTTGTCCCACTCGTTGAGCGGCGCGCCAGCCTTCAGTCGCTCGACCAGGTCGGGATTGGAGATGAACGGCTTGCCGAACGCAATCAGGTCGGCCGCGCCGGACTCCAGCGTCTTTTCGGCAAGCGCGACGTCGTAGCCGTTGTTCGCCATGTAGGTTTGCTTGAAGCGCTTGCGCAGGGATGCGTAGTCGAACGGCGCGTTGTCGCGGGGGCCGCCGGTTGCGCCTTCGATGACGTGGATGTAGGTCAGTTTCAGCGCGTTGAGCTGGTCGACGATGTAGTCGAACAGCGGCTGCGGATTGGAATCGGAGATGTCGTTGGCCGGCGTCACCGGCGAGATGCGGATGCCAGTGCGTTCGGCGCCGGCCACCGTGGCCACCGCCTTCGCGACCTCGAGCATCAGCCGCGCGCGGTTCTCGATTCCTCCGCCATAGGCGTCGGTGCGCTTGTTGGCGCCGTCCTTGGCGAACTGGTCGAGCAGGTAGCCATTGGCGCCGTGAATCTCCACGCCGTCGAAGCCGGCTTCGAGCGCGTTGGCGGCGGCATGCTTGAACGTCTCGATGATTCCCGGAATTTCGTCAGCTTCCAGCGCGCGGGGCTCGGAGACGTCGGCGAGGGAGCCGTTCACGAATGTCTTGGTCTTGGCCTTGATCGCGGAGGGGGCGACCGGCGCGCCGCCATGCGGCTGCAGCGAGGTGTGCGAGATGCGGCCGACGTGCCAGAGCTGAATGAAGATGTGGCCGCCGCGCGCGTGGACGCGATCCGTCACGTTCTTCCAGCCCACGATCTGTTCGCGGGAATAGATGCCGGGAGTGTCCTGATAACCCTGGCCCTGCTGCGAGACCTGGCTGGCTTCGGTGATGAGAAGTCCGGCCGACGCCCGCTGCCCGTAGTAGTCCACCGCAAGCGGACCAGGCACCATGCCGGGGAGCGCGCGGTTGCGCGTCAACGGCGCCATCACAGCGCGATTGGAAAGGGTAATGGAGCCAAGTTTGTAGGGCTCGAACAGTTTCGACGTGGCCATGGATGACATCCCGTGCAGTTTCAATGCAGACGCATGTATATCGGTCCGTGGCATCCGGCAAGACGCCGCCGAACCATCCAGCTATGCGCCGCGCACCACGCCGCCAAGGTGTCCGCCGTCGAGAAATAGCGTGTGAGCATTGACGTAGGAGGATTCATTCGAGATCAGGAACAACGCGGCATAAGCCACCTCCCAAGCGGTGCCTTGACGGCCGAATGGCACCGTCAGGGCACGGTCGGCACGGCGGCGGCTCGCATCGCGGCCCATCGGCGTGTCCATGAAACCGGGCGCGATCACGTTGCAGCGGATGCCCTTTTCCTCGCCGGCGCGGGCGATGGCGCGTCCGAGTGCGATCTGCGCCGCCTTCGAGGATTCATAGGCCGGATTGCGGCCGCCTGCGCGCTGGCTCGCCAGCGACGACATCAGCACAATGGCCCCGCCCGGGGCCATCACCTCGAGCGATTTCTGCGCGAACAGCATGTGGCTGCGCACGTTGACTGCGTAGTCCTTGTCCCACGCCTCGATCGTCATCTTCGGCAGCGACAACCCGTGCGAGATGCCGACGTTCAACGCCAGTCCGTCGAGCCCGCCGAGTTGCTTCGCGCAGCGGTCCACGGCGGGAGCGATGGCCGACGCATCCGAGACATCGACGATATCGGCGAAGGCCCTGCCGCCTTCGGACACAATTTGCGCCACCGTATGATCGGCCGCTTCCTTGTTGATGTCGAGGCATGCGACCTGCGCGCCTTCGCGCGCGAACAGCACCGACATGGCACGGCCGTTGCCGATCGGCGGCTCCGCGTCGACCACTTTGCGCTGTCCCGCGCCGACCACGATGATGCGGCGTCCCTTCAGACGGCCATGGCTTGGGGCCTGGCCGAGCGTTTCCGGATGCACCGAGGCGGCGGGGTCGAGAGCAAAGCCGACGTGGGTCGTGGCGGACATGAGCAACTCCTCTTCATTATTTTCTTTGGTGTCTGCTTGTATCATTCCGGAAGCCGCCAACGGGTCCGCGCAAAGCGCGGCCCGATGACAAGCTCCGCGGCTGTCCGGAATCCATGGTCCCTGAGCCAATGCTTCGGACAAAAGCAGCCATAGGGGTTATGGATTCCGGGCTCGCGTCGCGCGCCCCGGAATGACAATGTTCATCAACTTGCCGAATACTTGACCTTCGAATCCGTTGGCGGCTTTGGTTCGATCTCGACTTCGAAATTCTCCAGGAAACGGCTCACCGCCATGTAGAAACCGATGGTCAGCGTCAGTTCCGCCATGCGGCGGTTGTCGAGCTGCGTCAGCAATTCATTGAAGAGTTGATCCGACGCCTTGACGTTGGTGACAACCTCATCGGTATAACGAATGACCAGCCTTTCCAGCGTGGAGAATACGGCGCTCGCGGGATCGTGCTCCAGGGCTGAGATCTTGGCGTCGGAGAGGCCGACGTTGCGCGCCACGCGCTTGTGCTGATGCACCTCGTAGGACGCGTTGCTGAGAAAGCCGACGCGAAGAATGGCAATCTCGCGAAGCTGGGGATCGAGCGCACTCTCGCGCAAAATCGCGCCGCCCATTTTCAAAAAGCCCGGCGCGATCGTCGTGGCGTGCGGCAGCATGCGATAGAGGTTCAGATCATGACGCCCCTTCAGCATGTCCCGGTATTCGGGCGAGGCCTCGCTCATCTCGAGATAGGGGATGCGCGGCATGTGGCCTCCTTTGTCATCCTGACGGCCGTCTCCGCCGCGTCTCGAAGGATGAGCTGTTATCGTCGTCATGGTTCGAGACGGTGCAAGCGCGTCTCCTCCCGAACCACCTTATTTCGCGCCCATGAAATCGCGCTTGCCGATCTCGACGCCGTTATGGCGCAGAATGCCGTGCGCGGTCGCGGCATGGAAGTAGAAATTCGGCAACGCGAAGTGGCTGAGATACTGCTGCCCCTTGAGCGTCATGGTCTTGTCCGGGCCCATCGGAAACGTCACGTCGCGGGTCTCCGCGCCCTCGAATTTGGCCGTCGTGCAGGACTTCACATAATCGATCGCCTTCGCAAGACGGGCCTGCAGTTCATCGAAGGTCGTTTCGGTGTCGGGCATCGAGGGCACTTCGGCGCCGGTCAGCCGGGCGCAGGTCTTCATGGCGAAATCGCAGGCGAGCTGGATCTGGCGGGTCAGCGGCAGCATGTCGGGATAGAGCCGCGCTGTGAGAAGGGTTTCCGGTGCGATTTTCCGCGCAGCGGCATGCGCCTCGGCTTTTCTCAGAATGTCGGACAGCGCGCCAAGCGTCTGCAGGAAGGCGGGAGCGGCGGATTCGTAAAATGACATGGGATACTCTTTTGAGGGGGCGTTGAGGATCGATCGTCTTAGGCGCAGCGGTGGATAAGAAGAAACCTGCTGCCGCATGCAATTGGGACGTGTCACGGCCAGAGGCAAGCGGTCGTGGTCGCAAAATTTTCGAAAGTCGGCTGCCCGGTCGCAAGCCGCGCCAATGCCGCACCTTGCGAGCCCAATTCAAAAATCGACCAATAAGATCGCGGGATTCGCGGCGGCTCAAGCTCGTCATGCCCGGGCAAGGTCCGGGGCATCCACGGCCTTCTTGTTGTGTCTCAGCCAAGGCGTGGATGGCCGGAATAAATCCGGCCTTGACGGACGCCTTCAGCGCCCCGGCAGAACCGGACGTGGCGCCGCGCGCGAGATAGCGCGGCGCGGTGCGGCAGGCTCCGCCGCCGCTTCAGTCGCGCCGGCGGTGGGCACGGCGCGGCCGCCCATTCGCGCCAGCAACTCCGCGGTCGGCCATGAATCTGCCGGCAGGCCGTATTTCACCTGCATGGCCTTGACCGCGCTGCGGCTCTGCTGACCGAGTACGCCGTCGACCTTGCCGACGTCGAAACCGGCGCGCACCAGAAGTTGCTGGAGCTGCTTGATTTCGCCGAATGACAGTTGCGCGACCCGTACCGAGGGCTTCCTCATCGGCGGCGCTCCGGCGATGCGGGTGGCAAGATAGGCCGCCGTCGTCGAATAGATCAGCGAGTTGTTCCACTCGGTATAGGCCCCGAAATTCTCGTAGGCCAGGAAGGCCGGGCCGTGACGGCCCATCGGCAGCAGCAGCGAGGCCGGGAGCTCATCGTTCGGCAGCGGCCTGCCGTCGGGATAGGTCACGCCCCACGCCGCCCATTGGCTGCGCGGATGCTTGATGGTGAGGTCGGCCTGGTCCCACGGCGTGTTCGGCGGCGCATGCACCTCCTGCAGCCACGGCTCGCCGCGTTTCCATTTCAGTCCGGTGGCGATGTAATTTGCGGTCGAGCCGATCACGTCCGCGGCGCTATGGATCAGGTCGCGGCGGCCGTCGCCATCGTAGTCGACGGCGTAATCGTAATAGTGCCGCGGCAAAAATTGCGTCTGGCCGAGTTCGCCGGCCCACGAGCCGATCATTTGGGCGGGCGTGAGATCGCCGCGGTCGATGATCTTCAGCGCCGCGATGGTCTCGTCGTGAAACATCTGGGCGCGGCGGCAGTCATAGGCCAGCGACACCAGCGAGCGCAGCGTCGGCAGGTTGCCCTGGATGGCGCCGAAATCGCTTTCGAGTGCCCAGAACGCAGTGATGACAGGCGCCGGCACCCCGTATTGCCTTTCGGCGCGCGCAAAGGCCTGCGCGTGCTGCTTGATGAGCTGCTGGCCGCGCACCCGCCGCGCTTCCGAGGCCATGCGGCCGGCGAACTGCGTGAACAGTTGCCCGAACACGCGCTGGCCGCGGTCGCGGTTCACGATGCCTTGATCGTAGACCATGTAGGGTGCGGCCTCCGCGATCGCGCGGCGCGACACGCCGGCCTTTTGCGCGTCCTGCTCGAGACTCGCGAGGAACTGCGGAAAACTCATGCCATTGTGGCAGGAAGCCCCGCGCTGGGCATGGGCGGGAGAGGCGAACGTGATCGCCGCCACCATGGCCAGTCCAGGCAGATACATCCCAACTCGCCGCAGCATGGCCGGCTCCATTCTGTTCGAAGGCTCCATGGGTACTGAACGGGCGGCGGGCGCCGGTCAAGCATCATCTGCGTGAGGACGGGCATCGACCGTCCGCGCCGCGCCTGCTATGGCACATGACATCTTTCAGAGGCCTGCCCATGTCCGCCGACGCGCCCCGCCAACTGACATTCCGGTGTCCCGCAGAGCTGTTCGACATCCTGCCGCCGCCGATGCCCGCAAATCTCGGCGTGCCGGACTGGATCAAGAAGATGCCTCCGCAGGCGTTCAACGGCATCAATCAACGCGACGAGGATACGGTGAAGCGCTGTCCTCCCTTCATCGACGCGATGACGCACGGATTCCTGATGCCGCTGATGTGCGATCTTCGCGTCGAGAACGGCGAGTTCGTGTGGGACAACGCGATGCCGCCGAGCGGCGGAGTCAACTTTCCGCGTTCGCCGATCGGATTTCATGATGCCAGCCAGGTGATCGGCTCACCGCTGTTCGGCGAAGACCGTTTCGTGATCAAGTTCCATAATTTGTGGACCATCGAGGCGCCGGAGGGATACTCCATGCTCTTCACCCACCCGCTGAACCGGCTCGATCTGCCGTTCACGACCCTGACCGGCCTTGTCGATTGCGACCGCTACGTCGACAACTGGATTCATTTTCCCGCGCACTGGCACGACATGAATTTCTCCGGCGTGCTGCCGAAGGGCACGCCGGTGGCGCAATGCTTTGCGGTGAAGCGCGGGGACTGGAGCCTGAAGACCGCGCCGTTTAGCGCCGAGGACGAGCAGCGCGTCGATGCGCTGGTCACGGCCATCACGCGCGAACCTGGCTACTATCGCCGCAAGTTTCGGGCGTAAGCCGTTCAGGACGAGCGTTTGAAAAACGCCGCGGCCGCGCTCGGCCGCAGGAAGAAGCGTCCATGCGGCGTTCCCGCCAGCACATGCGTTACGCGTCCGAGCAATGCCGGCTGATCCTGCAGCGCGCGGCGAAGCGCGGCTTCGCCAGCCTCGCGGTCGCCCATCTCGAACAGGCCGACGGCGAGGTCGGTGCGGGTCATGGCGTCGGCGGGCTGAAGTCCGAGCGCGCGGCGCAGCAGATCGGTCGCCGCCGCATAGTCGCCGTCGCGCAGCAGCGCGCGCGCCAGCGCCGCCGCGAGATCGGGGCGGCCGGGGGCGGCATTGAACGCCTGCAGCAGCAGCGCACGCGCCTTGTCGCGCGCATGGACGCCTTGATGCAGCGATGCCAGTTGCAGCATCAGCGGAATTTCGCCCGGCGCGAGCGTCAGCGCGTCCTCCAGGACGGCGATCGCTCTTGCGGTATCGCCGGATTTGGCGAGCAGGCTGGCATACTCGGCGAACGCCGGCGGAAACGGCGGTCGCCGCGCGATAGTCTGCCGCAACTGGGCCAGCGCGTCGTCCGTCCGTCCATCGGCCGCGAGCGCGGACGCCAGCAGCGTTTCGAATTTCGGATCGCCGCTCGCGCGCGCGATCCGCTGCAATACCGGAACGGCCTCTGCAAGACGGTTCAGCGCCCCCAGCGCCTGCGCCAGAACGAGCGCCGCGCCGGCATGACCGCGGTTGGCCTTGAGCACGGACATCGAAAGCCGCTCGGCCTCCTCGGCGCGCCCCGCGCGCAACGCCGCGGCCGCCTGATTCAGGGGACCGTCGATGGCTGGATTGGCGCGGAGCGGGGATCGCGGTGGTTTCGGCATGTGGCTGCAGGGACGAATGGATGGCGCAATGTGCCACAAGTTTTCCCCCGCTCCAAAACGAGATGCAGAAGGAGGGGGTGACTGGCCGTCAGTGCGCGGAGGCGCGGTGTGCGGTTGCCGTCGTTCCCCGATGCGCAATTGCGCATCGAGGCGCGAGGGAATCCATAATTCCTGCCGCGCTGTTCAATTCGTGGAATTCGGCGGGCCATGGACGCTCGGCCTCTTGCGCATCGCCAATTCGCGCGGTACATACTGAACCATATGGTTCAGTATTCTCAGGCCCGCTTCGACGCTTCGTTCGCCGCGCTCTCGGACGCCACCCGCCGCGGCGTGCTGGAGCAACTCGGCCGCGCTGACGCTTCGATTACGGAGCTTGCTGAAAAATTCCACATGACCCTCACGGGGATGAAGAAGCATGTCGGCGTGCTGGAGCAGGCGGGGCTCGTCACCACTGAGAAGGTCGGGCGCGTGCGCACCTGCAAGCTCGGCCCGCGCCGGCTTGAGGAAGAAGCGGCATGGATCGAGAGCTACCGCCGGCTCTGGGCCTCACGCTTCGACGAGCTGGACAAGGTTGTCGAGGAACTGAAACAAAAGGAAAAGTCCGATGGGCGCAAAAAAAGAAAGTGATGCCACCTCCGGAAAGAACCGTACGACGGTGGAACGGGCGTCCGAGCGTGAGCTGGTCGTGACGCGAACTGTCAACGGTCCGGCGCGCATCGTGTTCGCGGCATGGACGACCCCCGAGCTGTTCCGGCGATGGTGGGTGCCCAAGTCGTTCGGAATATCCCTCGTGTCATACGAAGCCGATATTCGCACAGGCGGCACGTACCGTCTCGTGATGGGCCACCCGTCCTCCGAACAGCCCATGGCGTTTTTCGGCCGGTACATCGAAGTGACGCCGCATTCGCGCATCGTCTGGACCAATGACGAAGCCGGTGACAACGGGGCTGTCACCACGGTGACCTTCGAAGACAAGGGTGCCACGACACTGGTCACCATTCACGAGCTTTATCCGTCGAAAGATGCCCTCGACGAGGCGATGGCCTCAGGCGCCACGAGCGGTTGGGGCGAGCAACTCAAACAACTGGACGAGCTTCTCGGCACGCTCAGCGGGAGCGCGGGGCGGGCATGAGGTCGTCGGTCTCGAATGTTTTCACACCTCTCTCGCATTTGAAAACGCAAAACTGGTCACGCGCCGGGTGTTCTCGTCCAGGATCAGCGTGCGGGTGATCGGCGGTTCGGCGCGCTGGGCGCAATTCTCGCGCTCGCATAGCCGGCAGTTGACGCCGATCGGCGTGCCCTCGGCTTTCTCCAGATCCATGCCCGACGCGTAGACCAGTTTCGCCGCGTGGCGGATTTCGCAGCCAAGGCCGATCGCGAAGCGCGGCTGGGGTTGCGGATGCGGCGCGATCGGACGACGCGCCATCTGCGCGATCGAGAAATAGCGGCTGCCGTCCGGCAGCTCGATCACCTGTTTCAAGAGACGATCCGGTGTATCGAAAGTCGAATGCACGTTCCACAGCGGGCAGGTGCCGCCGAATTTCGAGAACGGGAAGGTGCCCGATGAAAACCGTTTTGAGACGTTGCCGGCGTTGTCGACGCGCAGCATGAAGAACGGCACGCCGCGCGCGTTTGGCCGCTGCAGCGTGGTGAGGCGATGGCACACCTGCTCGAAGCCGGTGTTGAAGCGTTGCGCCAGCACGTTGAGATCGTAGCCGAGCGCCTCCGCCGCGCCGTGAAATGCCTGATATGGCATCAAGACGGCGCCCGCGAAATAATTGGCGAGCGTGATGCGATAGAGGCGTCGGGGCGTATCGTCGAGCGCGCCGGCGCGCGCGATGATCGCTTCGAACGCGGGTGCGCACTCGGCGAGCCCGATCTGGAACGCGAGCTGAAAGGCGCGGCCGGGCCCGTCCACAAGTTCGGAAATCAGAAGCTGACGGCGGTGGCGGTCGAATCGGCGCAACGTTTCGCGCATCACATCGACTGGCATGATGCGAGTCACGATGGAATGCTTCTCGCGCAGGCGTGTCCCAAGCGCGGCGAACAGGTCCTGCGCCGGCGTATCGATGGCGTCACGCACGGCCTCCGCGGCCTGCTCGAGCTCGGGAAAATAGTTTCTATTGGCCTCGATCAGGTCGCGGACGCGCTCGATCGGGTTGGCCTCGAAGCGCGCGCCTTCGTCGCGGTCGGCGAACTGCGCCGCTGCCATGGTCTCGCCCTGCCGCGCTTCGGTATAGGCGGCGTACAGCCGTTGCAGCGCATGGGTGACGCCGGGGCAGAGCTCGGCGAGATCGCGCAGTTCCTGCTTCGGGATGTCGATCTGGCGGAACAGCGGATCGGAAAACACCTCGTTGAGTTCGGCGAAGAAGCGGTCCTCGTCGGCGGTGGCGAGGTCGCGCAAGTCCAGGTCGTAGTTCTCGGCGAGGCGGAGCAGGATCTGCGCGGTCACCGGCCGCTGGTTGCGCTCGATCAGGTTGACGTAGCTCGGAGAGATTCCGAGCCCCTCCGCCATCTGGGTTTGTGACAACCCGAGCTGCTGCCGGATGCGCCGGAAGCGCGGCCCGACGAAGAGCTTTTTGCCGGAGTCTGTCGCCATTTCTCGGTATCCCATAGCTATTTGTGACAAAACTTACAAAATAACATCTATGACATGTATATATGTTACATGACATCATCATTTGAAACAAGCTATCTGTACGGATTTCGCGTTTTCGCGTTTACGTGATGCCACGTTTCGCAACGCAATGTCACGAATGTGGATTTGTCAGAAAGGATCACGCAGATGAACTTCCAGCCACGTGGGATCAGCGATCAGACCCTCCTCGGCGCCGGCTCCTACCGGAGCGAGGTCGAGGCCGCGGCCGCGCTGCTCAAGACCAGGGAGAACTGGAACGGCGTGACCGCCGAGGCCGTCGCCCGGATGCGCCTTCAGAACCGCTTCAAGACCGGCCTCGATATCGCCCGCTATACCGCGGCGGTGATGCGCGCCGACATGGAGCGCTACGATCAGGACGCGACCAAGTACACCCAGTCGCTCGGCTGCTGGCACGGCTTCATCGCGCAGCAGAAGCTGATCTCGGTGAAGAAGCACTTTGGCACCACCGACCGCACCTACCTGTATCTGTCGGGCTGGATGATCGCCGCGCTGCGTTCCGAGTTCGGTCCGCTGCCCGACCAGTCCATGCACGAGAAGACCTCGGTGCCGGCGCTGATCCAGGAACTCTACACCTTCCTGCGTCAGGCCGACTCGCGCGAGCTCAACGACATCTTCCGCGCGCTCGATGCGGCCCGCAAGGCCGGCGACAAGGCGAAGGAAGCCGACCTGATCGAGAAGATCGACAACTTCCAGACTCACGTTGTCCCCGTCATCGCCGACATCGATGCCGGCTTCGGCAACGCGGAGGCGACCTATCTGCTCGCGAAGAAGATGATCGAAGCGGGCGCCTGTGCGCTGCAGATCGAGAATCAGGTCTCCGACGAGAAGCAGTGCGGCCACCAGGACGGCAAGGTCACGGTGCCGCACGAGGTCTTCCTGGCGAAGATCCGCGCCTGCCGCCACGCCTTCCTCGAACTCGGCGTCGAGGACGGCATCGTCGTCACCCGCACGGATTCACTTGGCGCGGGCCTGACGCAGCAGATCGCCGTCAGCCACAAGCCGGGCGATCTCGGCGACAAGTACAACAGCTTCCTGGACTGCGAGGAAGTGACGGCGGCGAACGCGAAGAACGGCGACGTGATCATCAACCAGAACGGCAAGATGATGCGCCCGAAGCGCCTGCCCAGCAATCTCTACCAGTTCCGCCCAGGCACCGGCGTGGACCGCGTTGTGCTCGACTGCATCACCTCGCTGCAGAACGGCGCCGATCTCTTGTGGATCGAAACCGAGCGGCCGAACATCGCGCAGATCGCCGAGATGGTCGACCGCATCCGCGAAGTCGTGCCGAACGCGAAGCTGGCCTACAACAACTCGCCGTCGTTCAACTGGACCCTCAACTTCCGTTGGCAGGTCTAT
>DASZVY010000046.1:0-34219 GCA_035546855.1 Nitrobacter sp. | reverse complement strand
GTTTTCGTTGACGGCCATGTCGACGCGCAGATAGCCGCCGAGCTTGATGCAGGTATCGGTGCCCGGGATATAGTAGAAGCCGGCACCATACAGCGAACAGACCCTCACGTACTCGACCGCCTTGGCCTTGACCGGAAGATCAGCCGCCTGCGCCCCGCCAGCGGCAATCAAACCTGCCGCCGAGCCGAGGATAAGGCTCTTCATCATCTTCATTTAAACCTCCAAGTTGCTCTATAGGGAAGGTTCCGGTTCCGCTGGGTGCGCACACCCGAAGAAAGGTTCCCTGAGTCCCTGACTAAACCGCCTAGCCGTTCGCGCTTTTCGGACACTCCCGCTCAACGCGAGGGACTTAGCGAACCACCTAAAACGGGACGACCTCGGGATGCCCCCCTCCGTCGCTGCGTCACTGTTACCGAACAGTCCTGCACACGCAACAAAGGAACGCCTCAGAATGGTACGAGTCTGGCCGTTTTTGGCGGGGTGTTGCACAAACAACACGCAACCGTGATTGGGACGGCGTCGTAAGATATTGTTATATATAAACAATCTCAGACGGTTCCAATTTGGCGAGAAGATGGCGCTTTTCGCCCCCACTTCGACCGCCGCACCGGCACCCGGATTTAGAGAGAATCGAGATGCCCGTGATTCTCTGCCCTGTCCCTGGCAAAAGCGGCCGCTGAAACACGCGCGCCGGCCGCCATCGGGATGGGAAAATGGCGTGGCGGACCGGCAATCGCCGGTCAGAGAGACTGCCTGGAAAGCTTGCTTTTGGGGTGTCCGGGGGGCTGCGGCACGTCATGACGCTGCGCAGACCCGGATCGTTGCGGTCACCATCGCAAAGACCCCGGAATCGGCAGCGCACCGCCATGGCGGGCCGATGACGCGCGTGAACGCGCTTTCGGCGCTGCGCAGCATCCGGGGAACGGCCGAGTGGGTTGCCTGAACGACGTTTCAAGCGGTCTCTGAGCCCCACGGCCGCGACGGTGCGACCATGTCTGTGCACAGAGCCCGCGGGGCCGGCCGACATATCTGTCATCCAGCGCTTGCGGCTCGCGTGCGCGTCGGGCATATCGGACGCCAACGGAGCTGTGGCCGAGTGGCTGAAGGCGGCGGTTTGCTAAACCGTTATAGGGTTGTAAAGCCCTATCGAGGGTTCGAATCCCTCCGGCTCCGCCACACCTATCCGGTAGTGTGCGCTGTTATCCTCCGTCCCTCCGGTCGGCTCGCATCGGGTCGGCATTGAATATGGCATCACTTGATGATAGTTTTGTGCCTCCGATTGGAGGAAATCGGCAGATGCGTACAACCCTTGCCTTGGACGATGAACTCGTTGCCAAGGCCGAAGCGTTCACTGGCTTGAAGGAAAAGTCGAGCTTGGTCCGTGAGGCGCTCAAGGCCCTCATCGAGCGCGAGAGCGCGCGGCGCTTGGCGCGTCTGGGCGGGAGCGAGCCTGGTCTGAAGGCGCCGCCGCGGCGACGGCTCAGCGCGGCGTGATCCTTGCCGATACGTCCGTCTGGGTCGACCATCTGCGGGCGGGCGACGAAGCGCTCGCCACACTGCTCGACGGGGGGATGGTTCTGGCGCACCCGTTTGTCATCGGCGAACTTGCTTTAGGCAACTTGCGTCAGCGCGAAGTCGTATTGAAGGCTCTGGCGGACCTCCCTCACGCCAATGTCGCGACTGACGCGGAGGTCCTTCATTTTATCGAGCATCACGCGTTATCCGGGCGGGGGATCGGATATGTCGACGCTCATCTGCTCGCCGCGGTGACATTAACGGCAGGCGCAAAACTGTGGACGAAGGACAAGAGACTGCACGGTGTCGCAGTTCAATTGGGGTTGGCAATCACGCTCTCTAGGTCCCGCGGATCATAGGGCTATGGCGTAGACGTAGTGCTCATCATCGTCGGTCGTGGCCCGCCAAACACCGCCGATTGTCCTCCATGGCGCGATGTTGTCGCCATCGACGCATCGCACCAAGCGGCACTGAGAACTGCCCAACGCGAGATGTCGTCTGGGTAACGGCCTTAGCTGTCGACAACATTCACGAGATTTCCCGCCGGGTCGCGGAAAAAGAATCGGCGAAGTCCCCAGCTTTCCTTGACCGGGCCGTAAACCACCTCCGCCCCGGCGGCGCGAACGGCAGTCTCGGTGGCGTCGAGATCGTCCACGCCGATGGAAATGACAGGCAGCTCCGTGCCAGAGCCTCCTTCAGAGGCGGTGTGCAATTCGATTTTCTGAGTCGTGTCTCTACTCAAGAAGGCGATCCAGCCCATGTCAAAGGGCAGGTCGAGCCCGAAAACCCCCTGATAAAACTTCGCCAGCGCGATCGGGTCCGGCGCGGTGAGATTGGCAACGATCCTGGTGACGGCCATCCTGGAACAACTCCCCGTCATGACATCGGCGTTTAGGCGCGATCCGCTTATACCCGTAAAGCAGGACCAACAGCATCTACCGCTGTCTTCCCAACCCGAAGCGGCGTAACCATTCGCTCGGCATCAATTTTGGAGAGCCATAGCGTAAACGTCGTTCTCCGATCCCCCGCTCGCGGGCCGCCCTCAAGTTCCGCCACCCGCGGCACTCGCCACCAGAACGCCCGATCCGAGGCGTATTGAAGCGTCGTTATGCGCATCCTGATTTCCGGCGCAGGCATCGCAGGACTCTCGCTCGCCCTGAGACTCGTCCAACGCGGCCTGACGCCCATCCTGATCGAACGGTCGCCAACACTCCGGGCCGGCGGCTATATGCTGGGGCTGGTCGATCCCGGCTACGATGCCGCCGAGCGCATGGGCATTGCCGAGGAGTTGCGCCTGGCCCAATACGCTCCGCGGCAGATCGTCTATGTCGGTCCCGACGGAACCGAACGCTGGCGCCTCAAGGGCAACGCCCTCGCCACTCTCGTTGGAAATCGCCAGCTCAGCCTCATGCGCGGCGACATCGAGCGCATTCTTCACGACAAGGTCCGCGACCGGGCTGAAATTCATTTCAACTCTTCAATCGACGCGATCGCCACCAGCACCGCGGGGATCACGGCCACCTTGACGGACGGCACGATGCTGGACGCCGATCTCGTCGTCGGCGCGGACGGTCTTCATTCGCGCACACGTTCGCTCTGCTTCGGCCGGGAGGAGGAATTTGTCCGCTTCCTGGGTGCGCGAGTGGCGGCATTCGTGCTCGACAGTTCCGGCTTTCCGGATATCGGTCCCGACGAAACGCATTCGATGACGCAAGTGGGCCGCGGCGCGGCCATTGCCACGCTCAGGGATGGTCAACTCGTCGCGTTCTTCATCTTCCGCACCGGACAGCGGCGTCGGTTTGAGAGCGTCGAAGAGGAATTGCGACATGCCTTTCATGGAGCCGGATGGCATGTCGAGCGCCTGCTCGACAGCATCCCGGATGCGAACAGCGTCTATTTCGACGACGTCGCGCAGATCGTCGCTCCACGATGGGCCCGCGGCCGCGCCGTCTTGCTGGGTGACGCCGGTTTTGCAGTGTCCCTCATTGCCGGAGGAGGCGCTTCGCTCGCCATGGCCGGCGGTCTCGTGCTTGCCGATGCGCTCGCCGATATGCCGAACGACTGCGCCCGCGCCCTCGCCTGCTATGAATCCCGCATCAGACCGTTCGTGGCGAAGGCGCAGAAGTCGGCGCACAAAGCCGCTGCACTGTTCATGCCGAACACCCGATTCCATCTCGCCTTGCGCGATATCGGTCTGCGGCTCGCATCATCGCAACTGCTGGCAAAAACCTTGAGGCCCCTTTTCAGTCACGATGCGGACCGGCTTTGAGCTGTCGAGCCTTGATCCGCCGCGCCTGTAGACGCCCTCCCATCTTGCGCGGCATCCCGGACACAGGTTAAGACCCCAAGCATCGACTGAGTGGCAACTAGGGTTCCGGGTGACGATCGAGCCGTCACCGCTGGTCCAAGCGTTGCGGACACCGCGGCCAACGCCGCGGCGGCACCCGAGGGACAAAAGCCCAGAGGCGGAGACGTCGAGACCCACTACAGCCCGAACGGGCATGGAGGTCTCATGTCGTTTGTGCCGTTCGCCCTCGTTGTCGCCGCGGCCTTCATCCACGCTTTCTGGAATCTGCTGTCGAAGCGCGCGGCGGATGCCGGGGCCGCCTTTGTCTTCACCTACAACCTCGCCTGCTGCGTCGCCTACGCGCCGTGGGTGATGTGGCTGCTCTGGCGCGGCGACATGACGTGGACATGGCCGGCGGTCATCGGCATGGCGCTCAGCGGATTGATCCACCTCGCCTACAGCCTGTGCCTGCAGCGCGGCTATCAGGTCGCCGATCTCTCCGTGGTCTATCCGACCGCGCGCGGCACCGGCCCGCTGCTCTCGTCCGTGGGCGCGTTCCTGCTGTTCGGCGAGACGCCGTCCGTGCAAGGCGTCGCCGGGCTGCTCGCCGTCGTGTTCGGCATCGGACTGATTTCGACCCAGGGCAATCTCGCGGTCTTGCGGCGGCCCGGCGGGCAAGCCGGCCTTCGCTGGGGCACGGCGACGGGCGCGCTGATCGCGTCCTACACGGTCGTTGATGCGTATGTGGTCAAGGACCTCGGCGTGCATCCCGTCGTTCTCGACTGGTGCTCGAACCTGGCGCGCTTCGTCCTGCTGGCGCCTGTGATGTTGCGGAACCTCGATCATATGCGAACACGGATGTCAGGACACTGGCATCTCGCGATCGCGGTCGGCGTGCTCTCGCCGCTCGCCTACATCCTGGTCCTGACCGCCTTGAACATGGGCGCGCCCGTGAGCGTGGTCGCGCCCGCCCGCGAAATGTCGATGATGGTCGGCGCCCTGCTCGGCATGCTGGTGCTGCGCGAGGATGTCGGCCGCGGCCGGCTGATCGGCTGCGCGGTGCTGGCGCTCGGCGTCGTGCTGCTCGGCACCAGTTGAGCGCCCGCCACCGTCGCGACGCCGAGCCGAAGCCGGCGGAGTGGATTTGACATTCGCGACGGGCGCCGCCCGACCGGCCTCAGTGCAGGGTGATCCAGGCCCGCGCGTCGCGTTGCGCCGCCGCGATCTCGGTCTCGGACATCATTTCCGCCACCTCGCGGCGCATCGCGATCGCGTCGGAGCGGCCCTTGAGCGCCGCCAGATTGAACCATTTGTGCGCGGCGACGAGATCGACCAGGCCGGCGCGGCCGCTCGCCCAATACAGGCCGCGCTCGAACAGCACGTCCGCAAGCGCGGTCGCGTCCACCGGCATCGCCGTATCAAGATTGATTTGCCCCTGAAACATCTGCCCGTTCCCTTTTCTTTTTTAGCCGCCCTGCTCCGCGCGCGGCTCCCGTCCACTTTCGATACCCTGTTCATCCCCAACCGCCGTTGGCCGGCGTGTCGTTCAATCGCCTTTTGCAACCGCCTTGCGGCGTGTTGCCCAGCCCCTCGCTGGCGAGACGCACAATGGCCTGTAAGATTTGAAGAGCAGTTTAAGCGTTGCGATGAATCGAACGTGAACGCGGCGCGCGCCTCGCTCTCGGCGAATCGCAAAAGTCCCTGTGCCGCAGGGCTTTCCGGCAATTTCCGGAATTTCGTTTACCCTCGGGTTTGGCAAAGCGATAACCATCGCCCGAAGTCCGCCGGCGAGGATTTTCACGCCCGGGACCGGATCCAGCCGAGATACAAGCGAGATGTCGGTGCGCGCGAAGCGCCCGCGGGCTGCGCAGCGGCGACCGTCTCGAAAATAACGGATGATGTCTAAAGGGGGAAAGCCGGCCTGTCCTGTGCCGGTGCAGGACGAGGGCGTCGGCGAACACGTCAGGATCAACTCTCATCCCGGCCGAAGCGCGGGTGACATTGCGGATCGAAGTCCGCACCGAACGAAGATCGACGGCGGGAGGCCCCGCCGCGCTCTTCTGCCGGACCGGCTGCCGCGAGAACCGCGAACCGGACGATCCGACCGTTTGACCTGATGTCTCGCCGACACCCTCTTTCGTCGACCAGAGCCTTCACTGAAGAGTCGCTTCGAGAAGCAAACCGTCCGGACAGCTCTTGTGACGTCGCCGGCGACAAGCCGCCGGCATTTTCAGTCGAAGCGAAGTTACTTCTTCTTCTTCGCGACCTTGCGGGTCTTCTTCGCAGTCTTCTTCACTGCGCTCTTCGCCTTCTTGGCTTTCGCCTTCGCCTTCTTTGCCTTCTTAGCCATGTTGCCCTCCTGAGTTCGTGAGATGGCCTAGTCGCTGCGTGCACTCGGGAATCGAAATGCACTTCATTCCGAATACACCAACACATTGAAAAAAACAGCGTCCCGCTTAAGGAAGTATTGACGCGTGGTTGTCGCAACACACGCGACGCAATCAGCAACGACACATCGAAGCCGCGATCGCACGATGCGACAAACGCGCGGAAAATCTGCATTGCCATTTGTCAAGATTGCAGGAAATCCCTGTGCCGCAAGCTTATTCTCGATTCCGAAAAACATCGGCGATGCGTTGCGCGGCCGGTCGCTGAGTCGCCGTCGCGCGTCGGAGTCGGCGCGCGCGGACTCTGAGTCGCGTTTTTTGGCAACAAAAATATTTTCTGGATAAGTCGGCCCGACTGCCGCGCGCCGCGCAATTGAACGCGTTTTTCGAACAAGGCGGCGGCAGGCGATTCGGATCGTCGACGTGCTCGCCGTCGTCCCCGGCGATGCAACCGATCGAAACGGCGACGCGTTCGTCACGCGTCGCGGACGATGTCAGAGGCCGAGCTTCGCCTTGAGCAGATCGTTCACGGCTTGCGGATTGGCCTTGCCGCCGGACGCCTTCATCACCTGACCGACGAACCAGCCGATCATCTGCGGCTTGGCGCGCGCCTGAGCGACCTTGTCGGGATTGGCGGCGACGATGTCGTCGACGGCTTTCTCGATCGCGCCCATGTCGGTGACCTGCTTCATGCCGCGCGTCTCGACAAGCTGTCGCGGATCGCCGCCTTCGGTCCAGACGATCTCGAACAGATCCTTGGCGATCTTGCCGGAGATGGTGCCCTCGCCGATCAGGTCGACGACGGCGCCGAGTTGCGCCGCCGACACCGGCGAGGCCGCAATGTCGCGGCCTTCCTTGTTGAGCCGGCCGAACAGTTCGTTGATGACCCAGTTCGCCGCCAGCTTGCCGTCGCGGTTCTTGTTGGCGAGCCCGGCCAGCACCGCTTCATAGAAGTTTGCGCTCTCGTGCTCGGCGACCAGCACGCCGGCGTCATAGGGCGTCAGGCCGAGGTCGCCGACGAAACGCGCCTTCTTGGCATCCGGCAATTCCGGCAGCGACGCCTTCAGGTCATCGACGAAGGCCTGCGTGAATTCGAGCGGCAGCAGGTCGGGATCCGGGAAGTAGCGGTAGTCATGCGCCTCTTCCTTGGAGCGCATCGAGCGCGTCTCGCCCCTGTTCGGGTCGAACAGGCGGGTTTCCTGGTCGATGCTGCCGCCGTCCTCGATGATCTCGATCTGGCGCCGCGCCTCGTAATCGACGGCCTGGCCGATGAAGCGGATCGAGTTGACGTTCTTGATCTCGCAGCGGGTGCCGAAGGGCTCGCCGGGACGGCGCACCGACACGTTGACGTCGGCGCGCAGGTTGCCCTTCTCCATGTCGCCGTCGCAGGTGCCGAGATAGCGCAGGATCGAGCGCAGCTTGGCGACATAGGCTTTCGCCTGCTCGGACGAGCGGATGTCGGGCTTGGAGACGATCTCCATCAGCGCGACGCCGGAGCGGTTGAGGTCGACCAGCGACATCGACGGGTTCTGGTCGTGCACCGACTTGCCGGCGTCCTGCTCGAGGTGAAGGCGCTCGATCCCGACGGTGAAGGTTTCGCCGTCGGCGGCATCCACCGTCACCTCGCCCTCGCCCACGATCGGCGACTTGTACTGGCTGATCTGGTAGCCCTGCGGCAGGTCCGGATAGAAATAGTTCTTGCGGTCGAACACCGAGCGCAGGTTGATCCGCGCGTTGAGCCCGAGCCCGGTGCGCACCGCCTGACGGACGCACTCCTCGTTGATGACCGGCAGCATGCCCGGCATCGCCGCATCCACCAGCGAGACATGGCTGTTGGGCTCGCCGCCGAAGGCGGTCGATGCGCCGGAGAACAGCTTGGCCTGGGAATTGACCTGCGCATGGATCTCCATGCCGACCACGATTTCCCAATCGCCGGTGGCGCCCTTGATGAGTTTCGATGGTTTGACGGGTGCGTTCATGGGGACCACTCTAACACGGCAACGCGCGGATATGCCCTTTGTCCGCGTATGCCAATAGCTGCTTGTCGCGAGTCAGCAACGTAAAACCGAACTCTCGCGCCGTGGCCGCAATGATGCGGTCAGCCGGATCGCGCAGCGGACAATCCGGAAGGAACGAAGATGCAATCAGGATTTCCGGAGACAGCTCGGCCAGCGTGAAACCCGGTTTCTCTGTAATCGCATCGAACCACCGCTTCGGCGACAATGAAAGATTCAGCCGGCCGCGTGAGACAAGCAAGCCAATCTCCCAGGCCGACATCGGCGAAACAAAAACGGCTTCGCCTGATTCATAAGCCTGTTGGATGACACCCTTGGCTTTACGGGACTGCTCTTCGCCCAACGTCAGGAAGATCAACGCGCAGGTATCAACCAGCAATGATGACACGTCACGCCTGTTCTTTATTCATAGAGCTACCGTAATCCAAGTCACCCCAATCAGGATCGGCAGGGCTTGTCAGGTCGACGCCATCGGGAATGTGGACCGTTCCGCGGATCCGGGCGAACAGCGGATGTTCGCCGACACCGCCCTCTTTGGCGGCGCGCTCGACGGTGGCGGTTCCGGCACCACTTGCGACCCGCCGAAACACCAGTTTGCGTCCGGTGACATCGACCTGTTCTGTTTCAAAGCCGGCATCCAGCCAGACCCGCGTCATCGTGTTGTTCATTGGATTGTTACTCCACCACGCCGGATAGCGCTGCGACGCAGGAAGCTTGCCTCCGACAATTTTTTCAATTTCGGCGAAGGTCATAGGGATGCGATTGGCGGATTGTCGGCGTAGATAAGCGCCCAAAGATGCGTATTTCGTCATAGCCGCCTCCGTATTTATTTAACTTAAGTAAGTTAAGTTAAACTGTCAAGGCAGCCCATCCTGTCGGGTTGGCCAGCTCTCTCATAAGCTGCCGAGGAACGACTTCAGGGTGGGATTGATCCGCACGGCATCACGCCCTGCGGCGATCACCTCATCGACTTGCTGCGGCGGCAGGTGGAAGCGCGTCGGCACATTGCCGAGCTCGGCCGCGCGCGCCGGATCGAGCTGATCGAAGCCGACCCGTCCCACGAAGAATTTGAGGTCGCGGCAGTTCCAGCGCGCGGGCGCGCCATAGCGGGTGCGCTCCGCCGCGGACAGCCCGCAGCGCCAGCGCACCAGCGCGTTCTGCCAGTCCGACATCGTCCGCTCAAAGGCGGTATAACTGGCGCCGACGCTGGCATCGATGGTGGTGTCGATCGCCGCCTTGACGAGGTCGACGCCGTTCGGGCCGTCCACCGTCTGAACCCAATTGCCCGACACGCCCGCCTTGGCGTCAACCACGAGGAACAGCGAGCGCCGCAACTTCACCGCCTGCTCCGGCGTCAGCGGCCCATACGGCGTGTCCGAGGACTCGCGCGCGATCGTGAAACCGGACAGGCCGTAATTGTCCACGAGGCCGCCGTCGAGCAGCTTGATGTACGGCACCTTGCCCTCGCGATAGCGGACGATCGCTTTCGCGAACGAACGCAGCATGGGCGAAGCGTTGCGGTTGGCGGCGGCGCGGGTAATCCACTGCGGCAGCGGATCGGTGCAGGTGTCCGGATAGGCCTTCACCACGATCGGCGCGAACGCCACCGGCACGGCGGCCGATGCCGCCACCGCGGTCGACAGCGGGAATTTGGCCAGGTCGCTGCAGATCGCGGTGAAGGCGGTCGCGCCAAAGACGAACGGCACGCGATTGTAGATGTCGGACGCATTGATCCAGACCCGCGGCGGCCCGGCCGCGCGCAACTGGCCGTAGGTCGCGCCATGGAACAGATGCTTGTCCAGCCAGGTGGTGAAGCCCTGCTGATCGTTGATGCCGCCGCCGAGCGCGCGCCCCATGGTCGCCAGCGACAGCGTGGTCTCGAGTCCCTCTTCCGCGTTCTGCAACAGGAAGCGTTCGCGGAAATCGGACAGCGCCGCGCGCTTCCTGAGCCCGTAATAAGCTGCCGTCACCGAGCCGCCGGAGACGCCCGAGATGAAATCGAGCCGGTCGAGCAGTTTGTCCTGCGCGCGCGGCACCGGTATCTCGGCGAATTGCGACAGCGCGCCGAACGAGAACGCCGCAGCCCGCGTGCCGCCGCCGGAGAACGCCAGGCCGACCAGCATGTCGTCTTCGTCGGCGACGTCCTTGAAACCGAGAGGAAGCTGGCCGACGACGCTGCCATACGCCGGTTCGTTGACGGGCGTGTTGTGGATCGACGCGCAGCCGAGCAGCAGCGCACACAGTCCGACGATGGCAATGGCTGAACGCATGGATTCTACAGACAACCGGATCGGCCGCCGGCGGATGATCTTCCGCCAGCGGTTCATGGACCCATCAAACCCGGTCCGGCCATCATTCGCAACGATATCATGGTGAAGGCATGGCGGCGGGCTGTCTCGCCGGCACTCAAACGCCCAGTTGCCATACAGGTGGTTGCTCCGAAACGATCGTCATCACCGGGCCTGTCCCGGTGATCCAGGTCTTTCTTTTTTATAACAAGCACGACGTGGATGGCCGGACCAAGTCCGGCCATGACGAAGCTAACTGTTCCAATTCACCCCGCCAGCGCTGCGACAATCTTCTCCCATTCCGCTTCCAGGGTCCCCGTCGCCACCGGCTGGCCGGCGCGGCGATACCAGTAAGCGGCATTGCCGGGATCGCCCTCGACGCGATGCAGATAGGCATGAACCCAGGATGCGTCCGCGCCGGAATCGTCCTGCGCGATCCCATGCGCCTTGTCCCAATCGCCCTTCGCCGCCCACCACAAGGCCGCGAGCGGCGCTGAAACGTCCTGCGGCGGGGCCGCATCCGTCAGACTGGCCTTGAAGGCCGCGACGTTCACCACCACCGTTCCGGCGTGAAGCGGCCCGCGGCCTGCTCGATCGCCTCGCCCAGCGACACCAGCGTCTCCTCGTCGAACGGACGGCCGATCAGTTGCAGACCGAGCGGCAATCCTTGGGCGTCCCTGCCCGCGGGCACCGCGATCCCCGGCAGGCCCGCCATGTTCACGGTCACCGTGAAGATGTCGTTGAGGTACATCTCGATCGGATCGGCGCCGGTCTTCTCGCCGATGCCGAACGCCGCCGACGGCGTCGCCGGCGTCAGGATCGCGTGCACGCCCTGCGCGAACACGTCCTCGAAATCCTTCTTGATCAGCGTGCGCACTTTTTGCGCGCGCAAGTAATACGCGTCGTAATAGCCCGCCGACAAAACGTAAGTGCCGATCATGATGCGGCGCTTCACCTCGGGGCCGAAACCGGCGGCACGGGTGTTCTCGTACATCTCGACGATGTTGCGCCCCTCGACCCGCGCGCCGTAACGCACGCCGTCGTAGCGCGCGAGGTTGGACGAGGCTTCCGCCGGCGCGACGATATAATACGCCGGCAGCGCGTATTTGGTGTGCGGCAGCGACACCTCGACCAGCTCGGCGCCCGCCGCCTTGAGCCAGTCGGCACCCTGGGTCCACAGTTTCTCGATCTCGCCGGACATGCCGTCGAGGCGATACTCTTTGGGAATGCCGATCCGCATGCCCTTCACGGACTTGCCGACCGCGGCCTCGTAATCCGGCACCGGCCGATCGGCCGAGGTGGTGTCCTTCGGGTCGTGACCCGCCATCGCGCGCATCAGGATCGCCGCATCGCGCACCGTGCGCGCGATCGGTCCGGCCTGGTCGAGCGACGACGCGAACGCCACGATGCCCCAGCGCGAGCAGCGGCCGTAGGTCGGCTTGATGCCGACCGTGCCGGTGAACGCCGCGGGCTGGCGGATCGAGCCGCCGGTGTCGGTTGCCGTTGCGCCAAGGCACAGGTTCGCCGCCACCGCCGAGGCCGAGCCGCCGGACGAGCCGCCGGGCACGAGCTTCGCGTTTGAGCCAGCGCGCCGCCACGGGTTCACCACAGGACCGAAGCACGATGTCTCGTTCGACGAACCCATCGCGAATTCGTCGTTGTTGAGCTTGCCGAGCATGACGGCGCCCTCGCGCCAGAGTTGCGACGTCACGGTGGATTCGTAAGGCGGCTTGAAGTCGCCGAGGATCTTCGAACACGCGGTGGTGCGCACGCCGTCCGTCGCGAACAGATCCTTGATGCCGAGCGGCAGGCCGTTAAGCGCGCCGCCCCCGCCTTTCGCGAGCCGCGCATCGGCCGCACGCGCCATGTCCCTTGCGCGCTCCGGCGTCTCCAGCACATAGGCGTTGAGCGCGCGCGCCTGCTCCATCGCCGCGAGATGGGCGTCGGTCAGTTCGAGCGACGTGAAGGATTTTGCCGCGAGGCCGTCGCGGGCCTCGGCGAGCGTGAGCGAAGTCAGATCCGTCATTTATTAACCGGGCTGCAGAAAAACGGAGACAGGGTTTTGTCGGCTTTGGGATCGTCGGCGCGCGCCCTGTCGGCGGCCTCGAGCCCGTCGAGGATGGCATCGATGGCCTTGTCGGGATCGGCGGCCTTGCCCTGGCGCTCCATGGCGTCGAGGTAGTCCATATAGGCCTTGTAGGCGCGTTCATCGTCACAGAGCAGGCACATGGCGGACTCCGCTGTTACTCGACGACCTTCGGCACCACGAAGAAGTGGTCCTGCGCCACCGGCGCGTTGGCGATGACCTCGTCGGCGATCTCGCCGTCGTCGACCACGTCCGCGCGCTTCTTCATCGCCATCGGCGTCACCGACGTCATCGGCTCGACGCCCGCGACGTCCACTTCCGACAGTTGCTCGACGAACGCGAGGATCGCATTCAATTCGCCCTGCAGATGGTGAACCTCGGCGTCATCGACGGCAATGCGCGCGAGATGCGCAATGCGGCGGACGGTAGCGGCATCGACAGACATTTATATGGCCTCGCAGGCGCCTGTTGTAAGGCATTGTCGCCTCACAGACATGACGCCGTATAGCAGACCCGGCTTTCGCGCCGCAACCGCGCGTCAGCGGGCCATCTGGCTCAACCGGCTCAGCGCCGCCCCTGCCAGCGCCTGCGTCAGCTCGGTCGCGGGCATCTCGTGGGTCAGCGCAACCGCCTGCCCCGCCCACAGATTGGTGAAGTCGGCGCGGCCGGTCTTTTCCGCGGCCGCCTTCAGCGGGCCGAACGCCGCCGAGGCATGCGGGAATCCGGGCGTGTCGGCGGTGACCGGCCCGAGTTCGCGCATCGCCCGGTTGACGATGCCGCGCGCCGCCCGCCCCGTCATGACATTGGTGATGGCGGTCATGCCGTCCTGCGCCTGCGCCAGATTCTGCCGGATGATCGGGCTGACGCGGGATTCCGGGCAGCGCAGGTAGGCGGTGCCGATCTGCACGCCGGCCGCGCCGAGCGCGAAGGCCGCCGCGATGCCGCGCCCGTCTGCGATGCCGCCCGCCGCGATGACAGGCACCCGCACCGCGTCCACCATCTGCGGCACCAGCGCAAACGTGCCGGGCTGGGTGGCGATGTCGTCGGTGAGGAACATGCTGCGATGGCCGCCCGCCTCCGCGCCCTGGGCGATGATGGCGTCGACGCCGCGCTCCTCCAGCCACACCGCTTCCTTCACGATGGTCGCGGACGCGATGACGACGCAGCCCGCCGACTTGACCCGCGCCAGCAGTTTTTCTTCCGGCAGGCCGAAATGGAAGCTGACGATCTCCGGTTTCAGGGTTTCGACCACCTCGCACATCGCGACGTCGAAGGGCGCGCGGGCGGCGCTCGGCAGCGGCATCGCCGGATCGAGCCCCTGCTCCTTATAATAGGGCGCCAGCCGGGTGCGCCACGCCGCCTCCCGCGCGGGATCGAGCGCGACCGGCGTGTGCGCGAAGAAGTTCATCGAGACCGGCGCTGAGACCTGCTGGCGGAAGATATTGACCTGATCGCGCGCCTTGTCCGCCGACAGCATGGCGCACGGCAGCGAGCCGAGCGCGCCGGCCTTCGCGGCCGCGAACGCCAGTTCCTGATCCATGGCGCCGGCCATCGGCGCCTGAACGATGGGAAGATCGATCTTGAAGAGGTCGAGAAGTCGGCGGTCGGGCCACATGGCGATGCTCACTTGCGTCTGGAACCTGGCGGCGAAAGCCGCCAAACATCGGGCCCGCCTTAGCACACCGGCGCGCTCCGGGGCTATCCATGCGCTGCTTTGCCACGCGCATCGGGCGCGTGATATGCGGAGCCATGCCCGCTCCCGTCGTCCCATTGATCGAAGCCGTCGCGCACTGGCCGCCCCGGGGGGCGCTGGTCGGTCTTGATCTCGGCACCAAAACCATCGGCGTCGCCGTGTCCGATCCCGACCGGCGTCTCGCAACCGGCGTCGAGACCATCAAGCGCAAGACGTTCACCGCGGACGCCGCGCGCCTGCTTGCGATCGCCGGCGAGCGCGGCGCGTGCGGCTTCGTGCTCGGGCTTCCGATCAACATGGACGGCAGCGAAGGTCCCCGCGCGCAATCGACCCGCGCCTTCGCGCGCAACCTGGCAAAACTCACCGAGGCCGCCATCGGGCTATGGGACGAACGGCTCTCCACCGTCGCCGTCGAACGCGCGCTGATCGGCATGGACATGAGCCGGGCCCGCCGCGCCGAAGTCATCGACGAACACGCCGCGATCTTCATCCTGCAGGGCGCGCTCGACCGCCTTGCCGCGCTGCGGCGTTAGGACACGATGGATTCAGGTTTGATCGGCTATTTCAACGTCATTGCGAGGAGCGAAGCGACGAAGCAATCCAGTTCTTTCCCTGTGGTTCTGGATTGCTTCGCTCCGCTCGCAATGACGACGTTATCCATTTCCCACCGCGAAGGGTTGATGCGACATGCTGACTGTGTTTGCGGCCCTGGTGCCGGTCTTCATGCTGATCGTGCTGGGGTTCGGGCTGCGCCGCATCTGGTTCAGGCACGACATGATCTGGACCGGCCTCGAACAGCTTGTCTACTACGTGCTGTTTCCCGCCCTGCTCGTCGATTCCCTGGCACGCGCAAACCTCGCCTCGGTGCCGATCGCGGGCGTCGGCGGGGCGCTGATGCTGTCGGTCCTCATCATGTCGACGCTGTGCCTGTCGTTGCGGCCGGTGCTGGCGAGCCGCCTCGGCATCGACAGCCGCTCCTTCACCTCGGTCTTCCAGGGCGCGAACCGCTGGCAGACCTTCGTGGCATTGTCGGTCGCCGACGCCATATGGGGCAATCTCGGCATCACGCTGGCTTCCGTCGCGATGGTGGCGATGATCCCCCTGCTCAACACGATCTGCGTTGCCGTGCTGGCGCGCTATGCGTCGCCGCAGCGGCTGGCGTGGCCGGCCGTCCTCCTGGCCATCGCACGCAATCCGCTGATCATCGCCTGCCTCGTCGGACTGGCCATCAATCTCGCCGGGGTGCCCTATCCCGGACCGGCGCACGCCTTCATGGATTCGCTCGGCCGCTGCTCGCTCGCGACCGGCCTTCTGGTCGTCGGCGCCGGATTGCATTTCGAGAAACTGCGCCAGTCGGGGAGCGCGGCGCTGATCGCCGTGATCCTGAAGCTCGCGGTGATGCCCATGATCGCCATCGCGCTCGGCATCACCTTCGGGCTGAGCGGGACCAGCCTCGCGTTGGTCGCCTGCTGCTCGTCGGTGCCTTGCGCTTCGAACAGCTATATTCTGGCGCGGCAGATGGGCGGCGACGCGCCGCTGATGGCGCAGATCGTCACCCTGCAGACCATGATCGCGATCTTCACCATGCCGGTGTTCATCGCGTCGGTTCAGTGACCGCGCTCACAACATGCCGGCGAGCCAGAGCGTCTGCACCGTCGCCGCAAAATTGTTGAGTCCGTGCAGGATCATGGTCAGCACGGTCGATTTGCTGCGATAGCGCAGGTATCCGAACAGCAGCCCGATCGAAAAGATCTCGCCGAAGAAGAACCAGTCGTACTGCAGGTGCATCGCCGTCCATACCAGCGACGACAGCACGATCGCGCCGACCGGACGCAGGAACGATTCCGACCAGCCGCGATAGAGAAAGCCGCGGGTGAGCAATTCTTCAGTCACCGGCGCGATCACGCAGAACGCGACGATGAGAAGCCACAGCGCGCCGTCGCCCTTCGCCGACCTGACGACGCCGATCATGAAATCCGCCGAGGAGTCGTGGCCGACCGCGCGCGCCACCTGCTCCCATCCCATGACCAGCACGAACAGCCCGGCTACCCCGAACCACAAATTCCACCACGAGGTCCAGCGCAGCCCGAGATAATCGGCGAATGGCACCCGCGTCGGACGGATCGCGCACCACAGCGCCAGCAGCGCGGCCGGCAGCCCCATCACGACGGACAGCGAAATGGTCAGCCCGCTGCCGACCATCGCTTTCATCTGCGCGAAATCCGCGGGCATCCCCTTGGTGGCGATGAGATACGCAAGCACGCTGATCTGGCCGGCGAACATCGCGGCGAACACCACCACGCCCCAGAGGCTCGTGCCGATGAATTTCCACACCCGCGGCGGGCGTGGATGGGCGGGCGGCGGGAACGACCGGACGGAATCAGAGGCAACGGTTTCCATAGAGATTTCCATATCGTCATGGCCGGGCTCGTCCGGCCATCCACGTCTTCGGCTGGACGAACGCCTCCAGGACATGGATACCCGGCGCCGCAGACAAGTTCACGCCGTCTGCCGCCGCCATGGCCGGGTATGACGACCCAAACTCCTTTCGGAATTCTTAGTTGACGGGCAGCGCGCGTTCGAGCAGGCGGCGGCTGTCGTCGCCGGACAGATCGACCGCGCCGTACATGCGTCCGTGCGTGTCGCCAAAGCGCGTCGCCGCGAACAGCGCGGCCTGCTCCGGAGCGGTGCGGTTGAGCGCCGCCACCGCCGCCAGTTGCGCCAATGTCTCCACCGCCTGACGCGCCACGCGCTCGCCATCGGGGCGGCGGAATGTTTTGGCGAGAAACGCCACCGCGTCCGCCGTCCCCGGCAATCCCTTGGTTTCCGCGACGAGGTCTTCCAGCACGGCCGCAGCAGCCTCCGCCTCGCGCGACAGCGCGCGCAGCACGTCGAGACACATCACGTTGCCCGAGCCTTCCCAGATCGCGTTGACGGGCGCCTCGCGATAGTGCCGCGCCAGGATGCCTTCCTCGACATAGCCGTTGCCGCCGAGGCACTCCATCGCTTCATAGAGGAAACCCGGCGCGCTCTTGCAGGTCCAGTATTTCACCGCCGGCGTCAGAAGCCGCATCCAGGCCGCCGCCTTCGCGTCAACCAGCGCCTCGTCGAAGGCCCGGCACAGCCGCATCACCAGCGCCACCGACGCATCCACATGCAGCGCCATATCCGACAGCACCGCCTGCATCAGCGGCTGGTCGGCAAGATGCTTCTGGAACACGCTGCGGTGGCGGGCGTGATGCAGCGCATGCGCGAGGCCCGAGCGCATCAGCCCGACCGAGGCGATGGCGCAATCCTGCCGCGTCAACTGCACCATCTGGATGATGGTGCGCACGCCCTTGCCCTCCTCCCCGACGCGCTCCGCATAAGCGCCGGTGAACTCGACCTCCGACGAGGCGTTGGAGCGGTTGCCAAGCTTGTCCTTCAGCCGCTGGAAATGAATCTCATTGACGGAACCGTCCGGCCGGAAACGCGGCATGAAAAAGCAGGTCAGCCCGCCCTCGGCCTGCGCCAGCACCAGAAAGGCGTCGCACATCGGCGCCGACATGAACCATTTGTGCCCGGTGATGCGATACGCCTCGCCGTCGCGTTCGGCGCGGGTCAGGTTGGCGCGAACGTCCGTGCCGCCCTGCTTCTCGGTCATGCCCATGCCGAGCGTCATGCCGCGCTTGTTCCGCCATGGCATGAACGACGGATCGTAACTGCGCGTGCCGATGACCGGCATCGCCTTCGCCAACACCCGCGGTTCCGCCGCCAGCGCCGCGACCGACGCGCGCGTCATCGTGATCGGACAGAGATGACCGGTCTCGACCTGCGCGGCCATGTAGAACTTTGCCGCGCGAACGACCTCCGACGCGCCGCCCGCCGGTTGGCCGTCGGCCGTCCACGTGGAATTGTGAATGCCGGCATGGGCGCTGTGCGCCATCAATTCATGATAGGCCGGATGAAACTCGACCTCATCGCGCCTGACGCCACGCGCGTCGAACAGCCGCAGCTTCGGCGGATTTTCGTTGGCGAGACGGCCCCGCGCCGCCATCGCCGCAGAACCCCAGTGCAGCCCGAATTCGGACAACTCGCCGGCTGCGGCCAATCCCCCGTTCGCGGCCACCGCCTCCGCCAGCGGGCGATCGAGCGTAAACAGATTGACGTCCTCGAACGGCGGCGACTGGTTGAACACCTCGTGAGTCCTGAAAGCGGACTGGGTCATGGCTCACCTCCACGCGGATCGACGCAAGCCGAGTATATAGCAGGAGGAGAGTATCACCGCTGCAAACCTGCGATGCGGCGGAAATGCGGTGGAAACGATCCATGCCGCGCTGGCCCTGATCCGGCTTCACCGGGGGATAACTCGCCGAAGCGCTATTGGCCCTTGCTCCTCCGGCCATCTCTGCCTATAGCTCTGGCTTTAATGACATCGCCAACAAAATCGAGTTTTGTCCTCGGGCACCGGCACCTGCTCGGCATCGAGGGCCTGTCCGCCGCCGACATCACCGGCCTCCTCGACCTTTCCGAAGAATACGTCGAACTCAACCGCCAGATCGACAAGAAACGCACGTCGCTGCGCGGGCGCACCCAGGTCAACCTGTTCTTCGAGGCGTCCACCCGCACCCAGTCCTCTTTCGAGATCGCCGGCAAGCGGCTGGGCGCCGATGTCATGAACATGTCGGTGTCGTCGATGTCGACCCGCAAGGGCGAGACGCTGGTCGATACCGCGATGACGCTCAACGCCATGCACCCGGATATCCTCGTGGTGCGCCATCACGCCTCCGGCGCGGTGGAACTTTTGGCGCGCAAGGTGGACGGTTCCGTCATCAATGCCGGCGACGGCGCGCACGAGCATCCGACCCAGGCTTTGCTCGATGCGCTGACCATCCGCCGCAACAAGGGCCGGCTCGAGGGGCTGCTGGTCGCGATCTGCGGCGACGTGCTGCATTCGCGGGTCGCGCGCTCCAACATCATCCTGCTCAACACCATGGGCGCGCGGGTGCGCGTCGTCGCGCCCTCCACGCTGCTGCCGCCGGGCATCGAGCGCATGGGCGTCGAGGTCGCGCGCGACATGCGCGAGGGTCTCGACGGCGCCGACATCGTGATGATGCTGCGGCTGCAGCGCGAGCGGATGAACGGCTCGTTCGTGCCGTCGAGTTCGGAATATTTCCACTACTACGGCCTCGACCAGAAGAAGCTCGCCTACGCCAGGCCCGACGCGCTGGTGATGCACCCGGGCCCGATGAACCGCGGCGTCGAGATCGACTCCCTCGTCGCCGACGGCGCGCAGTCGCTGATCCGCGAGCAGGTCGAAATGGGAGTGGCGGTGCGCATGGCGGTGCTGGAAGCGCTCGCCCGCAATCTGCCAAACGCGTGACGCCATGCTGAACGATCGCCGCCCCATCCTGCTCGCCAACGCCCGGATCGTCGATCCGTCCCGCGATCTCGACGGCATCGGCGACGTGCTGATCGCCGACGGCGTGATCCGCGATTCCAGGCGCGGCATCGGCGCGGCCGGCGTCCCCGAGGGCACCGATATCGTCAACTGCGCCGGCAGGATCGTCGCGCCCGGCCTGATCGACATGCGCGCCTTCGTCGGCGAGCCCGGCGCCGGCCATCGCGAGACCTTCGCCTCGGCAAGCCTTGCGGCGGCCGCCGGCGGCATCACCACCATCATCTGCCAGCCCGACACCTCGCCCGTCATCGACAATTCCGCGACGGTGGATTTCGTGCTGCGCCGCGCCCGCGACACCGCGATCGTCAACATCCATCCGATGGCCGCGCTGACCAAGGGACTCGCCGGCGCGGAAATGACCGAGATCGGCCTGTTGAAGGCGGCGGGCGCCGTCGCCTTCACCGACGGCGCGCACAGCGTGATGAACGCGCAGGTGATGCGCCGCGCCCTCACCTATGCGCGCGACTTCGATGCGCTGATCGTCCATCACACCGAGGATCCGCACCTGGTCGGCGAAGGCGTCATGAACGAAGGCGAGTTTTCCGCGCGTCTCGGGCTGATGGGTGTTCCCGCCGCCGCCGAAGCCGTGGTGCTGGAGCGCGACGTACGGCTCGTGGCGCTCACCGGCGGCCGCTATCACGCGGCGTCGCTGAGCTCGGCGGAATCCCTCGAGGTTCTCAAGCGCGCGCGCGAGGCCGGCCTTCAGGTCACCGCGTCGGTCTCGATCAATCACCTGAGCCTGAACGAAAACGACATCGGCCCCTACCGCACCTTCCTGAAACTGTCGCCGCCGCTGCGCAGCGAGGACGATCGCCGCGCCCTGATCGCGGCGCTGGCGTCGGGCCTGATCGACGTGGTGATGTCGGATCACGACCCGCAGGACGTCGAGACCAAGCGGCTGCCGTTCGCGGAAGCCGCGGCCGGCGCGGTCGGGCTGGAGACCATGCTGCCGGCGGCGCTGCGCCTGATCCACAACGGCGAACTCGACGTCAAGACGCTGATCCGCGCGATGTCGACGCGGCCCGCCGAATTGCTGGGACTGCCGGGCGGGACGCTGCGGGCCGGCGCGCCGGCCGACGTGATCGTGGTCGATCCGGACACGCCGTGGGTGCTCGACCCCGCCGACCTCAAGTCGCAATGCAAGAACACGCCGTTCGACGAAGCACGGTTCTCAGGCCGGGTGGCCCGCACGATCGTCGGTGGCCGCACCGTCTATGAGCACGTCTGAGTGAGTGACACTCGCCAAGATCAGTGGCCCAGAACCCGTCCGACGACGTCCACCGAGGTGCCGACGGCCACCACGGCGACGTAAAGACCGAAACACAGCAATTCAAAGCGCCTGCGCAATGAACGCATGATACCCTCCATCTGCCCCACGCCACGCTGCCGATTTATGGTTAATATTCAGTTGATGCGCACCGGACGGAGTTCCTCATGACCCCCCCTGTCATTGCCGCGATGGCGCTGATTGTCGGCTACCTTCTCGGCTCGATCCCGTTCGGCGTGATCCTGACGCGGCTCGCCGGCACCCAGGACTTGCGTTCGATCGGCTCCGGCAGCATCGGCACCACCAACGTGCTGCGCACCGGACGCAAGGATCTCGCCGCGGCGACGCTGGTCGGCGATTTGCTCAAGGGCACCGCCGCCGTCCTGATCGCCGGCCTCGCCTGGGGGCCGAGCGCGGCGATGATCGCCGCGTTCGGCGCCTTCATCGGCCATCTGTTTCCGGTATGGCTGAAGTTTCGCGGCGGCAAGGGCGTCGCCACCTATATCGGCGCTCTGCTCGGCTTGTTGTGGCCGGCCGCGGTGGGATTCTGCGTGATCTGGCTGATCGTCGCCCTCGTCACGCGCTATTCGTCGTTGTCGGCATTGATCGCGAGCCTGGTCACGCCGCTGCTCCTGTGGTGGCTCGGCCATTCGCAACTCGCGGCCCTGTTCGCGGTGCTGACGGTGTTGCTGTGGCTCAAGCACCACGAGAACATCCGCCGCCTGCTCGCCGGCACCGAAAGCAAGATCGGCGCGAAAGCACCGCGCGCCGATGACAACACGATGGCCGGCCACAATGGCGGACCGCCGCTCGGCAGCACCTAGTGTCCCGAATCCGAAGTTCGCCTCACTATCCAGCGTCTTTATAGCGAACTTCGGATTCGAAAGGACACTAGAAGCCCTTTGATTCTGGTGTGGTTTAGGTTCAGAAGTTCGCTTGAAGGACTCGCCGAGAAAATGAAGCGAACTTCTGAACCACCACTAGAACGACATCCCGCAGTTTGTGAGACCCCGCAAGCCAGCGATGCTATCCTGCGGGAGCGCGGACAGCTTGGCTTCGGCCGCCGTTGTTTCAGGACAACCTCCGCGCAGTCACCTACCCCGCTTTCAATTTCCTCGCCTTGCGCAGGTCGGCGTTGATGCGGGTCTGCCAGCCGTCGCCGGTCTTGCGGTAGGACTCCAGGACGTCCGCATCGAGCCGCAGCTTGATCGCCTCTTTCGGCTTCTCAAGTTTTGGGCGGCCGCGCTGGCGCATGACGATAGCCGCGGCGTCGGTGAGTTTGGTCCCCGGAGGAAATTTCGTCGCCCGCGCGAAATCGTCTGCCGTCCATTCCGGATTGTCCTCATCGAAGACCATGGGCTTATTCTTTTTCCTGTGCATGCCGTCTCATCTCCTTTGCGTGCCCGCGTCGAAGACTGATGACGCGGATCACCGCGAACCGTGTAGGCCACACAGTATGCGAGCCCATCAATCATCCCATGGGCGCGAAAAACGCGGTTCGTCGAAGCGGCCATTCTCGACGATTGACATCGCGTCAAGGTCGGCGGCCCTCGCCAACGAAATTCCGTGCTTGCGGATATTTGCCGCGTCCTTGGTCTGATCGAACTCGATCCTCGTATATTATTGTACCCCCAATAAATCAAGCCGCGTCTCAAGATCAAAGTCGAAAACAAGCCAGACCTCGGACGCCGGAAAGTTCGCAGCCTTGTCCATCCTCCGCTCTTGCGCAACACTCCGGCCAAGGGGGCGGCGTGGACCATCGGAGTTCAGGCACTTTGCGGCTGACCGACGCGCAGCGGATCGACTGGCTTCGGCTGATCCGCTGCGAGAATGTCGGGCCGCGCACCTTCCGTTCGCTCGTCAACCATTTCGGCAGCGCCCGCGCCGCGCTGGAGCGCCTGCCCGATTTGGCGCGGCGCGGCGGGGCCGCGCATCCGGGCCGCATCTGCAGCGAGGCCGAGGCGCGCGATGAACTCGCGGCCGCCGCGCGTCTCGGCGTCATGCTGCTCGCGCCGGGCGAGGCCGGCTATCCGCCGCGTCTCGCCACCATCGACGACGCGCCGCCGCTGCTCGGCGTGCGCGGCGCTCCCGAGATCATGACGCGGCCGATGATCGCCATCGTCGGCTCGCGCAACGCCTCCGGCGCCGGACATAAGTTCGCGCAGACGCTGGCACGCGATCTCGGCGATGCGGGTTTTGTCGTGGTGTCGGGACTGGCGCGCGGCATCGATCAGGCGGCGCATCGCGCCAGTCTTTCGAACGGCACGGTCGCGGTGCTGGCCGGCGGCCACGACCGCATCTACCCGCCCGAACACGCAGACCTGCTGACGGCGATGCTCGCTTCCGGCGGCGCGATATCGGAGATGCCGATGGGCCACGTGCCCCGCGCCCGCGACTTCCCCCGGCGCAACCGCCTGATCTCGGGCGTCGCGCTCGGCGTGGTCGTGGTCGAGGCCGCGCATCGCTCCGGCTCGCTGATCACGGCCCGCATCGCCAACGAACAGGGCCGCGAGGTGTTCGCGGTACCGGGGTCGCCGATCGATCCGCGCGCCGCCGGCACCAACGACCTCATCAAGCAGGGCGCGACGCTGACGACGGACGCCGGCGACGTCATCAATGCGGTGCGGCCGATCATGGGGCGGCCGGTCGAATGGCCGATCGGCGAACCCGGCGAGACGCCACCGGATGCCGGCGAGCCTGACGCCGGCGAGCGCGCGCGAATCGTGGGCCTGCTCGGGCCGAGCCCGATCAGCCTCGACGATCTGATCCGGATCGCGGATGCGCCGCCCGCCATTGTCCGGATGGTCCTGCTCGAACTCGAACTGGCCGGGCGGCTTGAGCGTCACGGCGGTGGACTGGTCTCGCTGATCTGAACGCCGTTCATCGCAGCGGCCACGCCGGCCAGCAGACCGACCGGCGACAACAGCGCGATCGGAGCCGCCGTCGACGAAGATCTCCTGTCTCAGAATGTGCGTGGCATCGCGGATGCGAGGAACAGCACGGTTTTCAGTCAGAACAGACGGCCGCGCGAGGCGTGCTGGCGCACGATGTCCTCGGCCTCCATCTGCGCCATGTCGAGCAGGAAGCCGAGAGTCTCAAGATGATGCCGCCGGGCGATCCGGCCGAGATCGGCGACGGCCATCACGAGATAGCGGGCCGCCTCCTCGGGCCCGCCATCCCCGGCAGGCTCGCCGGGTCCGGGGCGGTCGCGGCGCGGTTGGCTGGTCCGGTCTGGCCGCGTCATCCGTAACCCTCCCCTTATCCCGGTCCGGCCTATCTGAACAGGAGCATTTATCTAAATTACTCGTAATGAGAGCGCAACCTGAGATATAAAAATATCGACATAACAACCAAAAGCACCGGTTCCCGAGAAGGTTCTCAACAGAAGTCCATTTGACTTAGCCACCCGCTGCTCCCATGTTCGCGCCGAAACAGCCGACCCGACTCTCGCGGAACCGGCTCGCTAATTCCCCACAAGTCATTGGGATTACATGAATATCGTAATTGTCGAGTCGCCTGCCAAGGCCAAGACGATCAATAAGTATCTGGGCTCGGCCTACGAGGTCGTGGCCTCGTTCGGCCATGTCCGGGACCTTCCGGCCAAGAACGGATCGGTCGATCCGGACGCCAATTTCCAGATGATCTGGGAGGTCGACCCCAAGGCCGCGAGCCGGCTCAACGATATCGCCAAGTCGGTCAAGGGCGCAGACAAGCTGATCCTCGCCACCGACCCCGATCGCGAGGGCGAGGCGATCTCCTGGCATGTGCTCGAGGTGCTGAAGCAGAAGCGCGCGCTCAAGGACCAGAAGATCGAGCGCGTCGTCTTCAACGCCATCACCAAGCAGGCCGTCACCGACGCTATGAAGAACCCGCGCGAGATCGACGGCGCGCTGGTCGACGCCTACATGGCGCGCCGTGCGCTGGACTATCTGGTCGGTTTCACCCTCTCCCCGGTGTTGTGGCGCAAGCTGCCGGGCGCGCGCTCGGCCGGACGCGTGCAGTCGGTCGCGTTGCGGCTGGTTTGCGATCGCGAGATCGAGATCGAGAAATTCGTCCCGCGCGAATACTGGTCGCTGCTGGCGACGCTGATCACGCCACGCGGCGAAAGCTTCGAAGCGCGTCTTGTCGGCGCCGACGGCAGGAAGATTCAGCGGCTCGACATCGGCACCGGCGCGGAAGCGGACGAGTTCAAGACAGCGCTGGAAGCCGCGACCTACACCGTCGCCGCCGTCGAGGCCAAGCCGGCGCGGCGCAATCCGCAGGCGCCCTTCACCACCTCGACGCTGCAGCAGGAAGCCAGCCGCAAGCTCGGCTTCGCACCCGCGCACACCATGCGGATCGCGCAGCGGCTTTATGAAGGCATCAACATCGGCGGCGAGACCACCGGTCTCATCACCTATATGCGGACCGACGGCGTGCAGATCGATCCGTCGGCGGTCACGCAGGCGCGCAAGGTGATCGGCGACGAGTATGGCAAGGATTACGTGCCGGATGCGCCGCGCCAGTACCAGACCAAGGCGAAGAACGCGCAGGAAGCGCACGAGGCGATCCGCCCGACCGACCTGTCGCGCCGTCCCGCCGATCTGCGCAAGCACCTCGATCCCGATCAGGCCCGTCTCTACGAGCTGATCTGGATCCGCACCATCGCGAGCCAGATGGAATCCGCGGAACTGGAGCGAACCACCGTCGACATCTCGGCGAAGGCGGGAGCGCGGACGCTGGAACTGCGCGCCACCGGACAGGTCATCAAGTTCGACGGCTTCCTGAAACTCTATCAGGAAGGCACCGACGATGCCGCCGATGACGACGAAAGCCGCCGCCTCCCCGCCATGAGCGAAGGCGAGGCGCTGAAGCGCGAGCGCCTGAGCGTCACCCAGCATTTCACCGAGCCCCCGCCGCGCTTCTCGGAGGCCTCGCTGGTCAAGCGCATGGAAGAGCTCGGCATCGGCCGTCCCTCGACCTACGCCTCGATTCTGCAGGTGCTGAAAGATCGCGGCTATGTGCGCCTCGACAAGAAGCGGCTGCATGCGGAAGACAAGGGCCGCGTCGTCGTCGCGTTCCTGGAGAATTTCTTCGCGCGTTATGTCGAATACGATTTCACGGCCTCGCTGGAGGACCAGCTCGACAGGATCTCCAACAACGAAGTCGACTGGCGCCAGGTGCTGCGCGACTTCTGGACCGATTTCATCGGCGCGGTCGACGACATCAAGGATCTGCGCGTCGCCCAGGTGCTCGATGCGCTCGACGACATGCTGGGGCCCCACATCTACGCGCCGCGCGAAGACGGCGGCGACCCCCGGCAATGTCCGAGCTGCGGCACCGGCCGCCTCAACCTCAAGGCGGGAAAGTTCGGCGCGTTCGTCGGCTGCTCCAACTATCCGGAATGCCGCTATACCCGCCCGCTCGCCGCGGATGGCGAAGCCACCGGCGATCGCGTGCTGGGCAAGGACCCGGCGTCGGACCTCGACGTGGTCGTGAAGTCCGGCCGCTTCGGGCCTTACATCCAGCTTGGCGAGCAGAAGGACTATGCGGAAGGCGAGAAGCCGAAGCGCGCGGGTATCCCGAAGAACATGTCGCCGGGGGACATGGAGCTCGACCTCGCCGTCAAGCTGCTGTCGCTGCCGCGCGAAGTCGGCAGGCATCCGGAAGACGGCGAACCGATCAAGGCGGGCATCGGCCGCTTCGGGCCTTACGTGCAGCACGGCAAGACCTATGCGAGTCTCGAAGCCGGCGACGAGGTGTTCGACATCGGGCTTAACCGCGCGGTGACGCTGATCGCGGAGAAGATCGCCAAGGGTCCGAGCCGCCGCCGTTTCGGCAGCGATCCCGGCAAGCCGCTCGGCGACCATCCGACGCTGGGCGCGGTCGCCGTCAAGAACGGCCGCTACGGCGCCTACGTCACGGCCGGCGGCGTCAACGCGACCATCCCGAGCGACAAGACGGTCGATACCATCACGCTGCCGGAAGCGATTGCGCTGATCGACGAACGCGCCGCCAAAGGTGGGAGCAAGGGGGGCGGCAAGGCGAAGCGCGCGAAGAAGGCCGCGCCGGCCAAAGCCGCGAAAAAGGCTGACGTCGCCGCAAAGCCGGCGAAGAAAGCGGCGGTGAAAAAGGCGGCCACCAAACCGAAATCGGACGCGGCGAGCAAGGCGCGCGGCCCGGCGGCCGCGGCAAAGCCGCCCGCCAAGGCTGCGAAACCGCCGGCCAAGAAGAGTGCTGGCAAGAACGGCTGACGTGAGCAAACAGCGCGACAGGCATTTCCCCGACCGCGAAGCTATCGTCGCCTTCATCCGCGCGCATTCGGGCAAGGTCGGCACGAAGGAGATCGCCCGCGAATTCGGTCTCAGGAATGCCGACCGCGTCGAGCTGAAACGCATCCTGCGCGACCTCGCCGACGACGGCACCATCACCAGGCGCGGCCGGAAAGTCCACGAGCAGGAGACGTTGCCGCCGACGCTGATGGCCGACATCACCGGGCGCGACAGCGACGGCGAACTGATCGCCACGCCGACCGAATGGGACGAGGAAGCCGGCGCCCCGCCGAAAATCCGCATCCATGTGCCGCGCCGCGCGAAGCCCGGCACCGCCGCCGGCGTCGGCGACCGCGCGCTGGTGCGGATCGAGGCGATGGAGCCCGGCGATAGCGCGCCCTATCGTGCCCGTATCATCAAGGTGATCGATCACACCCGCTCGCGCATCCTTGGCATCTTTCGCGCCCTGCCCCAGGGCGGCGGGCGTCTGGTGCCGGTCGACAAGAAACAGGCCGGCCGCGAGCTCAATATCGCGAAGGCCGACAGCGCCGGCGCGGAAGACGGCGATCTCGTCAGTGTCGACCTGATCCGCACCCGTGGCCATGGTCTCGCCTCCGGCAAGGTGAAGGAGCGGCTCGGCTCGCTCGCGACCGAAAAGGCCGTGAGCCTGATTGCGATCCACGCCCACGATATTCCGCAGGTGTTTTCACCACCGGCGCTGCGCGAGGCCGAGGCCGCAAAACCTGCGACGCTCAAGGGCCGCGAGGACTGGCGCGACCTGCCGCTCGTCACCATCGACCCGCCCGACGCCAAGGATCACGACGACGCGGTGCACGCCGCGCCGGACGACGACCCGGCCAACAGGGGCGGCGCGATCGTCACCGTCGCCATCGCCGACGTCGCTTATTACGTGCGGCCGGGTTCGGCGCTCGATCATGACGCGCTGGAACGCGGCAACTCGGTCTATTTTCCCGATCGCGTGGTGCCGATGCTGCCCGAGCGCATCTCCAACGACCTGTGCTCGCTGGTGCCCGGCGAAGCGCGTGGCGCGCTGGCGGTGCGCATGGTCATCGGGCCCGACGGACGCAAGCGCGCGCATACGTTCCACCGCGTCCTGATGCGCTCGGCGGCGAAGCTGAACTACGCGCAGGTCCAGGCCGCGATCGACGGCAACCCCGACGACGCCACCGGCCCCCTGCTCGACCCTATCCTGAAACCGCTGTACGCGGCCTACGCGCTGGCGAAGCGCGCGCGCGATGCCCGGGATCCGCTTGATCTGGATTTGCCCGAACGAAAAATTCTCCTGAAAAAAGATGGTACGGTCGACCGCGTGATCGTGCCGGAACGGCTCGACGCCCACCGGCTGATCGAGGAGTTCATGATTCTCGCCAACGTCGCCGCCGCCGAGGCGCTGGAGAAGAAGGGCCTGCCCCTGATCTACCGCGTCCATGACGAGCCGACCGTGGAGAAGGTGCACAACCTCCAGGAATTCCTGAAGACGCTCGACATGCCTTTTTCAAGGAGCGGCCCGCTCAAACCGGAGCAGTTCAACCGCGTACTGGCGCAGGTCAAAGGCCACGACGCCGAGCCGCTGGTGAATGAAGTGGTGCTGCGCGCCCAGGCGCAGGCCGAATATGCGGCGGAGAACTACGGCCACTTCGGCCTCAACCTGCGCCGCTACGCGCATTTCACCTCTCCGATCCGACGGTACGCGGACCTGATCGTGCATCGCGCCCTGATCCGCGCGCTGGGCCTGGGCGACGGCGCGCTGCCCGACAGCGAGACGCCGGAGACGCTTGGCGAGATCGCCGCGCAGATTTCCGTCGCCGAACGCCGCGCCATGAAGGCCGAGCGCGAAACCGTCGACCGTCTGATCGCGCATTTCCTCGCCGACCGCATCGGCGACATCTTCGAGGGCCGGATTTCCGGCGTCACGCGCGCCGGCCTGTTCGTGAAATTGAGCGACACCGGCGCGGACGGCCTGATTCCGATCCGCACCCTCGGCACGGAATATTTCAACTACGACGAGAGCCGGCATGCGCTGATCGGTTCGCGCAGCGGTGCCATGCACCGATTGGGTGACGTGGTGGAGGTTCGTCTGGTAGAAGCTGCGCCTGTGGCGGGTGCCTTGCGGTTCGAACTCCTGTCCGCGGGCCATGTCGGGCGGAGCGATCGGCGCGCGCGCGGCGCGAGCGACAAACCGGCTTCGCGCGGTTCGAAGGCCAGACGGACTCCGAAATCCTTCGAAGCCAAGGCAGGCCGTCCATCGCGCAAGGCCAGGCGCAAGCCCGCCAAAGGCAAGGCGGGCAAACCGAAAAGGGGCAGACGATGACCGTGCCAATCGACACCGCAAACATTGCGACCAAGGTCTGGACGCGGGAGACCGCGCACGGCGAGAAGCGCGATGCCTGGACCGCGATGAAGCGCGGCTTTCGCGGCCGCTGCCCGCGCTGCGGCGAGGGCAAGCTGTTCCGCGCCTTCCTCAAGGTCGCCAACAACTGCTCCGAATGCGGGCTGGATTTCACGCCGCACCGCGCCGACGACCTGCCGGCCTATCTCGTGATCGTCATCGTCGGCCACATCGTGGTGCCATTGGCGCTGATGATCGAAACCAACTATTCGCCGCCGGTCGCGTTGCAGCTTGCGATCTACCTGCCGATCACGCTGGCCGCGTCGCTGCTGCTGCTGCAGCCGGTGAAGGGCGCGGTGGTCGGCTTCCAGTGGGCCTTCCGGATGCACGGCTTCGACGAGAATTTCGTCGACGATCATCCGCACTGATGGATTCGTCGATGGCCATTCAAAACAAGAAACGACCGGGAGCGACATGACCGAGACGGTGCAACAACCCCTTCAGGAAGCCAGCCATCACCCCTATCGCCGCCCCCGAGATGCCGCCACGCTGATCCTGGTCGATCGCGGCGGCGCCGTGCCGAAGGTTCTCGTCGGCAAGCGCCACGACAAGGTGGTGTTCATGCCGGGCAAGTTCGTGTTTCCCGGCGGCAGCGTCGACAAGGCCGACAACCGCGTGCCGGTCGCGGCCCCGATCCCGAAAGAACTCGAAGCCAACCTGCTCAAGGGCAGCCCGAGGACGGAGTTGTCGCGGGCGCGATCGCTGGCGGTCGCCGCGATCCGCGAGGCCTGCGAGGAGACCGGCCTCTGTCTCGGGCGCAAGGCCGAGAGCGCGCCGGCCAAGCTGACAGGCGTGTGGCAGCCCTTTGCGGATGCCGGCCTGCTGCCCGATCCGTCGGGCCTGTTCCTGATCGCGCGCGCGATCACGCCGCCCGGCCGCGTGCGCCGCTTCGACACCCGCTTCTTCACGGCCGACGCCTCGGCCATCACCCATAGCGTCGACGGCGTGATCCATCCGGACGCCGAACTGGTCGAGCTGGTGTGGGTCGAACTCGGCTCGGAGCCGCTCGCCGACCTGCATCCGATGACGAAGAACGTGCTGCGCGAGCTGGAGATTCGACTCGCCACCGGCCCGCTGCGCCACGATGCGGACGTGCCGTTCTTCCATTTCTACGGCGGCAGGATGCAGAAGGATATTTTGCCGGGCGCGGCTTAAGACGTGATGCCGGGTGCGGAGTTTCGGTCCTCCGCCATGCCCGGACTTGTTCCGGCCATGACAAATGGCGGCAAACAATTCCCCTGCGCCCAAGTCCAAAATCGCAACGATCTTCTCCACGCCGCCTCATGGCGCGACCTCGTCCCCGTTCCTATCTGTTGAGCCAACAATAACCTGTGCGGAATCGGGGCCATGGCAGCAGCACCACGTCAACTCAAGCTCGGCGCCTTCATGCGGCCGGTTTCGATCCACACCGGCGCGTGGCGCTATCCCGGCGCGTGGCCCGACGCGAATTTTAATTTCGAACGTCTCAAATATCTCATTCGCAAGCTCGAAGCCGGCAAGTTCGACGCGTTCTTCATGGCCGACCATCTCGCCGTTTTGAACATGCCGATCGAGGCGCTGAAGCGCAGCCATACCGTCACCTCGTTCGAGCCGCTCACGCTGCTGTCGGCACTGGCCGCCGTCACCGACAAGATCGGCCTGATCGCGACCGGCTCGACGACGTTCGACGCGCCCTATCATGTCGCGCGCCGCTTCGCCTCGCTCGACCACATCTCCGGCGGCCGTGCCGGCTGGAATATCGTCACCACGTCAAATCCGGACGCCGCGCTGAATTTCGGCCTCGACGACCACATGGAACATGCCGAACGCTACAAGCGCGCGCGGGAATTCTATGACGTCGTCACGGGCTTGTGGGATTCGTTCGCCGACGATGCCTTCGTGCGCGATGTCGAGAGCGGCATTTTCATGGATCCGGAGAAGATGCATGTGCTCGATCACAGGGGCGCATATCTCAAGGTACGCGGCCCGCTCAACATCGCCCGTCCCGTGCAGGGCTGGCCCGTCATCGTGCAGGCGGGTGCGTCCGAAGACGGCAAGCAGCTCGCGGCCGAAACCGCGGAGGCCGTGTTTGCCGGCGGCGGCCACATCAGCGATGCGCGGAAACTCTATGCCGATATCAAGGGGCGCATGGACAAACTTGGCCGCGACCGCGACCATCTGAAGATCTTGCCCGGCGCGTTCGTCGTGATCGGCGATAGTGTCGAGGAAGCCAGGGCGAAACGTGCGCTGGTGGACAGCAAGGTGCATTACGCCAACGCCATCGCGTCGCTGTCGATCAGCCTCGGCACCGACGCGTCGAAGTTCGATCCCGATGGGCCGCTGCCGGAAATTCCGGAGACAAATGCCAGCAAGAGCGGCCGCCAGCGCGTCATCGATCTGGCCGCGCGCGAAAAGCTGACGGTGCGTCAGCTCGCGCAGCGACTGGGCGGCTATGGCGGCTCGGCGTTCGTGGGAACACCCAAAACGATTGCCGACCAGATGCAGGAATGGCTCGAAACCGAGGCCTGCGACGGCTTCAACATCATGTTCCCCTTCCTGCCCGCCGGGCTCGACGACTTCGTCGACAAGGTGGTGCCGGAACTGCAGCGGCGGGGGATTTTCCGCAGGGAGTATGAGGGATCGACCCTCCGCGAGAATCTGGGACTGCCGCGACCGAAAAATCGCTTTTTCGAGGGATGAAAGGCCGGTTTTGGCTCACCAAGCGCCCGGAAAACCTTGACTTTGAGCGTTTGGCGGCTAGTTTGCCGGCCAAACGCGGGCCTGATGCTGGGCCGGCTCCCGATTCCGGACATCAGAGGGTTTGCACATGGCCAAGGCGGTCACCATCAAGGTCAAGCTGGTTTCCAGCGCCGACACCGGCTTCTACTACGTCGCCAAGAAGAATTCGCGCACCATGACCGACAAGCTGGTCAAGAAGAAATACGATCCCGTCGCGCGCAAGCACGTCGAATTCCGCGAAGCCAAGATCAAGTAAGGGCGCGTTCGACGGCGGACTTTTCGCGGGGCCTTCGGGCCCCGTTTGCATTTTGGGGGCGTCAGGTCGCTTTCACTCCTTCCCGAACTGCGTCGCTACCGCCCGCCAGAGCGCCCAGATTTCCTTCGTCTGTTCAACAGCCGTGTGAACCATGACGAGTTTAGACGTGGGATCGATGCAAATCCTTTGGCCGTACGAGCCGAAGAGCGCGAACTGCCGCTGCCCCCACGGCAAAAGCCAAAGCAGATAGCCATAGCCGAAGGTGGGATCGGCCTTTCCGGGTGCAAGATCGCCGTCGGAGGCACGCACGGTCGTGGCATCGATCATCCATTGCGCTGGAACGATCTGCCGGCTTTCCCACGCCCCGTCGTGGGCAAACAGACGTCCGAGTCGCGCATAGTCGCGCAGCACCGCGTTGAAACCTTGATGCGCCACTTCGAATCCCTCGGCATCGAGCAGCCATGTGGCATCTGCTTCCGCGCCGATAGGCGCCCATACCTTGTCGTGAAGATAGTCAGACATCGACGTCCTGACGGCGGCACGGAGCACCGCGCCGAGCACGTCGGGTTCAATACTTGCGTAATAGAATCGCGTCCCCGGGGCGGCAATGCGACGATTGAACTGCGCGAGGCTGGCGACGGTCCCTTTGTTTGAAATCCAGCCACCCCGTACCATGTCGATCCACAAGCGATCGAGATCGCGGCCGTTGTCACGCTCTTCGCCGAAATCCACACCAGAGGACATGTGGAGCAGTGCGCGGATCGGTGTCCTGCCATACTCGGTGCCCTTCAGCCCTTCCACGTAGGTCTCGACAGTATCGTCGACCGATTTGATCGCACCATCGGCAATCGCGACTCCGATCAGCAGGCCGGTAATAGACTTCACCATCGACTGCGACAGAAGCCGATCGCGATCCGTTCGGCCGTACTGGTAATGCTCGAACAGAATTTGATCGTCCTTGGCGATGAGCAAACCGGTGACTGGATTACGCGACAAGTAATCCGCAACTGATGACGGCTTGCCCTTGTAGATGTAACGCAGGTCTGCCGACGTTCTTTTGAATTGCCAGAGCGCCGCGGCGCGCGCGATACGGCGCGTCGGAAAAATCTCATCGTAATGACTGAAGGCGCCCACGCGATATTTTAGGGAGTTGGGATTGCCCGGTTGGTAAGGCAGCAGCGGATTCTCAATCGGATAATCGGGCGCCCCGTAACGCGCGGCTTCGGGACCGGTCAGCGAAAAGACCGGCGCGGCTGCTATTCGTGACGACACATCGCCGGCCATCGCGGGTGGGATCCGCCCCGCCGCTACGGCGAGACCGGCCAACATCGCCCGCCGGGAAAGGCCTGCTGCGGCACGATCAGACATTTGACGATCCCATCCGTTGCAACATCCTATCCGATTTTTCTGCGTCTATCTTGACAATATTCCCATAGGATAATATACCTATCACGTCCCGCCCCAGTGTTGAGGGGCGTTTCGCGATCGTCACGATGCGCGGGGCGGGATGCGGTGGACGCGGCAGCGTCGGCCGGAGGTGTTTGGTCCAGGGCGCGAGCCCGGAGCGCGAGCGTGCACACCCCGCAAGGGGCGCGCTCAGGCTTCG
>DASZVY010000045.1:0-142206 GCA_035546855.1 Nitrobacter sp. | reverse complement strand
AGTACCCACTGCGTTGGCCCGGTCCTTTCGGCTCCGGATTCCTCAGCCCCCAGCCCCCCGGGGCCTTCAGGATCGGGCCTGTTCGCAGTGAACTTAATCCCCATACTGTCGGGACTGGCGAAAGCCGGTCCTTTTTCTTTTTGGATGCATCATTTCCCGATGCGCTATTGCGCCCATGAGTCGGGGCTCCGGTTCCGGGGCTTGAAACACGCAACCGATCGATCCGCAGCGTACCGGACTCCATGAGGGGAGAACGCACGCCAATTTAATGCGTGCTGTTAAATGGCCGTTAATCCGATGGTAGCACCAATGCCCGCTACGCTGAGGAAGGACCAACTGGTGAACCACATACCGTTTGGCCGTCGCGGGAATCCACCGCCTTCGTTCGGTCGTTCGATGGGGACAGCCGAAACCGTCGCACAAGCCACGACGGTACAGTCCACCGCAGCTTCTATCGAACGGCCCGTCCACTTGCCGAAAAGCGAATTCCCTTCGCTCGACGACGAATTGCGACAATGGAAGCTCGAACGCGTACGAAACTTCCATATCCCGTGGCGTCCGCTTTCGCTGATGGCGACGCTTTGTTTCGGCATCGCCTCTTTCATGTTGCCCGATTCGGTGAACGATACCGTACAATGGCTGCTTTATGCCCTGGCGGCGGCGAGCCTGTATGCAGGTTTCCGTAGCCGTCGCCAGCACACCAAGGGCTGATCGGAAGATCGCTAGTGCAGCGAGGTGTAGGCTGCGCCGAGCATCAGGCCCGGCTTGTCGCGATTGCCGTCTTGGACATAGACCACCGCGGCATCGACGCCCTCGCGCGCGATGTTTTCCATCGGCACGGTCCATGTACCGGCCTTGCCGGTCCAGTCGCCGACCTTCAGCCAGTTGCGCACGACATTGTAGTACGTCACCTCACGGCCGCGATTCTCGCCGCGTCCGATCGAGATCGGCACCGCCTTTGAGATCGCGCAGATCCAGACTTCGCCGTGATCGGATGGATGTTTGGCGCTCGCCGACGCAACGGACACATTCAGTTGCTTGCCCGACACGGACATCGAGACCGGCACCGACATCACGTCGTCGTTCTTCCGCGTATCGTGCATTGCGCCCTCGATGGCCGCACGATCGCTGCCGATCACATGGGCCGATCCGTTGACGATCACTTGCGGCGTGTAAACGTCGCGGTCGCCCCGCATCTGCGAATAAGCCTTCTGGCGGGCGGTAAAGCGGGTATCGGCCAGCGTATCCTTCCAGCCGAGATAGTCCCAGTAGTCGATCGGCAGGCTCAGCGCGACGATCGATGGATCCTTGGAAAGGTCACCGAGAATCTTGTCGGCTGCCGGACACGACGAACAACCCTGCGATGTGAACAGTTCGACCACGGCGCGCGGGTCCGCCAGTGCGGGACGGGCGATCACAACGAACGCGCACACGCCGAGTGCGCCGGACAGTCGCGATAAACCACCATGAGACATCGTCAGGGCCACACCGAAATCGCGACACGCCGTGCGCCGGCGTGGTTAAGAAAGACAAGCCTCCGAACGTGCGAAGGCGGCCTTTTCATAGGCCGCCTTCCGTTCACCTGCCACTCAATTCGCAGTGAGGCCATTGCCAGCTTACGCTGCCAGCTTGCGCAGAACGTAATGGAGGATGCCGCCATTGCGGTAGTAGTCGAGTTCGTCGAGCGTATCGATGCGGCACAGCAGCGAGACGCGCTGCAGCGAGCCGTTGCTGGAGACGATTTCAGCGGTCAGCTTCTGGCGCGGCTTCAGATCGCCCTGCAGACCACGAATCGTCACGGTCTCGTCTCCCTTCAGCCCGATCGACTGCCATGATGCGCCATCCTCGAAGGTCAGCGGCAGCACGCCCATGCCGACGAGGTTGGAACGATGGATGCGCTCGAAGCTCTGACAGATCACCGCGCGCACTCCGAGCAGGCGTGTACCCTTGGCAGCCCAATCGCGCGACGAACCGTTGCCGTACTCGGCGCCGGCGAATACCACCAGCGGCACGTTTTCCTGCTGGTACTTCATCGCCGCGTCGTAGATCGACATCTGCTCGCCATCCGGCCAGTGCTTGGTGAGCCCGCCCTCGGGAATGTTGCCGTCGGCACCCTTCAGCATGAAATTCTTGATGCGGATGTTGGCGAAGGTGCCGCGCATCATCACCTCGTGATTGCCGCGCCGCGTGCCGTACTGATTGAAATCCGCCGGGCGCACCTGATGCTCCGACAGATACCTGCCCGCGGGCGAGGTCAGCTTGATCGAGCCCGCCGGCGAGATGTGGTCGGTGGTGATCTTGTCGCCGAACAGCGCGAGGATGCGGGCGTCGACGATATCGGTCGTCGGCTCCGGCTCCTTCTTCATCCCCTCGAAGTATGGCGGGTTCTGCACGTAGGTCGAACCCATGTTCCAGCGATAGGTTTCGCTCGCGACGGTCTTGATCTTGCGCCAATTGGTGTCGCCCTTGAACACGTCGGCGTACTTCCTCTTGAAGATCGTCGAGGTGACGTACTTCTTGATGAAGGCGTTGATCTCCTGCGTGGTCGGCCAGATGTCCTTGAGGTAGACCGGCTTGCCGTCCTTGCCGGTGCCGAGTGGCTCGGTCGCGAGGTTCTTCGTCACCGAGCCGGCGAGCGCGTAGGCGACGACCAGCGGCGGCGACGCGAGATAGTTCGCCTGCACGTCCGGCGAGACGCGGCCTTCGAAGTTGCGGTTGCCGGAGAGCACCGCGGCGGCGACGATGCCGTTGTCGTTGATCGACTTGGAAATCTCCTCCGGCAGCGGACCGGAGTTGCCGATGCAGGTGGTGCAACCGAAGCCGACGAGGTTGAAGCCGACGGCGTCGAGATGCTTCTGCAATCCGGAGTTCGCGAGATATTCCGCGACCACCTGGCTGCCGGGCGCGAGCGAAGTCTTCACCCACGGCCTGGCCTTGAGGCCCCTGGCGTGGGCGTTGCGCGCCAAAAGGCCGGCGGCGATCAGCACGCTCGGATTCGAGGTGTTGGTGCACGACGTGATCGCGGCGATCACCACATTGCCGTGACCGAGATCGAAGTCCCGGCCTTCGACGGGGAAACGCGCGGCCGCATCCGTCTTCCTGTATTCATTGGCGAGCGCGGTCGCGAACCCGTCCGCGATGGTCGGCAGCGCCTGCCGTCCCTCCGGCCGCTTCGGTCCGGCGAGCGACGGCACGACGTCGCCAAGGTCGAGCGTCAGCGTTTCCGTGAACACCGGATCGGGCGATGCCGCGGTCCTGAACAGGCCCTGCGCCTTGGCGTATTTCTCGACCAGCGCGACGCGGGCAGCGGCGCGGCCCGAGGTCTTGAGATAGTCGAGCGTCGCCTTGTCGACCGGGAAGAAGCCGCAGGTCGCACCATATTCGGGCGCCATGTTGCCGATGGTCGCCTTGTCGGCCACCGACAGGTGATCGAGGCCGGGGCCGTAGAACTCGACGAACTTGCCGACCACGCCCTGCTTGCGCAGCATCTGCGTCACGGTCAGCACGAGGTCGGTGGCGGTGACACCCTCCTTCAGCGAGCCCTTCAGCTTGAAGCCGACCACGTCGGGCAGCAGCATCGACTGCGGCTGGCCGAGCATCGCCGCCTCCGCCTCGATGCCGCCGACGCCCCAGCCGAGCACGGCGAGGCCGTTGACCATTGTCGTGTGCGAGTCGGTGCCGACCAGCGTGTCCGGATAGGCGACCTCCATGGTCGCGGTCTTCTTGCCGATGGTCAGCTTTTCCTTCTTCGTCCAGACCGTCTGGGCGAGATATTCGAGATTGACCTGGTGGCAGATGCCGGTGCCGGGCGGCACGACGGAGAAATTCGAAAACGCCTTCTGGCCCCACTTGAGGAATTCGTAGCGTTCCTGGTTCTGCTTGTATTCCTCGACGACGTTCTTGCCGAAGGCCTTGTTGTCGCCGAAGAAGTTCACGATCACGCTATGGTCGATGACGAGATCGACCGGCACCAGCGGATTGATCTTCTCGGCATCGCCACCAAGATTCTGCATCGCGTTGCGCATCGCCGCCAGATCGACCACCGCCGGCACGCCGGTGAAATCCTGCATCAGCACACGGGCAGGACGGAACGAGATTTCATGCTCAAGCTTGCGCTTCTTCAGCCATTTGGCGACGGCGAGGATGTCGTCTTTCTTGACCGAGCGCCCGTCCTCGTTGCGCAGCAGGTTTTCCAGCAGCACCTTCATGGAGTAAGGCAGCTTGGAAATGCCTTTGAGGCCGTTCTTTTCCGCGGCAGGCAGGCTGTAGTAGGCGTAGGTCCTGGCGCCCACCTTGAGGGTTTTCAGGCATTTGAAGCTGTCGAGCGAGGCCATGTGAGGAATCCCGATCCAAAGAGTTGGAGGCACCCGTTCGGGACGGACCCTAAAGGTACCAAAACACCGCACGCGAGCCCAGCTCGCGGGTTTCGTTGCGGCGCATTTTGTGCTGCATCAAGTTCCGGTTTTATAGAATCTTTCCAGACTGTCCACCACGCCGACGAAGCTGGCAACTCGTTACCAAGCCATGCACAGGAGCCCCACGGCAACCTGCGCCATACAGGATTACGATGAAGCTTTTGGGGCGCGGCTTGCGGTGCGTGCGGGGCGGACGGGAGATCTTCGCCGGTCTCGACCTGGAGGCTTCCGCCGGTGAGGCGGTGGCGGTGACAGGTCCCAACGGGGTCGGGAAAACCTCCCTGCTGCGGATGATCGCCGGGCTGCTCGCGCTCGCGGGTGGAACGGTCGACCTCGACGGCGGCGAGGCCGACCTGACCCTCGCGGAACAGGCGCATTATCTCGGCCATCGCGACGCCCTGAAGCCGGCGCTGAGCGTGACGGAAAATCTGGCGTTCTGGCGCGATTTCCTCGGCGGCGGCGAGGCCGGGGCCGGCGGCGCGCTTGCGGCGGTCGGGCTCGACCATATCGCGCATCTGCCGGCCGCCTACTTGTCGGCGGGCCAGCGGCGGCGATTGTCGATCGCCCGGCTGATCGCCGTGAAACGTCCGGTCTGGCTGCTCGACGAGCCCACGTCGGCGTTGGACTCCGACGGCCAAACGGCTTTCGCCGCGATCATGAGCCGCCATCTCGCGGGCGGCGGCATCATTCTGGCCGCCACCCACGCGCCGCTCGACATCGCCGCGCGGGAACTGCGGATCGGAGGGGTGGGTGAATAAACCGACGTCGATTCCGACAGCATCGATGCTTTCTGTTCCCTCCCCCCTTGGAGGGAGCAGTTTGTGCGTGCGGCCTGCTTCGGGCGAAATAACTCGTCACGAAACGAGGCGACGCTCATCATGACCGCCCTCGCCGCGCTCATTCGCCGGGATGTCCGCGTCGCGCTGCGCGTCGGCGGCGGCGCGCTGATCGGCGTGCTGTTCTTCCTCACCGTCGTGGTGCTGATGCCGTTCGCGGTCGGGCCGGACCTCGCGCTGCTGAAAAAACTCGGACCCGCGATCCTCTGGCTCGGCGCGCTGCTTGCGAGCCTGCTGACTCTCGACCGCCTGTTCATGGCCGACCACGAGGACGGCGCGCTCGACCTGATCCTGATGAGCCGCACGCCGCTGGAACTCGCCTGCGCGGCCAAGGCGTTGGCGCACTGGCTGGCGGCCGGATTGCCGCTGATCGTTGCAACGCCAGTGCTTGGCCTGTTGCTCAATCTCGACGGCGCGGCGACGGGCGCCGTGGCGCTGACCCTGCTCGCGGGAACGCCCGCGCTCACCTTCACCGGCATGATCGGCGCGGCGCTCGCCGTCACCCTGCGGCGTGGCGGCTTGCTGCTCGCGGTGCTGGTGCTGCCGCTGTCGATACCGGTCCTGATCTTTGGTGTTGCGGCATCGCAGGCCGCCATCACGGGGCCTGCGTCATTTGGCACGCCGTTCTCGATTCTGTGCGCGCTCTCGCTCGCAAGCCTCGTCATCGGCCCGTTTGCGGCGGCGGCGAGTCTGCGGCAGGGACTCGACTGATGGGATTCGCGCCTCCGATCAACTCTTGCGGAAGCGGAAAACCGCGTCCGATGCCGCATTGCCTGCCGCGGCTGCGGCGACTATCAGGGATGCCATGACGCTGATCGATCTCGCCAACCCGTCCCGTTTTCTCGCGCTCGCAAGCCGCATCCTGCCGTGGCTGGTGGCGGCGACGGCGATCGTGCTCGCGATCGGCCTCTATCAGTCCGCGACCGCGCCGGACGACTATCAGCAGGGCGCGACGGTGAAGATCATGTTCATCCACGTGCCCAATGCGTGGCTGTCGATGTTCGTCTGGAGCATCATGAGCGTCGCGGCGCTGGGCACGCTGGTGTGGCGGCATCCGCTGGCCGATGTTGCGCAGAAGACCGCCGCGCCGATCGGCGCCGCCTTTACCTTCCTCGCACTGGTGACGGGATCGCTGTGGGGCCGGCCGATGTGGGGCACCTACTGGGAATGGGACGCGCGGCTGACCTCGGTGCTGATCCTGTTCCTGATGTATCTCGGCCTGATGGCGTTGTGGCGCGCTGTCGACGATCCCTCGCGCGCGGCGCGCGCCGCCGCCGTGCTGACGCTGGTCGGCGCAATCAACATTCCCATCATCAAGTTCTCGGTCGACTGGTGGAACACGCTGCACCAGGGCGAATCGGTGTTCCGCATGGGAGGCCCGACGCTCGACCGCGCCTTCCTGATTCCGCTGCTGGTGATGGCGGTCGGCTTCACCCTGCTGTTCCTCACCCTGCACATCGCGGCGATGCGCAATGAAATCCTGCGCCGCCGGGTGCGGACGCTGCAGATGCTGCAGGCCGGCAGGCCGCAGGACCGCGCATGACGCCGCTCGGTCCCTACGCCTCGTTCATCGTGACATCCTATGCGGCCGTCGCGATCGTGGTCGCGGCGCTGATCGCCTGGGTGATGACCGATTACCGCCGCCAGAAAAAGCGGCTGCGTGATCTCGAGGCCGCCGGCACGACCCGCCGCTCCGGCCGCAGCGCGACCGATCTGTCATGAGCGAGCCCGTCACTCCCGCCGACCTGCCGCAACGCCGCCGGCCCTGGCTGCTGGCTCTGCCGCTCGTCGTCTTCGCAGGTCTCGCCGCGCTGTTCTGGTTCGGGCTCGGCAATGGCGACCCGTCGCGGATTCCGTCGGCGCTGATCGGCCATGAGGCGCCCCGCACCGCGCTGCCGCCGCTGCCGGACCTCGTCAGCAACGGCATGCCCGTGCCGGGACTCGATCCCGCGATGTTCGGCGGCAAGGTCAGCCTCGTCAACGTTTGGGCGTCGTGGTGCATCCCCTGCCACGAGGAGGCGCCGCTGCTCGACGTGCTCGCGAAAGATCGCCGCCTGCAACTCGTCGGCATCAACTACAAGGATGCGGCCGACAACGCCCGCCGCTTCCTCGGCCGCTACGGCAACCCGTTCGACATGGTGGGCGCCGATACCAACGGCCGCGCCGCGATCGAATGGGGCGTCTATGGCGTGCCCGAGACGTTCATCGTGGGGCGCGACGGCCGCATCGCCTACAAGCTGGTGGGGCCGATCACGCCGGACAATATCGATACCGTGCTGCGGCCCGAGATCGACAAGGCGCTGAAGGCGGGGTCATAATTTTTCCGCGCTTTTATCCGCCGTTCATGTTGCGGCCATGGCGCCGCCGCAAATTCACAGCTAGCGTTGACGCGTTTGCAAACCGTCCTTGGAGGGACACCCTATGCGTCGATTGACACTTGCTTCTTTGACCGCTGCCGCCCTTGCTTTTGGTTTGATCGCTTCCGCGCCGTCCATGGCCCAGACGCCGCAACCCGCCGCCAAATCCGACAAGATGGCCCCGGCGCCGAAGGCTTCGGCCGGCAAGATGGCTCCTGCGAAATCGGATGCCGCCAAGCTCGACATCAACACCGCGACCAAGGATCAGTTGATGGCCTTCAAGGGCATCGGCGACAAGTATTCGGACAAGATCATCGCCGGACGCCCCTACGCGAAGAAGGACCAGCTCGTGTCGAAGGGGATCCTGCCCGAGGCGACCTACAAGAAGATCGCTGACCAGATCATCGCCTCGCAGCCGAAGTAAAAGGCCACTTGCGCGATTCCAAAAGACGCATCGGCGCATCCGCGCCGGTGCTTTTTATTTGGTGGTGATGTCGCCCTCACTGGCTTCGCTTGCCTCAAGCGACACCGGCTCCAGATGATAGCGCCTGGTCAGCGGCATCTGCGCGACCGCGAAAATCATGGTCAGCGGGATCACGCCGAACGCCTTGAACGCGACCCAGAAATCGGTGCTCTGGGTGCGCCAGATGATCTCGTTCAGCACCGCCATGCCCGCAAAGAACAGCGCCCAGCGGATCGTCAGCAACCGCCAGCCTTCCGGCGTCAGGTTAAAGACCTGATCGAACATGACGGCGATGAAGGAGCGGCCGAACAAAAGCCCGCCACCGAGCACAGCCGCGAACAGTCCGTAGATAATGGTCGGCTTCACCTTGATGAAAGTCTCGTCGTGCAGCACGAGCGTCAGCGTTCCGAACACGATGACGATGATGCCGGTCACCAGCGCCATCAGCGGGACACGCCGCGTCACCACATAGGACGCGACCATCGCCACGACCACTGCAACCATGAAAGCGCCGGTGGCGACGAACAGGTGGAATTTCGCGTTGGCGGCGAAGAACACCAGCAGCGGCCCGAGCTCGGTCGCCAGCTTGAACAGCGGGTGTGGTTGGGTCTTGTCCATGATCCTACCTGTCTTGCCGTCATCATCCGCGAAGGCGGATGATCCAGTATTCCGAACAGCTTCGATTTCTCGCCAACGTTCCGGCGTACTGGATGCCCGCTTGCGCGGGCATGACAAACTAAGTTTCAATTCCCGCGATCGCCCTGGCAAAATCCGTCGCGGTAAACGGCGCGAGGTCGTCGACGCCCTCGCCGACGCCGATGAAATGTACCGGCAATTTATATTTTGCCGACAGTGCCACAAGGATGCCGCCGCGGGCGGTGCCGTCAAGCTTGGTCATGACGAGGCCGGTGACCCCTGCGGTGCGATGGAACGCCTCGACCTGCGACAGCGCGTTCTGCCCGACGGTGGCATCGAGCACCAGCAGTACCGCGTGCGGCGCGGACGCATCGACCTTCTTGATAACGCGAACGACCTTTTCGAGCTCGTTCATCAGCTCGGCCTTGTTCTGCAGCCGGCCGGCGGTGTCGATCAGCAGCACGTCGCGCTTGTCGTCACGCGCGGCTGTCAGCGCGTTGAAGGCGAGGCTCGCCGAATCCGATCCCTGCGCGCCCGCGACGACCGGCGCGCCGGTGCGCTCGCCCCACACCTTCAACTGCTCGATGGCCGCGGCGCGGAACGTATCGCCCGCCGCCATCATCACCTTGCGGCCCTCGGCGGAGAATTTTGCCGCAAGCTTGCCGATGGTGGTGGTCTTGCCCGAGCCGTTGACGCCGACCACCAGGATGACGAAGGGCTTCCGCGCCGGGTCGATCACCAGCGGCTGCGCCACCGGCGCCAGCACCTTGCCGACCTCGGCCGCCACCACGTTCTTGACGTCATCGGCGGAGATCGCCTTGTCGTAGCGCCCCTCGCCGACCGCGGCTGCGATCCTGGCCGCCACTTCGGTTCCGAGGTCGGCGCGCAGCAGCACGTCCTCGATATCCTCGAGCATGGCGCGGTCGAGCTTGCGCTTGGTGACGAGATCGGCCACGGCGCCTCCGAGCGAACTCGAGGTTCGCTTCAGGCCGCTGGAGAGCCGGCGCCACCAGCTCAGTTTCGGTTTGTCGTCCGTGCTGTCGTTCATTGTGGAGGTGTGTTAGCCGTTTCGGCCTGCGAGCGAAAGACTTGCGCGGCATGATCCCGAAAAGCAGATGCCGGTTTTCGGATAAGATCATGCCGCAATCAGATTAAAGTGACTCATGGACACTCCCCAACCGACCGCAAAGGACATCCAGGCCCGCGTGCTCCATCGCGACGGGCTGATGCTCGTGATCGACAAGCCGGCCGGCATCCCCGTGCATCGCGGCCCCAAGGGCGGCGCCAATCTCGAGGCCTCGTTCGATGCGCTGCGGTTCGGCCTGCCGCGGCCGCCGGTGCTGGCCCATCGGCTCGACCGCGACACTTCCGGCTGTCTCGTGCTGGGACGCCACCGCAAGGCGACCGCCTCGCTCGGCCTGCTGTTCAAGCATAACAAAATCTCCAAGACCTACTGGGCGGTGGTGGAAGGCGGCCCTGTGGAGGACGAAGGCACCATCGACATTCCGCTCGGCCGGCTCAACGCGGAGCGCGGCTGGTGGCAGAAGCCCGATCCGAACGGACTGCCCTCGACGACCGCGTGGAAAGTGATGGGGCGGGGGAACGGCCTCGCCTGGCTCGCGCTGGAGCCGATCACCGGGCGCACGCACCAGTTGCGCGTGCATTGCGTGGCGATGGGCTGGCCGATCGTCGGCGACAACATCTACGGCACGCAGGCAAGTTTACGCCGCCTGCGCGATGAACCATATGTCCCGCGCGCCGGCGCGCCGAGCCTGCACCTGCATGCGCGGGAAGTCGTGATTCCGCTGTCGAGGAACAAGCCGCCCGTTGTCGTGACGGCTCCGATACCGGACCATCTGCGCGAGCGGCTCAAGGCGTGCGGGTGGAACGAAGCGTAACAACGCCTTCTATGGCCAGTCATCATCCGCGAAAGCGGATGATCCTGTACGCCGCAACGCCTTCGATTCAAAAATAGGTTGGCTGCTACTGGATGCCCGCCTTCGCGGGCATGACGCTCAAACCCACAGCCGAGCGCCGTCGTGCCCCGTCATGACAAGCGTTCGCACCGTGCCCGGCACGCCGCCCGCAATCGCCACCGGCACGAAATGTTCAGTACGGCCCTGCGTCGCGCTTTCGATCAAGACGTTGCGGGTCTTGCCAAGTTCCGACTCAAGTCGCTGCCTCAATGCCGCTCCGCCCTCTGCGCGCAATCGCCTTGCCCGATCCTTGATTGTGGCACCCGCAAGCTGCGGCATCCGCGCCGCCGGCGTCCCCGGACGCGGCGAATAGGGAAACACGTGCAGGAAGGTCAGGTCGCAGTCCGCGACGAGAGTGAGCGAACGTTCGAACATCGCTTCGGTCTCGGTCGGAAAGCCCGCGATGATGTCGGCCCCGAACGCAATATCCGGCCGCAGTCGGCGCACCTGTGCGCAAAAATCGATCGCGTCCCTGCGCGAATGCCGCCGCTTCATCCGCTTCAGGATCATGTCGTCGCCGGACTGCAGCGACAAATGCAGATGCGGCATCAGCCGCGCGTCGTCTGCAATGGCGTCGAGCAGATCGCGATCGGCCTCGATGGAATCGATCGACGAGATGCGCAGCCGCTTCAGCTCCGGGACGTGCCGCAAGATCTGCTTCACCAGAAAACCAAGCTTCGGCGCGCCGGGCAGATCGCCGCCGTAACTCGTGAGATCGACGCCGGTGAGTACGATCTCGGCATGACCCGCCGCGGCAAGCGCGCGCACCTGATCGACCACCGCGCCCATCGGCACCGAGCGCGAATTACCGCGGCCGAACGGAATGATGCAGAAGGTGCAGCGATGGTCGCAGCCGTTCTGCACCTGCACGAAGGCACGCGGCAGGCCGCTTTGAAAACCCTCGACGAGATGCGGCGCCATCGCGGTCACCGCCATGATGTCGGCCACCGCGACCTTGTGCTCCCGCGCGAGGCCGAAATCGGGCACCGCACTGAGCGCGGCGCGCGCATCGCGCCAGGCTGCGGCGCCCATCTTCTCGTCGTTGCCAATGACGCGATCGACTTCCGCCATCTCCGCGAACATTTCGGGCTGGGTCTGCGCGGCGCAGCCGGTAACGACGATGCGCGCACCGGGTCGGGCGCGCTTCATCCGCCGGATCGACTGCCGCGCCTGCGCGACGGCCTCGTTGGTCACCGCGCAACTGTTGATGACGATGGTATCGGCCATGCCGGCGTGCTCGGCCTCGCGCCGGATCACCTCGGATTCGAAGGCGTTGAGACGGCAGCCGAAGGTGACGACGTCGACGGACATCAGACGACCGACGCGAACAGCGCCGGATCGAACGTGCCGGCATATTCGAACACGGCGGGGCCGGTCATCAGCACGTGACCGTCGCGCTCGCGCCATTCGATGGTGAGGCTGCCGCCCGGCAGCGTCATCTCGACCACGCGATTGGCGCGCTTCAGCCGCGCGGCGGCGACCGCGGTGGCGCACGCGGCAGAGCCGCACGCCCTGGTCATGCCCGCGCCGCGCTCCCAGGTCCGCATCTCGATATGGTCGCGGTCGACGATATGGGCGAGCGTGATGTTGGCGCGCTCCGGAAAAATCGGATGATTTTCCAAGAGCGGTCCGAAGCGCGCGAGGTCGTAGGCGGCGATATCGTCGACCCAGAAGATCGCGTGCGGGTTGCCCATGCTGACCACAGACGGCGAATGCAGGATCGGCGCGTCAATCGGGCCGATCTGCAACTCGATGTAGCGGGTGTCGCGAAATTCCTCGGCGAGCGGAATATCCTGCCAGCCGAACTTCGGCGGCCCCATGTCGACGGTGTAGAGACCGGGCGCGGGGCCCTGCCAGCAGTTCAACAGTCCGGCCCGCGTCTCGAACGTCAGCGAGGTCTTGCCGGTGGCCTCGAACACCTGGCGCGCCACGCAGCGCATGCCGTTGCCGCAGGCGTTGGCCTCGGAGCCGTCGTTGTTGTAGATGCGGATGAAGGCTTCGGTGCCCTGAAGGCGCGGCGGCTGCAGCACCATCAACTGGTCGTAGGGAACGCCGGCGGGCGTTGCGACGGCACGCGCCTCATCCGCCGTGACGGCCGCCGGCCGGTCACGCAGATCGACCACGACGATCTCGTTGCCGGCGCCGTTCATTTTGCTGAAAGCGTGATTCGCGAGCGCGCCCATCGCCGGTTCCCGTGATTTCGCCTGTCTTATATGGCGAGGAGCAGCCCGATGACCAGTGGCGAGGCGTGTCAGCGTGGCAATCGCCATTCACCGTCGCTTCATGTCCAACCTGACAAATCTCACGGGACGAAGACGACAACCGCGTATCCGCCTTGCACAATTCTGCCTATTCTGCCGAATAAGCCTCGCATTCGCGCTCCCAGCGACCAAGGAGACCTCGGAATGACCCGCGCACGCCCCTTTCGCCGCTTCGCGGTCACGTTAATCCCGGCGGTGCTGTCGTTGGGGCTCTCCGCCGTGCTGGCACAGTCGCCGCCCACCCCGCCCGGAGCAACCGCCCCATCGACTCCGGCCCCGCCGGCGGCGCCAACCCCGCCCGGAACGGCCGCCCCTGCCACGCCGGCGCCGCCGCCCGCCGAGGTTCAGACGCCGGCGAACCCAACGGCCGAGGCCCCGAAACCATCGACCGCAGCCCCGGTGCAGACCGCCGACGCCTTCGGCGAGGAAGTCACGCTACCGGCGAAGACAGTCGTGACGTTCAAGGGAAATGCGACCTGGGATTCCGCTTTCGACACCCTGATAAGCGCCTTCAAGTCACTGTCCTCGCTGCTCGACAAGCAGGGCATCAAGCCCGCCGGCAACATGACCATCGTCTACACTTCGACCGACGACAACGGATTCACCTTCCTCGCGGAAATCCCGGTGGATCAGGAGCCGAAAAACCTGACCAAGGACATGAGCATCGACAAGTCTCCCGAAGGCAAGGCGCTCAAGTTCGTCCACCACGGGTCCTATGACAACATGGACAACACCTACGAGGCGATCACCAACTACCTCGACGACAAGAAGCTCGAGGCGAAGGACACCTTCATCGAGGAGTACATCACCAATCCGTTGACGACCGAGGAAGACAAGCTGGTGATCAACGTTTACGTACCGCTCAAGTGAGGAGAGCAGGAATGACCATGACAGGGGATATGCGCTCCCTCATTGCTGCGACAACGGTATTTCTGGCGCTGTCCGGCGTGGCACGCGCCGAAACGGCATCGCCTCCGACCATCTCGGTGACGGGCGAAGCGACCATATCGGCCGCACCGGACCTCGCGCAGATCGATGCCGGCGTCACCAACGAGGCCAAGACCGCGCGCGAGGCGTCGAGCGCCAACAACGCCGCCATGGGCAAGGTGCTGCTGGCGCTGAAGGGCGCGGGCATCGACGCAAAGGATTATCATACCGCGCAACTCTCGTTACAGCCGCAGAGCACATCGGGCCGCAGCACGAACGCGCCATTGCAGATCACCGGCTACCGCGCCAGCAACCGGGTCACCGTCAAGCTGCATGATGTCACCGGGATCGGCTCCGTGATCGATGCCCTCGTGACCGCCGGCGCCAACAATATCAGCGGCATCAGCTTCACGGTCTCGAATGCCTCAAAACTGCTCGACGAGGCCCGCGCCAAAGCCATCGACGACGCGCACCGCAAGGCGCAGATCTACGCGCAAGCGGCCGGCGTCACGCTTGGCGCGCCGCTCAGCATTTCCGAGGAAGGAACACCCGGCCCCGTCATGTATCGCCGCATGGCGGCGCCAATGGCCGCGGCCACGCCGATCGCTCCGGGTGAAGAGACGCTACGCATCATGGTCAGCGTCACCTATACGATCAAGGCTCCCTAAAGCGGGATGACATGAGGTTGAATCACCGTCATTGCGAGGAGCCCAAGGGCAACGCGTGGGCCTGACAGCGACGAAGCAATCCAGCCTTCGCCGGTGCCATGGATTGTCGGCGCCATGGATGACTTCACCCAGCGCAAAATTTACAAAGGCAAATTTGTCGCGAGATCGCATAGCAGCGACCCTTTAAATCTCCATCACCTGTCCGGGTTTCAGCACCATGAACCGCTCGCGCGGCACGCCGGCCGCATCGAGCGCAACGCCGAGCGCCATCGCGGGCGCATCGATTGCCTCGTCCGTGAGCTGGAACGTGCCGTGATGATGCGCCAGCGCGACTTCGGCGCCACAATCGGCCAGCGCCTTGACGGCGTCTTCCGGGTTCATGTGCTGGTCCTTCATGAACCAGCGCGGCTCGTAGGCACCAATAGGCAGGATCGCAGCCCGCAGCGGGCCGTGCATGTCGCGCACGCGACGGAAATGCACGCCGCTCCCGTAGCCGGAATCGCAGACGATGTAGATTTTTCCGGCCAGCGTCTCCAGCACGAAGCTCGCCCACAGCGCTTTGTTGCGGTCGAACAGCCCGCGCGCCGACCAGTGCCGCGTCGGCACCAGCGTCACCGCAACGCCGCTGCCGAGCTCGACGCGATCCTGCCAGTCGAACGCTTCCGCGCGAATGCCACGGTCGGCGGTACGCATGGTGATGTCGTTGCCGAGCGGCGTGACCACGCGCGGCGAGAATTTTGCAGCCAGTCGCGACAGCGTCGCCGCATCGAGATGGTCGTAATGGCCATGGGAGACCAAAACGATATCGATCGGCGGCAGCGCGTCGAAGGCAATGCCGGGATCGTTGTGCCGCTTCGGACCGGCAAATGAAACCGGCGATGCCCGCTCCGACCAGACAGGATCGACCAGAATGTTGAGGCCGCAGGTCTGGATCAGCCAACTCGCGTGTCCCACGAACGAGAAGCGCACCTTGTCGCCTTCGACACGCGTGGGTGGCGTGTCCGAAGAAGGCGAGGGCGCCCAGTCCGGCCACTTGCGGCGCTCGCGCCGGCCGCCGAACTGCCAGCGCAGCACCTCGCGGAGCCTCTTCGGCGGCGCGCCATCGGGATCGAAAAAGTGTTTGCCGTTGAAATGATCGGAGAGGGGACCGGAATAGGTTTTCATACGGGAAGCCCAGAATGCGGGAAGACTGCGCGATCCAGGTCAATCAATTACCAACGAGCGCGATGCCCTCGGCGGCCGCGGCGCGGGCCATTGCCTGATCGAAGGTCGCAAGAGGCAGCGCCCTTTGCTGGGCGAGCTCAACGTAGCAAGCGTCATATAGGCTTAGATTGTGTCGGCGCGCCAATTCCATGATCGGAGCATCATCTGTTCGTGGCGAGACATCGATGGGCAGACCGGACAGGAATTGCAGGAACAACTCGTTCCGTTCTTTTGTGCTTCGGCCACGCCGTTCCCCGACCAGCATGACGTTCCTGATTTCAAACCACCAGATTTCCGGCACGCTGGCATGATCGAGATTCAGTTTTCCCAGAACAAGGTCGCCTTCCACACTCCGCTCATCTGCGAAGTACCAGCTCGCCACGACGGACGCGTCGATTACGAATGGCACCGCTACTCGCGCCCCTCGTTTTTCCACGCGATGATTTCTTCGATCGATGCCTTGCGCGCCCCTTTGCGCAATTCCCTGATCCCGGCGATGGCGCGCCTGGCCTCAACACGGCGCGCCTCCTCATCCGGCACGATTCGCGCGATCGATTTGCCGTGGCGCGTCACAACCAAGGTCTGTCCCCGCTCGACCTCGTCCAGCAGTTCGGCGAGTTTCGCCTTCAGTTCCGTTGCCTGGATATGCTTCATAAGTTTGACCGGTCAGATTGACCGGTCAAACTTATGCCGATCCGTCGGAGAGGGCAAGAGGCAGCCTGACAAGCTCTGCCCTTTGACATCGCCGATCAAAGGCGTATGTATTCGCCACTTCTCGAAAAGACGTTCTTTTCGATCCGCCGACCGGTCGCAGGGGCCGGAGGTCAACGCCCGACAGCGCTGTGCGCCCTCGGGCGCGAAATGTGTTTTGAGTTTCGTCCAGCCGCCGGCTCGGACGCTCTGCGAGAACGTCATCATCCGCGAAAGCGGATGATCCAGTATCCCGGAGCGTCTCGATTGAGCCGTGAAGCTTCGGAATACTGGATACCCCGCTTTCGCGGGTATGACGCGGCCATGAGCGGCAGCGAGGTGCCTTGCCCTCACCTGCCGCAAGCGACCTCTCCCCGTAAAGAATGGGGCGAGGCTAAAAGGAAATGCAGACGTGTTCGACAACCTGTCGGAAAAGCTGGGTGGCATTCTCGATCGGCTGACGCGGCGCGGCGCGCTGACGGAAGCCGACGTCGATGCCGCCCTGCGCGAGGTGCGCCGGGCGCTGCTCGAGGCCGACGTCGCGCTGGAGGTGGTGCGCAGCTTCACCGACAAGGTTCGCGAACAGGCGATCGGCGCCACCGTCGTCAAGTCGGTCACACCCGGCCAGATGGTCGTCAAGATCGTCCACGATGAACTGGTCGCGACATTGGGCGACGACGGCCAACCCATCGATCTCAACGCGGTCCCCCCCGTCGCCATCATGATGGTGGGCTTGCAGGGCTCGGGCAAAACCACGACCACCGCGAAACTCGCGCGACGTCTGACCCAGCACGACAAGCGCAAGGTGCTGATGGCCTCGCTCGACATCTACCGCCCGGCGGCGATGGAGCAGCTCGCGGTGCTCGGCCGCGATCTCGACATCCCGACGCTTCCGATCGTCGCAGGCCAGAAGCCCGAGCAGATCGCGCGCCGTGCGCTCGAAGCCGGCAAGCTCGGCGGCTACGACGTGGTGCTGCTCGACACCGCCGGCCGCACCACCCTCGACGAGGAGATGATGAGCGAGGCGGCGAACATCAAGGCTGCCGCCAATCCGCATGAAGTGCTGCTGGTCGCGGACTCCCTGACCGGTCAGGACGCGGTCAATCTCGCGCGCTCCTTCAATGAACGTGTCGGCCTCACAGGCATCGTGCTGACCCGTGTCGACGGCGACGGCCGCGGCGGCGCGGCGCTGTCGATGCGGCAGGTCACCGGCAAGCCAATCAAGCTGATCGGCACCGGCGAAAAGACTGACGCGCTGGAAGATTTCCATCCCTCCCGTATCGCCGGCCGCATCCTCGGCATGGGCGACGTGGTGTCGCTGGTCGAGAAGGCCGCGGCGAACATCGATGCCGAGAAGGCCGCGCGCGTCGCCGAGAAGATGCGCAAGGGCCAGTTCGATCTCAACGACATGCGCGAACAGCTCGTGCAGATGGTCAACATGGGCGGCGTCAGCGGCCTGATGGGCATGATGCCCGGCATCGCCAAGATGAAGAACCAGATTGCGGCCGCCGGGATCGACGACAAGATTCTGAAGCGTCAGATGGCGATCATCGATTCGATGACGCGGCAGGAGCGCAAGCATCCGGACATCCTGAAGGCCAGCCGCAAGAAGCGCATCGCCGCCGGCGCGGGCCAGGAGGTGCAGGAGGTCAACAAGCTTCTCAAGATGCACCGGAACATGGCCGACATGATGAAGATGATGGGGTCGGGCAAGCGCGGTCCCCTCGCCGGCATCGCGCAGGCCATGGGTTTTGGCGGCGGCATGCCAGCGCCATCACCCGAGCAGTTGAAGGCGCTCACCGAGAAAATGCCGAAAGGCGCGGACGGCCTGCCGCAATTGCCGAAGGATTTTCCTGCCGGATTGCGCGGCGGCCTGCCCAATCTTCCCGGCCTTACAGGGCTCAGCGGCAAGCCGACGCTCCCCGGTCTCGGCGGCTTCCCGGGAAAGAAGAAATGAAGAACGTCCGATCCATTTCCGTCATTCCGGGATGCGCCTCTTGGCGCAGGCCCGGAATCCATACTCCCGGTAGGGGCTATGGATTCCGGGTTCGCGCTTCGCGCGCCCCGGAATGACGGATCGAAATTAGCGAATACCGAAACAAACCTCACAAACCCTTCAAAGGAGAATTCCATGTCCGTCGTGATCCGCCTCGCTCGCGCAGGCACCAAGAAGCGTCCCGTCTACCACGTCGTCGTCGCCGACTCGCGCTTTCCGCGCGACGGCCGTTTCATCGAGCGTCTCGGCCATTTCAATCCGCTGATGCCGAAGGACAACGCCGAGCGGCTCAAGCTCGACATGGACAAGGTCAAGGCCTGGCTCGCCAAGGGCGCGCAGCCGTCGGACCGCGTCGCGCGTTTCCTCGACGCCGCCGGCGTCAAGAAGCGCACCGCGCGCAACAACCCCGTAAAGGCCGTGCCGCGCAAGGAACGCAAGGCGCAGGCCGAAGCTGCCGCCAAGGCGTAAGGCGTCATGACCTCGCGCGTCTGCGTGGCCCGGATCGGCGCCGCGCATGGCGTGCGCGGCGAAGTGCGGTTGTGGACCTTCACCGAGGACCCGCTCGCCGTGATGCGCTACGGTCCGCTGTCGACAAAAGACGGCGCGCGGCAGCTTGAGGTCGCGCGGGCCCGCGAAGCCAGGGATCACCTCATCGCAACGCTGAAAGGCGTCACCACCCGCGACGAGGCCGAGCGGCTCAACGGCGTCGAACTCTATGTCGCCCGCGACAAGCTGCCGGCGACAGACGACGGTGAATACTACCACGCCGACCTGATCGGCCTCGCCGCGGTGGACACAGGCGGCGGCGCGATCGGACGCGTCATTGCCATTCACAATTTCGGCGCGGGCGACATCATCGAAATCGCGCCGCCACAGGGCGCGAGCCTGATGCTGCCGTTCACCAACGCCGTGGTCCCGACCGTCGATATCGCCGGCGGACGCGTGGTGATCGAACTGCCCGGCGAGATCGAGGGCGAGGACGCGCCGAACAACAGCTAGCAAACTAGGTTCTATACCTTCGTCATGTCCGGCACTCGGGTCCGGCTTCGCCGGCCCGAGCACAGGCCCATTGTGCCGGGCATCCACGTCTGTCTTTCTCTGTCTCAAGACGTGGATGGCCGGGACCAGCCCGGCCATGACGGTTCCTCAGTTACCGGCTGTTATCGATGACCTGGCGCGCCACTGTTCTCACCCTGTTTCCCGAGATGTTCCCGGGGCCGCTCGGCGTCAGCCTGGCCGGGAAGGCACTGGCCTCCGGGCTGTGGGCGCTCGAGGTCCGCGACATCCGGGATTCCGCCACCGACCGCCACCGCAGCGTCGACGATACCCCCGCCGGTGGCGGTCCCGGCATGGTGCTGCGGGCTGACATTCTGGCGAAGGCCATTGATTTAGCTAATGTTTCGGCTGACCGACCCCGTCTCCTGATGAGTCCCCGAGGTCGGCCATTGACCCAGTCGCGGGTGGCGGCGCTGGCGTCCGGACCGGGTCCCCTCATTGTCTGCGGCCGGTTCGAGGGCATCGACCAGCGGGTGATCGACGCGCGCGACCTCGAAGAGGTCTCGATCGGCGACTACGTGCTCTCGGGCGGCGAGATCGCCGCCATGGCGGTAATCGATGCCTGCGTGCGGCTTTTGCCCGGCGTCATGGGCAAACCCGAATCCGGGGAGGACGAGAGCTTTTCCAAGGGGTTGCTGGAATACCCGCACTACACCCGGCCGCAGGATTTCGAGGGCCGGCCAATCCCGAGCATTCTGCTCTCCGGCGACCATGGCAAGGTGGCGGCCTGGCGGCGCGCCGAGGCGGAGGCCCTGACCAAGGCCCGACGGCCGGACCTCTGGGCCGCGAGGAGCAACCAAAATCCGCCAAAAGGCACGACAGGCGGGTGACAACGGGCCGGCTTTGCCGTATAGGAGCGCCAAATCCGCGAAATGGATCATGAGTTTCGCGCAGCCCCCTCACCGGCCGGGCGCGCCGCCGATGGAGATTTGCAATGAACATCATTCAGCAGCTCGAAAAAGAGCAGTTCGACAGACTGTCCGCCACCAAAACCATCCCGGACTTTGGACCCGGCGACACGGTGATCGTCAACGTCAAGGTCGTCGAAGGCGAGCGCACCCGCGTGCAGGCCTATGAGGGCGTCTGCATCGGCCGTTCCGGCGGCGGCCTCAATGAGAGCTTCACCGTGCGCAAGATTTCTTACGGCGAGGGCGTCGAGCGCGTGTTTCCGCTGCTCTCTCCGATGATCGACTCGATCAAGGTGGTGCGCCGCGGCAAGGTGCGCCGCGCCAAGCTCTATTACCTTCGCAACCTGCGCGGCAAGTCGGCCCGCATCGTCGAGAAGCAGGACAAGCAGCAGGCTGAGGCGAGCTGAGCGCGCCACCCTGCGGAGCTTCCGAAAGCGCGGCGCGAGCCGCGCTTTTTTGTTGCCGGCGCGCGCTTATCTCTCCGATGCAGACCACCGCAGCGCGATCGCTCGATTGTCGCGGCAGATGCGGCCATGTTAGAAGATGGAATGGTTCCAGATCAGACCAACCTGGGGATCGGCCCGTCGCGCATCGTGATCGACGACCGCAGCCGCCTGCCCGGCCGCTTCTTCGGACGGTTCGCGACATCCGCGACGTCGGAGCTTAGCCGCGCGGCCTGACGCCGCGCCACTCTCGTCAGCCATTCGCCTCGCGCGTTTTCCGCGCAGCCTATTCAGAAAATTCCCTTGAGGTTCACGTCCATGTCCAAATCGACAACGTCCAAACCGACAACGCTCTACGACAAGATCTGGAACGACCATCTGGTTCACGAAGCCGACGACGGCACCTGCCTGCTCTACATCGACCGCCACCTCGTGCATGAAGTCACGAGCCCGCAGGCATTCGAAGGCCTGCGCATGACCGGCCGCAAGGTGCACGCACCGGAGAAGACGCTCGCCGTTGTCGATCACAACGTGCCGACCACCGACCGCACCAAGCCCAATCCCGACCCTGAGAGCATCGAGCAGATCGAGGCGCTGGCGAAGAACGCCAGGGACTTCGGCATCGAGTATTATAACGAGTTCGACAAGCGGCAGGGCATCGTCCACGTGATCGGCCCGGAGCAGGGCTTTACCCTGCCCGGAACGACGATCGTCTGCGGCGACAGCCATACCTCGACCCACGGCGCGTTCGGCGCCCTGGCGCACGGCATCGGCACCTCCGAGGTCGAGCACGTGCTGGCGACGCAGACGCTGATCCAGAAGAAGGCGAAGAACATGCGCGCCGTCGTCGACGGCAAGCTGCCGGACGGCGTCACCGCCAAGGATATCATCCTGGCCATCATCGGCGAGATCGGCACCGCCGGCGGCACCGGCTACGTGCTGGAATATGCCGGCGACGCCATCCGCGCGCTGACCATGGAAGGCCGCATGACCGTCTGCAATATGTCGATCGAAGGCGGCGCCCGCGCCGGCCTCGTCGCGCCCGACGAGAAGGCCTATGAATTCCTGAAGGGCCGCCCGAAGTCGCCGAAGGGCGCCGACTGGGATGCCGCGATGCGCTACTGGGAGAAGCTGCGCAGCGACGACGGCGCGCACTTCGACCATGAAATTCGTCTCGACGCCGCCAAGCTGCCGCCGATCGTCACCTGGGGCACCTCGCCCGAAGACGTCATCTCGGTGACCGGCAAGGTGCCTGATCCTGCCGACATCGCCGACGAAGCGAAGCGCCTCTCCAAGGAGCGCGCGCTGCATTACATGGGTCTCGCCGCCGGAACCAAAATCACCGACATCAAGCTCGACCGCGTCTTTATCGGCTCCTGCACCAACGGGCGCATCGAGGACTTGCGCGCCGCCGCCAAGATCGCCGCGGGCAAGACGGTGAACGCCAACGTCAACGCCATGATCGTGCCGGGCTCCGGCATCGTGAAGGAGCAGGCGGAAGCCGAGGGCCTCGACAAGATCTTCATCAAGGCGGGCTTTGAATGGCGCGAGCCGGGCTGCTCGATGTGCCTTGCGATGAATCCCGACAAGCTGAAGCCGGAAGAGCGCTGCGCCTCGACCTCGAACCGCAACTTCGAGGGCCGGCAGGGCTTCAAGGGCCGCACGCACCTCGTGTCGCCGGCAATGGCGGCAGCGGCGGCAATCGCAGGGCACTTCGTCGACGTCCGCGAGTGGACGTGACATCCGGTTCAAACGTCATGCCCGGGCTTGACCCGGGCATCCATCTTCTTTTTCCTTGAGATGGATTGCCGGATCAAGTCCGGCAATGACGCATGATCCAGTGACAGCCGCACCATGACCACTCCGCCGCCCTACATTCCGCTGATGTCGAAGTATCGCCGCTGGCTCGGCGAAACGCGTGGCCTCGCCTTCGCCGACTATGAAGCGCTGCGGCAGTGGTCCGTGCGCGACCTCGACGCCTTCTGGCAGAGCATCTGGGATTATTTCGAGCTGCAGTCGCCGACACCGCATCGCGCGGTGCTCGCGGATCGCAAGATGCCTGGCGCGGTCTGGTTTCCCGGCGCATCGGTCAACTACGCGCGCCAGGTGCTGCGGCATGTTGCACCTGCCGAGGCGGCCGGCGTGCCCGCGCTCATCAGTGCCGGCGAAGACGGCAAGCTGCTTGAAACAAGCTGGCGCGACCTGCAGCGCAGGGCGTTTGCGCTGGCCCTGCATCTGCGCGCGCAGGGCGTCGGAAAGGGCGACCGCGTCGCCGCCTATCTTCCCAACGTTCCCGAAACCATCGTGGCGTTTCTCGCCACCGCCAGCATCGGAGCCATCTGGAGTCTCTGCGCGCCCGACATGGCCGCGCCGGCCGTCCTCGACCGCTTCAAGCAGATCGAGCCCAAGGTGCTGATCGCGACCGACGCGGTCACCTATGCCGGCCGCCGCCATGATCGCTCCGACGTGATCGCGACGCTCCGCGACGCCTTGCCGAGCGTCCAACACTTCATTTTGCACGGCGCGTCCGCCACCGGGGCGGACGCCCTCCTCTCCGACATCCTGCGCGCCGACAATCCCGAAATCGACACGTTCGAACCGGAGTGGCTGCCGTTCGATCATCCCCTGTGGATCGTCTATTCCAGCGGCACCACCGGCCTGCCCAAACCGATCGTGCACAGCCACGGCGGCATCGTGATCGTCGGGTTGCCGCTCAACGTGCTGCACAACGACATCGGCTGCAGTTACGATCCGAACTCGTTCGGCGAGCGCTATCACTGGTACAGCTCCACAGGCTGGATCATGTGGAACTGTCAGGTCGCGGGCCTGCTCAACGGGACGACCTGCTGCGTCTTCGATGGCAGTCCTGCCGGAATGAAGGAGAAGCCGGACTGGACCACCCTCTGGCGCTTCGTCGCCGACGCCAAGGTGACGATCTTCGGTGCCGGCGCCGCCTTCTTCGCGAACTGCACCAAGGCTGATATCGATCTCGCCGCCGCCGGCGACCTGTCCCGGCTGCGCATCCTCGGCTCGACCGGTTCACCGCTGAGCGAGGACACCCAGACCTGGTTCAACACCCGCTTCGCCGCATTGTCGAAAATCAACGGCAGCACGGCGCAGGCCGATATGTTCTGGGCTAATATGTCCGGCGGGACCGACTTCGCCGGGGCCTTCATCGGCGCCTGCCGGGAACTGCCGCAACGGCCGGGCACCATGCAATGCCGCTGCCTCGGCAATGCCGTCGAAGCGTTCGATGAAGCGGGCAATAGCGTGATCGACGAGGTCGGTGAGCTCGTCTGCACCGAACCGCTGCCCTCGATGCCGCTTCGCTTCTGGAACGATCCCGGCGATGCCCGCTATCGCTCAAGCTACTTCGATACCTATCCCGGCGTCTGGCGGCACGGCGACTGGCTCAGGATCAATCGCGACGGCACATGCATCATCTATGGCCGCAGCGACGCCACCATCAATCGCCACGGCCTGCGCATGGGCACGAGCGAAATTTATTCCGCGATCGAGGCGCTGCCCGAAGTGCTGGACTCGATGGTGGTCGATCTCGAATACCTCGGCCGGGAGAGTTATATGCCCGCGTTCGTGGTATTGCGCGAGGGCATCGCGCTCGACGAGGCGATGAAGCAGAAGATCAATCGCGCGATCGAGACGGGTGTGTCGCGCCGGTTCCTTCCCAACGCAATTTTCGCGGTTCCGGAAATTCCGCGCACGCTGTCGGGCAAGAAACAGGAACTTCCGATCAAGAAACTGTTGCTCGGACACCCCATCGATAAAGTCATTAACAGGGACGCGATGGCGAATCCCGCCTGCCTCGATTGGTATATTGCGTTTGCCGCGAAATCGCGGCAGTCCTAATCCATCATGAAAAAAGCCAAGACCAAAGCTTCTGCCCCCAGGGCAGCGAAAGCGCCGCGTTCCGTTGCGAAAACAAAGACGCCCGTCAGGAAGGCCGCGAAGCAGGCTGCCAAGCCGGTTGCGACGAAGACCAAGGCGGCGCGGCCCTCGGCCAGCAAGAACACGGGCAGAGTTCTGAAGACGGCAACGCCGGCATCGGCCGCCAAGGCCGTCAAGCCCGACGTGCAGCCGCTGGTGCGGTCAGCCGGCGTTGCGTCGAGCCTGCCTCGAACGCTGCCGACGGCAAGGACGTCTCCGCCCGCGTCCGCCGTATCACCGGCTCCGCCTTCATCGACCGCAACGCCACCCAAAGCGCCGACAATCACCCCCAAACCGCCGATCGCCGCGCCGAAATCCCCACCGCGTGCGGATATCCCGCCGGCGGAGGGTTTCGCGATTCTGGTCGATGGTCACTTCAAGAACCAGTTCGAGACGCTGGCGCAGGCCAAGCAGGCCGGCACCGAATTGAAGGCGCGCTTTCCGATCCTGCGGATTGAAGTCTACGACGCGACGAAGAAAGCGCGCCTGCCGCTCTGACGGATATGGCGATGGAGCGCCGCACGCCCCGCCACGAATCCGGCTACACTGGCGTGAGGCTCCGACATTCGTTGAGGGCCGGAACGCCGGTCGAAAATGCCCCGCCACCCGCAAGCCCAGCCTCTCTCAACCGCAGCCGCCCGCCGCATCTGGCTGCGGGCGCAGCGGCTCGACGCGCGCGCGCCGTTTGGCGCGGGGCCGCAAGCCGTGGCCGACGCCATCGCCCATCTCGGTTATGTGCAGATCGATACCATCAATGTCATCGAGCGCTGCCACCACCACATCCTGTTCACGCGGATGCCGGCCTACCGCCGCGCGGATCTCCGGCAAGCGCAGAGCGCTGACAAAAGCGTCTTCGAATACTGGACCCATGCACTGGCCTATGTGCCGACGCATGACTTCCGGTTTTTCATTCCCGACATGAGGCTGCACCGCCGCGAGGGCCATCGCTGGTTCGCCGCAGTGACGCCAGCCGATACGCGCAAGGTCATGCGGTTGGTCAAAACGGGACCGCTGTCGATCCGCGACATCGACGACGACGTATTGGTCGAGAAGGATCACGAATGGGCCAGCCGCAAGCCGTCAAAGCGGGCCCTGCAACTGGCCTTCTATGAAGGAAGGCTGACGGTTAGCGCCCGCGCGGGTATGCTCAAGACCTACGACCTGACCTTGCGCCATTTCGGCTGGGGGAAAATGCCGAAGGCGGCTTCGCGCGGCGAGATCACGGCCTATCTGCTCGATCGGGCGCTACGTGCGCAAGGGGTCGTTTCGCTCGAGTCGATCTGCCATCTCGACGCGCCTCGCAAGGCCGACGTGCGCAAGCTGATCGAGGCCCGCGTGCGCCGGGGCGAACTGGTGCCGGTCGCACTCGAGGGCGCGGGCAAGCAGGAGCATTGGGCCGCGCCCGCGACGCTCGAGGCCCCCGGCGGCACCGATCCGGAACTCGTCCACATCCTGTCGCCGTTCGATCCGCTGATCATCCAGCGCAAACGGACGCATTTGATCTTTGGTTATGAGCACCGCTTCGAGGCCTATGTGCCGAAAGAGAAACGCAAGCTCGGTTATTTCGCACTACCGGTTCTGGTCGGCGACCAGATCGTCGCCGCGCTCGACCTCAAGACCGATCGTGCCGCCCGAAAGGTCCTGATGCAGAAATGGACATGGGCCGGCGCGGCCGCCGCACGAAAGCCTGCCGTGTCGCGCGGTGCGCTCAAACCCCTCATCGAGGAGGAGTTGCACCGCTTCGAACGATTTCAGCTCGGCGATTGAAACCTCCGCATGATCACGCGCCACGCATCGTAACCGCCGCGGCGGATACGATGCCATCGTCAGGTCGTGGAAGGTGGGTTGAACCAGCCCGCGCTGTCATTGCGAGCCAACGGGTCGGCGCCGCAAGCGCGCGCGTCTTCGCCGCGCCATGAGGCCGCCCGATGACAGGCTCCGCAAAGCGATCCAGAGCCCCTCCCTTCCCTCCCCCGCAAGCAAGAGAGGGTTAGGGTGGGGGAATTGCTTCGTCGCTCCGGGACACCGCTGCGCGTTGCCCTTGGGCTCCCCGCGATGATGGTGATTCAACCTCATGTCATCCCGCTTTAGTGGCGCCGGTGGTGATAGCTGCGAGGATGATGGTGATGGTGCCATCGGTGCGAATGCCAGTGGTGGCGACGCCAATGATGATGCCGCCAATGGCGGTGCCAGGGCCGATAGTGACAAACCCTGCGCAGGCCGTGATGGGTCCAGATCATGCGGCAGAAACGCCGCGGCCCATAATAGTAGACCGGCGCGTAGCCGTAATAATAGGGGCTGGTGTAACCGTAAAAAAGCGGGCCATAGACCCGAGGCCTGAAGTAGCGATGATGATGCCGATAGAACCGCGCGGGCCCATAGGCGCGGTGCCCGGCAAAGACCGGCGCGCGATGAAGACCGCCGCCATGACGGAATACTGGACCATGCCTGAGACCGCCGGCAAAAGCGGGACGTGAGGCATGAAAACCTCCGCCATGGAAAGCGCGGGGGGCTGCGTGAAACCCGCCGCCATGAAAACCTCCGCCATGAAAGCCACCGCCGCGAAATCCACCACCGTGGCCGCCGCCGTGTCCGCCACCGTGATGACCATGGAACTGCACCGTGCGAATCGGCGCCTCGGATGTCATCGCGGTCCGGCTGCCGGCCAGCGACACGGCCTCGGCACGCGGCGCAGCCGTCAGCATCGCTGTGGCCGCCATTAATCCGATGCAGCGGACAAAACTCGATCGATGTGGAATCGTCGCCATGAAAACCTCCCTGGCACGTACAGCAGCGCGTGGCGCATGCGCGGCCATTCCAGGTGACCTGCTGCCGTCGCGGTTCTTGTCGCTCCCGACAACAACGCTAGGTTCGGCGAGGTGAACCCCTCATGAATGCATCCTGCGGCAATAGCGCGCGGCACGCACAGGGAACTTCACGTCGTCGCGGTGAATCGCGTGCCGCTCACCAGGATGGATCGAGTCCGTAGCCGAAACCGAACGGAAAAAACGGCGCCGGCCCCTGCGGCACATAATACGTGGGCCGCCGGTAATAGGGCCGATAGGGGCCCCGCACATAGACGCGCGGACGATGACGGCGATACGCATGATGGATGCGCCGCCGCGCGCTCACGTCGGACGAAATACGGTGATGCGACGTTTCGGCGCCGGCCTGCCGCGCCCGGGCGGCAGATGAAATCCCGATCGTGCCGGCACAAATCGCGGCCGCCACAAGACCCGCTCCGATGAATACCTTCATGACGGTTTTCTCCCCAGGCCGGAGGATGCCGGTGTCACGCGTCGCGACACGCCGGCCATGCTACGATGCCGTCCTCGCAAAAAACAGGCCCGCATCGCGCGAGCCTGTTCACTATCGTCGATGATATCGGCTCCCTCAGCGGTGCCAGTGGCGACGGTGCCAGTAATGGGGATGCCAGTGACGACGGGGATGCCAATGGCGGTGCCAATAATGATGATGACGCCAACGCACCTCGGTCGTCATCCTCGCAGCCCCGCCCTGCACGGTCGCGGCCACCCCGGGATTGACCGGCGCCGCTTGCGCCCGCTCTGCTGGCGACACGGCGATCAGAAATGCACCGACAGCAGCCAATCCCAATAACTTCTTCACGTTCATCCGGCTTCTCCTTGAGTCCAATTGTGACACAACGGCGCATGACAGGAAATTGTTCCCGATCGAACTCAAAGACTAGAAGCCATCACGTGAATGCGGCGTGAATGCGCCGGGCGCGAAGCGCGAACGCGCCGAGGATCTAGCCGCGCCGCCAGTAGCAGTTCATGCGGGGAACGATCACCGTTCCGCTCGGCCGGAATTCCTGCACATAGGTCGCGGTGCAGTCGCGCACGGCGCCCGGGCCGGGATTGTAGCTTGGGTAAACTCCGCGTTCGTCCTCGCGGTAGATACGCACGCGCGGACGGCGCTTGCGAATCTGGGCCGACATATCGGACGGCAACGCATGATCCGTGCTCCGCGCGGCGGACTGTGCCTGCGCGCCGCTCGCGGAGAGCATTGTACCGGGCAGCAGCAAGATTGCCGCCGCTGCCAGCCCCGCTGCTATCATCCTGACGCTCATCGCGCTGCCCCGGTTATCCCTGTCTGTGCCGGACGGTCTCCGATTGTCACGGCCACGTCAACCATAGGGCAGCTCCGGCCGCGAAAAAGCGGTGTCACCGATCCAAGCCCCGCGCTAGAAACGAGCCATGTGGACGTCCGCCAAGGCCCCGTCGCTGGCTGAAATGGAAACCATGGCGCACGAGGCGTTCGCGCGCCTGCCGGACCATTTCCGCAGCCTGTGCGACGACCTCATCATCCGCGTCGAGGATTTTCCGACCGCCGAGGTCCTCGACGAGATGAACGCCGAGAGCGAATTCGACCTGCTCGGCCTGTTTCAGGGCACAGGCCTGCCCTTCCAGAGCGACAGCGACATCGCCCGGCTGCCGAACCTGATCTGGCTTTATCGCCGCCCCATCCTCGATTACTGGGCCGAACACGACGAGACCCTGGGCCATATCGTCAGCCATGTGCTGATCCACGAGATCGGGCATCATTTCGGCCTGTCCGACGCCGACATGGCGGCGATCGAGGCGAAAGCCGAGGGTTAGACCCGCGCAAATGACGCTTGGATCGGGGCCGGGATCGGGCTAGAAAACGACCTCTCACGAGGAACCCTGCCATGGACAAATTCACCACGCTGGAAGGCGTCGCGGCGCCGCTGAAGATCATCAATGTCGACACCGACATGATCATCCCGAAGCAGTACCTGAAGACGATCAAGCGCACCGGCCTCGGCAAGGGTCTGTTCTCGGAGCAGCGCTACAACGATGACGGCTCGGAGAACCCCGACTTCATCCTCAACAAGCCGGCCTATCGCAATGCCAAGATCCTGGTTGCCGGCGACAATTTCGGCTGCGGCTCGTCGCGCGAACATGCGCCGTGGGCGCTGCTCGACTTCGGCATCCGCTGCGTGATCTCGACTTCGTTCGGCGACATTTTCTACAACAACTGTTTCAAGAACGGCATTCTGCCGATCCGCGTCTCGCAGGACGATCTCGACAAGCTGTTTGACGATGCCGACCGCGGCTCAAACGCCACGCTGACCATCGATCTTGCCAGTCAGGAAATCCGCGGTCCGGATGGCGGCACCGTGAAATTCGAGATCGACCCGTTCCGCAAGCACTGCCTGCTCAATGGCCTCGACGACATCGGCCTGACGATGGAAAAGAAATCCTCGATCGACCGCTACGAGGACAAGCTGAAGCGCGAGCGCGCCTGGGCCTGATTCCCGTTCCACGGCCTTGGGGGTGGCGCGCGTGGTGCCTGACGTCGTCACCTTCTGGGACGGCCCGCTCGATGCGCTGAGACAAGTCTGCCTGCGCTCCCAGATTGCCGCGGGGCATCGCGTCACGCTCTACAGCTTCACGCCTGTCGCCGCGCTGCCCGACGGCGTCGTCAATGCCGATGCCGGAACGGTGCTGCCGCGCGTCTTCGCCGAACGGCTGCGGCCCTCCGCTCCGGATGGAAGCTGGCAGGGTTGGACGCCCGTGCAATTCAGCGACTTCTTCCGCATGCGATTGCTGGCGCAGGGCAAGGGGCTCTGGCTCGACGCGGATGTGCTGCTGCTGCGCGCGCTCGCCATCGATCCGCAAAAGCCCTATTTCGCCTGGGAGAGAGCGCGGCAGATCGGCAACTCCGTGCTGTATCTGCCGCCCGACAGCCCGATCGTTGCAGCGTTCGAACGATTGATCGCGCAGGACGATTTGACGCCGGATTGGCTTTCGCTGCGGCACCGCCTCTCATTCCGGTTGCGCAAAGCCCGCGGCAAGGCGCGCGGCATCGCCGACGTTCGCGTGGCGATATTCGGACCGCCCGCCCTGACCGCACTGGCACGCCGTGCCGGACAATTGCGCGAGGCGCTGCCGCGAAAGACGTTTTATGCCGTGCATGCCCGGCCGAATCTGTTTTTCGAGCCGTCGGATTTTTCCGCGCTGATTGCCGATGCCGATATCCCGGCCTTCCATATTTCGCCGAAGGGCCGCGGCAACGACCGCCCCGTCACCGGCAGCCTGTATGCATGGGCCGCGGAACGATTCGGCGGCGCGTCCTGAGGCGTTGAACCGAGAGCGACAGCGTCATCCCGCCATCGCCGCAATGGCGTCGGCGATCGCAATGGTTCGCTTTGCCATTTCGGCGTGCAGCCGTTCCACCATCTGCCCGTCGAGTTGGATGGCGCCGCGCGCGGCGTTCTCCGGCCGCTCGAACGCCGCGATGATCTTGCGGGCCTGCGCCACTTCCTCGGCCGGCGGCGTAAAGATTGCGTTGCACGCCTCGATCTGGCTCGGATGAATCAGCGTCTTGCCGTCGAAGCCAAGATCGCGCGCTTGCGCGCATTCCAGCGAGAAGCCTTCGACATTGCTGAAGTCGCTGTATGGCCCATCGAGAATCTCGAGGCCATGCAGACGGGTCGCAAGGATACAATGCGTGATCATCGGAATCATCGCGGCGCGGCCCGGCATCATGCGAATCCGGGTTTCCCGCGCGATGTCGTTCGGCCCGAACACAAACCCCGCAAGCCGCGAGCCGGATTCACGGGCCACCGCCGCAAGTTCCTCCGCATGCAGCACGGCGCGGGCGGTTTCGATCATGGCCCAGACCCGGATCGACGGGTCCGCCCGATGCTCGCGCAGTTTGCCGTCGATGGTTGCGAGATCGTCCGCCCCATAGATTTTGGGAACCAGAATCCCGTCGGGCTGCGCCTTGGCTGCCATCGCGAGATCGTCGATCCACCACGGCGAGTCCAGGGCGTTGATGCGGATCAATATCTCACGCTTCCCGAAGCCGCCTGCCGCGATGGTTTGCGCGATTTGCTCGCGCGCCATAGCCTTGGCGTCCGGTGCGACGGAATCCTCCAGATCGAGAATGATGCCGTCGGCCGGAAGATGGCGCGCCTTTTCCAGCGCCCGTGAATTGGAGCCCGGCATGAACAGGAGGCTGCGGCGCGGACGGGTCATGACATGATATCCCTGGATGTCGGAAACCCAGCCGATAGCACTTGCCGGGTGGCTCTGAAAGCCTTGTTCGGTGCTGCCGGCTGTGCTTCACCACGCGGCAGCAACGGAGGAGGTACGACATGAAGACTTTCCCGAAAAACCTCATCGCAGGCTATCGCACCTTTGCAGAGCAGCGCCTGCCCGCCGAGCAGACGCGCTATCACACGCTGTCCGAACGCGGCCAACACCCCGAGACCATGGTGATCGGCTGCTGCGACTCGCGCGTCGCGCCCGAGACGATCTTCGATGCCGGCCCGGGCGAGCTGTTCGTGGTGCGCAACATCGCCAACCTGGTTCCGGTCTATCAGCCCGATGCCAACGCCCACGGCGTTTCCGCGGCGCTGGAGTTCGCGGTGCAAGTCCTCAAAGTGAAGAACATCGTGATCCTGGGCCACGCGCAATGCGGCGGCATCAGCGCCTTCATCAACAAGGCCGCTCCGCTTTCACCGGGTGATTTCATCGGCAAGTGGATGGCCATGTTCGTCAAGCCGGGCGAGGTCGTCGAGCAGCGCGACCGGGAAACCATGAAGGACTTTGCCACCCGGATCGAGAAGGCGGCGGTCTTCCGCAGCATCGAGAACCTGATGACCTTCCCCTTCGTTCGCAAGGCTGTCGAGAGCGGGCACCTGCACCTGCACGGCGCCTATTTCGGCGTCGCCGAAGGAACGCTGTACGTGCTCGACCGGGAAACCAAGGAATTCCGGAGCGTCAGGGACAACAGCCTCGTCTGAGGACTTGCCGCAGGCGTTTAGTGCGCGGCGCCGCCGTCGCTGTTGCCGTGATCGCTGCCCCAGCGGTCGGACAGCGCGAGCATCAGCGCTGAGACCACGAACACCAGATGGATGCCGACCAGCCAGCCCATCTTCGTGGGATCGAAGGCCCCGTCGAGGTTCATAAAGGCCTTCAGCACCTGAATCGCTGAAATCGCCACGATGGACGCGAGCAGCTTCTGTTTCAGCCCGGCGAAATCGACCTTCGTCATCCAGGCCGGCCAGTCGGGATGGCCGCCGGGATCGATCCGCGAGACGAAATTCTCGTAGCCCGAGAACACCACGATCAGGATCAGATTGCCCGTCAGCGAGACGTCGATCAGGCTGAGAACGCCGAGAATGATATCGGATTCCTTCGCGTGCGACGCATGCAGTATGAACTCCCACAGCATCTCGACGAACTTGTAGAGCAGCACGGCAAGACTGACCACGAGCCCGAGATAGAACGGCGCCATCAGCCAGCGGCTGTTGAACAGCACGGTCTCGAACGCACGCTCGACCCGCTTTGCGGCGGGGTTGGGCCGATACGGAGCCGGAGTCTCGGTCATGTCCTATTTCCAGTGATTGGATCGTCAGATGAACAGCCGGAACCGCCTATGTATCACAGATGTAGAAATGCCCGGTCAGGCGAACCACGCGCCCCGCGCATGATGCGCTGACGCCGCCATCCTCCGCGCCCCGCCACGCTCTGGCCTGCGGCCTCTCGATCGCGCCAGTCTCGTCGTAGATCAGGAACGTATTGTAGCCAGCGAAGCCGCCCCAATCAAACACCTTGAACCGCGAGCCGACGGGCAGCGTCGATCGCTCTATTTCCGCATCGTAGCTGCGCAGATGGGTCAGAAGCCGCAGGCATTGGCCGACCCGCACGAAAGCGCCGAGCACGCCTTGCGGAGCGATCACGGATGCAACGACGACACCGGGCAGGACGAGGTAGGACACCGCGCGGAGACGACGCCGTCGCCGGAGAGATACCGCGGCCATGGCGGCCGCCACGACAGCAGCGACAACACCGGCGAGCAGAAACGGCAGACCCAGAAATACAAGATAGGACGCCGCACATCCGAACCCGAACAGGCAGCCAATCGCAGTCAGCGTCGGCCACATCACGGTCCCGCGAGACACCGGCAAACCGGTCTCGCGAGCCGTTTCCGTCATGGCGTGTTACGCCGCTTTCTTCTTGGCGCTGATCAGCTTGCGATTGACCAGGCACTCGGCGATCTGCACCGCATTGAGCGCCGCGCCCTTGCGCAGGTTATCGGACACGCACCACAGCACGAGACCGTTCTCGACGGTCGCGTCCTCGCGGATGCGGCTGATGTAGGTGGCGTCCTCGCCCGCCGATTCATACGGCGTGACGTAACCGCCGGGCTCGCGCTTGTCGATCACGAGGCAGCCCGGCGCGTTGCGCAGGATGTCGCGCGCCTCGTCCGGCGAAATCGGTTTCTCGAACTCGATGTTGACCGCTTCCGAATGGCCGATGAAGACCGGCACGCGCACGCAGGTCGCGGTCAGTTTGATCTTGGGATCGAGAATCTTCTTGGTCTCGGCCACCATCTTCCATTCTTCCTTGGTGTAGCCGTCTTCCATGAAGACATCGATGTGCGGGATCACATTGAAGGCGATGCGCTTCGGAAATTTCTTGGTCACGACGTCGCTGGCCGTGTAGACCGCCTTGGTCTGCGCGAACAATTCGTCCATCGCCTCCTTGCCGGCGCCCGACACCGACTGATAGGTCGAAACCACCACGCGCTTGATGGTGGCCCGATCATGCAGCGGCTTCAACGCCACGACGAGCTGCGCCGTCGAGCAGTTCGGGTTGGCGATGATGTTCTTCCTGGTGAAGCCGGCGACCGCGTCGGCGTTGACCTCCGGCACGATCAGCGGCACGTCGGAATCATATCGCCATGCCGACGAGTTATCGATCACGACAGCGCCCGCCGCACCGATCTTCGGCGACCACTCCTTCGACGTCTCGCCGCCAGCCGACATCAGGCAGATATCGACGTCGGAAAAATCGTAGGAATCGAGCGCTTTGACTTTCAGGGTTTTGTCGCCGAACGAGACTTCGGTGCCGAGGCTGCGGCGTGACGCAAGCGCCACCACTTCGTCCGCGGGAAATTTCCGCTCGTCCAGAATGTTGAGCATTTCCCGCCCGACATTGCCGGTCGCTCCGACCAGCGCGACTTTGTAACCCATCGTTCACTCTCCGAAGAAAAATCCCTCCCCTTCCAAGGCGAAGAAAGGAGAGAGCGAGCGCTTCTATGCGAGAAACGCCATCAAGACAACGTCCGACCCCGAGGTTCCCGGATCCCCGATGCGACCAATGTGGGCCTATCGTCCGAGTTTGCGACCAGCCGAAATCCATCCGGCGCTTCGTTCATTTGCCGATGAATGCACCGCGGTGATCGGGCGCCTTCTGGCCTACATAGGCGTGCTGGCTCTCATTGCCATTGTCGGCATCAAGCTGTTCGCCGCCCTTTCTCCCGGCGCGGATGACACCCCGATCACGAGAGCAAACTGGAGCGTGGCCTCGCGCTCATCGCCGGCATTCGCCGTTACAAAGGTCGATCCCTCATTAAAAACAGAGACTTACGAGATTCTTCGGCACCCCGGAGGCGGTCGGAAGGATGTGTTGCGCTGGAGCGAAGCGCCTGATGGCAAGCCGGTCGTGGAGCTTGAAATCTATCGTCCCGGATCGGAAGAGCGGACAAGCGAACCGCCGATCGCCGACCTCGCCGGACGCATGGACCCCGGAGGCGTGCGGCCGGTCGAGGCTGCGGGTCTGATCGACAGCAAGTTCGGCCCGGTCCGGCTTGTGACGCTCGCTGGCGAAGCCAACCCCTGCCTTGGATTTCTGAAAAACCTCGACAACGGCAATCTGCGCCTCAGCGGCTGGTCATGCCGGGCGACCGGCCTTCCGGAGCGGCGCGCCGCGATCGGCTGCCTCCTCGACCGCCTGATCCTGTTGAGTTCAGGAAACGAGCCGAAACTGGCGGAATTGTTTGCCCATGCCGAACTTCGGCGCGGCCGCTGCGCGCCCGCTGGCTCCCTGAAAGCACGCGCGGACTGGGTCACCGGTCCTCAGCCCCCCGAACTGCGCGGACGCCTCTGACAGCCGCCTGATTTGATGCAACATTTTGGGATCGGGCGCATTATTCTCCGCATGTGTGGCCGGATGGACCTTGTGGCCCCTGCCTGCCGGACGGTACAAGGGTTGCAATCAGGAATGCCCGTGAGGACGTGATGACCTTGAAATTGCCCGCTGCAATGACCTCCGCCACGCTAGGATATGCGCTGATGCTGGCGGCGGTGACGGCGGTGGCGTTGAGCGCTGGGAGCGCCCGGGCCGATTCGCTGAAGTACGACAAGCGCGGCCGCGTGACGTATGGCAACCGCGGACCGAACGTGTCCTATCAGGCCGGCCCGCACACCCGGGTTTACATTTCGAAGCGCTCATGGCTCGACGCCGGTACCGAAGTGCTGCCCGGGGACCGCAAGTTCACCGACTACGCCAATCCGCCCGGCCAGACATTCGGCAACCAGAACCTGAATCGGCCGCTCGACCGGGCGCCGATGAGCCCACCCTCCGATCTTGGCGGCGGCCCGACCGAATTCCCGCTGTATTGATCCGCACTGATTCGGTCTTGAAAACGAAAATGCCCGGCCATGCCGGGCATTTTTATTGGTGTCTGATCCATTCGGATCAAATCGTTTCGCCGTCATGGCCGGACTTGTTTCGGCCATCCACGTCTCTGAAAGCTGCAATGCCTTTAAGACGTGGATGCCCGGCATAAAGCCGGGCATGACGAATCAAACTGATCGAACGGTGCTCCAGGCGACCGGAGCCCTCAGGCGTGCAGCGCCTGAAGTTCCTTCACGATCGCCTCACCCATCTGCGACGTGCTGATGACCGTCGCGCCCTCTGATTTCAGGTCGGCGGTGCGGAGCCCCTTGGCCAGCACAGCCGCGATCGCCGCATCGAGCTTGTCCGCCAGCGCGCCCATGTCGAAGGAATAGCGCAGCGCCATGCCGAACGACGCCAGCATGGCGATCGGGTTGGCCGCGCCCTGGCCCGCGATATCGGGCGCCGAGCCGTGCACCGGCTCGTAGAGCGCGCGGCGCTTCTTCGTTTTCGGGTCGACGTCGCCGAGCGAGGCCGAGGGCAGCATGCCGAGCGACCCCGTCAGCATCGCCGCGATGTCGCTCAGCATGTCGCCGAACAGGTTGTCGGTGACGATGACGTCGAACTGCTTGGGGCGGCGCACGAGCTGCATGCCGCCGGAATCGGCGAGCTGATGCTCGAGTTCGACATCCCTGTATTCGCGCTGATGCACCTGCGTCACCACCTCGTTCCAGAGCACGCCCGACTTCATGACGTTGCGCTTTTCCATCGAGGTCAGCTTGTTGCGGCGCTTGCGCGCGAGATCGAACGCGACCCGCGCGATGCGCTCGATCTCGTAGGTGTCGTAGACCTGGGTGTCGATGGCGCGCTTCTGGCCGTTGCCGAGATCGGTGATCGTCTTCGGCTCGCCGAAATAGACGCCGCCGGTCAGTTCACGCACGATCATGATGTCGAGACCCTCGACCACCTCGGGCTTGAGGCTTGAGGACTCCGCCAGCGCCGGATAGCAAATCGCCGGGCGCAGGTTGGCGTAGAGCGCGAGATCCTTGCGCAGGCGAAGCAGGCCAGCCTCGGGCCGCGCCTCGTAGGGCACGCTGTCCCATTTCGGGCCCCCGACCGCGCCGAAGATCACGGCGTCCGCGGCAAGAGCCTTTGCCATGGTCGCGTCGGTGATGCTCTGCTTGCTGGCGTCGTAGGCCGCGCCGCCGACCAGCCCATCCTCGGTCTCGAAATGCGCGATGCCCTGCGCATTGAGCCAGCCGATCAGCCGCTTCACCTCCGCCATCACCTCGGGTCCGATGCCGTCGCCGGGAAGAAGAAGCAGTTTGTGGGTCGCCATGACAAAGTCCTCGCAAGATGATTGCGTCATTCCGGACGTCGAGCGCCGAGCGAGGCGATCCGGAATCCAGAGCCGGAAGGGAACGTGGATACCGGGTTCGTGCTTCGCACGCCCCGGAATGACGGAAACGCGGATTGCTAAAGCGGCGTTGCACGATTGGCAAGACACCATTGTCCGGCCACCGCCTTGCCGTGGCGCGGGAAGCTGCCACAATGCGGCCCGCCGGAGACATCAGTGAGAGCCCCAGACCGCCCGCCCGCGCCCGCGAACCTCGCGTGGCTGATTCTGATCCTGTCGCTTGCGCCCACGGTCGGCCTTGGCATCGGCCGTTTTGCCTATTCGCTGGTGCTGCCGGACATGCGGGATTCGCTTGGCTGGTCGTATTCGGCCGCCGGCTTCATGAATACGATCAATGCCGCCGGCTATCTCGGCGGCGCGCTGATCGCCGCCTCCGTCGCGAAACGGTTCGGTCTGGCGGCGAGCGCCCGCTGGTCCACCGCCGCGGCCGTCGTCTCGCTCGCCTTGTGCGCGCTGACCGGCAATTTCGTCGTTCTCAGTTTCGCGCGCCTGCTCGTCGGCGTGGCGGCCGCGATCGGCTTCGTCGCCGGCGGCGCGCTGGCCGCGACCATCGCGCAATCGCGGCCGGAGCGGTCCAACTTCCTGCTCAGCCTGTTCTATGCCGGCCCCGGCGTCGGCATCCTGTCATCGGGACTGATCGCGCCGTTCGTGCTGCAATATTTCGGGCCGGGATCGTGGTGGATCGTATGGTGGGCCATGACCCTGCTCGCCATCGCGCTGACGGCCCCGATGTTCCTTGCGCGCTTCGATATCGAAGCCAACGGTCCGCAGACCGCGCGGGGCCGCTTCGCGATCCGCCCCGCCATCATCTTCCTCGCCGCCTACTTCCTGTTCGGCGCGGGCTACATCGCCTACATGACATTCATGATCGCCTATGTCCGCGACGGCGGGGGCGGTGCGGCCGCGCAAAGCGCGTTCTGGAGCCTGATCGGCCTCAGCGCCTTCGTCACGCCGTGGGTCTGGCGGCGGACGCTCGGCCTCGACCGCGGCGGGCTCAGCATGACCATCATCCTCGGCGTCAACGCCATCGGCGCGGCGATGCCGCTGCTGGGCCACTCGCCATGGCTGCTTGGATTGTCGGCGGTGGTGTTCGGCGTGGCGTTTTTTGCCGTGGTCGCCTCGACGACGGCGTTTGTGCGCTTCAACTATCCGCCGGAGGCGTGGCCGACCGCGATCGCGGCAATGACGATCTCCTTCGGCATCGGACAAACGCTGGGCCCGATCGTGGTCGGCGCCATCACGGACGCGATGGGCAGCTTGTCCTATGCGCTCAACGTCTCGGCAGCGATGCTCGCGGTCGGCGCCGCGCTATCGGCATTTCAGCGGCCGCTGCGGGCAGGACGAGTGTCTGAGCGGCGCGTTACTCGATGACGCCGCAGGCGATCCGGCTGCCGGCGTTGCCGGCCGGGTCGGTTTTGTAGTCGTCGGGCGCCGCATGAACCACGAGCGCGGCGCCGCCGGGCTTCAGCACCGAATTGGGCTTGCCCTTTTCCAGCGTGATCGCCGTGTTGACCATCTCGAGCTTCACCTCGCCCGAGGCCGGCACCTCAAGGTTCGGCATGTCGCCCGCATGGTGTCCATCCGTCGCCATCATGCCGTGCTTCCTGTTGCCCGGATTGAAGTGGCCACCGGCGGAATCGAACGGCGGCTCGCACTTGCCGACGGCGTGAACGTGGAACGCATGGTCTCCCGGCGGCAGCCCCTTGAGCGCGACCCTCAACAGAACGCCATCATCCACTTGCGTCAGTTCGACGACGCCGACATCGGCGCCGTTGGCATTCTTGAGCACGGCTTTTGCGGTTTCCGCCGCCGAGGCGCCAGACGCCGCGGCAAGCATCGCGCTAAGCAGCAAGGCACGAACCATCATGGAACTCTCCCGTTTCTGCCCCTGACGCGGATGGCAACCACCGTAGCAGACCGCCAGCGCAGCGGCCAGTCGTAACCCTCAACTGCCGCTGAACGAGTTATAGCCCTGGTCTTCCCAGTAGCCGCCCTTGTAGTCGTTGGTGACTTCCATCGACACGACGTATTTGGGATTCTTGAATCCGAGTTTTGTCGGAACCCTGATCTTCATGGGGTAGCCGTACTTTCGCGGCAGGATTTTGCCGTCGAACTTGAAGGTCATCTGGGTCTGCGGATGCAGCGCGGTCGCCATGTCGAGCGGACTGTTGTATCCATCGACGTCCGCGCACTGGAACCAGCAGTACTTGGCGCGCGTGTCGGCGCCGACCAGTTTCAGGAAATCGCGCAGCGGCGTTCCCGACCAGCTTCCGATCGCGCTCCAGCCCTCGACGCAGATGTGCCGCGTGATTTGCGTCACCTCGGGCAGCTTGTAGAGTTCGTCCAGCGTCCACGACTTCTTGTTGTCGACGAGGCCGCGCACCTCGAATGTCCAGTCCTTGCCGTCGATATCAGGTGCGTCCTCTTCGGCGTAATAGCCGTTGAAAGGAAACGGCCGTGTGATGTCGGCTTCCGTGTAGGTCGGCGCCAGGGTGTTCGGATTGAAGATCGCAGCCTGCACCTTGTCGTTGAATTTGGAAATCTGCGCCAGCAGGCTTTCGGCGGAGAAGCCGTCGGAGACGTCGCAGCCGGTCAGCAGCGTCAGCGCCCCGAGGCTTGCGCCACCGGCGATGAAGCGGCGGCGCGCCGGATCGGGAAGCAGCCTGGTGGCATCCTTAACCAGCAGCGTCTTGTCGACGCCGGGAATCAGAAGCGAACGAAAGCGACGCATGGTAGTTCTCCTAGCGTCCGATAATCATTGCGCGCAGGCTCCTGGGCACCAAGAGCGCCAGCGCGACATGCACGACGAGGAATGCGACGATCAGCGCCATGCAGGCGAAGTGCACGTAGCGCGCAAAATCGTAGCCGCCGAAGACGGCCGTGAGCCACTGGAACTGCACCGGCTTCCAGATCGACAGGCCCGACAGCACCACGAGCACGCCGACGACAATGACGCCGGCGTAAAGCAGTTTCTGCACCTGATTGTAGCGTGTGAGGTCATCGTGCGAGAGCTTGCCGGTGAGCGCAGCACGCGCGTCCGCCACGACGCCTGACGGCGTGATCGGCAGCAGCTTTTTGCGAAAGCGGCCGGTGGCGAAGCCCAGCACGAGATAGACGAGGCCGTTGACCATCAACAGCCACATCGCCGCGAAATGCCAGAGCAACGCGCCCCCGAGCCAGCCGCCCAGGGTAATGGAATGCGAGAACGTGAAATCGAACAGCGGCGAGGCGTTGTAGATCTGCCAGCCCGACATGATCATCATCACCATCGCCACCGCATTGACCCAGTGCACGACGCGCACCCAGACCGGCTGGATGACCTGCGATGGCGCTTCGGCTGAATGACTGTCGTGAATGGTAAGGCTCGACATAAGGGCGATCCATCGATGCGCTGGCCCGAAAAGGGCGACGCCGATTCTACGCGAAACCGGGACGATTTGTTACGGCGGATCGCCACGCCCCGCGCAAGGAACAGTTCCTCCCGTTCACGAAAAAGCGAGCCGGGACGTCCCGGCTCGCTTGTTTTGTCAACCGACACCGCCGCAGCGCTTGGCCGCTCGCGGTCAGCGCGTCGCCGATTGCGCGACGAAGCCGCGATTCCAGGTCGGACTGATGAGAATCTCGTTCATGCAGACGCGCGGCGGCATGCTGGCGACGAACGCGATGGTGCGGCCGAGATCTTCGGGCTGCAGCATGCGCGCCTGCTCCTCCGCGCTCGGCACCACCGGCCGCAAGTTCAGGATCGGCGTCGCCACCTCGCCCGGCGACAGGCAGCAGGCGCGCAGGCCGTTGACGCATTCGTCCATGTTGAACGAATGCGTCAGCGCCAGCACTGCGTGCTTGGTCGAGGTATAGGCCGGCCCTGGCATCTTGGAGACGTGCCGCCCGGCCCATGAGGCGACGTTGATGATGCAGCCGTCCTTCTGCGCGCGCATCGTCGGCAGCACCGCGCGCATGCAATAAAGCACGCCGTTGAGGTTGATCTGGACCAATTTGTCCCAACCCTCGGTTTCCATGTCGGCCCAGCTTCGTTTCGGCACGTTGATGCCGGCGCTGTTGACCAGCAGGTCGATGCGGCCATGCCTGTCGACAATGTGTTGGGCGGCCTTGTTGACGGCATCAACGTCGCTGACGTCGAGTTGCAGGACTTCCGCAACACCGCCCCTGGCTTCGATTCCGGCGACAACCGTCTCCAGCGCATCCTTGCGCCGCCCCGAAACCACCACGGTCCAGCCATCGGCCGCCAAGGCTTCGGCGCCGGCCTGCCCGATGCCGCTGCCGCCTCCCGTGACCCATGCGACGCGTTTCCCGTCATTTGCCATCCCGATTGTCTCCGTTGCCTTCTGAAGGGCGTTCTTGCTATTCCACCTCGATACCGGAGGCTTTTCCGCCGCCGGAATGATGCATGAACCTCACCGGGAACGCCACCATGAACGCCAACCTGTTTTCCCGCCTGTTCGATGACCTCGATGACGCCGGCCGGCTCGCGATCGAAACGCTGGATGGCCAGCGCATCACCTACGGCGATCTGATCGCGTTCTCGGGGCGGTTGGCGAATGTGCTGGTGGCGCGCGGCGTCAAGCCCGGCGATCGCGTCGCGGTGCAGGTCGAGAAGTCGGTCCCGAACCTCGTGCTGTATCTTGCGACCGTGCGCGCCGGCGCGGTCTACCTGCCGCTGAACACGGCCTACACCCTCAACGAGCTCGACTACTTCATCACCGATGCCGAACCGTCACTGGTCGTGTGCGATCCCTCGAAGGTCGATGGCATCAAGGCCATCGCGGCAAAGGTCGGCGCCAAGGTCGACACGCTCGGCGCCAACGGCAAGGGATCGCTGACGGAAGCCGCGGCCGCCGCGCAGCCGGACTTCACGACGGTCGCGCGCGCCAGCGACGACCTCGCCGCCATCCTCTACACGTCGGGCACGACCGGACGCTCGAAGGGCGCGATGCTGACGCACGACAATCTCGCGTCGAACTCCTACAGCCTGGTCGACTACTGGCGCTTCACCGACAAGGACGTGCTGATCCACGCGCTGCCGATCTATCACACCCACGGCCTGTTCGTGGCGAGCAACGTCACGCTGTTCGCCCGCGCCTCGATGATCTTCCTGCCGAAGTTCGATCCCGATCTCATTATCAAGTTGATGTCTCGCGCCACCGTGCTGATGGGCGTGCCGACCTTCTACACGCGGCTTTTGCAAAATCCGGCGCTGACAAAAGACGCGACGAAGCACATGCGGCTGTTCATCTCCGGCTCCGCGCCGCTGCTCGCCGACACCCACCGCGAGTGGTCCGCGCGCACCGGCCATGCCGTGCTCGAACGCTACGGCATGACCGAAACCAACATGAACACCTCGAACCCCTATGACGGCGACCGCGTGCCCGGCGCCGTCGGCCATGCGCTGCCCGGCGTCTCCGTCCGCGTCACCGATCCCGACACCGGCAAGGAACTGCCGGGCGAGACCATCGGCATGATCGAGGTCAAGGGCCCGAACGTGTTCAAGGGCTACTGGCGGATGCCGGAGAAGACCAGGGCGGAATTCCGCGACGACGGCTTCTTCATCACCGGCGACCTCGGCAAGATCGACGACAAGGGCTATGTGCACATCGTCGGCCGCGGCAAGGATCTGGTGATTTCCGGCGGCTTCAACGTCTATCCGAAGGAGATCGAGAGCGAGATCGACGCCATGCCGGGCGTGGTGGAGACCGCCGTCATCGGCGTCCCTCACGCCGATTTCGGCGAAGGCGTCACCGCCGTCGTGGTCTGCAACAAGGGGGCCGATATCAGCGAGGCCAAGGTGCTGAAGGCGCTCGACGGACGGCTCGCGAAATTCAAGATGCCGAAGCGGGTGCTGTTCGTCGACGAATTGCCGCGCAACGCCATGGGCAAGGTGCAGAAGAACATTTTGCGCGACACCTACAGGGACATCTACGCCAAGGCCTAGCGGACGAGAGGGGCGCTAGTCGTCGACCTCTTCCTTGGTCAGCGCGCCCGAATGCGGATCGACATGGAATTCCATGATCTTTCCGTTCTTCGTTCCCTTGCCTTCCCAGTGGCCGTCATCGGCTTCGAGTCCGGTGATGTTGCTGTAGCCGGCAGCGGTCAGCTTCTCCATCACCTGCTCCTTGCTCATCCAGTCCGAGCCCGGCTGATCGGCCCGGGCTACCGCTGCGGCCGCAATAAAAATCGCCACAGCCATCGCCGCTTTTCGCATATGCATTCTCGCAATCTCCGCAAGACTGGTTCAATCCAACGGACAGCATGCCGTTCCAAGGACAAAATGCCGCGCATCAAGCGCGAGTTCGATCAGATGAGGGGCGACAGCCGCAAACGTTGCCATCACGCCTCCTGCGCCGGAGCTGCCGGCAACGTTCATGAATCGTGCTTCAGGTATACCAACTACCAGAAGTCATCCATCGGAATCATCTGGCAGATGAGATAGTTTCGTAGTTCTGAACCCGCATTCGGAAATAGCGATTTGATCGTTGCGCAGGCGGTATCGACTCCGTAAATAAGAATTGCTCTATCGCGATCTCCGAACAGGGCGGTATCACGCGCCCGCAACCTGCCAAAGCCATCGATGACCGCCAGGATCGAACGTCCGCTTTCGCCACATCTGCAAACCTATCGCTGGACCCTGACGATGGCGCTGTCCATCGTCCATCGCGTCACCGGCATCGCGCTCTATTTCGGCACGCTGTTCCTGGTATGGTGGCTGCTCGCAGTCTCATCCGGTCCCGGCGCCTACGGCATCCTGCAATCGTTTGCCTCAAGCTGGCTCGGCCGCCTGATCGCGTTCGGCTACACCTGGGCCTTGATGCATCACATGCTGAGCGGCGTTCGGCATCTGGTCTGGGACCTCGGCTACGGCTTCAAGCCATCCGAACGCGAATGGCTCACCTGGGCCGCGCTCGTCGGCGGCATCGTCCTCACCGTGCTGCTCTGGGTGATTGCCTATGGAATCGGAGGCGGACGATGACCGAACCAGTCTCATCCGCCCCGAAGTCGATGCGGACCCCGCTTGGCCGCGTGCGCTATCTCGGCTCCTCGCACAGCGGCACCGGCGACTTCTGGCGGCAGCGCCTGACTGCCGTCGCGATGATCGTGCTGATCATCCCCGTCATCGTCATGGTTATGATGCTGCTCGGCCGCAATCAGGCCGGAGCCGCGCAAATTCTCGGTTCACCGCTGATCGCCATCTTCATGCTGCTCTTCATCATCGCCAGCGTCTGGCACATGAAGATCGGCATGCAGGTCGTGATCGAGGACTATGTCCACGACGAGAAACTGAAGCTCGTGTCGATCATGGCCAACAACTTCTTTTCCGTCGCCGTGGCGCTGGCCGCCGCCTACGCCATCTTCAAACTGTCATCTGGAGTGTAGTCCATGGCCGCAACCGGCAATGGCGCCAACGGAAGCGCGGCTCCGGCCACCAATGGCCGCGCCTATCCCATCGAGGACCATACCTATGACGTGGTCGTGGTCGGCGCCGGCGGCTCCGGACTGCGCGCGGTGGTCGGCTGCGGCGAGGCCGGGCTGCGCACCGCCTGCATCACCAAGGTGTTTCCGACGCGCTCGCATACGGTCGCGGCGCAGGGCGGCGTCGCCGCCTCGCTCGGCAACATGCACGAGGACAACTGGCGCTGGCACATGTACGACACCGTCAAGGGGTCGGACTGGCTCGGCGACCAGGATTCGATCGAATACATGGTGCGCAACGCGCCCGAGGCGGTCTACGAGCTCGAGCATTGGGGCATGCCCTTCTCGCGCACCGAGGACGGCAGGATCTACCAGCGCCCGTTCGGCGGCATGACCATCGACTACGGCAAGGGCCAGGCACAACGCACCTGCGCCGCCGCCGACCGCACCGGCCATGCCATGCTGCACACCATGTACGGCCAGGCGCTGCGCCATGCGGCGGAGTTCTTCATCGAGTTCTTCGCCATCGACCTCATCATGGACGACCAGGGCGTGTGCCGCGGCGTGATCGCGCTGAAGCTCGACGACGGCACGCTGCACCGCTTCCGCGCCCAGACCGTGATCCTGGCGACCGGCGGTTACGGACGCGCCTACGCGTCCTGCACCTCGGCGCACACCTGCACCGGCGACGGCGGCGGCATGCTGCTGCGCACCGGCCTGCCGCTGCAGGACATGGAGTTCGTCCAGTTCCACCCGACCGGCATCTACGGCTCGGGCTGCCTCGTCACCGAAGGCGCGCGCGGCGAAGGCGGCTATCTCGTCAACGGCGAGGGCGAGCGCTTCATGGAGCGCTATGCGCCCTCCGCCAAGGACCTCGCCTCGCGCGACGTGGTCTCGCGCGCCATGACGATCGAGATTCGCGAGGGCCGCGGCGTCGGCAAGAAGAAGGATCACATCTTCCTGCACCTTGACCATCTCGATCCGAAGGTGCTGCACGAGCGCCTGCCCGGCATCTCGGAATCGGTGCGGATCTTCGCCGGCGTCGACGTCACGCGCGAGCCGATCCCGATCGTGCCGACGGTGCACTACAACATGGGCGGCATCCCGACCAATTTCCACGGCGAGGTCGTGACCAAGAAAAACGGCGACGACAACGCCGTGGTGCCCGGCCTGATGGCGGTCGGCGAAGCCGCCTGCGTCTCGGTGCACGGCGCCAACCGTCTCGGCTCCAATTCGCTGATCGACCTCGTGGTGTTCGGCCGCGCGGCGGCGCTGCGCTGCGCCGAGAAGCTGACGCCGAACGCCAAGCAGCCGGACCTGCCGGCGAACTCCAGCGAGATGGCGCTCGGCCGCCTCGACAAGTATCGCCATGCCTCCGGCGGCACGCCGACCGCGAAGCTGCGCGAGAGCATGCAGGGCGTAATGCAGACCAACTGCGCCGTGTTCCGCACCGGCGAGGTGTTGCACGAGGGTCAGGAGCTGATCCGCAAGGTCTATGGCGGCATCGGCGACATCTCGGTGTCGGACCGCTCGCTGGTGTGGAATTCCGACCTGGTCGAGACGCTGGAATTCGACAACCTGATCGTGCAGGCGGTGGTGACGATGGATTCGGCCGCCAACCGCACCGAGAGCCGCGGCGCCCATGCTCGCGAGGACTTCGCCGAACGCGACGACAAGAACTGGATGAAGCACACGCTGGCCTGGATTAACGGCGGCGGCGCGACCACCATCGATTATCGCCCGGTGCACGACTACACGATGACCAACGACGTGCAATACATCCCGCCGAAGGCGCGGGTGTACTGAGGACGAGGAGCGTATCATGACCCGTCATTCCGGGACGCGCGAACAAAGCGAGCGAACCCGGAATCCAGAGCCACGGCGGGGAATATGGATTGCGGGTCTGCGTCAGATCGGCTGTTGCCGGCCGGAGCGCATCCCGGAATGACGAAAAGATAGGACGGGATATGGTTGAATTCGCGCTTCCGAAAAATTCCAAGATCAGCGGCGGCAAGACCTGGCCGAAGCCGGCGGGCGCGACCGAGACCCGCGAATTCCGCGTCTATCGCTGGAATCCGGACGACGGCAAGAACCCGAGCGTCGACACCTACCATGTCGATATCCATGACTGCGGCCCGATGGTGCTGGACGGCCTGATCTGGATCAAGAACCACGTCGATCCGACGCTGACCTTCCGCCGCTCCTGCCGCGAAGGCGTCTGCGGCTCCTGCGCCATGAACATCGACGGCAAGAACGGACTGGCCTGCACCACGTCCATGCATGACGTCGCGGATGGCGGCGCGGTCAAGATCAACCCGCTGCCGCATCAGCCTGTCGTGAAGGACCTCGTCCCGGATCTCACGAACTTCTATGCGCAGTATGCCTCGATCGAGCCGTGGCTGAAGACGACCACGCCGACCCCGCAGAAGGAATGGCGGCAGAGCCACGAGGACCGCGAAAAGCTGGACGGCCTCTACGAGTGCATCCTGTGCGCCTGCTGCTCGACCTCCTGCCCGAGCTACTGGTGGAACAGCGACCGCTACCTCGGTCCCGCCGCGCTGCTGCAAGCGACGCGATGGGTCAAAGACTCGCGCGACGAGGCGACCGGCGAACGCCTCGACAATCTCGAAGATCCGTTCCGGCTGTATCGCTGCCACACCATCATGAATTGCGCCAAGGCTTGTCCGAAGGGATTGAACCCCGCCGAGGCTATTGCCGAACTGAAATTGAAGCTGGTCGAGCGGCAGGTCTGAGCGCCTGTCTTCGTTCGAACGAATCATGACGCGCCGCTTCAATCCGCCTTACGCGTCATGCCCGGCTTTATGCCGGACATTCACATCTTGAATGCATTGTCGATCAAAAGACGTGGCTGGCCGCGTCAGATGAGCGCAAGCGACGCCGTTCTTCGAACGGCTATGCCCGGCCATGACGACAATATCGATCACCGCATCGCTCAGTCCGTGATCTCCATCGCCCAGAAGCGCCGGTAGGGCGACGACGGCTTCGCGACCGACGCAACACCGACCCGGCGCGCACCAGGCATCTGCAGGTTGGCGCGATGACCGCTGCTCGCATCCCACTGCCTGATGACTTCCGCGCAGGTCGAAAAGCCGGCCGCGACGTTCTCCGCCGCCAGCCGGCGGCGGACGGGTTTGATGCGAACAAGGAAATTGCCGTCGACAGTGTGGTTGACCACTTCGGCACGCGCCATGGCGACGGCCTGCCGCCTCGCGAGCCGGTCGAGCACGGCATCGGCCCGCACCGCCGACAATCCATGCGCGCGGCGGTAAGCGCTGATCTGGGCCGCGCATCCGGCTGCATGCGCGACCGCATGACTGCCCATCAGGATGAGCGTCATCGCCAGCACCACGGACGCTGATTTCATTCGATTGCCCCCTGGCAGATGGAACGAGTTCCGTTGCATTCAGCGGCGCTATGGTCCGTTCCGGAACATCGGCCCCGATGGGCCGTTATCGCTCCAAGCATGGACGGAGACAACCGATGACAGATCCTAACGCTGCGCGCGACGTCGATCGAGCCTGGACGCTGATGAAGAAGATCGGCTTCGCGATGCTTGTCACGCAGGACGACGGGAAGCTGCGGGCGCGACCAATGTCCGCCTTCGTCGAACGCGACCAAAACGCGATCTACTTCCTGACAGACGCGCGACGCCACAAGGACGACGAGATTGCGCGTCATCCCGAGGTCAACCTGTCGTTCGCCGATGCCGGTGATCAGAAATATGTCTCGGTCACCGGCACGGCGACGGTCAGCAACGATCGTGCGAAAATCAAGGAGCTGTTCTCGACGCCGGCCAAGGCGTGGTGGGACAGCGCCGACGATCCCAACATCCGCGTGCTGAAGGTTGCGCCCGACGATGCTGAATTCTGGGACTCGCCGGGCTCCGTCATCAGCTACGTCAAGATGGCTGCTGCCGCCGTGACCGGCACGCGACCGGACATCGGAACCAATCGCAAGGTTGCGATGTGATGGGCATCGATCCCGCCGAGGTTCCGCCGATCAAGCCGGGGCAGCCTGTCGAGCCGCCACGCGAAGACCCGCCGGGCCATCCTCAGCCAGGTCCCGACGTGCCGCCGCCGATGCACGAACCTGAACCACCGACGCCGCCGCAGGAATTGCCGGGGCAAATCCCGAGCGAAGTCCCGACGCGTGGGCCGAACCAACCGCCCGCCTCCAACCCCGCGACCGATGCACGCACATAGAGGCGCGCATCGGATGGCGCTGTCTGAATGCGCCGTGAACGCGACGCCGCGGAATGCGCACTGCGCGCGAAATAAATCCGCGGTGCTTCTCGCCCTTCGCCACATTCCAGCCCCACGCTTATCTGTTCATCGATGCGTGACCGCGGTCGATCAACAGATATCCCGTCTGTTGTCGAGATTTTCCGGGGAATGAAGACTGCCATGACAAAGCTTCGCTTGATACTGCTCGCCACATCGGCATTGACGCTCGCACCGCTGACAACCCTGCCCTTGCATGCGCAGACCGCACCATTCGTGGTGGCCCAGGCTGCGCCGGCTCCTGAAGGCGGGCCCGAAAACGAGCATCGACCGAGGGAAGCTCCGAGAGGCGCGCCTCCGAAAGCCGGGCCGCCGGAGCATCGTGGACCGCCGCCTGGCGCACCACCACGCCCTGCGGGTCCGCCTCCGCACGCAGCACCGCCCCACGCCCCGCCACCGCCCGCGGCTCCGCATCCAGCCGCGCCCCAGCCGCCCCATGCGACGCCGCCGCATGCTGCTCCGGCACGACCGGTCGTCCCACCACCGCACGCCGCACCTCCTGCGCCGCCCGCCGCTCCCGCACCGACACCGGCCAAACCTCCGATCGCGCCGCATCCTCCGAACGCCGCGCCGACACCCTCGGCTCCGATGCACGAAGAGCGGCGGCGTGCTCCCGGACAGGTCCCCCCGGCGGGCGTGAGACCCGGAACACCTCCCGCGGCCACGCCTCAGCACACGGCCCCGGCGCCCTCCGCTACTCCTCCGGGAGGCCGGCCAGCCACGCCAGGCGGTCCGGCGGCGCCAGGTGCGCGGCCGGGCACCCCGGGCAACCAGACCTCCTTGCCTCCGGGCGCGCCCGTGCCTCGGCATGGACCGCCGACCGTCACAACACCCATGCCACCGCCTCCCGTGTCGACCCATGCCCTGACCCCGATCGCACCAGGTGCGGCCCCGCCCGGCCCGCGCAACATCGAAGCGTTCCGTGCCCAGCGCCACGAGGTCGATCAGGGCGGTCGCAAGGTCTTCACCGAGCCGGGCCGCGTCATTGTCGTCGATCCGAGCGGGCAGGCGTTCGTCCGTCACAATGAAGTCGACCGCTTCCGCTTCGGCGCGCGTGACATCCACGAGTCGCGCGACGGCCGCGACATGCGAACGGTGATCGGACGGCCGGACGGCACGCAAATCATCAACATCACCGATCCTGACGGACGGCTGCTCCGCCGTATCCGGCGCGGCGTCGACGGACGCGAGGTCATCATCATCGACAATGACTACTCGCGGACGTCGAACTTCTACGTCGACCTGCCGCCGCCGGTGATCCGCATCCCGCGCGACCGCTATATCGTCGAGGCGGAGCGTGCGCCGCCGGACGTCATCTACCAGACACTGCTTGCGCCGCCGGTCGAAGCCATCGATCGCCGTTTCACGCTCCAGGAAATCCGCTACAGCCCGAGCGTGCGGCAACTGATGCCGAGCATCGATCTCGACACCATCAACTTCGACACGGGATCATGGGACATCGGCCCCGCGCAAGCGGACAAGCTGCGCGTGATCGCGGACGGCATCAATCGCGCGGTCTCACGCAACCCACGCGAGGTCTTCCTGATCGAAGGCCACACCGACGCCGTCGGCAACGATATCGACAATCTGTCGCTGTCGGACCGCCGCGCCGAGTCGGTCGCCAACCTGCTGACCCAGCAATTCCAGGTTCCACCCGAAAATCTGGTGACGCAGGGTTACGGCGAACAGTATCTGAAGGTCCAGACCGACGGTCCCTCGCGTGAGAACCGGCGCGTCACCGTTCGGCGCATCACGCCGCTGCTGGACGGCCAGGCCGCGGCATCGCCGCCTCCTCCACCGCCGCGATGAAACAGCAAAAGGCCGGGAGCGATCCCCGGCCTTTTTTCATTGCGCCGGGCTATTGTCGCGTCCGAAGCACATTTGCGGCACGGTCGAATGTCACTCTCGACATCATGCTCCGTGAGAAAGGACCGCCATGAACGACTCTCCCACCCCGGTTCATCGCTCGGCGTCAACAGGCTTTGCTGCGAAGGCCGACCGGTATGTCCGCGGGCGGCCGGACTATCCCGACGCGATCGTGGAGTGGCTGCGGAGTCGCCTTGGGCTCAGGGAAGGAAAAGTCGCGCTCGATCTCGGCGCAGGGACGGGGACATTCACGACTTACCTTCTTCGGACCGGCGCACGCGTCATCGCGGTCGAGCCAGTTCAGCAGATGCGGGAGCAACTCGGCCGCGCCTGTCCTGACGTCGACGCACGAGAGGGAACCGCGACGTCAATTCCGTTGCCCGATGCATCGGTCGATGCCGTCACCTGCGCCCAGGCATTTCACTGGTTCGCCACCCGGAATGCGCTCGCGGAAATCTGCCGTGTACTAAAACCCGGCGGCAAGCTCGGACTGATCTGGAACACGCGCGACGAGAACATCGCCTGGGTGGCCAAGTTGACCCAGATCATCACGCCCTATGAGGGCGACACGCCGCGCTTCGCCAAAGGTACGTGGAAGCTCGCCTTCCCGTTCGACGGATTGAGCGCACTGCATGAGGACCATTTTGGCCACGCGCATACCGGCTCGCCCGAAGACGTGATCATCGACAGGATCAGATCGACCAGCTTCATCGCCGCACTGCCCGCGGACGAGGAAGCAAAGGTCGTTGCCAAACTCCGCGCGCTGATCGCCGATACGCCGGAACTGGCCGGCCGCGACGTTATCAGCATGCCCTACGACACCGTTGCCTTCAGCGCCACAAAGACCAACGCTTAATCCCGCGAAGCGCGCGGTTCAGCCCTTGTCGTTCTCGAGCTTGGGGATGTTCGCGCCCTCCGGCGCCGACAGCAGGCCCGTCTTCGCATAGAGGCGCAGCTTCGCGCGGGTATCTGTGATGTCGAGGTTACGCATGGTGAGCTGACCGATGCGGTCCGCCGGCGTAAACGCCGCATCCTCGACCTTCTCCATGCTCAGCCGCTCCGGCGCATAGGTCAGGTTGGGGCTCTCGGTGTTCAGGATCGAATAGTCGTTGCCGCGCCGCAGTTCGAGCGCCACCTCGCCGGTCACCGCGCGCGCCACCCAGCGTTGCGCGGTTTCGCGCAACATCAGGGCCTGGGAATCGAACCACCGCCCCTGGTAGAGCAAGCGGCCGAGCTTCATGCCGTTGATCCGGTACTGCTCGATGGTGTCTTCGTTATGGATGCCGGTGACAAGGCGCTCGTAGGCGATGTGCAGCAGCGCCATGCCCGGCGCTTCGTAGATGCCGCGACTTTTCGCCTCGATGATGCGGTTCTCGATCTGGTCGCTCATGCCGAGGCCATGCCGGCCGCCGATGGCATTGGCCTCGAGAAACATCGCAACGGGATCGGCGAAAGTCTGGCCGTTCAGCGCGACGGGCTGCCCCTCCTCGAACCGCACTGTGACCCTCTCGGCCTTCACCGCGCAGTCGTCCTTCCAGAACGGCACGCCCATGATCGGGTTGACGATGGCGATGCCGCTGTCGAGGTGTTCGAGATCCTTGGCTTCATGCGTCGCGCCGAGGAGATTGCTGTCGGTGGAGTAGGCCTTTTCGGCGCTCATCTTGTAGGCGAAACCGTTGGCGGTCATGAACGCCGACATCTCCGCCCGGCCGCCCAGTTCATCGATGAACTGCTGATCGAGCCACGGCTTGTAGATCCGCAGGTCCGGATTGGTCAGCAGTCCGTAACGATAGAACCGTTCGATATCGTTGCCCTTGTAGGTCGAGCCGTCGCCCCAGATGTTGACGCCGTCCTCCTTCATCGCCGACACCAGCATCGTGCCGGTCACGGCGCGACCGAGAGGCGTGGTGTTGAAGTAGGCGATGCCGCCGGTCGAGACGTGGAAGGCACCCGACTGGATGGCGGCGATGCCTTCGTGGACCAGTTGCGAACGGCAATCCACGAGGCGAGCCTTCTCGGCACCGAAGTCTCGCGCTTTCCGCGGAATCGCGTCGTAATCGGCTTCGTCAGGCTGGCCGAGATTGGCCGTATAGGCGAAGACGCGCGCGCCCTTCTGCTTCATCCACAACAGCGCCGCGCTGGTATCGAGCCCGCCCGAGAACGCGATGCCGACGTTTTCGCCTTTGGGCAGGCTCTTTAAGATCGTAGTCATGCAGCTTCCAATCGACCGATTTTCGTGGAGTTCGAGTACGCGAATATCAAACTTCGTGCCCACGGGCACCTGTTTACTAAGGGCGGACGTGATGAATGTAGCTCACGGCAATGGCGCCGGGCCGACATCGCGCCCCCACCACCGCTGCCGCATCCGGTATCCCGGCCAGGCGAACCGCGTCAGCGCCGCATCGATGTCAGCGTCGCTCATCCGCGTGGACGGCCAGCGATAGATGTAACCGTGAACCAGCCAGATGACGAGGAACGTCACCAGTCCGGCGATGGAAACGTCCGTGAAGAAATGCCCCCCGAACGCCATTCGCAATACGCTGGTGAGAACGCCGAAGACGACGGCCCCTGCATAGGCGACCGGCCGCAAGGCAGGCGGCGTCAATGCCGCCGGCGCCAGCGTCCAGAACGCGGTCGCGCCTTCCCCCGAGAAGAACGAACAGTTCTTCCCGCATTGGCCGCGCGGATCCCACCAGGCCATGAATTTCCACGGACCGTTGAATTGCGTCACCATCACCGGGCGGGGGCGCGCCCAATGGCTCTTGAAGGTCAGGTTGGTGAGGATGCCGGCCGACAACAGCAACGTCATCAGCAGGAAGGCGATCGCGCGGCCCGAGATCATCAACGGACGATTCGGCCAAATAAGTTTGATCGCGAGCGCACCGATCGCCGGCAGCGCGAAGGCCCACGCGACCCACATCGCCGCGAAGCGCGCAAACGACGCCAGCGCGCTTGCCTTGAGCGGAAAGGTTTTCGTGGCGGGATCGTAGAACAATGCAGCCAGACGGAGATCGTAGTCGGGATGAATCCCGAAGGTCACGCCGATCACGACGGCAAGCACCAGCGCAACGATCAATCCGGTCCGGTTCATGGCGCGGGGTTTATCCGACGATGGCTGCGATGGAAAGGGTCGAGCTCAGGGCCGCGCCGGCGGCAGGCTCGGCGGGCGCGGCAGGCCGCGCCAGAGACCCGCATTGCGGCCGGCAATCAGCCAGTAAATGAACCCTGCGACGATACCGGCGCCGGTCATCACCTCGAGATGCCGGCGCACGATGCCCTCGAAACGCATGGTCGAGGTGTCGAATGGAACCAGCCCGAGGTAGCAGGCGGCCCCGACGACGGCGCCGCCGGCGGCATAGATCAGCATGCTGCGGATCGAGAAGGCTTCGGTGATCAGCACGACGATCAGGGCCGGAATCAATGCAAAGCCGCTCACGAAGATGAATCCGAAGCCCAGCACGATGTTGAATGCATCGGCATCCGCCGGGCCGGTGCCAAGGTCCGTCAGCTCGGGATAGAGCAGCGCGGCAACGATGATCAGGCCCGCCGCGAACGACGACGCCAGAAACGCAAAGGCGATCACGAACAGCCGGCCGATCAGGGACATGGGTCGCCCTCCACCTTCGTCGTGCCCTGGCGAGCGCGCTCCTTCGCGCGCGAAGTCCCGGGTATCCACGTCCGGTAAACCTGATCTGGCGACAGACGTGGATGGCCGGAATAAATCCGGCCATGACGAAACTTGGGGTTGCGGGTCATCTCAATCCGTCATCGCCATGGCGCGTAGCGCCTGCCGCTCGCGCGCCGACAGCTTTTCGGTTTCGGACTTCAACTGGCCGCAGGCCGCAAGGATGTCGCGGCCGCGGGGCGTACGCACGGGCGACGAATACCCGGCGTTGAAGATGTATTCGGAGAATTTCTCGATCTGCTCCCAGTCCGAACATTCGTACTTCGAGCCCGGCCAGGGATTGAACGGAATGAGATTGATCTTCGCCGGAATGCCCTTCAGCAGCTTCACCAGCAACTTCGCATCATCGAGGGAATCGTTGACGCCTTTCAGCATCACGTATTCGAAGGTGATGCGGCGCGCGTTCGACGCACCGGGATAGTCGCGACAGGCCTGCAGCAGTTCGGCGATCGGATATTTGCGATTGAGCGGCACCAGCTCATCGCGCAGTTCGTCGCGCACCGCATGCAGCGAGATCGCGAGCATGACGCCGATCTCGGCGCCGGTGCGCATGATGTTCGGGACGACGCCCGATGTCGACAGCGTGATGCGGCGGCGGGAAATACCGATCCCCTCGTTGTCGGCGACGATCAGCAGCGCATCACGGACCGCGTCGAAATTGTAGAGCGGTTCGCCCATGCCCATCATCACGATGTTGGTGATGAGACGGTTGCCGTTCGGCGTCTCGCGGTCGATCCAGTCATTGAGACGATCGCGCGCCACCATGATCTGCCCAACAATCTCGCCGGCGGTCAGATTGCGCACCAGGCGTTGCGTGCCGGTGTGGCAGAACGAGCAATTCAGGGTGCAGCCGACCTGCGAGGAGACGCACAGCGTGCCGCGGTCGGTCTCGGGAATATAGACGCACTCGACCTCGTGCGCCCGCTCGATGCTGTCGCCGCTCGGCAGCCGCAGCAACCATTTGCGGGTGCCGTCGCTGGAAATCTGCTCGGCGACCACCTCGGGCCGATCGACCGTGACATGCTGCGCGAGCGCGGCGCGCATGTCCTTCGAGACATTGGTCATCTCGTCGAAGGATTTGGCGCCCCGCACGTACATCCAGTGCCAGAGCTGCTGCACCCGCATCTTGCGCTGAGCGGGAGCGACGCCGATCGCCGCGAGATGCTCGGAAATGTCCGAACGCGACAGGCCGATCAGCGACGGCTTCGCCAGCGGCACATAGGTCTCGAGGGCGACCTTCTCGACCAGCGACCCGGCGCGCGAGCGCGCGGCGTCATCAGGAACGCTGGAAACGGCGGTCATGGGAATGGCGGTCTCGCTCATGCCGCATGACATAAGCCTTCCGTGAGGCGCTGAAAAGCGGCGAAATCCGACAATCTCGTCCGTCAGGAACCGTTAACGACGGCAGTCCTGCGCAACCTTGTCCAGCGCCTGCGACAAACCCTTGAGGGAGAACACGTCAGTGCTCTGGGTGCCTCGGCCCGAGACGCCCTTGACGGTAAAGTCAGCCGACTTGCGCATGGCCTCGACCAACCGCTCCTCCTCGGCCGCGTTTTTGATCCAGATGCCGTCGCCCTGGGTGTACATCGCATAGCTCGCGCCGCCGACCTCCAGCGTCGCTTCCGAACCCGGCTTCAGCGGATATCCCATCGTAACCGAGACTTCGTTGGTCACCTTCTCCGCGGGCCGCGTCGAGACGAAAGCGTAAGCCGGATCGCGCGGGCGGTTGGGCGGATTGGTTTTCGACGAGGACGGCTTTGCCAGCGCGAAACAGACCTTCTTGCCGTGCGGCGTCGCCACGTAAGCGCCCCAGCTTCCGAACTGGCCGATCAATGTCGGCTCCGCGCCTCCGACCGCAGGCGGCTTTGCCGCGGCCCTGGCCGGCGGATGCGGCGCGGACTTCGGCGCGCTCAGCGCAGGCGCAAGACCGAGGGTCCCACACACCAGCGCGCTCCCAAGCAAAATTGTCAGCGATTGCCGCACGGACATGATCAAATCTCGTCCCTCATCATTGTGACTGGAAGATGGCCCGATATCTTTCTGCCGGTACGACTCCGCATTAAACGGGAAAAACTGATTTGGAAAGGTTTTGTCTCGCCTCCAAACGTAGCGCGCTGCATCAGCGTGCGGTTCGTGTTGCGCGCTGCTTCTCCCATTGCGCGTCGGTCCATTGCAGCAAATCCTCCGCGCCCGAGCTGCGCAGATGCGCCCCGCCATCCTGCACCACCATCTCGCCGTTGATGTAACCGGCCTGATCGGAGATCAGAAAGCTGGCGAGGTTGGCGAGTTCGCTGTGTTCGCCGACGCGTCCGAGCGGATTCCTCGCCGCGCCGTCATCGCGGCCCTGAGGCCGCAATTGGCCCGTCGCGCCGGCGGTGGGGAACGAACCGGGCGCGATCGCGACGGTGCGAATGCCTTTCGGGCCCCACTCCACCGCCAGACTCTTCGTCATCGCCAGCACCGCCGTTTTCGCCATCGCCGACGGCACCGTAAAGGCGCGGCCGGTGATGGTGGATGTGGAGAGAATACTGAGCACCACGCCGCGGCGGGCCGTGTCGATCCAGCGCTTTCCGGCCGCGAGCGTGCAATACATCGTGCCGTGCAATGTCGGCGCGAGGATCGCGTCGGCGGCACGTGCGGACAGACGCTCGGTCTGCGCGATGAAGGTGGCGGCCGCGTTGTTGACGAGAACATCGAGCGGGCCTTCATGCCAGATCGAATCGAACATCGCGTCCACAGCGCCGGCATCGCGAATGTCGCAGACCCGCGTGCCGACCTTGCCGCCGGTCGCGTCGCGGAATTCCGCGGCCGTGCGTTCCAGCAATTCGGCGCGGCGGCCGCAAATCACCAAATCCGCGCCGAGACCAAGGAAACGACGCCCCATCGCCGCACCGAGCCCGGAACCGCCGCCCGTGACCAGGATGCGCTTCCCTGCCAGCAGATTCGTTTCAAACATTGTTTGCCCCCACACCACCGACAACCAGGACCGTTCGAATCGGATTGTAGCCCGGCTTCAAATCCGGCATGAAGCCCGGGACAGGATTTTTCCGGATATCAGGTGGAACGCCATGAAAGCCATTCTCTGCTCGCAATACTGCGGCCCCGACGACCTCGTGTTGGCGGATGTGCCCGATCCCGTGGCAGCGCCCGGCCAGGCCGTCATCGCCATCAAGGCCGCGGCGCTGAATTTCTTCGACATCCTGATGATTCAGGGCAAATACCAGATCAAGCCGCCGTTTCCGTTTTCGCCGTCGGCGGAAGTCGCCGGCATCATCGAGAGCGTCGGCCCCGGTGTCACCGATCTCAAGGTCGGTGACCGCGTCATGGCCTCCTGCGGACACAACGGCGCGCGCGAGAAGATCGCGCTGCCCGCTGAATCCATCATCAAGATTCCGGACAACCTCAGCTTCGATCGCGCTGCGGGCATCATCATCATCTATGGCACCACGCTGCATGCGCTGGAAGATCGCGCCTCGCCCAAGCCCGGCGAAACGCTCGCGGTGCTCGGCGCCGCCGGCGGCACCGGGCTTGCGGCCTGCGAAATCGGCAAGCTCATGGGCCTCAAGGTCATTGCCTGCGCGTCGTCAGATGAGAAGCTCGCCTTCGCCAAGGAGCATGGCGCCGAATTGACGCTGAACTACAGCAAGGACGACCTCAAGGAGGGCTTGAAGAAGCTGACCGGCGGCAAGGGCGTCGACATGGTGTACGATCCGGTCGGCGGCAGTTATTCCGAAGCGGCGCTGCGCGCCATCGCGTGGGAGGGCCGCTTCCTCGTCATCGGCTTCGCAGCGGGCGAGATTCCCAAAATGCCGCTCAACCTTGCGCTGCTGAAGGGCTGCGACATCAGAGGCGTGTTCTGGGGCGCGTGGACCAAAATCAACCCGCAGAAGAACCGCGCCAATCTGCAGAAGCTCGCCCAGTGGGCGGCCGAGGGTAAAATCTCGGCGCATGTCGATCGCGTCTTCCCGCTGGCGCAGACAGCCGATGCCCTGAAGGTGCTGGCCGGACGTCAGGCGATGGGCAAGGTGATCCTGCATCCCTGAGACGGGGCACGAACGACGGCGAGAGCGTTATCCTGTCTCGCCGCCGATGCGTTTCAGCGCGGCGCGCGCCGCGTCGCGATGGTCCGGCGTGATGTGCGACGCGACCGTCCTGATCGCGGCCGCAAGAACCGCCGCATCGTCGGTGAAACCGAGGACCGGCAGCATGTCCGGGATGAAGTCGAACGGCAGGATGAAGTAGGCGATGGCGGCGAGCAGCGCCGCCTGCACGTGGCGCGGCGTCTGCCGGTCGAAGGCGCAGTAATAGGCCGCAAGCAGATCCTCGGCGAACGGCAGCTTCGCGGCCAGGCGCTTCAGCTTGACCCAGAACTGCCTGCGCACGCGATCGCGGTCCTTCGCCAGCCGTTCGGCCGGTTCGAATCCAGCGGTCTGCTCGGATGTCATCTCGGGTTCCCTCCGCAGCGGGCGGTATCGCACGCAGGAGCGTGATGCCGCTTACGTGGGAATTTCGCGGAGCCGCCGCAAGATCGGAGCGGGCCGCTCAGTCCAGCCCGAACTGGCGCGCAATGGCGTTCATCGCCTCCGCGAGCTTGATATCGCGCGCGGTGACGCCGCCCGCGTCGTGGGTCGACAGCACAACCTCTACCGTCTTGTAAACGTTGCGCCATTCTGGATGGTGATCACTCTTCTCGGCCACCAGCGCGACGCGGGCCATGAAGCCGAAGGCTTCGTTGAAATCCCTGAACGTGAAGGTGCGCGCGATCGCCTCCTGCCCGGACACCTCCGTCCAGCCCGGCAGATCGGCGAGTGCCGATTTCCGCGCCGCCGCCGATAATCGCTCTGCCATGTCGATTCTCCTTCGCCGAAATGAATTTAACCCGGAACGACCCCGTCCGATCCATACGACAATGTCGAACCGAAGTTCGGGCAAGGCAACCCGGAAGGACCGTCAGCGCATAAGCCGCCGCCAGCCGATCACGACGCCGCTTGTGGAAATCACCAGCCCGAGCAGCGACAGCAACCACACCACGACATCCCAGGCCGGCCGATGCGCGATCAACGCGTGGAAGTCGAGGCTGTGCAGCGCATTGAACAGCCAGCGATAAGTCCGACGCCCGCGATCGCTGCGACCGACGATCTCACCGGTCCGAGGATCGATGTGGAACCAGCTTTGCGCGGCATCGCCAAACCCGACGCGCAGCACCGGCAGCACGCGGTGACGATGGTGCGAATACCAGTAGGCGTCTTCCGCAACGAGCCGAAGCTGCATGGTCATCGGCGCATCGGGCATCAGGCGCCCCGCAGCGGCGAATATCCGCGCATCGTCAAGCGGCGCCGGCGCGCCCGAGGCCGGATCGTACACACGCGGCCGGTCCGCGCGATTCAAGCCGATCATCAGCGACCGGCCGCCGAGCCAGACGAAGCGGGCTTCGCGGAGATCTCCCGGCGGGTGTCCGCGAAACTCCGATACGATGTCAGGCGTGTCATGCCCCGCATAGCGCAACATCATCGCGCGCGTCGCATTGCGGCCGGCGAAAACCTCTCCGGGATTGAGCGACAGCCAGCCGCTGAACATCCAGGTCAGCACGAACACGCCGGCAAAAAAACCGGTGACATGATGCCACGCCATCCAGCCGCGATAGGGCGTGATGGAATTGCCCCAATAACGCCGGCGAAACCGCACCCGCAAAATCCCGATCCAGATGCCGGAGACCGCAACGACCATGCAGACGCCGGAAATCCACAGCACCACCTCGCGCCACAGCGGGCCGTCCTTGCGTAGCACCGTGGGATAAATCCAGTGCGGGATCGCGCCGAGCCAGTTCCAGACGCGCTCGGTGCGCGTGGTGTCGAGCACGATCTCACCGCTTTTCTCGGACACGTAAAGCTGCGTGCCCGCGGGATCGCCGAGCGCAATCAGATAGAGCGGCCGCGACGGATCGAACCGGGCGGTGACGCTCCACTGGTCGCGATCGACCGTCTCGAGCATCCGGACATCCGCGGCCGCAGGATGATGCCGCGCGACCGCCAGCGCCTGATCGGGCGTGATGCGATCGATGATACGGCCGTCCCGCGCCGACACCACGCGTCGTTCGCCATCCCAGCCTGCGATCCGGTAAACCGGGTCGTCGTTCAGCATGTCGAGGCGCAACTCGCGCGGATAGCGCTTGAGCCCGGCGATCGCCATGGCGCGATCGGGCGACACGACCACCTGCGCCCAGTCGAGCGCCGGCAGCGCGGAGAGACGTTCCGGCTCGGTCAGGCGGGGAAACGCGACATACATCATCACCACGCCGGAAATGAACCACATCGCGAATAGCAGACAGGTGACGATGCCGATCCAGCGGTGGCCGATATACAGCCACCGCCGCAACCGCCGGATCATGGCCCGGTGCGCCATCTAGAACTTCTCGTTCAGCGAGAGCATCACGGTACGCGGCATGCCGAGAAGCCACTGGGTCGTGGTGCCCGACGTCGCATAAACCGTATCGAACAGGTTGTAGACCCGCAGCGACAGCGTGGTGTTCGCATCCGGTTTCCATTGCACGCCGCCGTTGACGACCGTGTAGGCGTCGCGCGACTGGGTGTTGGCGGCGTCGGACCACTCCCGGCCGACGATCTGAACGCCGGCATTGGCCGTCCATTGCGGCGCAAACGCCCAGGTCACCCAGATGTTGGAGACGTTTTGCGGCACGTTGACCGGGACGTTGCCCGCATAGTTGACGGCAACACCGCCGACCGACTGGACGTAGTCGTCATATTTCGCGCGCAGCCACGCCGTGTTGGCGTCGATGCGCCAGCCATGAGCAAGCGCAAGTCCGAGCGAGGCTTCGATGCCGCGCGACGACTGCTGACCGATCTGGTCGGTCAATGCCGGATTGAGGGGATCGCGGGCCAGCAGGTTGTTCTTGACGATCTGATAGCCGGCAACCGTCCACTCGCCGCGGCCGTTCAGGAACGACTGCTTGACGCCGACTTCGACCTCCTTGCCTGTCGACAACTGATACTGGCTGTTGGTCAGCGACATTGTGATCAGGTTGCTGACGGGATCGACGGCCTGCGAATACTGCGCGTAAAGCGCGAGGTTCTTGATCGGGTTATAGACCGTCCCGACGCGCCAGCTCGTCGCCGAGAACGACTTCTCGAAGTTGCCGGACGCATTGATCAGGCTGGTGTAGTCGATGGTCGGCTCATCCTGCCGGATGCCCGCGATCAGCGTCCAGTTGTCGGTCAGCGACAGTTTGTTCTCCGCGAACACGGAGTATTGCTGCGTCACGGAGTGGAACGACGGCACCGTGGCATTGGGGCTGGTGAAGTAACCGGGGTCGAACACGTAAGGGTTGACCGACGACGCGCCGCCATAGGGCGAGTTGTTGGTGTGCGTGAAGTCGATGTGGTTGACGTCGAAGCCCGCGACGAACGCGTTCGCGAGCCCGAACACATGGCCGCGGAACGTCGCGTCCATGCGATCGCCGACCTGCTGCTGGTCGTGGAAGATCTCGATGTAGGAGCTGCGGCCGATCAAGCCCGTAGCCGGGCTATAGGCATATTGCTCCACATCGTGCCAATGGCGCTGGCTGTTGAGATAGTAGAGGTTGTTGTGAATGGTGATGCCATCCGCAACCTCCCATTCGGTCTTGAGCTGATTCCAGCTATCGCGGTAGCGGATGTTGCTGTCGAGGACATTGTAGTTGTTGAAGCGGATCGCGTCGTCGATACGGCCGTTGATCAGCGGCGTGCCGAAATAGCGCGACGGGCTGCGGTCGCCGTAATCCGTCGACAGCGTCCACGACAGCGTATCGGATTGCTGCACCTTGACCGCCGCCGAAATCGCCACGTCGGAGGTCTTGTTGCGATCGACCCAGCCGTCGGACAACTCGCCGACCGCGGTGATGCGGTACGATACGTTGTTGTTGATCGGACCGGTGCTGTCTACCGCCGCCCGCTTCGTCATGTTGCTGTCGATGGAGATTTCGGCGTCGTTGTAGGGTGTCGACAGCGGCTGCTTCGAGATGACGTTGACGGCGCCGCCGATCGCGCCTTCGCCGTAAAGCACCGACGCCGGGCCGCGCAGCACTTCGATGCGCTGTGCCGACCAGGTGTCGTAGGGAAACGTCAGCGTGCCCGATCCGACATAGAGCCGCGTGCCGTCATAGAGCGTCATGACCGTCGAGTTGCCGGTGAAGCCGCGCGTGTTGAACGACAGGCTGCCGTTGCCCGGCGCCGGCGAGGCGGTGAAGCCGGTTGCATTCTGCGTGACCGCATCGAGCACGTTGGTCTGGCCGCGCTCCGCGATGGTTTCGGCGGTGATCACGTCGACGCTGGCCGGCGTCTGCAACCGCGTGAGATTGAGCCGGCTGCCGCTCGACGCGGTCTGATTGAGTGTCAACGTCGGGGATTCCGAAGTCGCGGCCGCGGCCGGCGTCGCAGGTACTGGTTTGGCCGCGGCATTCCGGTGCGGACGCGACGGTCCGCGGCGCGCCGAACGGCCGGCATTCACGCGGCGCTTCGCAACAGGTGGAGGAGACGGGCTGGTGACGACGACGGGACCGAGTTGCTGAGTTTGCGGCGGAGCGCTTTGCGCCCGCGCCTCGGCGGACAAGACAACGGCGGAGAGAGCAACGGAACTCAACAGGAGCGATTGCCCCCGAAACAGAGATTGCGCGGAAATCATCTTTCGACTCGCGGTTAACGTGGCACGTCACCGCGAACGAAGCCGCTCCATGTTCGCAACGAACATGACTCGACACCCACCAGGACACCCCGCCCGATGTGCTCGCGTGTGACCACGACTAACGGCAGGTCTCCTGGCTCGCGGGTCGTTGCCTTGACCGCCTTCCCGGGCGTCGAATCGCCCAGTGGCATCCGGTCAAGGCTCTCCGCTCACAGTTGCGGGGGCAGCCACGGAATTGGACGCCTGTTCACGGAAGAACTCGTCCTCACCGCATTCCCTTTTGATCCCCGAAGGGAACCGTCGCCTTCACGATATGTTGAAATCCGGAAAGGTGTCAACGCCGGCTTCGGCATCGCTGACCCGGGAAACATTCTTTCCTCGGATACGGCCTCTCAAGGCGGCATGCAATTTTTCGGAGATGCGCGGAGAACGCGCTCATCCAATGGGATCGGCGGCCGGCTGATCCAGCAGCACCGTCAAAAGCGACTCGCTCGAATACGGTTTGGTGAGCCGCGGCACCAGGGCATACTCGGCCGGAAATCTCCTGTCGCCGCTATAGCCGGTGACGAACGCAAAACGCACGTTCAACCTTTGCAATCGTGCCGCGACGGCAAAGCTGTCCTCGGCGAACAGACCGACATCCAACAACGCGAAATCCGGTGCACGCTCGCTAATCAGCGCAAGGGCCTTAGCGACGGTCGCCGCCATTCTGACGCTGCCAACGCCCAGCCTGAGAAGCGTGTCCTCGAAATCCAGCGCGATGATCGCGTCGTCCTCAACAATCAAGACGTCATGCGGCATGCCGGCAGGCCTCCCGCCAAGAGTGATGGGTTCCATGATCCTCGTCCGAACTGCTATTGCGAGAAGTGCGCTGGAACCCCGATGAAGATGGAGTCTCCTCACCAGTTCCCGCCGGAACCCACCACATCCGCTCGACGTTTGTCTGTTCACTATTGAACATAAATCGACGTCGAATTCCGGTATGTTCCCCGAAGCAAAAGGATCCATCGCGATGGTTTCGCATCCGGTCATGGCGTCGCAAAGCGCGCGGCCGCCCAACAATCTCCTGCGGCGGCTGAATGAGGCCGATTTCGCTCTGGTCGAACCGCATCTCGACGCGCACCAGTTCCGGGCAGACGATCTGCTTTACAATCCCGGCGACGACGTTGAGACCGTCCATTTCCCTTGCGAGAGTGGCCTCGCCTCGTACCTCGTGCCCAATGAGGATGGACGCGACGTCGAGACCATTCTGGTCGGACGTGAGGGCGCTGTCGGCGGCATCGTCAGCCAGGGCTATTTGCCGGCCTATACGCGCATCGTGGTCAAGGTCGGCGGCCCGTTCGTGCGGCTGAAGGTTTCAAGGCTGGAAGCCGCAAAGATCAAATCGGCCACGCTGCGCAATCTGTTCGCGCGCTATGCCGACTGCATGCTGGCGCAGGTCTTCCAGTCGACGGCCTGCAACGCCATTCACTCGATCGAGCAGCGCACGGCGAAGTGGATCGTCTCGGCCATGGAGCGCAGCGGCAGCGACCTTGTCCCGCTGACCCACGAGCAACTCTCGGCGATGCTGGGCGTCGGCCGCAGCTATACCAGCCGCGTGCTTCAGACATTCAGGGCCGAGGGCATTCTGGAAACACGGCGGGGGGCAATCCTCGTCCGCAATCGCGAGGCGCTGGCGGTCCGCTCCTGCCTGTGCAACGAGGCCGTCAAAAACCATTTCGAGGAAGTTTTGCTGGGGGTTTACCCCGCCGACGAACCACCTCCGCGAAAACCACCCGTCCCGCGCCCGAAGTGAGTTCACCAAGTCACAAACAACCCATTGTTTTTTTGGGATTTCCGGTTATATTGCGCCGCAGCGAAGGCATCCTGCCCCACGTCAGGCCTTCGCATTTGACTCATCTTTGAAAAAAGAAGTGGCGCGCCAATGACTTGGCCGGAAGCGACGATCCTCTGACCGCTTTCGCTGCGTGATTCGATCACGCCGCACCCTGCTACATACCTTACACATCACAGGACGAGAACGCCGCCCCCGGACTGGGCGAGGCGTGGCCGTTCCGATCAAGAAGAAACCCGATCCCATGAAGCTCCGAAATATCGCCATCATCGCCCACGTCGACCACGGCAAGACCACCCTCGTCGACAAGCTCTTGCAACAGTCCGGCACCTTCCGCGAGAACCAGAAGGTCGCCGAACGCGCGATGGATTCCAACGACCTCGAGCGCGAGCGCGGCATCACCATTCTTGCGAAATGTACCTCGGTGCATTGGGACGACACCCAGATCAACATCGTCGACACCCCCGGCCACGCCGATTTCGGCGGCGAGGTCGAGCGCATCCTGTCGATGGTTGACGGCGTGATCGTGCTGGTCGACGCCGCGGAAGGCCCGATGCCGCAGACCAAGTTCGTGGTCGGAAAGGCGCTCAAGCTCGGCCTCAAGCCGATCGTCGCCATCAACAAGGTCGATCGTCCCGACGCGCGCATCAACGAGGTGGTCAACGAGGTGTTCGACCTGTTCGCGGCGCTCGACGCTACCGACGAGCAACTCGACTTCCCCATTCTTTATGGGTCGGGCAAGAACGGCTGGATGGGCAATTCGCCCGAGGACAACGGCAACGGCATGAAGCCGCTGTTTGAACTGGTGCTGAAGCACGTCGCGCCGCCCCAGGTCGAGGACGGTCCGTTCCGCCTGCTCGGAACCATCATCGAGGCCAATCCCTATCTCGGCCGCATCATCACCGGCCGCGTCGCGTCCGGCTCGGTGAAGCCGAACCAGGCGGTGAAGGTGCTGTCGCGCGAGGGAAAGCTGATCGAAAGCGGCCGCATCACCAAGGTGCTGGCGTTCCGCGGTCTCGAACGGCAGCCGATCGACCTCGCCGAAGCCGGCGACATCGTCGCCATCGCGGGCCTGACCAAGGGCACCGTCGCCGACACCTTCTGCGATCCGTCGGTCGAGACGCCGATGCAGGCGCAGCCGATCGATCCGCCGACCGTGTCGATGACCTTCATGGTCAACAACTCGCCGCTCGCCGGCACCGAGGGCGACAAGGTGACGAGCCGCATGATCCGCGACCGCCTGCTGCGCGAAGCCGAAGGCAATGTCGCGCTGCGCGTGGTGGAAGCCGCCGACAAGGATTCGATGGAAGTGTCGGGGCGCGGCGAATTGCAGCTCGCGATCCTGATCGAAACCATGCGCCGCGAGGGATTCGAGGTTTCAGTGTCGCGTCCCCGCGTCGTGCTGCACAAGGACGACGCCGGCAACTGGCAGGAGCCGATCGAGGAAGTGGTCATCGACGTCGATGAGGAGCACTCGGGCGTCGTTGTGCAGAAAATGAGCGAGCGCAAGGCCGAAATGATCGAGATGCGCCCGTCCGGCGGCAACCGCCTGCGGCTCGTGTTCTACGCGCCGACCCGCGGCCTGATCGGCTATCAGGGCGAGCTTCTGACCGACACCCGCGGCACCGCGATCATGAACCGCCTGTTCCATGGCTATGCGCCCTACAAGGGCGACATCCAGGGCCGCCGCAACGGCGTGCTGATTTCCAACGACCAGGGCGAAGCGGTCGCCTATGCGATGTTCAAGCTGGAAGACCGCGGCCCGATGATGATCGAGCCGGGCTGGAAGGTCTATCGCGGCATGATCGTCGGCGAGCACACCCGCGACAACGATCTCGAAATCAACGTGCTGAAGGGCAAGCAGCTCACCAACATCCGCACCACCGCGAAGGACGAGGCGGTGCGGCTGACGCCGCCGATCAGGATGACGCTGGAAAAGGCGCTGTCCTATATCGAGGACGACGAACTCGTCGAGGTGACGCCGAAGTCGATCCGGCTGCGCAAGAAGCATCTCGATCCGAACGAGCGCAAGCGCGCGGAGAAGACCCGGGAGATGGTGGCGTAAGGGCCTCCTCACGAACAAGTAAAATAATTCGTCATGGCCGGGCTTGTCCCGGCCATCCACGTCTTTAAAACCTTCGTTTGTAGCCAAGACGTGGATGCCCGCGACGAGCGCGGGCATGACGACGGTATCGCTCGCATGCCCCTGCCCTCTGACATTGATGTCGCGATCGTCGGCGCCGGCGCCGCCGGCCTCGGCGCGGCCAACGCGCTGAAGGGCACGGGCCTCTCGACGATCGTGCTGGAAGCCCGAGACCGCGTCGGCGGGCGCGCCCACACCATCGTTCCCGCGCCCGGTATTATTTTCGATCTCGGCTGCGGCTGGTTGCATTCAGCCGACAAGAACACCTTCGTGCCCATCGCGGAGCAACTCGGCTTCGCCATCGATAAAACCCGGCCGCCGTGGCGCGAGCAGAGCTTCGACAAAGGCTTCCCGCTCGCCGAACGTCAGGACTTCATCGCCGCGCTCGATGCGTTCTATGATCGTATCGAAGAGGCCGCGAAAAGCGGGACCGATCGCGCCGCCAGCCTTTGCCTCGAGCCGGGCAACCGCTGGAATCCGATGATCGATGCGATCTCGGGCTACATCAACGGCTGCGAACTCGACACCGTCTCGGTCCATGATCTCGATGCCTATGAGGATACCGAGATCAACTGGCGGGTGCGGCGCGGCTACGGCGCCCTGATCGCCGCCTATGGCCGGCCCGTCACCATCGCGCTGAATACGCGGGCGTGGCGCATCGATCATTCCGGCCAGCGCATCCGGATCGAGACGTCGAAGGGAACGCTCACCGCCGCCAAGGTCATCGTCACCGTGCCGACCAACCTGATCGCCAACGAATCGGTTCGGTTCGATCCGCCGTTGCCGGCGAAGGTGGACGCAGCGCGCGGTCTCCCGCTCGGCGTCGACGACAAGGTGATGCTGGCGCTCGATGATCCCGACGGCCTGCTGCCCAAGGACGGCAACCTGCGCGGCGCGACCATGCGCACGAAGATGGGCAGCTATCACCTGCGACCGTTCGGCACCCCGTGCATCGAGGGATTCTTCGGCGGCAGCTTTGCGCGCGAGCTGGAAGACGGCGGCGCGGGTGCTTTGGCCGCGCAGGCCATCGACGAGATCGTGGAATTGCTGGGGTCAGATTACCGGGGAAAGCTCAAGCCGCTCGCCGAGTCGCGCTGGGCGCGCGATCCGCTGTCGCTCGGCGCCTATTCGCACGCCTTGCCCGGTCACGCCGGGGCCCGCGCGGTCCTTGCCGCCCCGGTCGACGATCGCCTGTTCTTCGCCGGCGAAGCCACCTCGCCGAACTTCTTCTCGACCGCGCATGGCGCGCGGGACTCGGGAGAGCGGGCGGCGGAAGAGGCGGCGGGAACAATACCGCGTTAATCGCTACGCCAGCCGAACCGCGCGCGTCCAGCGCCATCCTGCCGGATGCGCAGTGCGATGTGCAGCAGACAACCAATGTCCCTGACGATGATGGATGACGCATCAAAACGGCCGGTCGTCAACCCGACCGGCTGCCCTGTGCGTCGCACTCATCCCCTCTCAAACCGCCACTTGTCCATTTTCGGCACAGACAGCCGCACCGGTGATGCAGAAAATCCACATGTTAACCGATAATTAACGATCCATCTTGATGCCGGCGCGCCGACTTGCTTTGATCCGGTCATGAGCACAACCCTGATCGAGGTTCGGCCGGCAAAAGTCGCAGACGCGTCTGCGGTGGCCTCCGCCCATGACGAAGCCTGGCGGTCCGCCTATCAGGGAATCATCCCTGGCGCCGAACTGGAAAAGCTCATCAACCGCCGCGGCCCCCACTGGTGGGACAGCGCGATCCGCAAGGGTAGCCGCGTCAGCGTGCTGGTGTTCGGCGACAAGGTCGCGGGCTATGCGAACTATGGCCGCAATCGCGCCCGCAGCCTGCATTTCGAGGGCGAGATCTACGAGCTTTATCTGCGCCCGGAATTTCAGGGCCTCGGCTTCGGCCGGCGGCTGTTCACCGCGGCCCGCCGCGACCTGATGCAGAGCGGTCTCAAGAGCATGGTGATCTGGGCGCTCTCCGACAACGAGCCGGCGACAGATTTCTACCGTGCGCTGGGCGGGCGGATGGTCGCGCGATCCTCCGAGAAGTTCGGACCGAAGTCTCTCGACAAGGTGGCTTTCGCCTGGGCGAACCAGTGACCGATTGACTGCCCCGTCATTGCCGGGCATAGCCGCTCCAAGAACGGCATCGCTGGCGCTCGCCTATGCCCGGCCGTCCATCTTTTCGAAAAGCGCTTCCCGAAGATGGATGGTTGCGCGGGTCGAGCCCGCGTATGACGATCGCGGCCCGGCGACGCGACTGACGACAAGCAACGGAGTTCCCTATGCGCATCGACGCAATTTCGACGGGGGTCAATCCTCCGGACGACGTCAACGTCATTATCGAGGTGCCGGTCGGCGGCGAACCCATCAAATACGAGCTCGACAAGGACGCGGGCACCCTGGTGGTGGATCGCTTCCTCTACACGGCGATGCGCTATCCCGGAAACTACGGCTTCATCCCGCACACGCTGTCGAGCGACGGCGATCCCTGCGACGTGCTGGTGGCCAACACACGCGCCATCGTGCCTGGCGCCGTCATGAGCGTGCGGCCGGTCGGCGTGCTTCTGATGGAGGACGAAGCGGGCGGCGACGAAAAGATCATCGCCGTGCCGGTGTCGAAGCTGACCCAGCGTTACGACAAGGTGAAGAACTACAGCGACCTGCCCGACATCACGCTGCACCAGATCCAGCATTTCTTCGAGCACTACAAGGATCTCGAGCCCGGCAAGTGGGTCAAGGTGACGCGCTGGGGCGATGCCGCCGAAGCCAGGAAGCTGATCCTTGACGGCATCGCGCGCGCCAAGGCCAAAGGCGCGTAAACCAATACCGCGCCGCATGCCTTCGATAAGCGAGTCTGCGCACCCCGGGCAGGCTGCATCGACGGGAGACCCCGATGGCGATCGCATTCGGCCGCGTAATTCCGATCCTGCGGATCTTCGACATCGCGAAGGCCGACGAATTCTATCTCGGATTTCTCGGCTTCTCCGTCGACTGGGATCATCGCTTCGACCACAACGCGCCGCTTTACCGCCAAGTCTCGCGCGGCGATCTCATCCTGCATCTGAGCGAGCATCATGGCGACGGCAGTCCCGGCGTGCGGCTGCGCGTGATGATGACGGATGTCGCGGCCTTCCATGCCGAATTGGTCGGAAGGGCCTATCGCTACATGCGGCCGGGTCTTGAAACGACGCCCTGGAAAACACGCGAGATCGGCGTCACCGATCCGTTCGGCAACCTGATCCGGTTCTGCGAGCCGTTGCCGCACCCGCCGGCGTAGCGACGGCCTGCAAGGCGTCGTCCTCAGACGGCCGGCGCCGGCAGACCCTTGATCGCGCAGGCCGCGCGGAGCGTATTGACCAGCAGGCACGCCACCGTCATCTGACCGACGCCTCCGGGCACCGGCGTGATCGCGCCTGCGATGCCGAGCGCTTCATCGTAGGCGACGTCGCCAACGAGCCGCGTCTTGCCCTCGGCCAGCGGAATCCGGTTGATGCCGACGTCGATCACGGTGGCGCCGGGCCTGATCCAGCTTGCCCGTACCATTTCCGGCCGGCCGACCGCTGCGTACACGAGATCGGCCCGCGCGCAGATATGCGGCAGGTCACGCGAGCGCGAATGCGCGATCGTCACCGTGGCGTTTTCGTTCAGCAGCAGTTGCACCAGCGGCCGGCCGACCAGATTGGAGCGGCCGATCACCAGCGCGTTCATGCCTTCCAGCGAGGCGTGGACGCTTTTGGTCAGGATGATGCAGCCGAGCGGCGTGCAGGGCGACAGCGCTGGCAGGCCTCCGGCGAGGCGGCCGGCATTGTTCGGATGCAGCCCGTCCACATCCTTGGCGGGATCGATGGCGGCAATCACCTGTTCGGTATTGAGCGACTTCGGCAGCGGCAGTTGCACCAGAATGCCATGGACGGAGGGATCGGCGTTGAGCTTGCCGATCAGCGCCAAGAGATCGCTCTGCGATACCGTCGCGGGCAGGACATGCTCGAACGACGCCATGCCGGCGGCCTGGGTCTGCTTGTGCTTGCTGCGGATATAGACCTCGCTGGCAGGATCGTTGCCGACCAGAACCACCGCGAGGCCAGGCGTCAGTTCGTGATCACGCTTGACGCGCGCGACTTCGTCCGCAACGCGGGCGCGCAGGTCGGCGGCGATGAGTTTTCCATCGATGATCCGGGCCGTCATGCAAATCCTCTATGAGTCCGATTGAGTCGCTGTCAGTTCGCGCATTATTTCGCCGAGCCGCCTCGGGTCGCCGTCGATGGCGACCTGCTTCAGCCGCGACGTCATCCCCGACAACACACGCACGTTCCGCTTGGGCACTCCCAGCGCCTTGGCCAGCAGGTCGATGACAGCCCGATTGGCCTCGCCGCCTTCGGCAATGGCCCTAACCCGGACTTTCACCACCGCGCGCCCGTTCGCCAGCGTTTCCACCCCGTCGAGCGCATCGCGCCCGCCGCGCGGCGTCACCCGCAAGGCGACGCTGAGGCCCTCGGCGGAGTAGCGCCACGGGTCCATCGAGGCGCCGCTCAGAAGACGGCCGGATAGATGTAGTAGGTGATCACCCGCTGGATGAACATGATGATCAGGATGACCACGATGGGCGAGATGTCGAGGCCGCCGAAATTCGGCAGCACGTTCCGGATCGGTGTCAGCACCGGCTCGGTGATCCGGTAGAGGAACTCCGCCACCGCCGACACGAACTGGTTGCGCGTGTTGACGACATTGAAGGCGACCAGCCACGACAGGATCGCCGAGGCGATCAGCAGCCAGACATAGAGGTCAAGAACGATAAGAACGATGTCCAGAATGGCGCGCATAAGGGGATTGGCTCGCGGATCGGGTCGCGGATTCGACCACCCGTTAGATATCGGTTTGGTTCCGGCCAAACAAGGGAAGCCGGGGTGGAAAAGCCGCCAAAATGCCCGCTCCGGCCGTTCTTGACTTGCTGTTGGCCGGGATTGTAAATGGCGGCGTTTCCGGTCGCCGGCATCCATCACCGCGACCGTGGACGGGGCCATAGCTCAGCTGGGAGAGCGCGTCGTTCGCAATGACGAGGTCGGGAGTTCGATCCTCCCTGGCTCCACCAATTCCCTCTTATTTCCCCTTGAATCGCGGCGGCCGTTTCTCGACGAAGCTTGCCACGCCCTCGCGGAAATCCTCTCCCTGCAGGGCGACCATCATCTCGCGGTTGGCCGCGATGGTCGCCTCGGCCAGCGTCTGGAACGGGGCGTCGTAAACCTGCCGCTTGATGACGGCCATGGCCGACGGCGAGACGAAGTCGGCAAGATCCCGGGCATAGGCATAGGTCTGCTCGCGCAGTTGATCGGCCGGATACAGCCGGTTGACGAGGCCGATCCGGAGCGCCTCCTCGCTCGACACCCGCCGCGCCGACAACAGGAGATCCAGCGCATTGGCGTGGCCGACGATCAGCGGCAGCATCCAGCTAATGCCATGCTCGGCGATCAGGCCACGGCGGGCGAACGCCGTGGTGAAGACGGTATTGTCGGCGGCAAAACGCAGGTCGCAATAGAGCGCGTGCACCAGCCCGATGCCGGCGGTGGCGCCGTTGAGCATGGCGATGATCGGTTTTGCGATCGCCGGATAGAACGAATAGCGCGCCTGCCAGTCGGCACGGCGATTCATGTCGAAGGGTGGCATCGCATTGACGCGCCCGATGTCGTTCGGGTCGAGTTCCTTCAGCGCCTCCATGTCCGCGCCGGCACAGAAGCCGCGGCCGGCGCCGGTCAGGACGATGACGCGGACGCCATCGTCCCTCGCGGCCGCCTCCATCGCGGCACGCACGTCGCGCTCCATGGTCGGCGTCCACGCATTCATGCGGTCGGGCCTGTTGAGCGTGATCGTCGCGATCTTGTCGCTCACGTCGTAGAGGATGTGCTGGTAGGTCACGGCGCTCTCCCATTGCGTAGCGTCATTGTGTTGTCGGCAGGTCCGCGGTCAGGCGCGCCGCGACCCTTTCGGGCGTGACAGATAGTCGAGCGTTTCCGGCCGCTCCTTGAGCCAGCCGGTCCAGCGCCCGAACACCTTTGCCATGCGCGTGGGCTCGACGCCAAGCTGGGTCATCGCCACGCCGCCATTGACCGATTCGCGGTATTCGGCGATCAGGCCGTCGCGCAACACGAACCGGCTCATGCCGTCGATCACGACGCGCCGGCCGGCAAATTGCGGGATCTTCGAGGTGAAGCTCGACAGCGACCAGGCATAGCCGATGGCGCCGTTGCAGACGGGATCGAACATCTCCCAGCGATAGTCCGCCGCGTCGCGATGAAAAAGATCCTGCATCATGTGCGCGATCTCGGCCCGGCCCCGATGCGCCCCGTAGATGTAATCGTAATAGATCGCATCCTCGGTGAAATGAGCGGCAAAACGCCCCCCGTCGCCCGCCTCGGCCGCGTGGGTGAAATCGTTCAGCAGACGCGCAAAATCCGGACCATCCATCGGCGCTTCCTCCGACGAGAAGACAATCGCAGATTCCGGCGCTCGACAAGCCCGCGCGGAAACACCGTCGGACCGCAGACCGCGCGATATTCCGAGGAGCGAAGATCTATTCGGCGGCGATCGGCAGGGCGATATCGGCGACCGCTTGCCGCGCGTCGCCGATCAGCCAATCCGTCAGGAACGCAGCCAGCCAGGCCCGCTCCGTGACGTCATGCAGCGCGCGGCCGGCAAAGTGGTCGCTGAGCGGGCGCGCGCCCGGCAGATCGAGCCGCTCCTGTCCACGCGTGATCCAGCGATGCATCATCGCCGTGGTCACATCCGGATGGAACTGAAAGCCGAAGGCGTTGCCGACTCGCATCGCCTGCACCGGAAAGTCGTCCGCCTCCGCGAGCAGTTCGGCCCCGTCTGGCAAGGCGAACCCTTCGCGATGCCAGTGATAGACCTGCGCGGGCCAGCCCGGGCAAAGCGAATGGCCGGCGGCAGTCGGCCGGATCGGATCGGATAGTAGCCGATCTGGACACGGCCTTCCGGATGCGGCGCAACCCGGGCGCCGAGATGCATCGCAAGCATCTGCGCGCCGAGGCAAATGCCGAGGAATGGGCAGCGCTCCCGCAGCGGCACGGCAATCCAGTCGATTTCCCGGCGGATGTAGTCGTCCGGATCGTTGGCGCTCATCGGGCCGCCAAACACCACGACGCCGGCATGTCCCGCCAAAGTCGCCGGCAGGGAATCGCCGAAGCGCGGGCGGCGCACATCGAGCGGATAGCCCATGGCCCGCAGCGCATTGCCGACCCGGCCGGGCGTGGAGGTTTCCTGATGCAGCACGATCAGGACGGGGCGCAAAGCATCGCGACGCGCCATCAGCGCGCGGTCGCGCAAATTCAGAACGGTCTCGGCATCAAGCGCAGCCGGCTGGTCACTCATCGACGTGCTTCAGGCGTCAGTTAGCGCACCAACCGACTCTAGTCCTCAATCTTCACCAAAGTCTTGAAAGCACCCAGCGGGCCAAAATATGGCCCGCAGACCGTCAGGCTGACACCGCTTCAAGAGCGCTTGCGCATCTGAAATCCGGCCACGCCCCACAACACGAAGCCGCGCGGAAACAACCGCAGCAGGAACGGCACGATCCGGACGCCGAGACCGGGCAGCACCGTGCGCTTGTTGGCCATCAGCGAGCGATACCCGAGTTGTGCGACGGCCTTTGGCGAGACGTTGAGGATCATCGAATCGAAGCCGGGCTTGAACCCCGCCCGGGTCTGGAACTCGGACGGAACCGGGCCCGGACACAGCGCCGTCACCCGCACGCCCCGCGGCCCGAGCTCGCCGCGCAGCGCCTCGGTGAACGACAGCACGTAGGCCTTGCTCGCGTAATAAACGGCCATGCCGGGACCGGGCAGGAATCCCGCGATCGAGCCCAGATTGAGGATGCCGCCGCGCAGCCGGATCAGGCTTTCCGAAAACCGCAGGGACAGGTCGGTCAGCGCCCGGATGTTGAGATCGATCATCGCGAGCTGATCGGCCCGGTCGAGTTCCGTGGCGCGGCCGAACAGCCCGTAACCGGCGTTGTTCACGACGTACTCGACATCGACACCAGCGGCCGCAAGCGCAGCCTCGATCCGGTCTCCGGAATCAGGCTGGCTGAGATCGCAGGGAATGACGATCGGCGAAGGGCCTCCCGCGGCGACAATCTCGGCCGCCAACACGTTCAGCCGGTCTGCACGCCGTGCGACCAGCGCGACCCGATGCTTGTTCGACGCGAAAATCCGCGCCAGTTCGGTGCCTATTCCCGAGGAGGCACCCGTTATCAACGTTACACGTTCCGTCACGGTGTCAGCTCTCGAAATGAATTAAATGAGCGTTCGAATATTCCGCGTTCGAATACTTCAAAGCAAAACACGGGCCTGAAACCTGCGCCCGCCGCAGCATATTGCCATATCGAGCTATGCGTTTCTCTCCGGCTGTCCGCTCCGCATGGTAAGGGCTCGGCCTCAGCCAGCCCATCCGTCCGCGGCCCGGCGGCACATTAAACTTTGTCCACGCCGGGACTCGCGACGGGCCGTCAAGCGGCGGGATCGGTTGCCGATTGCCGGGCGGCCGCGGCAACCCGGCGCTTCAGTTCGATCCGATCGCGCGACGGGACCGCGAGAAGGTCGGCGGCGCGCCACACCACGTTCTCCTCGAACTCGCTGACGCGGCCGTCCGCATAGACAAGCTCCCACATCATTTCGACGATGCGAAGCCGACCCTCGTCATTGAGTGAACGCATGATGACGCTGGTGAAATGATAGAGGTCGACCGCCTCGCCTTCCACCAGGGTTGCGGAGGCGATCAGCTTGTCCGCCGTGCCCGGATCGAGACCGAAGCGTGTTTCGATCAGCTCATGCAATTTGCGCTTTTCCGTCTCGGATGGCTCACCATCGAGTGAAATGACGTGAATGAAAAGAGCGGTCGCCGCCAGCTTGTAACCGGTCTCATCGAACGATTGATGCTCGGCGGATGGAGAAACAACATCCGTGATGAATTCGCGCAGTTTATCGAACATTGCTCTTTCTGCTACCGTGACGTGATGATTTCGCAGGAATGGAGTTTATATGGAGCGAAAACGGAACGCACGCAATCCAGCCCGGTTCCATCTTCGGATTAAGGTTTGGCAATCTCCCGCATGCGGCAGTTCTGAAGTTCGCTGCGGCGAGCTTCCGATACGGTGCACCCGGATACGCAAGCCCTAGGGAATTTCGTAAACCACGACCTTGTCGGCGATACCGCGCAACGCGGCTTCCTTCTGCACGGGACTGATGGACGCGCGGGCCAGCGTCTCCCTCACGGCGTCGCCCTCGATGACCGCGCCCGTGACGTACATCGAGCGCGAGCTCGACAAACCCTGCACACGAGAGGCGATGTTGACGGTCTGGCCGAAATAATCCTGCCGCTCGTTCAGCATCACCGCGAGGCAGGGACCTTCGTGAATACCGATCTTCAACACCAGGTCCTGACCGCCCCGCTCCTCGTTCAGCTTGTCCATCGCAGCGCGCATCCGCAGCCCGGCGGCGACCGCCTTCTGCGGCGTCACGAACGTCGCCATCACGGCATCCCCGATCGTCTTCACCACGGCACCGCCGCCCGATGCAATGATCTCGAGCAGCGCATGAAAATGCGCCCGCACCAGATCGAACGCCGCGAGATCGCCGACGCGCTGATACAGCGCGGTGGACCCCTTCAGATCGGTGAACAGGAACGTCAGCGACGTGATCTTCAGCCGCTGGTCGGCATTGAGATTGTCGGCCTTGTAGACATCACGAAACGTCTGGTTCGCAAGCATCCGCTTTGCCGTGAGGATCGGCTTGCGCTTGCCGAGCATGTCGTGCAGCACGTCGCCGGCGACCCAGACGGCCGGCAGCACACGCCGATCCGACTGATTTTCGAGCGTCAATTGCAACGGCCCCGGATGCAGCTTGACGGTTTCGGTCGCTCCGCGGGTCTTGCTGAACGCCACCGACACGTGTTGGATATCCTGCGCCGGGTCGCCCTGGACATCGATGAATTGCGCCGCGTGAGTCACAGGCTCAAACACGATGCAGAACTGGTTCGGAAGCTGCAGCGACAGGGTGTTTTTTTCGCCGGGCGGCAGCTCGACGGTTGCGAGCGTCGCGTCATCGGTCAGACTGGTCAGTTCCTTTTCCGTCAGCTCGATGCCCGAACTCCAGTACATTTGCCGGACGTATTCCCAGATCGGGAGCGTATCGGGATCGTGCGCCGCAATCCGGCGCACGCGCGGGCTGACGGTGAAAGCGACCTCGACCATTTCGTCGACGGACGCCTCATAACCGGAGGCGCAGAGCGCACAGTTGTAATCGTCGTGGCGCAGCGACTTCAGCGAATCGTGCGAATCGAGAACGCCTCCGCATCCCGGGCACAACACGTTCCAGTTCAGGTCGAACAATCCGAGCCGGGACGCGTGAAGGAAGCCCGCGATCACGCGTTCCTCGTCGAGCCCGGTTCGGTTCGAGAAATCCAGCAGGTTGATCCGGTTCAGGTCGCGGTCGCTGCCCGTCGCAATCACCTGTTCGATGGCATCGACGACCGGCGCATCGGTGGTTTGCCGCAACACTGAAAATAACGCGTCCGTCTCGTTCATGCGGCGAGTCTATAGTGCAGTTTCATCGCCCGTCCAAGCCGGCGGCAAGCCCGTTGCTCATCCGGACGGGTTATATTCGCCTCAAAGTCGCGCGATCCGGATGACGCGACGGACTCGCGCGCACCGTCAGCGTCGCCTCAAAAGTCCACGCCGTTAGTAAGTCAGCTCGGCGATCGCAATCCGGTTTTCCGACGCCGGCCACGCCCGCGCGACGATCCGCTCCTGATTGAACAGGGCCGGGACCGCGCGACCGACATCCGAAGCCGGCAGTCGCACGGTCGAGACCGAATCGGTCGGCACGCCGGGCTTGACGTCGGTCGGCTGCTTGCCGTCGAGCAACACGACATCGCGCGGCAGCCCGAAATATCCGCGCGGCCGCGATACCATCACCACAGCGCCCGCACCTGCATCTGCCGCGCCAAGAGGCTTGGCCGCGCGCAGATGCAGGATGTCGGACGAACGGAGAAACGGCGACCGGTAGAGATGCGTGATCGGCGCGCCCGGTTCGCTGAGCACCATTTCCAGAAACCAGTCGGGATCGACCTCCGCCGGTCCCCAACGGCCGTCGGCGGCCGTCTTCGACGCGTGGATTGCGCTGCCGATGCGTTCGCCGCTGTCGGGCGACACCCGATAAATTTCAACGCTGGCGTCGGCCACCGGACGATTGGTCTGGACGCCGCCCGGCGTTCCCGTGACGAGACCGCTCAGCGTCACCTGCGTTTCCGGAATAATGGTCAGCCGCTCCGGCTCCCGGCCGACGATGAACTTGTAGATTTCGCGGAAGGCTCGCGGCGAATAGGCCGTTTCGCGGTGGTCGACCGCGCCGAGCACGAGATTGGTGGCGCCTTTCAACTCCGGCCCATCGAAGCCGATTCCCGTCGGCGTTCCCGGCTTGCCGATGAAGCGGCCATCCGGCTGCGCGTACTTGTCCATGTTGTCGCTGCGCAAGGTCAGGAATGCAGTGCCCGCGGTCACCTCGGTGTCGCCCTCGTTCAGTCCGCGCAGGAACGGCCCCTTGCCGTTGAATTCGTTGCCGAGGCCGCCGTCCCAGGCGAATACGCCGTGATTGGGAACGCCGCACAGCACCGCGTGGCTGACGTCGGCACCTCCGCCGTTCTTGATGTAGCTGCGGATCGGATAGCCGCCGCGGGAATTGCCGACCAGCGCCACGCGCGATGCGCCGGTGCGCTGCTTCAATGCCTTGATCGCCTCGCCGAGCTGACGACGCTGATCTCCGGTCGACGATCGCCCCGGCTGCGCAACGGTATCGTCGTTACGCGCCAACGGATCGGTGAAATTGATCGCGAACATGCGATCCCGCGCAAATCCGTTCGACTCCATCCGCCAGACCGTCGTGATCCACAACGGCGCCTCGTCGCCGTTGCCATGGACGAACAGAATCGGCGGCACGCCGTCTCCGACCTGCGGAGCGCCGGCGGTCTGCGCGAGCGCCGCCGGCCTCAGGCCGCCGACCGCAAGCGGCAGCGCCGCCATGCTTTTCAGAAACGTCCGGCGCGAGCCTGTCATGGCGTGACCTCACCTATTTTGGCGCACGGTAACAGCTCGCCGTAACGGCTCAAAGCGACGACATTCGCGCCCCTGGCCGACAGACTACAGAAAGCCGCAACTCCGGACGCGGCATTCTCTGGACAAATCCGCCATTGAGCGGGCATCCATTTCCCTGTCGCGCCGCGAATCGGACAGTGTGTCGGGGGTACCGGACGCGGCGCGGCTGCCCACGGGAGGATCATGACCGAGCCACCGAAACGGAAGCTGTTCTCGGCCGACGGCGTCGCCGCCCCGTTGCGCCATTCGGCGTTCCGGCGAATCTGGCTGGCCAGCCTGCTGTCCAATCTTGGGCTTCTGATCCAGGGCGTCGGCGCAGCCTGGGCGATGACGCAGATGACCTCGGCCGCCGACAAGGTCGCCCTGGTGCAAACCGCGCTGATGCTGCCGATCATGCTGATCGCCATGCCCGCCGGCGCCATCGCCGACATGTACGACCGCCGGATCGTCGCCCTGATCTCGCTCTCGATCGCGCTGACCGGCGCGACGGCATTGGCGATCCTGTTCTGGCTGGGCGCGGTCACGCCGGAGGTCCTGCTGGCTTTCTGCTTCATCGTCGGCAGCGGCAACGCGCTGTTCGGGCCGGCGTGGCAAGCGTCCGTCAGCGAGCAGGTGCCGCTTGAAACATTGCCTTCGGCGGTTGCGCTCAACGGCATCAGCTACAACATCGCGCGCAGCTTCGGCCCCGCGATCGGTGGCATCATCGTCGCCGCGGCCGGCGCCGTCGCCGCCTTCGCGGCCAACGCCGTGCTCTATGTTCCGCTGTTCGTCGTGCTGATCTTCTGGCGCCGGACCGTCGAGCCCTCCCGGCTGCCACGCGAACAATTGCGCCGCGCCATCATTTCCGGCGTCCGCTACATTTCGAATTCGCCGCCGGTGCGCATCGTGCTCGTCCGCACGCTGGTGACGGGCATTGCCGGCGGTTCGGTCTCGGCGCTGATGCCGCTGGTCGCGCGCGATCTGCTGCATGGCGGCGCGCAGACCTACGGCATCATGCTCGGCGCATTCGGCATGGGCGCCGTGATCGGCGCACTGAACATCGGCGAGGTCCGCAAGCGCCTGAGCGGCGAAGCGGCCGTGCGCGCCTGCGCGCTGGTCGTGGGCGCGGCGATCGCAATCGTCGCGATCAGTCACGAACCGGTGTTGACCGCAGCGGCGCTGGTGGTGGCCGGATCGATGTGGATGCTTGCCGTGGCGCTGTTCAACATCGGTGTGCAGTTGTCCGCGCCGCGATGGGTCGCCGGGCGCTCGCTCGCGGCGTTCCAGGCCTCGATCGCCGGCGGCATCGCGATCGGAAGCTGGGGCTGGGGGCGCCTGACCGACGTCGTCGGCGTCGAACTCGCGTTGCTGGTGTCAGGCGCAGCCATGTTCGCCTCGCCGCTGCTCGGGCTGTGGCTCACCATGCCGCGCACCGGCGGGCGCGACGAGACGGCCGATGCGCTCGCCGACCCCGAGGTGAAAGTCGCCTTGACCGGCCGCAGCGGCCCGCTGGTGATCGAGATCGAGTACCGCGTCGATCAGGAGAACGCGCGAGCCTTCCACGACCTGATGCAGGAGGTACAGTTGAGCCGCCAGCGCAACGGCGCCTATGGCTGGACCATCGCGCGCGACATCGCCGATCCCGAGATCTGGGTCGAGCGCTACCACTGTCCGACCTGGCTCGACTATCTGCGCCAGCGCAACCGATCGACCCTGTCGGAACGGGCGTTGCACCGGCGCGCGATGGACTTCCACATCGGCGCCGATGTGGTCCGCGTGCGGCGCCTGCTCGAGCGCCCGCTTGGCTCGGTGCGCTGGAAAGAGGAAAACCCGGAACGCGCCGCTGCCGAAGTGTTGCCGGCTTCGACGGCCGTCGGCAGCAGCAGCTAACGCCCGACCCCGCGAACGATCACTGTCCATGCTCGGCGAGCGTTTTCGCGCAGGTCTTGCTGAGCCTTGTGCGATGCTCCTTCAGGCAGGCCAGCACCGCCATGTCGCCGTCGCCCATCCTGGAGCGGCAATATCGCGTCACGTCGCGCGCGCAACCTGAATTGCGCCGCTCCGCTGCGGTTTGCGCCGAGGCTGCCGTGCCGGCCACGGCGATCACCAATAGACACGACGCAAAAATCGTTCTGATCATCGCTTCCCCAGTTGATCGCAAGAAATTCATGCGCCCTGTCACCCATTCGGGTGACAGCTTCGCGAAATCTTAATCCTTATGCGTCTGCGACGGTAGATTTTTACGTAACATTAGAGGAATCCCCGCATGGTGGCCGTCATTCCAGCGTGTGAGATCGGGATTCCACATGAGCGACACGACCGAAAAGCGGAAGGCCGAGCGCGTCGAATTCTCCCATCGCTTCGAGGCCCAGATGATGGCCATCGACGGCACCTGGCGGCGATCCTGCCTGGTCGAAGACGTCTCAAGGACCGGCGCACGACTGACGGTCGAGGGGCCGATTGAGGGGCTCAATCTCAAGGAATTCTTTCTGCTGCTGTCGTCGACGGGACTGGCCTACCGCCGCTGCGAACTCGCTTGGGTCAACGGCGATCAACTCGGCGTCCGCTTCCTGACCCAGGCCGAAACGAGCAAAGCGACGCGCAAGCGCCAGCATGCCTGAAGCGCATGGCCTCGCTCTCGCGTGTGACGATCCGATGTCCGTCGCGGCGGCCGGTCATGACGCGGGAAGCCTGGGAATCAGCTCGACGAACCCGTTGAAGCAGGCCAGCCGCTCGTCCTCTTCCTTGACGAAGCGGCAGTCCCTGACGGACTTGGCCGCCGGCGGCGATGCCTTGGGTTGGGCCGGGATGACGGCGGCGTAGCAATCCAGCCGCCCCTTGGTGCCATCCTCGATTTCGAGGCACGCCTGCAGGCGTACGGCGATGGACTGCAGCTTCTTTGGTTTCGCAACGGCGTGGCGCGGCTTGATCTGCACCAGCGGCTTGTCGCCGACCATGGGCGGTTTGCCCTGTGCGAAGGCCGCGCTTGAATACAGGACTGCCGCCAGGACCAGATAGACCTTCATCGTGATTGCCCCCAAAGGAAGGCCCATGCCGCTGGCTCGCCGTCGGCGAAGCCTCGTGCCTTCCGGGTTTCTCCGAAAAGAGCGGACGTCCTTCGGGGCCGTCCTAAAGACGGACTCCGCGGCTGCCGTCAAGCGCGGTCCGTACGAACGATGTGAATTACCGGGCCGCAAGCGGACGACTCAGGGCATGACGAGACGATTGGCCACAGCAGAGGGCCGCGCGCCCGAACGCGTCCTGACGACCCAGGATACCACCGTCCGCAGGAATGACAGGTAAACTGCGAAGGTAATCTTTACAGTTTATCTTCATATATGCTATCTTCCCTCTCATGCGAAACCCGCCCGCCAACTCCATTGGGGCGGCGCCCGTGCCGGCGCTCGCCGAAGACCTCCGTTTGCTGATCGGGACGCTGAAACGCCGGCTGCGCGAGCAAGGCCAAGGGCAGGACCTTCCCCCATCCCAGGTGGCGGTCCTGCTTCGTCTTGAGAAGGACGGTCCCGCGACCGTATCCAGCCTGGCGCGATCGGAGGGGATGCGGCCGCAGTCGATGAGCGCGGCGATCGCGGCGCTGGAGGCGGCTGGCCTCGTGCGCGGCGCGCCGGACCCCGACGACGGCCGGCAAACCATCATGTCCCTGACCGACGCCTGTCGCGAGCGGCTGCGTGCCGGCCGGGCTGCGCGGCAGGACTGGTTGTCACGCACCATCGCGGCGCGGCTGTCGCCGCGCGAGCAGCAGGAGCTTGCCGCTGCGGTCCGGTTGTTGAAGCGGCTTGTCGACGATTGATGCGGCCACCACGCCCATCGTCGCCGACCTGCCCGAAAGGATCGACTCCCATGAACCGGCTTGACCTTCTCGTCGACTTTTTCGGCGGCGCCGTCCTCACCGACGCCATCCCGCATGTCGTCGCCGGCCTGATGGGAGAGCCGTTCCAGACTCCCTTCGCCAGGCCGCCCGGCGAGGGCCTGCCCACATCGATCGTCAACGTCCCGCGGGGCTCCTTCAACCTCCTTGCCGGATATCTCCTGGTCTGCCGCGTTGGCGATTTCGGCGTGAAGACCACGGGCGACATCGCCGCGCTCGGTCTCGGCGGCCTGCCGACAGGGCTTTTCCTGGCGCGGCGGTTGGGACGGCTTTATGGCGGCCATCGATCCGAGCAACCATGAGACGCGTCTTTCGATCGTTGCGGAACTTCAACTACCGGGTCTGGGCGGCGGGCGCGCTGGTCTCCAACATCGGGACGTGGATGCAGCGCGCCGCCCAGGATTGGCTCGTCCTCACCGAGCTCACGCGGCACAGCGCGTCCGCTGTCGGCATCGTGATGGCGCTGCAGTTCGGACCGCAGCTCCTGTTGATGCCGTGGTCCGGCCTTGCCGCCGACCGCTTCAACCAGCGCAAGCTTCTGATGATGACGCAGGCGGCGATGGGCGCGCTCGCACTTGTCCTCGGACTTCTCACGGTCACCGGACTGGTGCAGCTCTGGCATGTTTACGTGTTCGCCTTCCTGTTCGGCTGCAGCGCCGCGCTCGATGCCCCGGTGCGCCAGACTTTCGTGGCCGAGCTGGTCGGCGATGCGGACCTTTCGAACGCGATCGCACTGAACTCGACCTCGTTCAACGCCGCGCGCATGATCGGCCCCGCTGTTGCCGGCCTTGTCATCGCGTCCGTCGGCACCGGCTGGGCGTTCCTGTTCAACGGCATCTCCTTCCTGGCGGTGCTGATGTCGCTGACCCTGCTGCGCCGCTCCGAGTTGCGCCCGAACGCGCGGGCGCATCGCGTCAAGGGCAGCGTGATGCAGGGATTTCATTACGTCTGGTCCCGCTCCGATCTCAGGGCGACGCTGATCATGCTGTTCCTGATCGGAACCTTCGGGCTCAACTTCCCGATCTTCATCTCGACCATGGCGGTCGGCGTCTTCCATACCGACGCGCGGGGTTTCGGCCTGCTGTCCTCGATGATGGCGGTCGGGACCATGTCGGGCGCGCTGCTGGCCGCGAGCCGCGACCACCCGCGCTTCGCGTCGCTGCTGTCGGGCGCCGCGATCTTCGGCCTCGGCTGCGCGCTGGCGGCGCTGGCGCCGAGCTATTGGCTGTTTGCGGCCGCGCTCGTGGTGATCGGAATCGCCGCGCTGACCGTCACCAACACCTCGAACGCGCTGATGCAGCTTTCGACCGAACCGGCGATGCGGGGCCGCGTCATGGCGCTGCGGCTCGGCGTCGCGCTGGGCGGCACGCCGCTCGGCGCGCCGATCGTCGGATGGGTCGCCGACCATCTTGGCCCGCGCTGGGCGCTCGGCGTCGGCGCCGCCGCGGGCTTTGCGGCCGCAACCGTCGCCATCATCGTGCTCGCCCGATCGCGCCGCGTGCTGGGTGACGCGCGATGACGAGACATGCAGGCTCGAACCTCTTCAAAACCCTTTCGGCCCAAAGGTGTTACCTATGTCCTCGGAACAATCTGTTACCCATGTGTCCGGGCCGGACACAGCTAAGTGCTGGTGCCGCAAGAGGGATTCGAACCCCCGACCCCGTCATTACGAATGACGTGCTCTACCGGCTGAGCTATTGCGGCGAACCATGGCAGGCGCGTTCGGCAAAGCCTCGAACGCCCGGCCTCTGATATCGGGCACCGCCCGGCTTTGCAAGAACCGTCCGGGTCTCGGCAGGACGGGCAAGCCGCCTTTCGCAGGCTAGATCACGATGATTGGATCGAATTGATCCAAAATCATGAACGTGATCGATCGTAATATCTTAGAGCGGGATGCGGGCGGAAAACCGCTCCACACTTTTCCTCGTCCCGCTCTAGACGCCCCAGCGCGACAGGAACCCGCGCCAGCCGCCGGCCTGCCCTTGGGCCGACCCCATTTGCGCAGCAAATTCATCGCGTTCGGGATCGCTCTCGACGCCGGGATCATCCGGCGCGCGGATGATCGGGATGACCGCGGGGACGCTGGCGGCGGGGCTTTTTGCGATTTCCGGCCGGCCATGAAAGATCGGCGGCGGGACGGCGGCGGCAGGCGGCGGGGCGGCCGCAGGAAGATCGGGCGATTCGGCCGGAATCGGCGCTTCCGGGATCGTGTCCGCCATCGACTCGGTGGCGTCAGGTGTCGCAGGAACAGCCTCCGGCGAAGGCGGCCCGGGTGGCGGAGATTCCGCTGGAGCCGGCGCGCTCAAGGCTCCCATCAGCACATCGCTGTCGACCACTTCGCCCGCGTCCGACGGCAAGGCGGCGAGCGGCGTCTGCCACTGAAACGCATCGAGCCGCCCGGTCACCGGCGACACCGGCCGCCAGCGGTCGGAGACATAGCCGTCCGCGGTCCAGACCGGATCGTGCGCCGCCCGCACCGCGCGCAACGTCCAGGCGCGCGCCCGCCCGCTGTCGCCGTGTTCGCTGCGCTCGATCTCCGCCATCAGCATCGCAACGCGCTGGGTGGGCGCCGCGACGAACGGCGCAAGCGCCTCGCGGGCGCGGGCGAACTCGCTGGCATCGATCGCCGCGCGCGCGACGGCCAGCGCGCTTTCGAGATGGCCCGGGGCCTTGGCCGCCAGCGCTTCCGCACGCACCAGACGCTGGCGCGCGGAGTCTCCGAGCTTCACGTGGGCATAGGCATCGGCGATGTCGGGATGCGGCTGCGCCAGCCACGCGGCTTCCAGCAGGCGCATCGCCCGGCGGACCTGGTGGGCCTCGCTTTCGAATTTGCTGGCCAGCACGGCGGCGGGGATCAGCGTCGGCACAAGCTTGATCGCGTCCATGATCGTCGCGCGCGACAGATCGCGATCGCTGCTTTCCAGTTCGAGCGCGCGCGCGGTCAGCAGCACGCCGCGCTGCCGCCGGTACGTGGCCTTGTCGATCAGCCCCGACGCGAGGTTGTTGTCGAGGATGCCGAGCGCGCCGGTCCAGTCGTTCTGCGCGCAGCGGAAGCCCAGCACCGCCTGGGACGCCCAGGGCGAACTCGGCGACGCCTTGAACGCTTCCTCGGCAATCGCGGCAGCCGCCGCCGCGTCATTGGCGCGCTGCGCCTCGATGAAGAGTCCGCGCAGACCCAGCAACCGCGTATCGGGCCGTTCGGCCATGGCGCGAAAGGCGCGCTGCGCGCCGTCGCGGTTGCCGTCGAGCTGCGCCGATTGCGCGTGCAGCAGCAAGGTGAGAGGATCCTCAGCGGCGTGACGCCGCGCCATCTCGGCATGCCGCCGCGCCGCATCGGGATCGCCGTGTCCGATCGCGAGCAGGCCTTGCGTGATGGCATGACGGCCTTTGGCATGACGGCGCTCGCGACGGCCGCGGCGAATCCGCTCCGGCGCGCGCCAGAGTCCGCGTACAATCGCCCACGCCAGAATCGCAGCGAGGCCGACGAGGCCGAGCGCCAGCACGACGACGGGTAGCGTGGTCTCGACCCGCCAGCCGCTCCACGTCAGCGCGATATCGCCCGGCTGATCGGCAATCCAGGCTGCACCCGACGCCGCCAGCGCGATCAAGACGAGGAACAGGATGATCCGGATCATCTGAGACCTATCGCACCGGTTGAGCGAGAGCGGCCATCGCGTCGGCCGCGATCCGCCGCGACGCATCGAGCGCCGCGTCACGCGCATCGACCTTCGCGATCCACGCAGCCGCCGCGGCCCGGTCGGTTGGCGACAGCGCATTCAGTTCGCGCCGCGTCTCGGCGAGATCATTATGCAGCGCCGCCGCGGTGACGCGCGCGAGGATGGCGCCGGTTGAATTGCCGCTGACGGCGTCGGTGCGTTCGATCTTGACCAGATGCTCGGCTCCCTGCTGCAGCCGCGCGATGATGCCGGTCTCCGCCGGCGCATCCGTCCTGGCCGGCGCCAGCTTCGGAACGATGGCAAGCAATTCGCGGCACAGCGCGGGCGCGCTCGGCACGCCGGACGTCGCGAACGTCTCCAGCGGCTTCAGCGCATCGGCGTCCGGAATCAGGGATTTCGACGCGGCAAGCGCCTCGGCATAGGGATGGCCGTCATGCACGGCGGTCGTCAGCAGCATTGCCGCCACGACGCGGCGAAGCGCCACATCGCCGGCGGGCGGCGCGGCCTGCCGCGCCTGTGCGGCCCCGAGCTTCTGAACCGCGCCTTCGATCTGGTCGAGACGCCTGTCGACCGCGGACAGGTCCGGCGCGGGCGAGATCGCCGCCGGGGCGGATTTGATCTGATCGACCGCCGCCTTCAGTTTCTCCGCCTGGCCTCGCGACGCCGCGAAATCGTTTCGCAGCGACGCGACGGCGCTCTGCAGCGCGTCGATCCGCGCCAGAACCGTCGAATCCGGCGTTGCGACCGACGGCTTGCTCATTGCGGATTCGAGATGCGACATGCGCGTGGCGAGATCGTCGAGCGCCGAACCGGCTGGTTGCGACGGCGACAAGGGCGAGACCGACCAGCCCACGAGTTCAGCCGCTCCCATGACGATGAGCGCCGCCAGAGTCCCCGCGACGGCGGAGACCAGGATCGGCTTGCGCGACGGCGATGACGGCCCCGACTGCGAATGGCCGGTTTCGGCGCGCGCGTCGCCGGCGCCCGGCATCGCCGCGGCTTCGGTGACGTCGGTCGCTTCAAGGTCGATGGTGGGAGGCGTTCGTTTGGGCCTGCTCCCGTCCTGCGACAATCCAGTGTCGTCGGGCGTCTCATCGACCATTGCTGTGTTCCTTCCTGACCGGACTTCACCCTTAGCAGATTCCGCGCCGAGTTTGTTAACGCGATGCCTGCACCGCCCGCTCCAGGACCTCGAACAAGGCATTTTCATCTGGCGTCCGCGAAACCGTGACCTGGGTTGCGCCCGCATCCCGCAGAATCGCCGCAATCGAGTCGGACAGGCAGCACTGCGGGATCGCCAAAGCCGAGATTTCGACGCCGCCGGCGCGCGCCGCGTCCAGGAATGCGCGCGCGCTGCGGCGCGAGTAGTGCAGCACCGCGTCGATCCGCTGCGCGGCAAAACCGTCGCAGACCGCGGCCGGCAGGTGAATTTGCGGCACCATCCGGTAGCTCGTGACTGTCGCGACGTTGAGACCGCGCCCGCCGAGTTCGGTCGCGAGATCGTGAGCGATATCGGCTCCGGCGAGATAGAGGATCGCGCTGCTTCGCGTCAGCGTCTTGAAGGATTTGTCGCGAATGCACGCCAGCACGCGGTCGCGCAATGCCGCGGCATCGCCGTCGGCCGACATCACGGTGCGGAAACCCATCCCGCGCGCCACCTCGGCCGTGCGCGCTCCCACCCCAAGCAGCGGCAACGCGACCAGCCGATCCAGCGCCGGATGATCCGCGACCGCGCGCAGGGCGTTGGCGCTGGTCACGACCACGGCGCCATAGCGCGCATCGGCCTCGATCTGGAACGCGACGGGCTCGAACCGCAGCATCGGCGACAGCAGCACGTCATGGCCTCTGTCGCGCAACGACCGCGCCGTCATCTCTCCGTCGGGCTCGGGCCGGGTGACAAGGACGATCACGCCTTAGGCTCCCGCGAACAGCGTGAAGAATTTTTCACCGGCGCGCGCGCGCAATTCCTGCGCGGCATCCGCGCCGAGCGCCAGCGCGTCCGCCCGCACACCTTCACGCGTCGTCTCGTAAGACTCCCGACCGTCGGGCGAGATGATCAGGCCGCGGAAATGAATGCGATCGCCATCGACGCGGCAATGCCCGCCGATCGGCGTGCGGCAGGAGCCATCGAGCAATGCGAGGAAACTCCGCTCGGCGGTGAGCGCCACTTCCGTTTCCGCATCCCCGATCGCCTTCACCATCGCATTGATGCGATCGTCGTCGCGGCGCGACTCGATGGCGATCGCGCCCTGCCCGACCGCCGGCAAGAATTCATCGACCTCGAAAATACGCGTCGCCTTGTCCTGCAGGCCGAGTCGCTTCATGCCGGCGAGCGCCAGCAATGTCGCGTCCGCTTCGCCGGCGGCGAGCTTGCGCAGGCGCGTCTCGACGTTGCCGCGCATGGCCTGCACCTTCAGATCCGGACGCAGCCGCAACACCATCGCCTGCCGCCGCAGCGACGCCGTGCCGACCACCGACCCCGCGGGCAGTTCCTGCAACGACGGCGCGCGCGGGCTGAGGAAAACGTCGCGCACGTCCTCGCGCGGCAGGAACGCCGACAGCCATGTCGCATCCGGCAGGAACGTCGGCACATCCTTGGACGAATGAACGGCAAGATCGATGCTGCCCGCCAGCAGGGCTTCCTCGATCTCTTTGGTAAAGAGCCCCTTGCCGCCGACATCGAACAGCGGCCGATCCTGGATCGCATCGCCTGAGGTGCGGATCGTCCGGACCGCGATGCGCTCGGGCGCGACCTGACGCGCCCGCGCCAGCCGGTTGCGCACCTCGTGCGCCTGCGCCAGCGCCAGCGGGCTCCCGCGTGTGCCGATGGTCGCCACAATGTCGGTTTCGCCAGAGGATTGCACGCCGAGACCTCGCAATGCTACGCCGGAGCCATTGGCGCCGGACACGGCCGCTGGGGCCTTGCCCGGGAAGGGAAACGCCGGTTTTCGTCCCGACGCAAGGCTCAAATGGGATACGATCCACCGATGCTGGTGTTGGGAATCGAAACCACCTGCGATGAGACGGCCGCCGCGGTGATCGAACGGCAGGCCGACGGCAGCGGGCGCATTCTCTCTAATGTCGTGCGGTCGCAAACCGAGGAGCACGCGCCGTTCGGCGGCGTGGTTCCCGAAATCGCGGCGCGCGCCCATGTCGACCTGCTCGACGGCATCATCGCCAGCGCGATGAGCGAATCCGGCGTGGGCTTCGCGCAATTGTCGGCCATTGCGGGCGCTGCCGGCCCCGGCCTGATCGGCGGCGTCATCGTCGGCCTGACCACGGCGAAGGCGATCGCGCTCGTGCACGACAAGCCGCTGATCGCGGTCAATCATCTCGAAGCACACGCGCTGACGCCGCGGCTGACGTGCCCGCTGGCGTTTCCGTATTGCCTGTTCCTTGCCTCGGGCGGACACACCCAGATTGTCGCAGTCCTCGGCGTCGGCGAGTACGTGCGGCTCGGAACCACCGTCGACGACGCCATGGGCGAAGCGTTCGACAAGGTCGCCAAGATGCTGGGCCTGCCCTATCCGGGCGGGCCGCAGGTCGAGCGGGCCGCCGCCAGCGGCGACCCCAGGCGATTCAATTTTCCGCGCCCGATGCTGGGGCGGCCGGACGCAAACTTTTCGCTTTCCGGGTTGAAAACCGCCGTACGCAACGAGGCGAGCCGCATCGAACCGCTTGCGCCGCAGGACATCAGTGACCTCTGCGCCTCCTTTCAGGCCGCTGCGCTGGAATCGACCGCGGATCGGCTGAGCGTCGGCCTCAAATTGTTTCAGGAGCGGTTCGGCCCGCCCCGCGCGCTGGTCGCCGCCGGTGGCGTCGCCGCCAACCAGGCGATCCGCAGCGCGCTGCAGGATGTCGCGGCCAAAGCGGAAACCACGCTCATCATTCCGCCGCCCGCACTCTGCACCGACAACGGCGCGATGATCGCCTGGGCCGGCGCGGAGCGCGTGGCCGCCGGGCTGATCGACGATCTCGAAGCGCCGCCCCGTGCGCGCTGGCTGCTCGACGCCCATGCGTCCGCACCTGCGGGCTTCGCCAACAGCCGCGCCAGTTTTTGAAGACGTTGTCATGATGACATCTCTCAATCGCGTTTCCGTGATCGGCGCCGGTGCCTGGGGCACGGCGCTCGCCGGAATCGCCGCGCGCGCCGGACGGCAGGTGACGCTGTTCGCACGCGACCCCGCCGTCGCGACCGCGATCGCGGCGACGCATGAAAATCCGCGGCTGCCCGGCATCCCCGTCAATGCCGGCATCGCCATCACGCATGATCTCGCGGCGGCGGCCCGCGCCGACATTATCCTGATGGCGGTGCCGGCGCAGCAGACGCGCGCCGCAACGGCGGCCCTTGCGCCGCATCTTGCATCGGAAACGCCCGTGGTCGCTTGCGCGAAAGGCATCGAGCACGGCACACGCCAATTCATGACCGAGGTGATCGCGGAAGCCGCGCCGCGCGCGTTGCCTGCGATCCTGTCGGGACCGGGCTTCGCCGCCGACGTGGCGCGCGGGCTGCCAACCGCCGTCACGCTGGCGGCTAGCGACGAAACCCTCGCCACCGACCTTGTTCACGCGCTCGGCTCCGCCACCTTTCGTCCCTATCACACGACCGATGTGCGCGGCGTCGAGATCGGCGGTGCCGCGAAGAACGTCCTCGCCATCGCGGTCGGCATCGCCGCCGGGCGCGCGCTCGGCGCCTCGGCGCAGGCCGCGCTGACCACGCGCGGCTTCAGCGAACTGGTGCGGCTCGGCCGCGCCTGCGGGGCGCGCGGCGAGACGCTTGCCGGCCTCTCCGGCCTCGGCGACCTCATCCTCACCTGCGCGAGCCCGCAGTCCCGCAACTTTTCCCTCGGCTTCGCGCTTGGGCGCGGTAACCACGCGCCGCGCGCAAAGCTGAGCGAAGGCGAATTCACCGCGCCGGTGCTGATCGAACTCGCCGCTGCGCATCATGTCGAGATGCCGGTGGCGCAGGTGGTCGCGGCAATCCTCGCAGGCACGTTGACCATCGACGCAGCGATCGACACCTTGTTGACGCGGCCGTTCCGGGCGGAGGGATGAATCCTCTCTGTCATGCCCGCTACTCGGGTCTGGCTTCGCCAGCCCGAGCACAAGGCATTGTCGCGGGCATCCACGTCTTGGTAGTAAATAACGGGAAGACGTGGATGGCCGGAACAAAAGGGCGTTCACGCCCGTCTTCGACGGGCTATGTCCGGCCATGACGAAAAGGACGGTGGCTCCATGAACTACTGGCTGGTGAAATCGGAGCCCTCGGTGTGGTCCTGGGACCAGCAGGTCGCCAAAGGCGCGAAGGGCGAGGCCTGGACCGGCGTGCGCAACTTCACTGCGCGCCAAAATCTCGTCGCCATGAAGAAAGGCGACAAGGCTTTCTTCTATCATTCCAACGAGGGCAAGGAGATCGTCGGCATCGCGGCGGTGATCCGCGAAGCCTATCCCGATCCAACCGACAAGACCGGCAAGTTCGTTTGCGTCGACATCCGGGCCGACAAGCCGCTGAAGACGCCGGTGACCATGGCCGCGATCAAGGCGGACAAGAAACTCGCCGACATGGCGTTGGTGAAATACTCCCGCCTGTCGGTGCAGCCCGTTACGGCGAACGAATGGAAACTCGTCTGCAAGATGGGCGGGTTGTAGACTTTTCCGTCATTGCGAGGAGCGAATGCGACGAAGCAATCCAGTCCCTGACCAATCTTTCTGGATTGCTTCGCTCAGTGCAAAATTGGCAAGAGGCAATTTTGTCACGAGCTCGCAATGACGCAGGATTCGTTGACCGACCGCACCGCCTTCATCCGCGCCAACACAAGGCTGCGGCCGGTGCCCTTGGTGCCGGAAATCGCGATTCACGTCGCCGATGAAAGCGTGCCGATCTGGCAGAAGACCGAGGAAGAGCTCGGCGAGATGGGCCTGCCGCCGCCGTTCTGGGCGTTCGCATGGGCCGGTGGGCAGGCGCTGGCGCGGCATGTGCTCGACCATGCCGAGAGCGTCACCGGCAAGACGGTGCTCGATCTCGCGTCGGGCTCCGGCCTCGTCGGCATCGCGGCGATGAAAGCGGGCGCACGCTCGGTCACCGCGGCCGATATCGACGTGTTCTCTCTCGCTGCGATCGAACTCAACGCGGCCGCGAACGGGGTGCAACTCAACGCATGCCGCGACGACCTTCTGGCGTCGCCCACGGACGAACGTTGGGACGTCATCCTCGCCGGCGACATCTTCTATGAGCGCGAGACCGCGGAACGCGCCTTCGCATTCCTCTCGCAACAGACTCTGCGCGGCGCAACCGTGCTGATCGGAGATCCCGGCCGTACCTATCTTCCGAAGGAGAGGCTGACGAAGCTCGCCGAACACAGCGTGCCCGTGACACGCGAACTGGAGGACGCGGAGATCAAGCGTACGGCGGTGTGGGTGATTGGATGACTGCCGACGCTGATTTTCGTCATGCCCGGCTTTATGCCGGGCATCCACGTCTTGAACTTCTGCGGCCAAGAAAGACGTGGACGGCCGGGACATAGGCGAGCGAAGCGACGCCGTTCTTCGAACGGCTATGCCCGGCCATGACAGGTCCTTAAGCACAAATCATCCAGCAGCCGCGACCACCTGCGCCAGAAGCTGCTCGCGCTTCGACTGCGAGCGATAGCCCGTCATGGTCGCGGCGAAACGTTCGAGGATTCCATCCTCGAACGCGGTGACGATGGTGTCGTGCACATAGCTCTTGCGGCAGATCGCCGGCGTATTCGACAATTCATCCGCCGCCGCGCGCACGGCCTCCAGCACCTGCTTGCGGCGGCCGCGCTCGCTCGTCGCCGGCGTGACGCGCGACAGCGATTCCAGCACCACCGCCGACGCCATCAGCGTGCGAAAGTCCTTCAGAGAAATCTTGATGCGCGCGATCTCGCGCAGGAAGGCGTTCACCTGCGTCGTATTCACCGCGCGAACGGTGCCGCCCTCGTCGCGATACTGGAACATGCGCTTGCCCGGCAGCGTCCGCAGAATGCCGATGGCGCGCACCAGTTTCGCGGCGTCGCACTCCTTGCGCACCGCCTTGCCGCCCTTCGCCTTGAAGGTCAGGACAACGCTATCGTCGTCAAGCGCGACGTTGGACTTCAGCAATGTCGTGGCGCCGCGCGTGCCGTTGAGCCGCGCATAGGATTCGTTGCCCGGGCGAATCGCGGTGCGAGCGATCAGTTCGATCACGGCGGACAGCGCGAACTCGCGGGTGGGCTCCTCGCCCGACAGGTGCGACGACACCGCGCGGCGGATTTTCGGCAGCGCCGCCACCAGCTTCGACAGCCGATGCGCCTTGCGCTGCTCGCGCACCTTCTCCCAGTCGGCGTGATAGCGATATTGCAGCCGGCCCGCCGCATCGACGCCGACGGCCTGCAGATGCGAGGCGGGATCGGGCGAATAGCGCACCTCGACATAGGCCGGCGGCATCGCCATCGCGTTCAGCCGCTTGATGGTGCCGGCATGTTTGATCCGCGTGCCGTTGGCGCGGATGAAGGAATAGGACTTGCCGCGCCTGATGCGGCGGATGGTCAGCCCGGCCTGATCGCCGAGCTTCAAACCCAGTTCGCGCGCCAGCGCCTCCACCGACGACGGGGCCGCGATCGTCGCCGCCACCATGGGATCGGCGGAAACGATCCGCGCAGCCTCAAAATTCTGCTGATTCATCATGGGGTTATACGCCTCACGCGGGCTGGTGGCGGATAAATGCCTGTTATCGGGTTTGGTTCCGGCTGCGCCACCGGCTCTGACGGCCCGCATCTAGGGCGCAACGCCGCGCCGCGCCAGCCGGCTGCGGTCAAAAGCGGTTGCTGGTTACCGATTCGCAGCGAATGGCAGCCATACCGGCGCTTTCGTGATGCTTTGCCGCGCGACCGACCAAGGTCCTAGTCCGACCCGCTTGTCGCCATGCCGTGCTGCGACGCATAATCGGCCACAATGACGAAAACCGGATCGTCGGCGATCCCGAGGCCCTTGGGCCGCCGGCGGGCCGAGCTGTGGAGGAAACGATGTCGGACAAGACCTACGACGTGAGCGGCGACTGGGCCAAGCGGGCCTGGGTCGACGAGGCCAGGTACCGCGAGATGTACGCGCGTTCGATCAACGATCCCAAGGGCTTCTGGTCGGAGCACGGCAAGCGCCTCGACTGGATCGAGCCTTTCACCAAGGTCGACAACTGGTCCTATGCGCCCGGCAACATTTCGATCAAGTGGTTCGAGGACGGCGTGCTCAACGCCGCCTACAACTGCATCGACCGCCATCTGGCGAAACGGGGCGACCAGGTCGCGATCATCTGGGAGGGCGACGATCCCTCGCAGTCGAAGCACATCACCTACCGCGAACTGCACGACGAGGTCTGCAAGATGGCCAACGTGCTGCGCAACCGCAACGTCAAGAAGGGCGACCGCGTCACCATCTACCTGCCGATGATTCCAGAGGCGGCTTACGCGATCCTCGCCTGCGCGCGCATCGGCGCGATCCATTCCGTGGTGTTCGCCGGCTTCTCGCCGGACTCGCTGGCGCAGCGCATCACCGACTGCAAATCGAAGGTCGTGATCACCGCCGACGAGGGCCTGCGCGGCAGCAAGAAGGTGCCGCTGAAAGCCAACGTCGATGCGGCGATCGAAAAGACCGGTGGCGTCGACTGGGTGGTGGTGGTCAAGCGCACCGGCGGAGCCGTCAACATGGATCCGGTGCGCGACCTCTGGTACCACGAGGCGGCCGAGATGGTGACGACGGAATGTCCGTGCGAGCCGATGAACGCGGAAGACCCGCTGTTCATCCTCTACACGTCGGGCTCGACCGGGACGCCGAAGGGCGTGCTGCACACCACCGGCGGCTATCTCGTCTATGTCGCGATGACGCACCAGTACGTGTTCGACTATCACGACGGCGACATTTACTGGTGCACCGCCGACGTCGGCTGGGTCACCGGGCACAGCTACATCCTCTATGGGCCGCTCGCCAACGGCGCGACCACGCTGATGTTCGAGGGCGTGCCGAACTATCCGGACAATTCGCGGTTCTGGAACGTCATCGACAAGCACAAGGTCAACATCTTCTACACGGCGCCGACCGCGATCCGCGCGCTTATGCAGGCCGGCGACGCGCCGGTGAAGACAACCTCGCGCAAGACGTTGCGGCTGCTCGGCTCCGTCGGCGAGCCGATCAACCCGGAAGCGTGGGAGTGGTACCACCGCGTGGTCGGCGACGGCCGCTGCCCGATCGTCGACACCTGGTGGCAGACCGAGACCGGCGGCATCATGATCACGCCGCTGCCCGGCGCGATCGCGCAGAAGCCGGGCTCGGCGACAAAACCGTTCTTCGGCATCGTGCCCGAGATCGTCGACGCCGACGGCAAGGTGCTGGAAGGCGAATGCACCGGCAATCTCTGCATCGCGCGCTCATGGCCCGGCCAGATGCGCACCGTCTATGGCGATCACGCGCGCTTCGAGCAGACCTACTTCTCCACCTACAAGGGCAAGTATTTCACCGGGGACGGCTGCCGCCGCGACGCCGACGGCGATTACTGGATCACCGGCCGCGTCGACGACGTCATCAACGTGTCCGGCCATCGCATGGGCACGGCGGAAGTCGAATCGTCGCTGGTGGCGCATGAGGCCGTCTCGGAAGCCGCCGTGGTCGGCTATCCCCATGACATCAAGGGCCAGGGCATCTATGCCTACGTCACTTTGATGGCCGGCGTCGAAGCCAGCGAGGGCCTGCGCAAGGAGCTGGTGGCCTGGGTGCGCAAGGACATCGGCCCGATCGCCTCGCCGGACCTGATCCAGTTCGCGCCCGGCCTGCCCAAGACGCGCTCCGGCAAGATCATGCGCCGCATCCTACGCAAGATCGCCGAAGACGAGTCGTCAAGCCTCGGCGACACCTCCACGCTGGCCGACCCCGCCGTCGTCGACGACCTCGTCAAAAACCGGCAGAACAAGAAGGGTGCGAGGGCTTAGGCTTCTCCGCTGTCATCCACGATCGCGTCATGGCCGGAATAAATCCAGCCATGACGGAAGCCATGCCTTTCGAGGGCGGTCGCAAGGTTTGAACCCGCAACGGTCCCGGCTCTACGGAGGAGCGCAAACAGCGCCGCTCCGCGTGCATGACACTTGACGCGTAGTCCTTCACGCAAATGTCAGCCGCCGGTTAGCGCCGGCGGCTGCTTTGCACCCAGGTGTTGTTTTCCAGTCATTTACTTTGTTGGCGGGATTTTCTTTTTATCGCTCCGGCGCGAGACGCGTTGCATCTCGCCGGAAGCCGCCGGTTAACACGCCCGGTCAACAATGCGCCCGCGCGCGGCGGAATTTGGAGCGAAGGAATGTTTGCGAAGGTCGCGGTGGCGCTGGCCATCACTGTCGGCGTGGGGATGGCGGGAATTTCGGCGGCCGAGGCGAAACCCGATGTGGTCGGCTATCGCGGCGACTACGCGCCCGGAACCATCGTGGTGAAGACCCGGGAGCGGCGGCTCTATCTCATCGTCGATCAGGATCACGCCATCCGCTATCCGGTCGGCGTCGGCAAGGCCGGCAAGCAGTGGGCCGGCACCGCGCGCATCGACGGCAAATATCGCGAGCCCGCCTGGGCCCCGCCCGCCGACGTCAAGCACGACAATCCGAGGATTCCGGACGTGATTCCCGGCGGCTCGCCGGCGAACCCCATGGGGGTCGCGGCGATGACGCTTTCCGGCGGCGGGCAATACGCCATTCACGGCACCAACCGGCCGGAGTCGGTCGGCCACTTCGTCTCGTATGGCTGCATCCGCATGTACAACGCCGATATCAGCGACCTCTTCCGGCGCGTCTCGGTCGGCACGCCGGTTGTCGTCACGCAGCGCTGATTCAACAGGCCATCCCGACCGGATCGCAGCGCAAGCCGATCCGGAATCTCGGCAAAAGAACACTTTTTCAAAGTGAGATTCCGGATTCGCGCGTTTCGCGCGCACCCCGGAAGGACAACGTTCCACGCTACCGGCTCGCGCGGCCGCACCAGCCTTCGCGATGCCCGCCGTGGTAGCGGCGGGCATCGCCGCTCTCCAGCATCGCCGCGGAAATATCGGGCGTGCGTCGCGTCGCCGCGTTCGCCACCACCCGGCCATTGTATTTGTCAGGCCCGATGTCGGTGATGGTCACCCCGCCCTCGTCGAGATGAGCGCGCAGCGCTTCGCGCGCGGTTTCCGCCAATCGCAATTCCTCGGGACAACGCGCATTCAGCTCCGCCGCATCGATGCCGCGCAGGCGCACCCGCGTCGTCATATCAAGACCGGGCCACAGATGCACCCGCGCCTCGAAGGTGTCGCCATCGATCACTCTGACCACGTCGATGGCATGGCGGACTTCCGGATTGCCCGCGCGAATCCATGGCGCGGCGGCCTCCGGGACGGCCGCGGCGTCTTGCATGGGCAGGTCCTCAGCCGGCCGATGCACCCAGGACCGGACCGGCAGCAAAACGCCTATCGCCAACCCCGCACCAAAGACCACGGGCAGGATCGGCGCCGACAACCGGCGCGCGCCTCGCCCTGATGCATTTATTCTGGCATATGGGTACATATTCCTATGCTAAGGCGAGTCGTCGCCCGCCGCAAGGAAAATCAGAAGTTGTGCCTGCTCCCCTGACAACCTGACGTACAATGCTGATGCCAGGTTTTGGCGGCCGGGCGCCCAAGCCGGGAGCGGATCGTCCGCAGCCCCGCCAGCTCCTCAGAAATCCGAGGCGATGCCGTTGCGCTCCCAGTCCCCGAACCGGGTCGGCTCGGGCCCCTTCGGGCCCTGCAGCTCCTTCGGCCGCGGCTTTGCTTCTGCGGCCGCGGCGGCGCGACGCGCCTCGGCTTCGGCAAGCGCGCGTTGCGCCTCCGGCGTCAGCGGCTTGCGCGCCGCGTTCGATGGCGGCGATGAGGAGTCGTCGTCAGGCATGTCGGTTCTTTTCTTTCTGCGCACGCGCGCGAAAAAAATCTTTCCCGATGAGATGTGTGCAAGGACTGGGAGAACATCAAGACGATTCTTACATTTGGCATATTCGCGTGTCACGACTTGCTCCCGCCCGATGGAATGCGTGAGACGCGCAAACCATTGCTCCGTCCCTTCAGCGATGTTCCCGTTTCATGCCGTCAACACGATTCGCACCGCCGCCCGAGGTCCCCGGCCTCGCCGCGCGGCGTATCGCGGCCGACATACTCGATGGCGTTCTCCACAAGCGTCGCACTCTCGATGATCAGCTTGATGGAGCCGCCGCGCATCCCGGCCTGAAGGCGCTTCCGGATCGCGACCGCGCGCTAATGCGACGCCTGGTCGCGACGATCCTGCGCCGTCTCGGCACGCTCGGGCACGTGTTGTCGCGGCTGCTCGATCGCGGCATTCCGACCGATGCGCCGCGCGCGCAAAGCGCGCTCCTGATCGGCGCCGCGCAGATCCTCTGGATGGACGTGCCGGATCATGCCGCGGTCGATCTTTCCGTCCGGCTCGTGCAGTCGGACCGGCGCGCCGCCAAATACGCCGGCCTCGTCAACGCCGTGCTGCGGCGCTGCGCGCGCGAGGGACACCCGCTCATCGAAGAGGTGCGCTCTGACGCGCTCGACGTTCCGCCGTGGCTTCTCGCACGCTGGATCGCGCATTACGGCGAGGTCACCGCGAAAGCGATGGCCGCGGCGCTCAATCACGATCCATCGCTCGATCTCACGGTGAAGTCGGATGCGGCCCAGTGGGCGACGCGCCTGCATGGCGAGACCTTGCCGACCGGCTCGGTGCGAACGCTGCTGCAGGGATCGGTGACGATGCTGCCGGGATTCGCTGAAGGCGAATGGTGGGTTCAGGATGCCGCCGCAGCGATGCCGGCGCGGCTGTTCGGCGACCTCGCGGGCCGCCGCGTCGTCGATCTCTGCGCGGCGCCCGGCGGCAAGACCGCGCAGCTCGCGCAGGCCGGCGCGGAGGTGATCGCGATCGACCGCTCGCCGAATCGCGTGGCGCGATTGCGCGACAATTTCACACGGCTCTCGTTCACCGCGGAGACCGTCACCGCCGATGCGGTCGAGTGGCAGAATCCCCGCGGCGACGGCTTCGACGCCGTGCTGGTGGACGCGCCGTGTTCCGCCACCGGCACGATTCGGCGGCACCCGGACGTGGCTTGGCTGAAACAGGAATCCGACATCGCCACGCTCACTGCGCTGCAACAGCGGCTGCTGCAGAAGGCGACCACCCTGCTGAAACCCGGCGGCACGCTGATTTATTGCACCTGCTCGCTGGAACCCGAAGAGGGCGAGCGGGCCATCGCCGCGCTGCTGGAGTCCGAGTCCGGCATGCGCCGCGTGCCGATCACGCCGATGGAGGTGGCCGGTCTCGACGACATCGTCACGTCAGATGGCGATTTGCGCACGTTGCCCTGCCATCTGCCCCACGCCGATCCACGGCTGGCCGGTCTCGACGGCTTCTATGCCGCGCGGCTGACGAAGGCCTGACACCGACAGCGAATCACCGGGATTCGCGCCGTTTCAAGATAGTGTCCCGATTTCGGAGTTCGCAAGCGCTCGCAGCAACCTTCGATGCGAACCCCGGAATCAAAGGGACACCCGCAAATTCATGATTCTAGTGTGGTTTAGGTTCAGAAGTTCGCTTGAAGAGCGTGTCGAGAAAATGAAGCGAACTTCCGAACCACCCCACTAGTGCGTTGCCGGCCTTTCCGGATTAAAAGGATTCGCCGGTGTGGTGGTTCACACTGGCGAATCTTTTCAAGCCAACAAGGACTCGAACAAGAGTCCGCCCGGGGCCTCAAAAAGCGCGTGTCTATCGCTCAACGCAGACGCCTGTCGACGCTGGTTCTCCGCCGGTTCGCGCGGAACGCGATGGCACGCGCCGGCGGCGGGTCGGTGGCGCTGGCGCGGCTGTGGCCCGGACGGACCGACCGGCTGATCATCGCGCCGCACGATCTGCGCACCGCGGACGCCACCCGCGCCGCCGAAATCTATGCCGGGCGTTTCGTTTTCGCCGGCAAGATCGTCACCTGTCATTCGCGCTCGATCTTCGATCTCGAACCGCCGTCCGAGGAGTGGGAGGCTGCGCTGCTCGGTTTCGGCTGGCTGCGCCATCTGCGCGCCGCCGACACCGCGATCACGCGCGCCAATGCGCGCGCGCTGGTCGACGACTGGATGTCCAATCCGGCACGCAAGCGGCCGGTCGGAAAACGCGCCGACGTGCTGGCGCGGCGCGTGATCTCGATGTTGTCGCAAGCGCCGCTGGTGCTCAACGACACCGACGGAAAGTTCTACCGCCGCTATCTGCGCATGCTGGCGCGCGAAATCCGCCTGCTGCGGCTCAGCATGCATACGGTTCCCGACGGCGTCGCGCGGCTGCAGGTGCTGATCGCGCTCTGCTACGCTTCGCTCTGCCTCGCCAATCAGGCGCGCCATATCCGCACCACCACGCGCCGTCTCTCCGACGAATTGCAAAGGCAGATCCTACCCGACGGCGGCCACATCTCGCGCAATCCCGGCGTGCTGATCGAGCTTCTGATGGATTTGCTGCCGTTGCGGCAGACCTTCGCCGCGCGCAACATCGCGCCGCCGCCGGCGCTGCTCAATGCCATCGACCGCATGATGCCGATGCTGCGCTTCTTCCGCCATGGCGACGGCAGTTTTGCGCTGTTCAACGGCATGGGCAGCGCGCCGTCGGATCTCGTGGCCACGCTGCTCGCTTACGACGATACGCGCGGCGCACCGATGGCGTCCATGCCGCACAGCGGTTTCCAGCGGCTCGAAGCCGGGGCCATGACGATCATCATGGACACAGGCGCGCCGCCACCGCCGAACGTCAGCCAGGACGCGCATGCCGGCTGCCTGTCGTTCGAGATGTCATCCGGCCCGAACCGGATCCTCGTCAATTGCGGCGTGCCGGCGACCGGCCGCGACAATTGGCGCACCTTCGCGCGCAGCACCGCGGCGCATTCGACCCTGACCTATCACGACACATCATCGTGCCAGTTCGTCGAGCTGTCCGCCATGAAACGGCTGCTGCAGGGCGCGCCGATCGTCAGCGGTCCCTCGCGGGTGGAGAGCTATCGTGAGGCGATCGAGAACGGATCGGTGCTGACCGCGTCGCATGACGGATATCTCAGCCGCTTCGGCCTGATCCATCAGCGCGTGCTGATGGCGGCGGAGGACGGATCGCGGCTTGATGGCGAAGATACCCTGTCGCCGGCGCACGGCGGCCGCATCAAGGGGCATGACGCCGACTATGCCCTGCGCTTTCATCTGCATCCGTCGGTCAAGGCCAGCCGCCTCAGCGACGCGCACGGCGTGATGCTGGTGCTGCCGAATCGCGAGGTCTGGACGTTTGAGTCGCCGGACGATCGGGTCGACCTCGAGGACAGCGTTTTCCTCGCCGGCAACGACGGGCCGCGCCGGACCGCGCAGATCGTGATCCAGCAGAATGCCCGGCAGGCGTCGACCATCCGCTGGAGCTTTGTCCGCTCGGCCACCTCGGCGGCGGCGACAACGGCCCGGCGCAACGCGCGCCGCGAGCCGGAATTGCCGCTCTAGAGTCTGTTTCAACTACGTTGAATCAGACTCGTCGTTTATCTTTTTGTTTGAGCATGATCTTTTCCGAAAACCGGTTTCCACTTTTCGGGATCATGCTCTAACGCTACGCGAGATGCCGCGTCATCTCCGGCCGCGCCTTCAATGCCGTCCCTTGCTTCGCCACGATCTTCGCGATCCGCTCGGGCGCGAAATTCAGATCGACGAACGCCGGCGCGGTATTGGCGACCTCGTGATATTCGGCGATCAACCCGTCACGCAGCCGCATGATCGAGACGCCCTCGAACATCGCCCGCGCGCCTTTCGCGTCCGGCAATTTCGACCGATAGCTGAAGGTATAGCGCGCGTAGAGCGTGGTGCCGTCGCTGACGGGATCGTGCATCACCCAGCGAAAATCCTCCGCCGTGCGGTAGAACCAGTCGTCGATCAACGCGGCGATGTCAGCGCGGCCCTGGAACGCGCCGTAGAAGACATCATGATAGACGCCGTCGTCGGTGAACAGCGCCGCGAGGGACTTTCCGTCGCGCCGCTCGACGGCATCGCAGAATTCGCGGAGCATGGTTTTTGCGTCCATGACGGCTCCTCTCGTCATGGCCGGATTTATTCCGGCCATCCACGTCTTGCATGCCGACATCTTAGAAAGACGTGGATGCCCGGGACAAGCCCGGGCATGACGGAACGGTCAGGCCGCAGGAAACTCCGCCACCGCGGCGAGGATGCGCGAAATGTCCTGCGGGCGCGACAGGCGATGATCGCCGTCCCGGATCACCGTCAGCACCACGTCGTCGGCCGGCAACCGCTCCGCCAGTGCAAACGCGTGACGCCAAGGCACGTCCGGGTCCTGCGCGCCCTGCAGGATCCGCACCGGGCAGCCGGTCACGATGCTGCCGCCGAGCAGGAGATGGTTGCGGCCGTCCTCGATCAGGTTGCGGGTGATCGGATAGGGATCGCCGTATTCGGACGGGCGCAGCCAGACGCCCCTGGTCTCGATGTCGAGCTTCGCCTCCGGCGAAAAACCCTTCCACATCAGGTCTTCGGTGAAATCGGGCGCCGGCGCGATCAGCACGAGACCCGCCAGCGAGGCCCGGGATGCCGGGCGCTTCAGAAGCGCGCGCGCCAGGAGCAGCGCCATCCAGCCGCCCATGGACGAGCCGATTGCCACCTGCGGGCCGGCGCAGAAGGCATCGAACACCGCAAGGCTCTCCTCGAGCCACCGGCCGATGGTCCCGGCGGTGAAATCGCCGCCGGATTCGCCGTGGCCGGAATAGTCGAAGCGCACGCAGGCGCGGCCATGCTCCGCCGCCCAGGCATCGAGCGCCAGGGCCTTGGTGCCGGCCATGTCTGATTTGAAACCGCCGAGCCAGAACAGCCCCGGCGAAGCGCCGGACCGCGCGCGTACTGCGATCCGGCGCCGGTCCGTGCCGACATCGATGAATGTTGGCGGAATCGCCGAATTGCTCATGGAATCAGTCCCTCTCCGTGCTGTCTGTCGCAATGGCCGAAGGCGGTCAACAAAAGCCGGCGCTTGCGGAACAAGCAACCACACTCCATGTTGCGTCGGCGTCATAGCGGTGTGCGGCATTTGATGCTTTTGATGGATCGGGGCCGCTTGCTCCCTGCCGCATCTTGCTTCAAAATACGCGCCTCGTTCACAATACTGGAGAAATACCCATTCGCCGTCCCAACAGAGCGCCAACCCCCGTCGCGAAAGACGGACCGCGCACCAACGATGAAATCCGCAACGCACAGGTACAGTTGATCAACGCGGAAGGCACCAATCTCGGTACCGTGGAAACGATCGCCGCGATCAAGATGGCGATGGAGGCCGGAATGGACCTCGTCGAGATCGCGCCGAACAGCAGCCCGCCCGTCTGCAAGATCATGGATTACGGGAAATACAAGTTTCAGGCCCAGAAGAAAGCCGCCGAGGCCCGCAAGCGCCAGAAGATCGTCGAGATCAAGGAGATCAAGCTCCGTCCGATGATCGACGACCACGATTACAACGTGAAAATGAAGGCGATGCAGCGGTTCTTCGAGGAAGGCGACAAGGTCAAGATCACCCTGCGCTACCGCGGCCGCGAGATGGCCCACCAGGAAATCGGCACAAAGCTGCTCGACAAGGTGAAGAGCGACGTGGCCGAGTTCGCCAAGGTCGAACAGGACGCCAAGTTCGAGGGCCGTCAGGTCGTCATGGTGCTGGCGCCGCGCTGAGCGGGCCAGCCTTTCCACGCAGCAGAAGTGTTAAGGCTAGTCGTCCCCGCGAAGGCGGGGACGACTGCAGCGCTTTCGCGCCGCATCGAGGTTTCCTAGTTAGCGAAAGTTGAGGGAACTTTCAGTTTCTACTCGCCCTCCGAAGCGTTAATAATTCGGTATGGGAATTAAGTATCCAGTTGGCGTGGGGACAATCCTTCTTTGCGACTACGGTCGGGGTGGTTTTCAAGAGCCGGAGATGGTGAAGAAGCGGCCGGCAGTCGTTATTTCACCGCGTCTGCCTTATCGAGATGGGCTTTGTACGGTAATCCCACTCTCGCAAACCCGACCAGAGCACAACGTTGACTATGTGGTCCGCATCGAACTCCCCAGCCCGTTGCCCTACCCATTCCCGTACTGTGTATTTTGGGCCAAGTGCGACATGGTCGCGACCGTCTCGTTTGAGCGGCTGGATTTGTTTCAAACCGCTCGCGACCAAACGGGAAAGCGCAAATATTTACATCCGAAAATGACTGATGCCGATGTCAAACTCGTGAGAAACGGCGTTCTAAAAGCCATCGGGCTTTAACTTGACATTAAGCCGAGAATAACCAAATTGGTTACGATTGCTCGCGGGAAACCGTTGAGCCTCAAGACCCGAAAGGGCAACCCTGCCTAGGCGATAACAAGCCCCGGCAGGGCTTTTCTTTTTCGGGATATTGTTTTGTCTTTTTGCGAACCTCCTGCCTTCCCCGTTGCCAATTTCGTCATCCTCTGCCATAAGCCCGGTCTTCGCCGCCCGGCTGATATAGGGCTGCCGTGGCGACGAGCGTGCCGGCGACTTTCATTTCGGAAATAGCCAAGCACTTTCAACGCTCTAACGAGCATTTCAGCCGCGAATGCGCCTCTCGGGGCGCGTTTTGTCGTGGCAACAGGAGAGCCAAATGCCCAAGCTGAAGACCAAATCGGGCGCCAAAAAGCGCTTCAAGGTGACCGGGACCGGAAAAGTCGTCTCGGCCCACGCCGGCAAACGCCACGGCATGATCAAGCGGACGAAGAAGCAGATTCGTCAGCTCCGAGGCACCCGCGTGATGTTCAAGACCGACGGCGACAACATCAAGAAGTACTTCTTGCCGAACGCCTGAGCGTTCGATCGCCATTTCCATCGGCCGCGCGCAGACGCGGCGCAGTTTCAGCCCGTACCTTTGAAGGAGATCGGTCATGTCTCGCGTCAAACGCGGTGTGACGGCTCATGCCAAGCACAAGAAAGTCTACAAGGCCGCCAAGGGGTTCCATGGCCGCCGCAAGAACACCATCCGCGCCGCCAAGGCCGCGGTCGACAAGGCCGGCCAGTATGCCTTCCGCGACCGCAAGCGCAAGAAGCGCACCTTCCGCGCGCTCTGGATCCAGCGCCTCAACGCCGCGGTGCGGCCGTTCGGCATGACCTACAGCCGCTTCATCGACGGCCTGTCGAAGTCCGGTATCGTGGTGGACCGCAAGGTGCTGTCGGACCTCGCCATTCACGAGCCCGCCGCGTTCCAGGCGATCGCCGAGAAGGCCAAGGCCGCGCTCGCGGCGTGATGCTGCCGACCGCTGGTGCGTCACACAAAACGGTGTCATGCCCCGCGAAGGCGGGGCATCCAGTAACCACCGACCAATCCTTCGAGCACCGGGGTTACTGGATCATCCGCCTTCGCGGATGATGACGGCCCGATGTGCTGACGGCGAGCGGATCCCCACAAGGTGACCGTCGCCATGTCCGATTCCGAAAAGTCCGATCTCGACTCGCTTCAATCCCAAATCCTTTCCGACATCGCCGCCGCCGCCGACGAGACCGCCCTGGAAGCCGTGCGCGTCGCGGCGCTGGGCAAGAAGGGGGCGATCTCGGCGCTGCTCGCGACGCTCGGCAAGATGTCGCCGGAGGAGCGCAAGACCGAGGGCGCGAGGATCAACCTCGCCAAGGACACAGTGGCGCTGGCGCTGGCCGCGCGCCGCGACGTGCTGAAGGCCGCCGCCCTCGATGCGCGCCTTGCGTCAGAGACCCTCGACGTCACCCTGCCGCTGCGCGAGACGGCCGCCGAGGCCGGCCGCATCCATCCGCTGAGCCAGGTCTGGGACGAAGTCACCACGATCTTCGCCGACATGGGATTTTCCGTCGCCGAAGGCCCGGACATCGAGACCGACGACTACAATTTCACGCGGCTGAACTTTCCCGAAGGCCATCCCGCGCGCGAGATGCACGACACCTTCTACTTCAATCCGAAGGACGACGGCTCGCGTCTGTTGCTGCGGACTCATACCTCGCCGGTGCAGGTGCGCACCATGCTGAGCCAGACGCCGCCGATCCGCGTCATCTGTCCCGGCCGCACCTATCGCAGCGACAGCGACCAGACGCACACGCCGATGTTCCACCAGGTCGAGGGGCTCGTGATCGACAAGTCGTCGCATCTCGGCCACCTCAAATGGATCCTGCACGAATTCTGCAAGGCGTTCTTCGAGGTCGACAAGGTCAACATGCGCTTTCGTCCGTCGTTCTTCCCGTTCACGGAGCCGTCGCTGGAAGTCGACATCCAGTGCCGCCGCGACAAAGGCGAGATCCGCTTCGGCGAGGGCGAGGACTGGCTGGAGATTCTCGGCTGCGGCATGGTGCACCCGAACGTCTTGAAACTGTGCGGCCTCGATCCCGACACCTACCAGGGCTTCGCCTGGGGCATGGGCATCGACCGCATCGCCATGCTGAAATACGGCATGCCCGACCTGCGCCAGTTGTTCGAAGGCGACGTGCGCTGGCTCACCCATTATGGCTTCCGGCCGCTCGACGTCCCGACGCTGGCGGGAGGGCTGAGTTCGTGAGGGCAGTCGTTACACCTGTTATAAAGGCCGCTGCTTCCTCCCCAACCCTCCCCCGCAAGCGGGAGAGGGAGCAGGCTGCCCACGGGGCAAGCACATTCACAAGCGGCCGAAAGACACAGCCATGAAATTCACCCTCTCCTGGCTGAAAGAGCATCTCGACACCGACGAGCCGCTGGACAAGCTCGCCGACAAGCTCACCATGATCGGGCTCGAGGTCGAGCACATCGAGGACAAGTCGAAGGCGCTCGCGCCCTACACCATCGCGCGCGTCGTTTCCGCCGTGCAGCACCCGAACGCGGATCGCTTGCGGCTGTGCATGATCGATACCGGCGAGACCAACGACAAGGGCGAGCCCGCGCATATCCAGGTGGTCTGCGGCGCGCCGAATGCGCGCGCCGGTCTCATCACCGTGTTCGCGCCGCCCGGCACCTACATTCCCGGCAAGGCCATGACCTTGGGCGTCGGCACCATCCGCGGCATCGAGAGCCGCGGCATGCTGTGCTCCGCCGCCGAGCTTGAAATCTCCGACGACCATGACGGCATCATCGAGCTTCCCGCCGATGCGCCGGTCGGCGCCGGCTATGCCGAATGGGCCGGCCTCGACGATCCCGTGATCGAGATCAACCTGACGCCGAACCGGCAGGACTGCACCGGCGTGCACGGCATCGCGCGCGATCTTTCCGCCGCCGACATGGGCCGCTTCAAGGATCCGACCATCAAGGCGATCAAGGGCGAGTTTCCCTGCCCGATCAACGTCACCGTGGAAGACGCCTCGCTGTGTCCCGGCTTCGCGTTGCGCCTCGTGCGCGGCGTGACGAACGGCCCCTCGCCGGAATGGCTGCAGCGGCGCCTGACCTCGATCGGCCTGCGCCCGATCAACGCGCTGGTCGACATCACCAACTTCATGACCTACGACCGCGCCCGTCCGCTGCACGTGTTCGACGCGAAGAAGGTGCATGGCCATCTCACCGTGCGGCGCGCGAAGAACGGCGAGAGCCTGCTGGCGCTGGATGCGCGCACCTACCGGCTCGATGACACCATGTGCGTGATCGCCGACGACAACGGCGTCGAATCGCTCGCCGGCATCATGGGCGGCGAGGCTTCGGGGTGCGATGAAAACACCACCGACGTGCTGATCGAATCGGCGCTGTGGAACGAGATCAACATCGCCCAGACCGGCCGCAAGCTCGGTATCAATTCCGATGCGCGCTACCGTTTCGAGCGCGGCGTCGATCCCGCCTTTATGGTACCCGGTCTCGAACTGGCGACGAAACTCGTGATGGAGCTGTGCGGCGGCTCGCCATCGGAGAACGTCGTGGTCGGCCGCGCGCTGCCCGACGATCGCGTGATCGACTATCCGCTGCATGAGTTGAAGCGGCTCGCGGGCATCGAGGTGCCGCTGATCGAGGTCAAGCGCATCCTCGGCCACCTCGGCTTCATGGTGGCCGGCAACGGCCCCGTGGTGAAGGTCGCGGTGCCGTCATGGCGCACCGACGTGCACGGCAAGGCCGACATCGTCGAGGAGATCGTCCGCATCGTCGGCGTCGACAAGGTGCCGATGACGCCGTTCGATCGCGGCGAGGCCCCGCGCAAGCCGGTCCTGACTCCGATGCAGTCGCGCACCCGCCGCGCGCGGCGTGCCCTGGCGGCGCGCGGCATGGTCGAGGCGGTGACGTGGTCGTTCATCGCAAAACCGCAGGCGGAACTGTTCGGCGGCGGCAAGCCCGAACTCGCGCTCGCCAACCCGATCGCGGCCGATCTCTCCGACATGCGCCCGAGCCTCTTGCCCGGCCTGATCGCGGCGGCGCAGGCCAATGTCGATCGCGGCTCGGGCGATCTCGCGCTGTTCGAAGTCGGGCAGATGTTTCGCGGCGACCGGCCGCAGGACCAATTCATGGCCGCCGCGGGGCTTCGCCGCGGCCTTGCGTCATCGCAGGGACTCGGCCGCCACTGGTCGGGCGGCGCTGACGCCGGGGCGCTCGACGCCAATACCTTCGATGCGAAGGCCGATGCCTTCGCGGTGCTGGCGGCCGCCGGGGCGCCGATGCAGGCCTTGCAGGTCGCCGCGAGCGGCGAATCGAAGAATTTTCCGGCCTGGCTGCATCCGGGCCGCTCCGGCGCCATCCAGATGGGACCGCAGAACGTGCTCGGTTACTTCGGCGAGCTGCATCCCCGTGCGCTGGAGATCTTGAAAGCCGACGGACCGCTGGTGGCATTCGAGGTGATCCTCGACCGCATCCCCGAACCGAAGCAGAAGCCGACCCGCGCCAAGCCGATGCTGGAGCTGTCGGCGTTCCAGCCGGTGTCGCGCGACTTCGCCTTCATCGTCGACCGCCGCGTCAAGGCCAGCGACATCGTTCGCGCCGCGCAGGGCGTCGATCGCAAGCTGATTGCCGACGTCAGCGTGTTCGACGTCTATGAAGGCAAGGGGATCGATCCCGACAAGAAGTCGGTCGCGATCACCGTCACGCTTCAGCCGCGGGAAAAAACCCTGACCGATCAGGAAATCGACGCGGTGGCTGCGAAGATCGTCGCCGAGGTGACAAGGAAGACCGGCGGCGTCTTGCGGGGATGACAAGTCTCGGCCTGAACGCGTTATCGTGGCCGTTGCTTGCGGGTCTGCTGCTCACCGCCTTCGCGTCCGGTCTCGGGCGCGGCTTCTCCGGATTCGGCTCCGCGCTGATCTTCATGCCGCTGGCGAGCGCGATGATCGGCGCCAAGCTCGCCTCGCCGCTGATGCTGATCATCGAGATCATTGCCGCCATCGGCCTCGTCCCCGGGGCCGCGCGCATCGCCAACAAGCGCGACGTGGCGCTCATGGCGGTCGGCTCGCTGGTCGGCGCGCCGCTCGGCGCATGGTTTCTGCTGTATGCCGATCCGCTCACCGTGCGCTGGCTGATCGTGGCGCTGATCGTGCCGTTGCTCGGCCTGATGATGGCCGGCTGGCGCTACACCGGCCGCACGACGCCGCCGCTGACCATCGGCGTCGGCGCCATCGCCGGATTTTTCGGCGGCGTCGCCCAGGTCAGCGGCCCGCCCGTCGTGATGTATTGGCTGCGCGATGCCGCGACGCCGGCAATGATCCGCGCCAGCGTCATTGTGTATTTCGCCGTCTCGGATGTCATCCTCATCGTCAGCTATCTGTTCGGCGGATTGCTTTCGCTCAAGATCGTCGCGCTCGCGGTCCTGCTGGGTCCGGCGTTCGCCATCGGCCTGTGGATCGGCTCGCATATGTTCGGCCTCGCCAGCGAAACCACCTTCCGCCGCGCGTGCTACGCGATGATCGCCGTATCGGCCTTCATCAGCCTGCCGGTGTTCGACCACATCCTGCGCTGACAATGCACGCTACCGAACGTGCCCACGTTCCGCGTGACTCGTGTGCCGCCGGCGCGGCTTGCGTGACGGCGCGGCCGATGGAGCGGCCGCGGCGGGGCGGAGTTTCTTCAGGGCTGCATCCGCAGCACGCTCGCCGCTTTCCCATGCGCCGTGAACGGTGCCCCACAGCGTTTCATGCGCGGCTTCGCCGGCGAAGAACAGACTGCCGAGCGGCTCCATCAAAATCCGCCGCGACGGCTGGCCGCCGGGCGCCGCCGCCGACATCGCGCCGAGCACGAAGGGCTCCGCGTTCCAGCGCGTCGCCGTCGAGACCTTGACCGCCCGCGCGGCATCGCTGCCGAACAGCTTGGTCAGCCATTCGGTCGCGAAGGCGACCATGGCACGCTCGCCCTGCGCCGACAGGTCGCGGCCGAACGATCCTGCGACATCCACCGCGCAAAGCGACGAACCGCCGATGTTCGCCAGCAGCAATCCGGTCTTCGCATCGGTGCTTTGCTCGATCATCACGTCGTCATGCGCGAGCCCGAGCGGATTGTTGGCGAGCCACAGCGCCACCCGGTCGTAACTGCCCAGCGACAATTTCGCCGCAGCGTCGAGGTGCCGCTTCGGCAACTCGGGCGCAAACCGCAGATGGCCCGACGTGAGAACGTTGCTCGATACAGTCGCGATCACCGCGCGCGCGGCGATCCGGCCCGCGGTCGTTTCGACGCCGACGTCGCGACCACTCCAGACCACGCGGCTGGCGGGCGTCGACAACGCCACCGGAACATCGGCGCCAAGCTTCGTCACCAGCGCGCCGAGTCCCGGACGGCAACCGATCGCCGCGATCCGATCCTGCGCACGGCTTTGATCCATCGCCGACAGTTGCGCGAGATCTTTTCCCGTCGCGCTGGGGCCGAGCGTGAATTGCACGGTGGCCGTCCAGTCGCCGAGATTGCTGGGCAGCGCGTCGGCGCAGGACACGTCGACGCGGCCCCGCGCGGCCTCATCGATGGCGCGATTGGCGCGGACCAGCGTTGCCAGAAATTCCTCGGTCTCGCCCGCGCGCGCGTTGCGGCGGCCGACGCGGATTTTCTGCCCGGCCGGCACCGGAAACACGCCGATGCCCGCATCGCGCGCCAGCTTCGCCATCGGATTGCTGTCGGGATTGTGCAGCAGCCGCGCGCCGCGATCGAACGGCACCTCGAACGTCGTGGCGTCCGTGAGACAGCGGCCGCCGATGCGGTTTGCGGCTTCGACCACGATCACGCTGCGGCCGGCGGCTGCGATCCGGCGCGCCGCCGCGACGCCGGCGGCGCCCGCGCCGATCACCACCACGTCGGCCTGGCGCGGCAGCGGCGCGGCCATGGTCCGCACACCGAGCGCCGGCTGGAGCGCGAGCGCGGCCGATGCCGACAAGAAATCGCGGCGTGTCATTCTCATGGCATGGTTTCCAAAAATCTGCCGCCGGGATTCCGGCGATGCACGATGCCTACGATCGGGCCCGGGATCCTCGCCATCTGCAATCCGCAACAAAACCGCTTTGGAATCATCGCCTTCCGATATCCCTTGCAGCGATCTGCACCGGCGATCGCCGCGCGAATCTTGCCGCATCCATGGGGACACAGCAACCATCATGGTGAATCAATCCTGACTGGCCCGCGCGCAGCATGAACTAAATTGCAATCGCTTTCGAACATGCTTAGGACAGGGACACAAGCGGTCAGAACGAACCGCGGGGAGCGAGACTCATGGGCTTCATGCTCGATACGGTCGGAAAGTGGATCGCTGGTTATCTTCAGAAGGAAGTGCCGGGCTACGAGCCCTTCACGCCGAGCGACCCGGAACACCTGCGCGGCATCATTCAGGAGGGCGACGTCCTCCTGGTCGAGGGCAACAGCCGCATTTCCGGCATCATCAAGTATCTCACGCAGTCGACGTGGTCGCACGCCGCGCTGTTCGTCGGGCCGATCGACGGCGCCGCCGAACCCGACGGCGAACCGCACGTGCTGATCGAGGCCAATATCGGCGAGGGCGTCACGTCAGCGCCGCTGTCGAAATATTATCCCTATCACACGCGGCTGTGCCGCCCCGTCGGGCTGTCGTACGAGGACCGCGTCACGGTCTGCCGCTATGCCATCAACCGCATCGGCTTCGGCTACGACACCAAGAACATTCTCGACCTGATGCGCTATCTGATCCCGCTGCCGATTCCGCAACGCTGGCGGCGGCGCATGATCGCGCTCGGCTCCGGCGATCCGACCAAGATCATCTGCTCGGCGCTGATCGCGCAGGCCTTTGAAGCCGTGCGCTACCCGATCTTGCCGAAGATCACCCGCACCCGCAGCCGCCAGATGCGCCGCGAGATCCTGCACATCCGCGATTCCTCGCTCTACATGCCCCGGGATTTCGACATCTCGCCCTACTTCGAGATCGTCAAACCCACCATCGTGCAGGGTTTCGACTATCTCTCGCTCCACTGGGCCGACAAGCCGAAGCCGCTCGCGGAGGTAGCGGGCGCGTTCGATCCGTTTCAAGGACCCATCGATGCGCCGCCGCTTGTTCCTGAAACGACTGACGAGGAAACGGCGATCGCTGATGAACAAGTGACCTTCGTGGAACGGGTCACCATCACCGAACACGTCGTGCAGTTCGAATACGCGCCGGACGAACGCGTCCCGCAGGACGCGATGAAGCACGTGGCGTAACGGACGGCCGGCTCTAGAGATCGGCCGACAACTGGTTCAGCAACTCGTTGAGCTGGGGCGCCTTGCGGCGGATTTCGGCGAGGTGCGTCATCGACAGCGCGATCAAAACCCGGTCGGCCCGCGGGGTCAGGGTGAGCAGGACGCGGCGGCGGTCGTCCGGATCCGGCTTGCGCCTGACCAGCCCGGCGCGGACCATGCGGTTCACCAGCCCCACCGCCGTATGAGGCCGGAGCAGGAAATGCCGGGCGAGATCGCCCACCGTCATTCCCGTCTTCGCGCCAAACCCACGGATCGCGAGCAGGGCCTGGTGCTGCTGGGGCGGCAGCCCGGCCTTGCGCGCTTCGTCCTCGCTGAACGCCTCAAACTCCCGGAGCGCATGCCTGAACGCCGCCAGGGCGACGTAATCCTTCTCTCGCATCTGTTTCGGCATGCGGGCTGGTAATTGCAGTGTTGCGGCCATGGCTGATCCGTTGATTTATATCGTATTGCGATATATTGACACCCGCGCGGCATAAAGCCGCTATCCCCAGTATTTCCGCTTCGGAGCCCCGCGACGCATGCAACGTTCCTCCTCGCCCGCCAACACCCTGCCCCGGCTCGGCGACTTCACGACCGACCGGCGCGTCCTGGTGCTCACGGCCATGGCCATTCTGGTGGGAACCGGCGGCGCCCTGGCAGCCTGGTTCCTGCTGGGGGCGATCAGGCTGACCTCCAATCTCGTATGGCTCCAGACCTTCAGTAGCCACCCCCTCTCCCTCGCCGGAGTCAAGCCGAGTCTCTGGATGGTGGCGGCGCCGGCGCTGGGCGGCCTCATCATCGGACTGATGGCGCGGTATGGCTCGGAGAAAATCCGGGGCCACGGCATCCCCGAAGCGATCGAGGCGATCCTGATCGGCGGCAGCCGGATGCACCCGAAGGTGGCCTTGCTGAAGCCGCTGTCGTCCGCGATCTCGATCGGCTCCGGCGGCCCGTTCGGCGCCGAAGGCCCGATCATCATGACCGGCGGCGCCATCGGCTCGTTGTTCGCACAATGCTTCAGCATGAGCGCGGCCGAGCGCAAGACCCTGCTGGTCGCGGGCGCCGCCGCCGGCATGACCGCGGTTTTCGGAACGCCGGTGGCGTCGGTGATGCTCGCCGTCGAACTGCTGCTGTTCGAACTGAAGCCGCGCAGCCTGATCCCGGTCATCGCGGCCTGCGTCGTCTCCTCGGCCTGGCGTCCGCTCCTGATCGGCAGCGGCGCGCTGTTCCCGCTGACGGGCCAGTTCGACCTGCCGTGGTGGGGATTGTTCCTCTACGTCGGCGTCGGCGTCGTCGCCGGATTGCAGTCGGGTCTTTGCACCGCGCTGCTCTACAAGGCGGAGGACCTGTTCGAACACCTCCCGGTGCATTGGATGTGGTGGCCGGCCATCGGCGGCATCATGGTCGGACTCGGCGGCCTGATCGAGCCGCGCGCGCTCGGCGTCGGCTACGACATCATCCGCGATCTGCTGGACGACCATATCGTGCTGTCCGCCGTCATCGCGATCCTCCTGGTGAAATCGGCGATCTGGATCGTCGCGCTGGCCTCCGGGACATCGGGCGGCGTGCTGGCGCCGCTGCTGATCTTCGGCGGCTGCCTCGGGTGGCTGGAAAGCCTGGCGCTGCCGGGCCCGCATGGCGCGTGGGCCCTGCTCGGCATGGCCGCCATGATGGGCGGCACCATGCGTGCGCCGCTCACGGCGATCCTGTTCGCGATCGAACTGACCGGCAACTTTGCGATGATCGGCCCGCTCTTGATCGCCACCAGCGCGGCCTACGCTCTCACCGTGCTGCTGTTGCGCCGCTCGATTCTCACCGAGAAGATCGCGCGCCGCGGCCAGCATGTGGTGCGCGAATACAGCATCGATCCGCTCGAACTGCTGCGGGTCCGCGACGTCATGGTCCGCGACGTCGACACGCTGCCCGCCTCGATGCCGGTCAGTCAGGCGGTGGCGTTCTTTTCGGGCGAGACGCGGCGTCACAAGTCGTATCCGCTGATCGACTCCGACGGTCAGGTGGCCGGCCTCGTCGGCCGCTCCGACCTGCTGCGCTGGCGCGCGGAGCGCCCCGAAGACGACGTCACGCTGTTCGAGCGGGTCTCGGATCGTTCGCTGACGCTGGGGTATCCGGACGAACCGGTTTCGCATCTCGCGGATCGCATGGTGCTCGCCGACGTCGGGCGGGTGCCGATCGTCGATCGCGAGACGCAGCGTCTGGTCGGCCTCGTCGCGCGCAAGGATCTGCTGCGCATCCGCGCCACCGCGCGCTCGTCGGAAGCAAACCGCGTTGCGTTCTTCGGCCGGCGCTCGGCCGCGCCCGAGGCCGAACTCGACGCGATGCCGGTGCGGGAGCCGTCATAGAATCAGAGGCGGTCAATTTGATCCGTCAGGCCCGGCTCTATGGCGGGCCATGACGGAAGCGGACGTTCGCCCGCAAGCGAAAGAGGCCGGACCGAAGCGATTATCCCGCGAGCCAGGCGCGGCCTTCGCCATAGAGCTTCTCGACCTCGGCGCCTTTCAGGCCCGGCATGTCGCGCTTCACGCGATAGCCGATCTGCCCCTGGATGTAGGCGAGATGGCGATAGCCTTCGGGATACTGCGCGAGCACCGCGGCATCGAGTTCGAGCCGCGCCGCCGGGTCGACCGGGTCGAGACGATCCTTTTCATAGATCGGCTGACGGCGAACCAGTCCCCAGCGGCCGCTGCGTTTTTCCAGAAAATCGAAGAACCGTCCGGTGCACACCACGTCGCAAACGACGCGGTGCACCGGGCCGCGCTGCGAGATGGTCATCTTGGTCTGCGCGATCGCGCGGGAGCCGGCGAGATCGATACTGATGCCGCCCTGGAAATGCAGAATGCTGACGCCCTTCGCCCAGCCTTCCTTGCTGACGCGGATGAAGTCCGACGCCGGCCCCTGAAACCAGGTCGCCTGCATCCAGCCGTCGTCGTGCCAGACCGTGGCGAAGCGCTCCCAGTCGCCGGCATCGCGCCACAGCACCCAGTTGTCGATCAATTCGCGGATCTCGACGCGGTCGGCGGCTTCCGTCATGGCCTGTAACTCCCTGGCGCCGCGCATCCGACGTTCGCATCATTGGCAGCGCGCGCCCTCCGGACTTCTGGTCCGCGCCATGCAAGGCTGGACAGCGTGCGAAGGGGCTGTTAAGTTGGTTTTCATATGAAAACTGATACTTACCATGAAACCTAACGCAAACGCCTCTGTCAAGTCGGCCGACCGCGCCTTCGATATTCTCGAATACATCGCGAAAGCCTCCGAGCCGCCGTCGTTCTCGGCGATGCTCACGAGCCTCGGTATTCCCCGCTCGAGCCTGTTTCATCTGCTGAACAATCTGCTGACCCGCGGCTATCTCAGCCAGGACGCCGTGACCGGCCGCTATCTGCTCGGCGACCATATCCGCCAGCTCGCGAAGCGGATTCCGGGCCCGTCGCTCGCAACCGTGGTGACGCCGTTCCTGCGCCAGCTCACCGGCGAATTGAACGAGACGTCCGGCTTCTATGTGAAGGTCGGCGACCAGATCGAGGCGCTGGCCTCCTCCACCAGCGGGCAAGCCCTGACCTACATCATGAAGGTCGGCGAGCGCGCGCCGCTCTATGCCGTCTCGGGCGGCAAGATCGCATTGACGCGACTGCCGCCCGAGCAGCTCGAGGTCTATCTCCGCGACGTCGTCTTTGAACCGATCACGCCCCACACGATCCGCTCCCGGCGACAATTACGGGACGACCTCGCCGCGGTCCGGCAGAGCGGCTTCGCCTATTCGCGCGAGGAGTTCACGCCGGGAATCACCGCGATCGGCACGGCCGTCGACCACGAGGGCCAATTGTTGGGCACGATCAATCTCGCCGTTCCGACCGCGCGCTTCACGCGCGAGCGGGAGGTCACCTTTCGCCGCCAGCTTCGTTCCGTGGCCGCCGCGATGGCGCAGGCGATCGCCGCGCAGATTTAGAGCGACGACGTCTCCCGCCCCCCGCCGCGTTTCGCATCGCTGTCGCCGCTCGACACCAGCAGCACCGACACCTCGGATCGTTCGATCACGGACGCGGCGACACCGCCGAAATTCAACGTGTCTCCTGGAACGCGGTCAACGCCCATCACCACGAGATCGGCGCCAGTGTTGCGGATTTCCCGCAGGATCGCCGTATCCGGCGACATGGCGGCGTGCATGATGGTGTGGACCGCCACGTCATAGCGCGACGCCAGCACGCCGATATCCTTCAGGATCGCTTCTTCGTGCATCAGCGACATGCTGGCGCTGTGCCGCGGCGTCTTGTCCCGCGTGGTCGCGACATAGACCACCTGCATCGGCGCCAGGCTTGCGCGCGCCAGCGCGATCGCCACCTCGGCGCCACGGCGGGAGACGCCGCTGCCGGATACCGGCACCAGAATCCGGAACGCGTTGCTCGCGGGCTGTTCGAGATGTTTTCCCCGCCCCGCCACCAGCGCGATCGGGCCCTCGAAGCCGCGCGTGACCTCGTCGATCCGCTTGTCGTAACCGCCCCTGGCGCCGACCACCTTGTCCATGCCCACCACAAGCAGATCGAAGCCCTTGCGCGCCTCGTCCGCCACCGCATCCTTGGGCCTGGCGCGGCGGCTGCGCGTGGTGACATCGACGTCGCGCGCCGCATTTTCCTCGTCGAGCTCGGCGATGGCCTTGGCGGCATTGCGCACGGTGTTTTCCGCGCTTTCCTCCTCGCCCTTCTTCTTTTCCTGGGATTTGGCCTGCGCGCCGACATGCAGCACCGTGATCGGCAGGCCGCGTGAACCCGCCACAAGGCCCGCAATGGTCGCGGCAAACGTCGCGTTGACGCTTTCGTCGACCGCCAGCAGCAACCGTTCGAGATTCGAGACAAAGCCTTTTGCTTCGGCTTCCTCGCGCTCCAGCCGCGCCTTCTCCTCCCTGCCGAGCGGCACGTTGGCGAGCGCGGCGCGCAGCATCGGCGGCATCGCCATGGTGGTGATGACAGCCATGGTGACGATCATCGTGAACATGTTCTGGCTCAGCACGCCCATCGACAGGCCGATGGTGGCGATGATGACTTCGGTCGAACCGCGCGCGTTCATGCCGCTGGCGAGCGCCAGCGACTCCCGTCCGCTCAATCCGCCCATCGCGCCGCCAACGAAGGCGCCGCCGAACTTGCCGAGGCTCGCGATCAGGATCAGCGCGCCGGTCAGCATCAGCAGCGTGGGGTCTTTCAGCACGGTGAGATCGGCGCTGAATCCTGCGAGCCCGAAGAACACCGGCATGAACAGGCTGCTGATGAGCCCGCGCAACCGCTCGTCGATCTGACCGGTGAGGATCGGCGATTCCCCGACCAGCACGCCCGCCACGAACGCGCCGAGCACGGTGTGAACGCCGATCAGATGCGTGGTCATCGCCATCGCGCTCATCAGCAGAAGGATCACGGTGATGACCGCCGCCGAACTGACCAGATTGTCGTTGGTCCACCGGATCAGCTTGAACACCAGGCGACGGCCGATGGTCAGGCTGACCGCGAGAAAGGCCAAGGTACCGCCGACCGCCTTCGCGAGCGACATGATGTCGAGATGCCCGCTCGAGGCGAGGCTTAAAATCACCGCGATGATGATCCAGCCGATGGTATCGTCGAGCACCGCGGTCGCCACGATGATCTGGCCCAGATTGCGGCGCATGAAATTCATTTCGCGCACCACCACCGCGACGATCTTGACCGAGGAGATCGACAGCGCGGTGCCGAGGAACAGCGAGGCCACGAGACGCGCTTCCGGATGCGGCAGCAGGCTTTGCGGCAGGACTTGCCCAAGCGCGAAACCGCAGGCGAAGGGCACGACGATGCCGGCGACGGAAATGAAGAACGCGGGACGGCCGACCTTGCGGACCAGTTTCAAATCGGTCTCCATGCCGGTCAGCAACAGCAGCAGCAGGATGCCGAACTGAGCGAGCCCCTCGATCAGCGCCTTCTGTTCAGGGATCGGCGGGAAGATCGCGCGCTGCGCGGCCGGCCAGAGCCAGCCGAACACGGACGGTCCGAGCAGCAGGCCGCCGAGCAACTCGCCAATCACCGAGGGCTGGCCGATCCGCTGCATGATCTCGCCGAGCCCGCGGCCCACCGCGATCAGCAGCGCAATCTGCGCGATCAACAGGAATTCCGACGGACGCGCCGGGGCTTCGCCATGATTTGCGGCCGCCGCCGCGCAGGCGACGGACAGCAGCAAACAAGCCGTCCCGATCGCGGATCGGCGCAGGTATCGCCCCATTCTCCCCCTCGTGCCGATAGCAAGGCCGAAGCCAAACGGGATAAGTTCCGATGCGCGAAACGGTTCCCTCCATCCGGTACCGATCATCGGCTGAGGCCGATGGCAATCGCGCTATAGTCGAACGACAGGGGCCCGCCAAAGGAGAGTGTCCCATGGCCCAGCAGGATTTGAACGGACGCGTTGCGCTCGTCACCGGTGGATCGCGCGGCATCGGCGCCGCGATCGCACTGGCGCTCGCCGACTGCGGCGCTGCGGTCGCGGTGAACTACCGCGAGAGCGCCGCGGATGCGGAGGCTGTTGCCGGCAAAATCAAAGCCGCTGGCCGCAGCGCCACGACCGTGTGCGCCGACGTGTCACAGGACGCGGCCGTGACAAGGATGCTGTCCGAGATTACGACCGCGCTCGGCCCGGTCGACATCCTCGTCAACAATGCCGGCATCGCCATCGTCCGCGATCTCGACATGCTCACCGAGGAGGACTTCGATCGCACCATCCTCGTGAATCTGAAGTCGGCGTTCCTGTGCACGCAGGCAGTCATACCATCGATGCGCGTCCGCCGATGGGGCCGCATCGTCAACATCTCCTCGGGCGCGGCGCGCGGCGCGGGCGCCATCGGCCCGCACTACAACGCCTCCAAGGCGGGCGTGGAAGGTTTGACGCGCGGCTACGCGGCACGGCTCGTCAAGGACGGCATCACCGTCAATGCGGTCGCGCCGTCGCTGATCGAGACCGACATGATGCGTGGCCGACCGGAGCTGGCGCAGCGCATCCCGCTCGGCCGCCTCGGCCGCGCGGAGGAAGTGGCGCAGGCCGTCATGATGCTGGTCGGCAACGCATACATGACCGGGCAGACGATCGCGATGAGCGGCGGCATGGCGTTCAACTGAACCTCTTGCCGAAGCCGCACATCGTCTCTACGTCACTCCCGCGAGATGAAAGAGGACCGACCGCCATGATCGATGCCGCCGTCAAGGCGCTTTCGCAGATCCTGTCGCCGCCGATGCGCGCGATCCTGTGGCGGGCCATCGGCCTCGCGCTGGTGTTGATCGCGGTCGCCGCGGTCGGGCTGCAGCGGCTGCTGAGCTGGCTCGCGGGCTCCGGCGAGATCTGGGCCGAAACCGCGTTGGGTCCGAACTTCCACACGCCGCTCAACATCCTCGCCTGGATGGTCTCCATTGCCGCGGGACTCGGCATCGTGGTGGGCGCGGTGTTCCTGATGCCGACCATCACCTCGCTGGTCGCCGGTGTGTTCGTCGACGACATCGCCGAGATCGTCGAGCGCGAGCACTATCCGGCGGAGAAGCCCGGTGTCGCGCTGCCGTTCAGCCTCGCCATGATCGAAGGCGTCAAGATCGCGCTGCTGACGCTTGTGGTTTATATCGTCGCGCTGCCGTTCGTGCTGTTCGCCGGCGCAGGCTTCCTCGTGTTCTTCGTCGCCACCGCATGGCTGCTCGGACGCGAATATTTCGAGCTCGCGGCGATGCGCTTCCGCTCGCCGGAGGACGCCAAGGCGATGCGCCGCGACAACGCGACCACCATTTTCGTCGCCGGATTGTTCATCGCGGCGTTCGTGTCGATCCCGATCGTCAACCTCGCAACGCCGCTGTTCGGTATGGCCTTCATGGTTCACATGCACAAACGATTGAGCGGACCGCGGCCTGAACTGATCGAGCCGGAGCGGCGCGGCCGATTGCCGACGGCGTGAGGCGTTACCGTGTGACAATACCGCCGTTGTCTTGGCGAAAGCGGGACCCGGTATTCGAAGCGTCTTTGATGGGATCGAGACCCGGTGACGTACCGGATACCCGCTTGCGCGGATATGACGGCACAATCCCGTGACCCCGCGCCCTACACCGTCTTCTCCGGCCAGCGGCAGAGATCGTTGATCAGGCACACGTCGCAGCGCGGCGATCGCGCGAGGCACGTATAGCGCCCATGCAGGATCAGCCAGTGATGCGCATGCAGCATGAACTCGGGCGGGATCACGCGCTCAAGCTCGAGCTCGACTTCCAGCGGCGTCTTGCCCGGCGCCAGCCCGGTGCGATTGCTGACGCGAAACACATGGGTATCGACCGCCATGGTGTGCTCGCCGAACGCCATGTTGAGCACGACGTTCGCGGTCTTGCGGCCCGCGCCCGGCAAAGATTCGATTTCGGCGCGGGTGCGCGGCACCTCGCTATCGAATTCCGCGATCAGCTTTTCCGACAACGCGATGACATTCTTCGCCTTGTTGCGATAGAGCCCGATGGTCTTGATGTAATCGCGCACCGCCGCCTCGCCGAGCGCGACCATCTTCTCCGGCGTGTCGGCCACCGCGAACAGCGCACGGGTCGCCTTGTTGACGCCGGCATCGGTCGCCTGCGCCGACAGAACCACCGCGACCAGCAGCGTGTACGGGTTCAGATGCTCGAGTTCGCCCTTCGGTTCGGGATTGGCGCGGCTGAATCGCGTGAACGCTTCGCGAACCTCGGCGGGCGTCCATGGCTTGCTCGCGCGAGGGGTCGGCTTGACCGGGCTCCGGGCCGGCTTGCCCGACGCAGCGACCGATTTCGCGACGGCCTTTTTCGCTGGAACCGGCTGCCGCGATTTCGCCGCACCGGATTTGCGTGGCGATTGCCCCTGCCCCAGGTTTGCCGCAACGCGGCTGCCGGCGGTTTTGGCCGGTTTGGCCGTCGCGCTCCTGGCGACGAGCTTGCCGGCCCTGCCGCGGCTGCGGATGATTTTCGACATGATTGGGGTATACTGGCGTCCCATGACATCCGGCAACGACTTTGATGGCTCCGAGATCGCCGAACCCGTGTTGTTCACGGCGCTGCTGACGCCGCATCGCTCGCTGAGCCGCAAGGCTTTTGGGATTCTGATGATCGCGGTGAGCGCGATCAGCTTCATCGCCGGCATGGTGTTCCTGATGATGGGCGCATGGCCGGTGTTCGGGTTTTTCGGCCTCGACGTTCTCCTCATCTACTGGGCGTTCCGCATCAATTTCCGTGACGCGAAGGCGAGCGAGGAAATTTCGGTGACGCCCTCCGAATTGCGCGTGCGCCGAACCAGCCATCGCGGCCACACGGTCGAGTGGGTGCTCAACCCGCTGTGGGTGCAGCTCGACAAAAAGACCCACGAGGAATTCGGCATCGAGCGGATTTATCTGGTCTCGCGCGGTCGCCACATCTCCATCGCGAGCTTCCTCGGCCCCGACGAGAAAGCCAGCTTCGTCAATGCGTTAGTTGCTGCCCTGCAGGCGGCGAAGCGCGGACCGACCTACAATCCCCTGACCTGAGCGCCCCTGACCTGAGCGGCTGTCGGAAATCGGGTGGTGGCGCGCGGCGCGCCGTCCTACATCGGAGCCATGATGACATTAGCCAGACATCTCGCCGCCGCCGATCCCTACCTCGCCAAGCCCGGCGCGCAGAGCGCCGCGTTGCGCGATTACGACTCGGTGCGCCGCGCCATCGCCTTCATCTCCGAGCACTGGCGCACCCAGCCGGCCATCGATGCGATGGCGGACGCCGCCGGCGTCACGCCCGATGAGCTGCATCACCTGTTCCGCCGCTGGGCCGGACTGACGCCGAAGGCTTTCATGCAGGCGCTGACGCTCGATCATGCCAAGGGTCTCCTGCGAGACTCTGCCAGCGTGCTCGATGCCGCGCTCGACTCCGGGCTCTCGGGACCGGGCCGGCTGCACGATCTGTTCGTCACTCACGAAGCGATGTCGCCGGGCGAATGGAAAAACGGTGGTGCCGGCATGACGCTCTCATTCGGCTTTCATCCCTCGCCGTTCGGCACCGCGATCGTCATCGCGACCGATCGCGGTCTCGCCGGTCTGGCCTTCGCCGATCCTGGCAATGAGAGAACCGCGCTCGCCGACATGCAGCGACGCTGGCCCAACGCGACCTATGTGGAAGATCATGCCGGCACCGCCGCCCTGGCGCAGCGCGTGTTCAACACGAAGCTGTGGTCTGCCGAGCAGCCGCTGCGCGTGATCCTGATCGGCACCGACTTCGAGGTGCGGGTCTGGGAGACCCTCCTCCGGATCCCGATGGGCAAGGCCACGACCTATTCGGATATCGCCGCGAACATCAACAGCCCGAAAGCATCACGCGCCGTTGGCGCGGCGGTCGGCAAAAATCCGGTGTCGTTCGTGGTGCCCTGCCATCGCGTGATCGGCAAGAGCGGCGCGCTGACGGGCTATCATTGGGGCCTGACCCGCAAGCAGGCGATGCTCGGCTGGGAAGCCGGACGCATCGCGGCAGCCTGAGTTTCCCTGTCGCGTTTTCGGGCGAAGCGGACACCGGCTTGCGTGAAGAAACGCGTCAGATCAAAATCATAAAGCCCCGCTTCTGAATTTCAGCAGAAGCGAAGGCCCTAAGCTGCAAGGTCGAGCTTCGAGGCCACCGTGGCATCGGCATTGAGCCGGTAGATGATCGGTACGCCGGTGGCGAGCTCGCGCTTGAGAATTTGCTCGGGCGACAGCTTTTCGAGCACCATGATGAGCGCGCGCAGCGAATTGCCATGCGCCACCACCAGGGTGCGTTGGCCCCGCAATACGCACGGCAGGATCTCCTGCACGTAATAGGGCAGCGTGCGCGCCAGCGTATCCTTCAGGCTCTCGCCGCCGGGCGGCGGCACGTCATAGGAGCGCCGCCAGATCAGCACCTGCTCCTCGCCCCACTTCTGGCGCGCGTCGTCCTTGTTGAGGCCGGAGAGATCGCCGTAGTCGCGCTCGTTCAACGCGAGATTCCTGGTGATGGGGATCCCCGTCTGACCAAGCTCCTTCAAGGCAAGATCGAGCGTATGTTGCGCGCGGGTCAATGCCGAGGTGAAAGCGACGTCGAACACCAGACCCTGCTGCCTGAGCTTCTGTCCCGCGGACTTGGCCTCGGCCACGCCCAGTTCGGTCAGATCAGGGTCTTTCCAGCCCGTGAACAGGTTCTTCAGGTTCCATTCGCTCTGGCCATGACGCACCAGCACAAGAAGGCGTTCGCTCATTCCACTCACGTCCGTTGTTTCGAAATCTAGATGTCGCCAAGGCCGAGCACGTCGGCCATCGAATAAAGCCCCGGTTTCTTGCCCCGCGCCCACAGCGCTGCCTTGATCGCGCCTAGCGCAAACATTGTCCGATCTTCCGCGCGATGGGTCAGTTCGATCCGCTCCATCGGGCCGGCGAAGATCACGCTATGGTCGCCGGTCACCGTACCGCCGCGCAGCGAAGCGAAGCCGATATCGCCGGAGTTGCGCGCGCCGGTAATGCCGTCGCGACCGCGTACCGAGCGCTTGTCGAGGGAAATCTTGCGGCCCGCGGCGGCGGCCTCGCCCAACATCAGCGCCGTTCCCGAGGGCGCATCGATCTTGGCCTTGTGATGCATTTCGAGGATCTCGATGTCGAAGTCCTCGTCCAGCGATTGCGCGACGCGCTTCACCAGCGCCGCCAGCAGATTGACGCCGAGGCTCATGTTGCCCGACTGGACAACGACGGCCTGCGAGGTCACGCTCTTGATGACCGCCATGTCCGACGCCGACAGGCCGGTCGTGCCGATGATGTGCACAAGGCCGCGCTGCGCCGCGATGGCCACGTTGGCGATCGTCGCGGCCGGCACCGTAAAATCAAGGATGCCGTCGGCATCGGCCGACAGCGACCAGAGATCCGCCGACAGTTCGATTCCATTCGCCGGCAGGCCCGCCAGAACGCCGGCATCCTTGCCGATCAGATTGGAGCCGGGTGCCTCCAACGCGCCCGTCAGCACGGCACCGCCAGTTTCCGCAATCGCCCGGACCAAAGCGCGGCCCATGCGGCCGCCGGCCCCCGCAACAATCAAACGCATATCGGCCATGACAGAGCCCTCAAAATATCCCGCCGGTATAGCGGGGGCCGGGTTTTCCAGCAACCGACAGGCTCCGCACCAGCCCGCTCATCAGGGTTGCGGCCCGTCGTACCCTTCGATGATCACGATATCGCCTTGCGAATGGGGCGCGCGGGCCTTCACCAGCGCCTGGTATTCCGGCGAATGATAGCAGGCGACCGCCGTCTCGTAGTCCTTGAATTCGATCACGACGTTGCGCGAGCGCGCCTGACCTTCAGGCGCTTCGTGGTTTCCGCCGCGAACGAGAAATTTTGCGCCGTACTTGTGAAACACCGCGCCGTTGTGGGCGACGTAGTCGCGCTTGTAACCCTCAAGATCATGCACGTCGATCCGGGCAACCCAGTAACCTTTGGCCATTGCTTCTCTCCCTGTCAGTTCGTCGCTTGGGCGATTTCCGAGACGATCGCATCCGCTGCAGCTTTTGGATCGGGCGCCTCCATCACGGGTCGGCCGACCACGAGATAGTCAGCACCTGCTGCGATGGCACGCGCTGGCGTCATGATGCGCTTCTGGTCGCCGGCCGCGCTACCGGCCGGCCGGATTCCCGGGGTGACCAGATTCATCCGGCTCCCAACGATCTTGCGCAGGTTCGCGGCTTCTTCCGGCGAGCAGACGAGGCCATCGATGCCCAATGCCTGCGCCTGCCGCGCGCGGATCTCGACCAACTCAGACACGCCCAAGCGATAACCGGCTTCGTGAAGATCGTTGTTATCGTAAGAGGTCAGAACGGTAACGGCGAGAATTTTGAGGTTCGACCCTGCACGCGCTTCCTTCGCCGCTTTCATGGTTTGCGGATAGGCGTGGACCGTGAGGAAAGTCCCGCCGAGCTTTGCCACGCTTTCGACGCCGCGCGCGACGGTATTGCCAATATCGTGCAGCTTGAGATCGATGAACACCTTCTTCCCGGCATCAGCCAGTTGACGCACGAGGGACAGACCGCCGGCATAGGCCAGTTGATAGCCGATCTTGTAGAACGTCACGCTGTCGCCCAGCGTCGCGATCATCGTTTCCGCCGCCGCGATGCTGGAGATGTCGAGCGCGACGATCAGGCGGTCACGGGGCGCGATGGTTTCAGGCTGCATGTCACCTCACATCATGTGTTGGGCCATATCGATCAACTGCCGGACCATCGCCTTGAGCGCGTCGGCGTCGGCGGCGTGTTTCAGCCGCTCGCGGTCGTCGTAGGCCTCGTCCGCAAACGGCAGCGCCAGTTGATTGGGAATGACCATGGCGCGGCAGCTCGTCAGCACCAGGCGCAGCGCCGCCAGACCGCGCACGCCGCCGAACCGGCTCTGCGAGGCGGCCGCGATCGCAAAGGCACGGCCCTGAAACACCTGCCCGCGCGCTTCATGCGCATCCTCGACGCGCGACACCCAATCGATCGCATTCTTCAGCAGCGGCGGCAGCGAGGCATTGTATTCCGGCGTGACGATGAGCACGCCGTGATGAGCGCCGATCATGCGCTTGAGATCGACCGCATTGGCGGGCACGCCGGATTTGGCGTGAAGGTCGCCGTCATAGATCGGCAGCGGAAAATCACCGAGGGAAATTCGCGTCACCTCGACATCGATCTGCGCGAATTCCGCGGCCGCCACGGCCGCAAGCCGTGCATTGCGCGAGCCGCTGCGCAGCGAGCCGGGGATGATGAGAATTTTCGTCGCGGACATGACCCCGAAGCGGATGGAGAACGACGGCCGCCGCGCGACGCTGGCGCCCGCAGCGGGATTATCCCTTGCGATACACCCAGACCCGGGCGGGGGGAAGGTTCATCCAGATCCGCTCGGACGCCTCGGTGGAGACACCGGGCAGAGACTTTGGAATCGGAGGCGCCACCGAATAAGTGAACTGCACGAATGGAGCGCTCGGCGCCATCATGGCGAAAGCATCGCGGATCAGCTTGAGGCGGGTCAGCATTGGCTTCGTCACCAGCGGCAAGCCGGAGATCACGGCGGCCGCGGGCGCGGGCAGCACATTCCAGACCGAATCGCGTAGCGTATAGGCGTCGCCCTGCACCACGGTGGCCTGCGGATAGCGGTCGCGCAGCAAAGCGCAAAATCCCGGATTGTATTCGATCAACACCAGGCGTTTCTGATCGATGCCATGTTCAATCAGCGCGTTGGTGATCGCGCCGGTGCCGGGCCCCAGCTCGACAACAGGTCCGGACGACCCGGCGTCCACGTATTCAGCCATGGTGCGGGCGAGCACGCGACCTGACGGCATCACCGCGCCCATATGCAGGGGCTTCTCGATCCAGGAGCGGAGGAAGCGAACCTCGTCGTCAAGACGGAGCGGTTTCTTCAACGCACGCACGGACGATTGCAAAGGCATTTCGCACCCAGGCGGAATAACTGCGGGATGTCAGACTATTGTTGTAAAGACGTACAGGCAGCGGTTGGAACGGTCAAGGCAGACCATGCCTACGTGCCGGTCCGCGCGCCAAAGAAGTCCTTGACCTTAGTGAAGAAACCCGCGGCCTCGGGTTGAGTTGCGCCGGACGATAATTTTTCGAACTCGGTCAGAAGCTCCTGTTGCCTCTTGGTGAGGTTCTGGGGCGTTTCGACCACAACCTGCACGTACATGTCGCCGGTCTGGCGGGACCGCAATACCGGCATGCCTTTTGATGCGACGCGGAAACGGCGGCCAGACTGGGTTCCTGACGGAACCTTCACCTTGGTCTTGCCCTTGTCGATGGTGGGAACCTCGAATTCGCCGCCCAGCGCCGCGGCGACCATCGAGATCGGGACGCGGCAATGGAGATCGGCGCCATCCCGCTGGAAGAATTGATGCGAGGCGATCGACAGGAATATGTAAAGGTCGCCGGATGGACCACCCCGGACACCAGCCTCCCCTTCGCCGGCCAACCTGATCCGGGTCCCGTCCTCGACGCCCGGCGGAATATTGACCGACAAGGTCCGCTCGCGCGTCACGCGGCCCTGTCCCGAGCACGACGGGCATGGATCTTCGATCATCTGGCCGCGGCCCTGGCAGCCCGGGCACGTCCGCTCCAGCGTGAAGAAGCCCTGAGCCTGGCGAACCCGGCCGGCGCCGCCGCACATCGAACAGTTCTTCGGTTTGGTCCCAGCCTTGGCGCCTGTCCCTGAGCAGGACTCGCAGGTGACCGAGACCGGAATTTCAATCTGGGCCGTCTTGCCCTGGAAAGCTTCTTCCAGCGAGATTTCCATGTTGTAGCGGAGATCGGCGCCACGCTCGCGGCCACCCCCGCGACCGCGCTGGCCGGCCATACCGAACAAATCCTCGAAGATGTCGGAGAAGGAGGAGGCAAAGCCCGCTCCGAATCCAGCGCCCCCGCCGCCCGTCCCGCCGTGCTCGAAGGCCGCGTGGCCAAAGCGATCATAGGCGGCGCGCTTGTCGTCGTCCTTCAGGATTTCATAGGCCTCGTTGATTTCCTTGAAACGGACTTCGGCCGTATGATCACCGGGATTGCGATCCGGATGCCACTTCATCGCGAGCTTGCGAAACGCCGATTTGAGCTGCGAACTGTCGGCGGAGCGATCAACTTCCAGGGTTTCGTAATAGCAGCGCTTGGTCGACATCAATCAGTCCCGCCAGAACATCGCTTCGGCCCGAATCGCATCCGACCAAGGCGACCCGAAAATTGAAGCCTTCGGCTTAAAGAAACATGACCCCTGTCCTTTGAGACGCGCTGCGTGCTCCAAGGAAGCAGGGGTCATGACCGTGTTCACCGCTTATGCGGATTTCTTGTTGGTCTTGTCGTCGTCGACCTCGGTGAACTCCGCGTCGACGACGTCATCCTTCGCGGCATCCTTGGCCGCGTCGGACTCGGCCTGCTGCTTGTACATGGCCTCGCCCAACTTCATGGACGCCTGCGCCAGCGTGTTGCTCTTGGCCTTGATCGCCTCGGCATCGTCGCCCTTCAGCGCTTCCTTCAAGTCGCTGACGGCATCCTCGATGGCGCGGCGTTCGCCCTCGGCAATCTTCGAGCCGTGCTCGGCCAGCGCCTTCTCGGTCGAATGCACCAGCGCGTCGGCATGGTTCTTGGCATCCACCGCCTCGCGGCGCTTCTTGTCCTCGGCGGCGTTCGCCTCGGCGTCCTTGACCATCTTCTCGATGTCCGCTTCGGACAGGCCGCCCGAAGCCTGGATGCGAATCTGCTGCTCCTTGCCCGTGGCCTTGTCCTTGGCCGACACGTTGACGATGCCGTTGGCGTCGATGTCGAAGGTCACCTCGATCTGCGGCATGCCGCGCGGGGCCGGCGGAATGCCCATCAGGTCGAACTGACCGAGGATCTTGTTGTCGGCCGCCATCTCACGCTCGCCCTGGAAGACGCGGATGGTGACGGCGTTCTGGTTGTCCTCGGCGGTCGAGAACACCTGGCTCTTCTTGGTCGGGATCGTGGTGTTGCGGTCGATGATGCGGGTAAACACGCCGCCCAGGGTCTCGATGCCCAGCGACAGCGGGGTCACGTCGAGCAACAGCACATCCTTCACATCGCCCTGCAGCACGCCGGCCTGGATTGCCGCGCCGATCGCGACAACCTCGTCCGGGTTGACGCCCTTGTGCGGCTCCTTGCCGAACAATTGCTTCACGACCTCCTGGACCTTCGGCATGCGGGTCATGCCGCCGACCAGCACCACTTCACCGATCTCGCCCGCCGTCAGGCCGGCATCCTTCAGCGCCTTGCGGCATGGCTCGATGGTTTTCTGGATGAGGTCATCGACCAGCGCCTCGAACTTGGCGCGCGTCAGCTTCATCGTCAGATGCTTCGGGCCGGACTGGTCCGCCGTGATGAACGGCAGGTTGATTTCGGTCTGCGTCGTCGACGACAGCTCGATCTTGGCCTTTTCGGCGGCCTCCTTCAGGCGCTGCAAGGCGAGCTTGTCGTTACGCAGGTTGATGCCCTGCTCCTTCTGGAACTCATCGGCGAGATAGCCCACAAGGCGCATGTCGAAGTCTTCGCCGCCGAGGAACGTGTCGCCGTTGGTCGACTTCACCTCGAACACGCCATCGCCGATCTCGAGGATAGACACGTCGAAGGTGCCGCCGCCGAGATCGTACACCGCAATGGTGCCGTTCTTCGCCTTGTCGAGACCATAAGCCAGCGCGGCCGCGGTCGGTTCGTTGATGATGCGCAGCACCTCGAGGCCGGCGATCTTGCCGGCGTCCTTGGTGGCCTGACGTTGCGCGTCGTTGAAATAAGCGGGGACCGTGATGACGGCCTGATCGACCTTCTGGCCGAGATGAGCCTCCGCGGTCTCTTTCATCTTCTGAAGAATGAAAGCTGAAATCTGCGACGGCGAATAGGTCTTGCCGTCCACCTCGACCCAGGCGTCGCCATTGCTGGCTTTCGCGATCTTGTAGGGGACGAGCTTCTTGTCCTTCTCGACGGTCGGGTCGTCGTAGCGGCGGCCGATCAACCGCTTCACGGCGAAAATGGTGCGCTCGGGATTGGTGACCGCCTGGCGCTTGGCCGGCTGGCCGACGAGACGCTCACCGTCGTCGGTAAAGGCGACGATCGACGGCGTCGTCCGCATCCCTTCTGCGTTCTCGATGACTTTCGGTGTCTTGCCATCCATCACGGCGACGCACGAATTCGTGGTGCCGAGGTCGATCCCGATGACCTTTCCCATGGTCCTGTATCCTTCCTTTTGCGGCAGGCTGGCCGGGCCCTGACAGCACCCTCCTCCAAACCCCCAGATATCAAATACGCGCGATATTGCGGCGATGAGCCTCATATAGGAGGGGGGGTGTAGGCCGCAAGGACCGAGCAACGGCTTGAGGCAGAAAACTCCTTTTATTGTAGGGGCCCGGCCGCCGGCGGCCATCGCGGCCTGTTAACGAAACGCAAAACCAGCTAAAGCGGGACGGCTTCAGCAACCACGACGAAGCGATCCCGCGAGCCGGCCCGCCGACCATCGAACGGCCTCAATGCAGACCCAGTAAACATATCCATGAAACAGACCGCACGACTCCTGGCCGTCGCGCTTTCGCTGGCGGTCGCTGCGCCGGCGCTGGCCGATGACCTCGTTTATATCCCGGGCTTGCGGATCGGGATCGTTCCCATGGTCGGCCTTTCCCTTGCCAAGACATTCCGCGGCTTTGAGACCGAGGACCACCGGGTCAAAGTTGTTGCGGCGGAATTGCCGCCGGCCGCCTTTGGCGATCTCGAAAAAGTCGCCAGTTCCAGCGACCCGGCCATGCAGGCGGTCAAGCCCCAGCCGCTGGAAACAGCCAGCGGCAAGGCCTACGTGCTCGTGGAGAATACCAGGGACGGCGCGGACAATGTCCGCCGCTATTCCATGGTGGTCTCGGGCGGAAAGTTCTCGGCCTATGTCGCCGCCCAGGTGCCCGAGAACGTCGAGAAAATCTATACCGACAGCGCCGTGCGAAAGATGCTGGCGACCGTCGCGCTCCGTCAGCAGGTTCCGGTCGAGGAGCAGCTTGGCCTGTTGCCGTACAAGATTGCCGACCTCGGCGGATTCAAGACGGTCCGAACATTGGCGCCCGGCGCCGTGCTGCTTGCCGACAGCGACGATGAAACGGCGATCGACAGCAAGGCTTTCATGATCATCGGCCTGGTCGGCTCCGTGCCGGAGCAACCGGACGACCGCGGCCGCTTTGCGCGGGATCTTGCCGGGACGATTCCGGGCCTCGGCGAGGGACACATCACGGTCTCGGAGCCCATCCGCATCAACGGCTCGGCCGGCTACGAAACCCGGATCGACGCCACCAGCGCCAAAACCAAGAAGCCGGTGAGTCTTGTCCAGTGGCTCGTCTTCGGCGGCGGAGGGTCGGCGATGCGGCTGATCGGCAGCACCCCCAAGGACCAATGGGAAACCGCCTTTCCGCGGTTTCGCGCCGTGCGTGACAGCATCCGGCCGCGTCAGGCCGAGTAGTCCGAGTGCGAGCCATGGCCGAACAAGCGATCAGGCGCTAGGCCCGCGGCTATCTTTACCTGGAGCCAATGACCTGATTTGCTCAGGCGAGTGTCCCGCTTCCGACGCAAGTCCCGGAATCGGATTACCCGTGCAATGGAGGGTCGAACCATGCTCGACAAACGACGGCTTCTCGCGGGTCTCGGAACGTTTGCGACGGCAGCTCTCGTCTCAAGGACCGCAGGGGCGACCGGCAAGATCCACATCGACGATACGTCCGTGCTTCTCGTGATCGACGTGCAGAACTGTTTCCTGCCCGGCGGCAGCCTGGCCGTGAAGGACGGCGACAAGGTGATCCCCGTCATCAATCGCCTCGCAAAAAATTTCGCGAACGTCGTTATGACACAGGACTGGCACACCGTCGGCCACGTGTCGTTCGCGTCCAGCCATCCGGGCAAGAAGCCGTTCGACACCATCGACCTCGCATACGGCAAGCAGGTGCTGTGGCCCGACCACTGCGTCCAGGGCACCGAGGGCGCCGCGCTGTCGAAGGATCTGGCGATCCCGCAGGCGGAGCTGATCATCCGCAAAGGGTTTCACAAGGACGTCGACAGCTACTCGGCCTTCACCGAAGCCGACGGCAAGACCACGACGGGATTGTCGAGCTACCTGAAGGCCCGCAAGCTGCACCGGGTCTTCGTCGCCGGCCTCGCCACCGATTTTTGCGTGGCATGGAGCGCCATGGATGCCCGCAAGGCGGGCTTCGAAACCTATGTTATCGAAGATGCCTGCCGCGGCATCGATACCCAGGGATCGCTGGCCCGCGCCTGGGCCGACATGGCCAAGGCGGGTGTCCGGCGGATTCAATCGAGCGATATCGCCGCGGCCTGAATCCGCTGCGGATGGCCGTTACTCGGAAGCAGCCGCCGGCGCCTTTGCGCCGCCCTTCGCCACGCCCACCAGCGCCGGCCGCAGCACCCGATCGCCGATCATGTAGCCGGCCTGAACCACATGGGCGACGGTCCCCGCGGGCACCGAGGGATCGGGAACTTCGTACATCGCCTGATGGACGTTCGGATCGAATTTCTCGCCGGCGGGATCGAACTTCTTCACGCCGTGCTTTTCCAACGCATTGTGAAGCGAGCGCTCGGTCAGTTCGACGCCTTCGATCAATGCCTTGAATCCGGAGTCCGCCGTCGCCCGCGCTTCGGCCGGCACGGCATCAAGGGCCCGCTGCAGATTGTCAGCGATATCCAGCACGTCGCGCGCGAACCCGGAAATCCCGTAGGTGCGCGCATCCAAGACCTCGCGCGCCGTCCGCTTGCGCAGATTCTCCATCTCCGCCAGCGTCCGCAGCATCCGGTCCTTTGCCTCTGTGACCTCCTTGGTCAGCGCTTCGACCGACCCCTCTTCGGGATCGTCGGGCATGACGTACGGCTTGGAGACCACGGGCTCGGCTTGCTGAGCCGATTTGTCCGCGTTGTCGTTCTTGCCGTTTGAATCAGTCATCACGGTGCCTTCTCGCAAAACGTCCGAAATCGAATTGTGAATTTTCAAGCCCGCATATCGTGCCTCGGGAGCCGAAAATCAAGCATAACCGGCGCGACCATGAGCCCTGATCAGCCGCCGAGCATCTGGCTGACGATCCGGGCGGCATAATCCACCATCGGAATCACCCGCGCATAGTTCAGCCGGGTCGGTCCGATGACGCCCAGCACGCCGACGATATGGCCTGCGCCATCGCTGTAGGGTGCGATAATGGTCGAGGATCCCGAGAGCGAGAACAGCTTGTTCTCGGAGCCGATGAAAATCCGGACACCGTCGGCGCGCTCCGCGCGGCCAAGGAGATCGATCACGCCCCGCTTGGTTTCGAGATCGTCGAACAGCCGGCGAACACGTTCGAGATCGTCGAGCGCGTGCAGATCCTCCAGCAGATTGGCGTGACCGCGCACGATCAGCCGCCGATCATCATTGTCGCCGCCCGACCAGCTCGCGATCCCGGCCGCAATGACCTTCTGCGTGAGCTGGTCGAGTTCGGCCTTGTCCTCGGCCAATGCGGTCTCGAGTTCCAGCCGCGCCTCCGCCAACGTCCGCCCGCGAATCCGCGCGTTCAGGAAGTTTGTTGCTTCCGTCAACGCCGACGTCGGAACGCCCGGCGGCAAGGCGAGCACGCGATTCTCCACCTGCCCGTCCTCGGCAACCAGCACGACGAGCGCCTTTTCCGGCTCCAGCCGCACGAATTCGATGTGCTTCAACCGCACATTGGATTTGGCGGTCAGAACCACCGCGGCCGCCCGGGTCAGTCCCGACAATCGCGTCAACGCCTCGCCGAGCGCGGCTTCAACCGACTGTGCCTTGCCGACCGAGGCCAACTGGGTCTGGATCGAGTGGCGCTCGGCCTCGGTGAGGTCACCGACCTGCATCAGGGCATCGACGAAGAATCGCAGACCGAGTTCGGTCGGCAGCCGTCCCGCGGAGGTATGCGGCGCATAGATCAGGCCAAGCTGCTCCAGATCGGACATCACGTTGCGGACCGAGGCCGGCGACAACGGCACCGCGATCAGACGCGAGATATTGCGCGAGCCGACCGGCTCTCCGGTCGCAAGGTAGCTTTCGACGATTTGACGAAAAATGTCGCGCGATCGCTCGTTGAGCTGCGCAAGCCCGGTATTTGGTGCGATCAGACCGATCGGATCATGATGGGCCACGTGGCACTCCCGAAATCTCCCCCTAATTTGTCCATCCCCGGCTTCGGTATCAAGCGCTTTGCAGACGGTGACCGGCCCGAAACCCTTGCCGCTACCGTCCGCTCCCCCTAAAAGGCCCGCCTGACAGACGCGATTTTCCAAACAGGTGGAGGACTTCCCATGCGGCCGAGCCGCCGTGCGCCCGATGAACTGCGCGCCGTATCGCTGGAACGCGGTGTGGTCAAATACGCCGAAGGTTCTTGCATGGTGAAATTCGGCGATACGCACGTGCTGGTCACCGCGACGCTGGAGGAGCGGCTGCCGCCCTGGCTCAAGGGCCAGGGCCGCGGCTGGGTCACGGCCGAATACGGCATGCTGCCGCGCGCGACGCTGGAACGGACCCGCCGCGAGGCCTCGGCGGGCAAGCAGGGCGGCCGTACCGTCGAAATTCAGCGCCTGATCGGCCGTTCGCTGCGCGCCGCCGTGGATCTCCAGGCGCTGGGCGAGCGCCAGATCACGGTGGATTGCGACGTCATTCAGGCCGATGGCGGCACCCGGACCGCATCGATCACCGGCGCATGGGTCGCGCTCGCCGACTGCATCGGCTGGATGAAGGCCCGCAGCATGCTCAAGGCCAACGTGCTGCGCGACAACGTCGCCGCCATCTCGTGCGGCATCTACAACGGCACGCCGGTGCTCGATCTCGACTATGCCGAGGATTCCGAGGCCGAGACCGACGCGAACTTCGTCATGACCGGCGATGGACGCATCATCGAGGTGCAGGGAACCGCCGAGAAGACCCCGTTTTCACAGGACGAGTTCCTGGCGCTGATGGCGCTGGCGAAAAAAGGGGTCGCGCGGCTGGTGGATTTGCAGAAAATGGCGGTGACGTGATTCGCGTTTCTCGCGATGGTCCGCGAGCGCGATGAGAGGATGAGGCATGCATCGCCGAATCACCGGCAAGCTCGTGATCGCGACTCACAATCCCGGCAAACTGGTCGAGATGCGCGAACTGCTGGCGCCCTACGGGATCGAAGCGATGACCGCCGGCGAGCTCTTTCTTCCGGAGCCTGAGGAAACCGGCGACAGCTTTCGCGCCAATGCCCGGATCAAGGCCATGGCCGCCGCAAAAGCCGCGAAGCTGCCTGCCTTCGCCGACGATTCCGGCCTTGTCGTCGATGCGCTCGACGGCGCGCCCGGCATTTATTCCGCGCGCTGGGCGGGCGAGACCAAGGATTTTTCCGCAGCAATGGCGCGGATCGAGCGGCTGCTGCAGGAGCGCGGCGCAACCACGCCCGACAGGCGCAAGGCGCATTTCGTGTCGGCGCTGTGCGTGGCATGGCCTGACGACCATCTCGAGGAGGTCGAGGCCATCGTCGACGGCACGCTGGTATGGCCGCCGCGTGGCACCGCCGGCTTCGGCTATGACCCGGCGTTTCTGCCGGACGGGCACGCGCGCACATTCGGCGAGATGACCAGCGTCGAGAAGCATGGGCTTCCGCCGATCGGTCTCGGACTGTCGCATCGCGCACGGGCTTTCGTGAAGCTGGCGGAGATCTGTCTTGACCAGCGCTGACACTCATCCCGCGTTCGGCGTCTACGTGCATTGGCCGTTCTGCCTGTCGAAGTGTCCCTACTGCGATTTCAACAGCCACGTAAGGCACGCGGCCATTGATGAGGACCGGTTCGCGCGCGCCTTTGCGCGCGAGATCGAGACCACGGCGGCGCGCGTGCCCGGCCGTGAGGTCTCCTCCATCTTCCTTGGCGGCGGCACGCCGTCGCTGATGCAGCCACAGACCGTCGGTGCCATCCTCGATGCCATCGCGAAACGCTGGCGCGTCGCCCGCGACGTCGAGGTGACGCTGGAAGCCAACCCGACCAGCGTCGAGGCCACGCGGTTTCGCGGCTATCGCGCGGCTGGCGTCAACCGCGTATCCCTTGGCGTGCAGGCGCTCGACGATGCCTCGCTGAAAGCGCTCGGACGCCTGCATACCGCGCGCGAGGCGCTCGATGCGGTTGCGATCGCCCGCGCGGCCTTCGATCGCTATTCGTTCGACCTGATCTATGCACGTCCCGACCAGACGCCACGGATGTGGGCCGATGAACTCAGGCAGGCGATCGCGGAAGCCGCCGAGCATCTGTCGCTCTATCAGCTCACCATCGAGGAAGGCACGCCGTTTTTCGGTCTGCATGCCGCCGGCAAATTGAAGACCCCGGACGAGGCCACGGCACGCGCGCTTTATGACCTCACACAGGAGGTTTGCGCCGCGCACGGTTTGCCGTCTTACGAGATTTCCAATCACGCCCGCCCCGGCGCGGAGTGCAAGCATAACCTGGTTTACTGGCGTGGCCAGGAATATGCCGGGATCGGCCCGGGCGCGCACGGCCGACTCGACATCGACGGCATCCGCCATGCGGTCGCAACCGAAAAGCGACCCGAAGCGTGGCTGATGCGCGTCGAGGCCAACGGTCACGGTATCGTCACCGACGACCTGCTCAACAGCGAAGAACGCGCCGACGAATTCCTGCTGATGGGGTTGCGCCTCTCCGAGGGTATCGATCCGAAACGCTATGCAGCCTTATCGGGCCGTCCGCTCGATCCCGGCCGAATCGCGATGCTGCGCGAGGAAGGCGCGATCGCGATCGGCGCCGACGGCCGCCTGCGCGTGACGCAGGACGGCTTTCCCGTGCTCGATGCCGTGGTCGCCGACCTCGCCGCCTAACGCAAAATTATTTACGCGCCAAAACTCTTCGGCGATCCCGCGACGGGCTGGCCGCCGCCGGAGGTGACGCGCATCACCGCAAGACCGCGCTCATTGGTGCCATCGGCGCGGAAACGGAATAACCCATCGATGCCGGCGAAGCCGGACGGATTGGTGAGCGTCTCGGGTGCGAAGCGCTGACTGCCCTGGGTCCGCGCGAGGGCGGCGACGAGCGCGACCGAGTCGTAGGCCAGCGTCGCGGTGCGCACCGGCTCGCCGCCGTATTTCGCACGGTAGCGGCCGGCGAAGCTGCGGAAGCCGGACGGATCCGGCGCGGCGTAGAGGCCACCCTGAAGGGCCGCGCTCGCGAACACCCGCGGATTGTCCCATAGCCCGGTGCCGAGCAACTGGACGTTTTTCAGGTTCGCGCCAGCGGCGGTCAGCGCGTCCGCGACCGACACCACCGCGTCGCCGTCGTCGGCGATAAACAACGCATCCGCGCCGCGCAGCGCCTGTGCGACGTTACGCGCCGGGCCGGAGCGGTCGGACCCATACTTCTCGAATACGACAATGCGGCCGCCACGGCGGCTCGCCGCCGTCTTGAACGCAGCTTCCGCCACGTTGCCATAAGCATTTTGCGGCACCATCGCCGCGAACGAGCGTTTGCCGATGCTTTCCGAATATTCGATGATCCGGTTGACGTCGGATTCCGGAAGGAAGCTCAGGAGATAGACGCCCCGGCTGGCGACGCTCGAATCGGTCGAAAATGCGATGACCGAAATGTTGCGTGGCCGCGCAACCTGAGCGACCGCCGGCACGGATGCCGCGAACAGTGGCCCGAGGATGATCTCGGCGCCTTCGTCCAGAGCCTGCTGCGCCCCCTGTTGCGCGCCCTGCGGGGAGCCGGCGTCATCCTTGATCAGAAGCTGAATGTTCGGATTCTGGAATTCCGACAGCGCCATCTCGGCGGCGTTCTTCATGGATTGAGCCGCGACGCCGGCATTGCCCTGCGCCGACAGCGGCAGGATGAGGCCGACTTTGACCTGCCCTGCGCCGACCGTCATCGGCTGCTGAGGCGGCCCCGCCGGGGCCGGAGACGAACCGAAGTTATTCGTCAGCGTCTGCTGCACGCCCGAGCAGGCGCCAAGCAACGGCGCACCGAGAACGAGACCCAAGGCCGTCCGGCGGGTAGCCCCCGAACGCTTCGATTTGGGATCGAGCGAATCCGCCATTACAAATCTTTCGTTGACCGCTTCCGGAGTGGCTAGTACCGCCTATCTGAAGTTCCTGCACCGCAAGCCGCGAGTCTCGTTCAGGAACTTCAGATAGAAAGCGGTACTAGAATCAAAGCCTTGCTGGTACCCTTTGCTTTCCGAAGTTCGTTAAGCAGGTGTTGCGATGTATCACGAACTTCGGAAAGCGGGTACTCGTTGACCTCCGCCCGATCAGAAGGCGAGAATTCAGGCATATTGTCGACGAATAGTTAACCAAAACAAAAGGTTTATGTCCGCCTCGACTTTTGGACCTGATCGCCGATCAAGTCCCGCAGGGCAAGTACCCCGCATCGCCACGAGCCGCAAGACGGGGTCACACAATACGCGATTCCCGCTAAGGTAACGGCTGGAAATTCATTCCGCGCAAGGTCGGAACCGAAACACGAGACAAGGCTCATGCGCGCAACATCCGCCCCGCCGCTGTCGCCGCCGGCCGCTTCCGATCCGGACGTCCATGCCTTTGCGATCGGCGGTCATCGTCTGACCGCGCGGAAAGCCGCGCCGGGTCTCCATCTGATCGCAACGCCGATCGGAAATCTCGGCGACATCACCTTGCGCGCGCTGGAAACACTCGCCGGCGTCGACATCGTGGCGTGCGAGGATACCCGCATCACCCGCCGCCTGATGGAGCGTTTTGCAATATCCGCCGATCTCAGGCCGTATCATGAGCACAACGCCGCGGCGGCGCGCCCCAAACTGTTGCGTCACCTGGCGCAGGGCGGCTCCGTCGCGCTGGTCTCCGACGCCGGCACGCCGCTGGTTTCCGATCCCGGCTTCAAGCTGGTGCGCGAGGCCTGCGCCGCCGGCTACGCGGTCACTGCGCTGCCCGGCCCCTCGTCGGTCCTGGCGGCGTTGAGCGTTGCGGCGTTGCCGACCGACCGGTTTTTCTTCGAGGGATTCCTGCCCGCAAAGCAGACCGCGCGGCGCTCGCGGCTCGCCGAACTCGCGCGGATCGACGCCACGATCGTGATGTTCGAAGCCGGCACCCGCGTTCAGGATACGATCCCCGACCTCGCCGCGGCCATGAGCAACCGCGATGCCGCGATCTGCCGCGAACTGACAAAGATGCACGAAGACGTCCGCCGCGGCCCCCTTGCCGAACTGGCGCGCGACGCGGCGACGCTGGAGACGCGCGGCGAGTTCGTGCTCGTCGTCGGGCCTCCGCCCGCCAATGCCGACGTCATGAGCATGGACGAACTCGATACGATCTTGAGCGCAGCCCTGAAGACCGGAAGCGTCAAGGACGCGGTTGCTCATGCGGTCGAATTGTCGGGCCATCCCCGGCGCGAGGTCTATGCGCGCGCCCTCGATCTCGCCAAACGGAGCGGCGATGGCGACTGACAGGAGCAAGACCCAAGGCCAGCCCGCATCGCCCGAACGGGTGGCCGCCTTCAATACCGGTCTGTCGGCGGAAGCCCGCGCAGCGGCCTACCTGATCGCCAAGGGTTACCGCATCCTGGCCCGACGTTTCCGCACGCCTCAAGGCGAGATCGACATCGTGGCGCGGCGGCGCAACCTGCTGGCCTTCGTCGAGGTCAAGGCGCGGGCCAGCCTCGATGACGCCGCCTACGCCGTCACGCCGCGACAACAGCAGCGCATCATCGGCGCCGCCGAGTCCTGGTTGATGGCGCATCCCGAACATGCAAATTTCGAACTGCGTTTCGACGCCATGCTGATTGCGCCGCGACGCTTGCCACGCCATCTCTTGGCAGCGTTCGACGCCAGCACCTGATGGGGCGACCGACCCGTTTCCTGTTTCTGACAACCACCGGACAAAAATCCATGCCTCTCAAAGTCGCCGTTCAGATGGACCCCATTGCGCGCATCAACATCCGCGGCGACTCGACGTTCGCGTTGCTCCTGGAGGCGCAGAAGCGCGGCCACAGCATTTCCTACTACACGCCGGACAAGCTCTCGCTGCGCGGCAACGATCTGGTAGCGCCGATCCATCCGCTCACCGTGCGCGACGAAGAGGGCAATCATTTTACGCTCGGCGAGGCCAGTCGTACTCACCTGGAAAGTTTCGACGTGGTGCTGCTGCGGCAGGATCCGCCGTTCGATCTCGCTTATATTACGACGACTCATCTCCTCGAGCGCATTCATCCAAAGACGCTGGTCGTCAACAACCCGGCCAGCGTGCGCGACGCGCCGGAAAAAATGTTCGTGATGAATTTTGCGGACTTGATGCCGCCGACGCTGATCTCGCGCGATCTCGACGAGATCAACTCGTTCCGCGCCGAGCACGGTGCGGTCGTGATGAAGCCGTTGCACGGCTACGGCGGCGCGGCCGTATTCCGCATCCTGCCGCAGGATATGAACTTCGGTTCGCTCTTCGACACGTTCTCGGTGACGTTCCGCGAGCCGTGGGTGATCCAGCGCTTTCTCCCCGAGGTGAAGGCCGGCGACAAGCGCATCATCCTCGTCGACGGCGAATTCGCCGGCGCGGTCAACCGCGTCCCCGCGGCTGACGACCTGCGCTCCAACATGGTGCGCGGCGGCGCGGCACGGGCCACCGATCTCAGTCCGCGCGAGCGCGAGATTTGTGAGCGGGTCGGTCCGGCGCTGCGAGAGCGCGGACTGCTCTTTGTCGGCATCGACGTCATCGACGGCTATCTCACCGAGATCAACGTGACCTCGCCGACGGGAATCCGGGCGATCGCCCGCCTCGGCGG